>CAZIOH010000101.1:0-9341 GCA_964540815.1 uncultured Myxococcales bacterium | reverse complement strand
GGGTCAGGGTCAGGGTCAGGGGAGGGGGCCGGGTCAAGGTCAGGGTCAGGGGTCGAGGTGCTTCCAGGACCCTTGCTCGGGCCAGCATGCGCGCTGTCAGCAGGGAAGCTGCGTGGCGAGCCCCTCTTGAGGTCGACGGCGGACGCGGGGCGACCGGCCCTCGTCCGGATCTCGGGCGACTGACCGGAGAGCGGCCGGGGCGGTCGAATCTCGGTCGCCCGGAGCGACCGGTGGGGGCGGCGCGGCCGGAGGCTCTGGCACGCTTGGCCCGCGCCTGCGGTCCTCGCTGGACTCGCGGCGCTGGCACGGCGCTCGCTGTGTCTCGCCTCATGCTCGCGAAGGTTTCGTCTGCGACCGTGGTGGGGATCCAGGCTGCACCCATCGACGTGGAGGTGGATTTCGCGGTCGGGCTGCCCGGCTGCCACATCGTCGGCCTGCCGGACGCCGGCGTGAAGGAAGGGCGGCTGCGCATCCGCGGCGCGCTCGAGAACTGCGGCTTCAAGCTCCCTTCCCGCAGGATCACGGTCAACCTCGCGCCGGCCGATCTGCGGAAGGACGGCGCGGCCTTCGATCTGCCGATCGCGGTCGGGATGTTGTGCGCCGCCGGTGTGGTGGCTCCCGGGACCATCGACGACGCGATCTTCGTGGGCGAGCTCGCGCTCGACGGCAGCGCGCGACCGGTGCGAGGCGTGCTCCCGATCGCGGACTGGGCGCGCCGCCGCGGACGCGCGAAGCGCCTGTTCGTCCCGCGCGACAACGCGCCGGAGGCCCGGGTGATCTCCGATGGATGCGCCGTGTTTCCTGTCTCGGGGATCCCCGATCTGCTGGACGCCCTTCGGGATGGCGTGCCGAGGTCTGCGGGCCAAGTCGACCAGATAGGCGACATTGGCGATGTCCGATCGAAGGAATGTCTTCCCTGGGGGCGAGCCAGGATCTCCAGCTCCCCCGCGGCCCCCGACATGGTCGACGTGCGGGGGCAGGAGGTGGCCCGGCGGGCGCTCGAGCTGGCGGCGGCCGGGGGACACAATCTGCTCTTCGTGGGACCACCCGGCTCGGGTAAGACCATGCTGGCGCAGAGGATGCCTGGTCTCCTGCCTCCGCTCGGTCTCGAGGAAGGCCTCGGGACGACCATGGTGTACTCGGTGGCGGGTTTGCTCGGCGGTCGCTCCTTGCTGCGGGAGCGTCCCTTCCGGGCACCGCACCACACGGTCAGCGTGGCCGGACTGGTGGGCGGGGGACCGGCTTGTCGGCCGGGCGAGGTCAGCCTCGCCCACCATGGGGTCCTGTTCCTCGACGAGCTCCTCGAGTTTCAGCGCCCCGCCCTCGAGGCCCTGCGCCAGCCGATCGAGGACCGGGTGGTCAGCGTGGTTCGGGCCCGGCGGAGCATCGAGTACCCGGCCGACTTCATGCTGATCGCCGCGCTCAATCCCTGTCCCTGTGGGCACCTCGGCAGCGGGCTGCGCACCTGCACCTGCTCGCGGGCCGGGATCGCCGCCTACCGGGCCCGGCTGTCCGGGCCGCTGCTCGATCGGATCGACATGCACGTGGAGGTTCCGGCGGTGTCGTACCGCGCGCTGTCCGAGAAGGCTCCCGGCGAGGCGAGCAGCGACATTCGAGCGCGGGTGGTGGAGGCGCGCGAGCGCCAGCGGCGGCGTGCGGGCGACGGCCCGATGGTTCTCAACGCCCGGCTGTCCGGCACCGAGCTCGATCGGGTGGCGGCGCTGGACCAGGCGGGACATCGGCTGCTCGAGAAGGCGGTGTCGCGGTTCGGTCTGTCCGCCCGCGCCATCGTTCGGGTGCGTCGGGTGGCTCGAACCATCGCGGACCTGGCGGGCAGCGAGACCGTGGCGTCCGGCCACCTCGGAGAGGCGCTTCAGTATCGGGCCCTCGACCGCCCGGTCGACGGTTGAAACACCCCGGTGTCGGGGCCGAGGGCTCTGGACCATGGTCCGGGGGGCGGGGGACCCGCTCGATCGGAGATGGTTGGAAACCAAACCGCGGGGTGTCCGAAGAAGAGATGTTGGTTGGCCAGTTGGTCGGTCGGGATGGAAAAAAGGAGAGCGAACATGTCGAGCGTGAAGGAGAAACTCAAGGCAGTCGCGGCCGCGATCGCGGCCATCGAGAAGCAATTCGGCAAGGGTGCCATCATGTCCATGTCGGGAGGCGAGATCGCGGCGGTGGGGATCATCCCGACCGGCTCGGTGGGACTCGACCTCGCGCTCGGTGTGGGGGGATTGCCGCGCGGTCGGGTGGTGGAGATCTACGGTCCTGAGTCCTCCGGGAAGACCACCCTCACACTTCAGGCCATCGCGCAGGCGCAACGGGCCGGTGGGGTGTGTGCCTTCATCGATGCCGAGCATGCGCTCGACATCGGCTATGCCCGAAAGCTCGGCGTGCGGGTCGACGATCTGCTGGTGTCCCAACCGGACTGCGGGGAGCAGGCGCTCGAGATCGCCGACAAGCTGGTGGGGACCGGCGCGATCGATCTCATCGTGGTGGACTCGGTGGCGGCGCTGGTGCCGCGGGCCGAGATCGAGGGCGAGATGGGGGACGCGCACATGGGCCTGCAGGCGCGGCTGATGAGCCAGGCGCTGCGCAAGCTGACGGCGGCGACGGCCCGCAACAACACCTGCGTGATCTTCATCAACCAGCTCCGCCAGAAGATCGGCGTCGTCTATGGCAACCCCGAGACCACCACCGGAGGCAATGCGCTCAAGTTCTACGCCTCGGTTCGACTGGACATCCGCAAGACCGGCCAGGTCAAGAACGGGGACCTGGTGGTGGGGACCAAGACGCGCGTGAAGGTGGTCAAGAACAAGCTCGCTCCGCCGTTTCGGGAGGCCGAGTTCGAGATCACCTACGGGGCGGGGGTCAACTGGGCGGCCGAGCTCGTGGACCTGGCCACCGAGGCGGCGGTCATCGAAAAATCCGGCGCGCACTATGCCTACAAGGGCGAGCGGCTCGGGCAGGGACGGGACAACGCCTGCCGCTGGCTCCACGACAATCCGGCCGTCGCCGAGGAGCTGCGCACGCTCCTCATCGAGCGGCGGAAGGCGGAGAACGCCTTGCTCACTGCGGTCACTCCGGCTGCTCCGGCGGCCGCCGCCTAGCTCTGGAGTCAGGGCCCGCGGCGGGCCCTCGAGCCGGGTAGGATGCCGAGAGGGTCCGCCATCCGCCAGAGACGTTGCGGGCGCCGAAGCCGTGCTGGCGAAACATGCGGACCGCGGGATGGCCGCGCTGACCGTCGGCACAGTCGACGACGATCATCCGGTCCCGGGGCAGCTCGGCGAGGCGCCCGCGCAGCTGGTCGAGGGGGATGTCGAGGGACTCCGGAAGCATCCCCGCCTCACACGCACCGGGCTCTCGCACGTCGAGCACCAACGAGTTGACGTTCACGGACTTCGAGCCAGCCGGAGGAAAATGGGTTCGCGGACACCGCAGCTCGGGAGGCTTGGCCCCGGGGCCGTGGGCGGCGGCACCTCACGGCCGAGCAGCGGCCGGCGCCGAGCGGTGCACGTGGTGCGCCCTCCGGCCCGGACCGAATAGCTCTCGGTTGGACGCCGCGATGTTCGCGACGAGCCTGCGGAGCCACGCGTGCGCAGGATCCGCGTCGAGGCGAGGATGCCAGACCTGCGAGCCCGCGCACGGTGGGAGCGCCAGCGGTGGCGCGAGGACTTGCAGCGCGTAGCGCGCCGAGAGCCGCCGAGCCAGGCGCTCGGAAAGGGTTGCGATGCAGTCGGATTCCGCGGCGAATTCGATCGCGCTCAGCACGTAGGGGAGGGGGGCCAACGAGAGGTGTGCCGAAAGAAGATGTGGGTGGGACCGGCCGGAAGGGGGATCGGCCCCCGTCCCGGGGTTCAAGTGGTTCTTCGACCGATCCGCGTCCGGCGTGAGCGACACCGCGTTCGCTGTGACAGTGGTGTCCACCGTGCGCACCGCGCTCCTCCAGATCCAGAACACCACGTCCGGGTTGCGCGGCTGACCGCCCTGCTGCCAGCCACGGCCTCAGAGCCCGATCCTGACATGGCAGGAAGGTGGAGCGTTTTCGCAGGCACCGTTGAGGCAAGTCAGTCCCGCGGTGCAGTCGATGGTCATGACGCAGGTCCCACACATCGGCGTATTGCCTCGGGGCCCACCGCCGCACCCATCGCAGCCGCCTAGACATAGGCTCGCGATGGTGTAAACCACGGACAAGGCATGGCTCGGGCGTCGGCTGATCTTTGGTGGAGTTCGCGTGCCTGGCCCGACACGAGCGTTTCCGGCAGTGCGCATCACCGACGCCAGCGCGGACGTCTGGTCTGCGAGGCAACCGCGCTCAGGTCACCGGGCGTGATGAGCCAGGCGAGGCCGACCTGACCGGCCGCGGGGTCGGCTGCGAGGTTACGGTCGGGCCGCTGGGTCAGCGTCATCGCCTTCGCCAGCGGCGACTTCGAATCGTGGCTGGCGGCCAGTTCGGCCTTCACGAAGGCCACGAGGTCGAGGGCGGTCGATCGCAGCGCGCCGGCGAGGAACGCAAAGAGCTGGTTGACGGAATAGCCGCGTACGGATTGTCTCGGTCGGCTGGAGCGAGCTTGTCAGGAATCGGTGGCAGCGAACCGACCGGTATCGGCGGTTGGCTGTTCAACACGATGGGTGACGAGCTTCGTGTCCCGCCCGTCATTCGAATCCGCATGTCGAGGACGAGGCCGCGCTGCGAGCGCAATTCGAGCATTGGTCGCGCCTTCCAAGCCTGGAGGGCGTCATTCTCTCTGACGGCAACATCATCACCAACGGCGTCGTCACCCGCGGCAGGGTTCCGGCCGCCGTCACGGCGTGATCTCGTGGCCACTGCCGTCGAGGAACGCGAGACTGGTGACACAGAAGGCGTAGCCGACCGCCATACCCGGCGAGGTCGGGACGTGGAAGTGCACCCCGGTCATCAGAGCTCGGTCAAGGGTGGCGTTGGGGTGGGAGTCATCGGGCAGGTTGAAGTCGGTCAAGGGCACGGTGAAGATCCCCGGGGTGGCAACGAGGCCGGTGCGACCAAACGTCGTGACGCAGTCTGGAATCTGCGTGCATCCGGCACTCTGAATTTGAGTTACCTCGACAAGAGCTCCTGAGGACGGAGGGGTCTCCACGTTGAACCGAATTTGCTCCACCCCAAGCGCTGAAGCGTCGAACGACAGGACCACCTTGTTGGATTCGTCCACTTCATCCAGCCCGAGGGCGAGGAGCGCGCCCCAGCCCAAGCCGCTTGCACCTGGATCGACCGTGCCCGACATGCAGAACCGTCCGGGCTCATGCCTCACGACCGCCGTGGAAGCTCCGCCGGCGGTCTTGTCCGTACCGGGTCCCGCCCATCGCACGAATGAATTCTCGTGGACGGCGATGCGGCACCCAGGATCCGCCGGCTTCACGCACGTCTCCGGGGTAACCTGGTCGATGGCTTTCGAACCGCACGACCCGACGAAGGCGAGGACGGACGTGAACGCGGCCCTGATACCAACTCTCGCCATGACATCTCCTCACACCTCTGAGGGTGCGCGCGCGGTGCTTCGAGGTTCTGGTCTTCATCGTCGTCCCACTCCCGTGACCTTCACTTGGCCTCCATCGCGTGTCAAACGCGTGCGGTGACGATGAAGGCCGCCGCGTCCATCCATATGCCGCGGTCACCGACGAAAGGCGCGAGTGTGCCCGCGATGGCCGCCTCGAGCGCGGGACGCAGCTCCGCGGGCGCATCCGTCATGGCGCGTGCGGCGGGACCCATCTGGAGGCAGTAGGCGAGCCCCTCCTCGAGCGTCAGGGCACCCCCGACCTGCAGCGGTCTCTCGAAGCGCTCGATCTCGATCTCGGCGAAGCCGGCGCCGGACAAGATCGCGCGGACGTGATCCGGATCGGCGAAGTGGAAGGGCCCGGGACGTCCAGGCCGGAAGAGCTCCGGCAGCGCGGTCGAGCCCAGCACCTGCATGACGGCGCGCAACGGAAGCTCGGCCCACGGATTCTTGGCGAGGGCTTGCCAGCACACGAACGCCAGGCGCCCGCCCGGACGGAGCGCCCGCCGCAGGTTCGCGAAGGCCGCGCGCGAGTCCTCGAAGAACATGACGCCGAAGCGCGAGAAGAGCGCGTCGAAGTCGGCCGCTGGAAAGGGGTAGGTCTGGGCGTTGGCGGAGCAGAGCTCGATGCTCGGCTGACCGGCGGCGCGCTCGCCAGCACGCGCGAGCATCGGCTCCGAGACGTCGACACCCATGACGTGCCCACCGGCACCGACGAGCTCGGCCAGTTCGAGCAAGGTCTGGCCGCACCCGCAACCAACGTCGAGCACCCGGGCGCCCGGCGTCAGCTCGAGCTTCGCGATCGCCGCCTGGCCGAACGGGTCGAGCTGGGTGTCCGTCTGTTCCTGCAGGAGGACCCACGCCTCGCCGACACGTTCGCGAAACGCCTGGTCCGCTCGGATGGGGGTGTTGGTGGCGCTCATGGCATAGAGCTACACGTCCGCGCGCTCGAACGCCAGGAATGGACGCCTCTCGGGGGCATCGGGTCAGCGGGGCGTGCGCAGGGCATCGCGCTCGGGCCGGTGCGGGCGGAGCCACCGGGTCGGTCTGATCGACGAGGCGCTGAAGGTCCATGCCGTCAGCGCGAGTTCTGGAGGCTCTCACGCGCTGGGGTGGCCACCGGCGGATCGCCGAGCAGCGCCACATAGCTTCGCGATCGCTCCCCTCGATGGTGCCGTCGATGACGCGGTCCTCGTGTCACCACCGGCCCGGTTGGGTACCAATTTCAGCGGGACCACCAGGACCCGGGTCCGAGCTCGTCATGAAAGGCGGCTTGCCGGGGGTGAAGAAGCCGTCTTCGATGTCCTGAGCTGCGTGGATCCGTTGTTCGCATCGGCGTGATGCCGCCACCGACCGCCTCCGGTGCTCGGCGACACGGCGCGCCGGCGTGCGCGGACAGGCGACCGACAGGTGTCCGCCGGAGCCGGACGGCTGTCCCGGGCGATCTCCCGGAAGCCCCGCGACGCTGGGCCTCCTGGGCTCGGATTCGGTGGCATGCGAAGTGCTGAGACGGTTGAACAGCCGTTTCACGAACCATCCACCCATCCGTCGATCCACCCACCACCTTGGAGTCCACCATGAAGCTTGCAACCGTCAGCGCCACCATCCTCTCCCTCCTGACCAGCGCGACGGCGCTGGCGCAGAGCCCGCCTCCCGCCGAGCCGGAGACTCTGACGGCCGGGGTCGCGACCGGTGGGACGAAGATCAGCGGTTGGTTCCTGGCGCCGACGTTTGGCACCACGGGATTCGATGGGCGCTTGAACTACACCCCGGGATTGCGTGGCGGCATCTACTTGAACAAGGGTCTTGCGGTGGGGTTGGCCGCCCAGGGCCTGGCCAGCTCCGCCACGACCCTGAACGACCACGAGGTTCGAAACCTCGGGAGCTACGGTGGCCTCCTGCTGCAGTACATCTGGCATTCGGACCAGCTGTTCCATGGAACGCTGGAGTCGACCATCGGAGATGGCCGCTGGTGCGCGGCCGGGACCGGCGGCCCCGACTCGTGCTCCACCAAGAATTTCCTGGTCTTCGAGCCAGCCGCGAACCTCGAGCTCAACGTCGCCAAGCACGTGCGCTTCGCCAGCGGGGTCGGTTACCGGTTCGCGGTGGCCGGCAGCGGTGAAGGACCCTCCAGCCGGGACATGAGCAGCCTGGTCGTGCGCACCAGCCTGATCTTCGGCAGCTTCTGAGAGGTGGGCTCGCTCCGTCAGCCGACGCCGTCCAGCGCCACGCCATTTCGGCCGCCCAGATCGATCGCCATCGTCGCGGGTCGCGAGCCGGGATCGTCGACGGGGTCGACGGCGCTCGGGTCGATGTTCTGGGAGGCGCGGTGGGCTTGCCACCACGCCCGAGCCGCCGGCAGGTCGATGTGCGCGGCGTCCGCGCAGGCGAGGAGGGCGGCTCGCAGGGCCGCGGCCGACGCGGGACGGGCGTCGCGATCCTTGGCGAGGCAACCGAGCACGATGGCCTCGAGGTCGGCGGGGAGGGCCTTCCCCAGCCGCTGCGACGGGGGCACCGGCGCCTCGAGCAGGTGCTTGCTGCACACCTCGAGCACGGTTGCGGCCTCGAACACCTGCCGTCCGGTGAGCAAGAAGTAGGCGACCGCGCCCACCGCGTAGAGATCGGAGCGCGCGTCGACGGTGTCGGGCCGCGAGATGGCCTCCGGTGCCATGTACAGCGGCGTCCCGACGATGGCGTCGCCGGCGGCCGACGCGGCCAGGTTCCCACCGAAGCTCTTGACCAGACCGAAGTCGACCACCTTGACGACGTCGGGCTCGTCGGGTCGCTCGGTGAGGACGATGTTGGCGGGCTTGATGTCGCGGTGAATGAGACCGAGCGCATGGGCCTCGGCGAGGGCGCCGCTGATCTGCGCGAGAATGTGGATCGCGCGCGCCGGGGCGACGGGCCCGTATCGATCGACCAGGCTCTGGAGATCCAGGCCATCGAGATACTCCATCACGTAATAGAAGACGCCCTCGGCCGTTCGCCCGTAGTCGAAGATCGAGATCGTGTTCGGGTGGACGAGGCGGCTCGTGAGCTGAACTTCGCGCTCGAAGCGCACCAGCTCCGCCTCGCTCGCGCGATCCTTGAGCAGCAGCTTGATCGCCGCCGGCCGACGGAGCATCGCGTGGGTGGCGCGATAGACCACACCCATCGCACCTTCCCCGATCTTCCGCTCGAGCACGTACTGCCCGAACCGGCGCGCCTCGCGGACCTCGGCCCGGAGGCCGTAGATGACCCGCGAGATGACGGTGCACGTGATGGTGGCGATGGTCCACTCCATGATCGAGGTCGTCGGCAGCCACGGAAAGACGCCCGAATTGGCCCCACGCCAGGCGAGTCCTCCACCGACGGCTGGCACCAGGGCGCTGGAGAGCAGGATCTTCGGGACCCCGACCAGCGCCGTGATGATGACGGTCCGACGAGGCGACGACGGGATCAGGGCAGCACGGATCGCGAGGAACATCGCCGCGGGGAACAGATCGATCATGACCACGTAGCCATCGGCCATGAGCGACCCTTCTGCCGTCACCACCGCGTGTTCGCGGACGAACCCCACGAGGATGTATCGCGTCAAGAAGGTCCCCACGATCGCGACGACGAGCGGGCCACCGGCATCCACTATCCGGCAGAACCGGATCGACCGCTTCCCCCGCCGGCACAGCCACCACAAGGAGCCCGCCAGCGCGATCGCCCCGAACGTGATGACGGTGTCGGGGCCCGGCTTCACCATGCCGCCCCCGGCGAGACCGAGGACGCCGCCAGCCAGGTTGAAGCAGAAGAGCACCTTCCAGAACAACGCCAACCGGG
>CAZIOH010000100.1:0-24635 GCA_964540815.1 uncultured Myxococcales bacterium | reverse complement strand
TCGGCCTCGACTTGCCTTTCCGGCGCGGCCTGGGTCTCGGACGGTGAGCCGCCTGTCGCCACATTCGGCAGCCCTCCGAGGGATACCGCAGGGGTCGACGCTCCCGGGCTCAGAACTTTGGGGAGGCGCCTCCTCGTGAGTAACCACTTCGCCGTCTCGTTGCGAGAACGGGCGACAAGAATGCGTTCCATTTCAGTGGGTCGGGGCGCTTGCCAGGCTGGCCGCAGCGATCGTCAAGAACGATTCCTATCCCTACCGCCGGGACGATCAGGAAACCGCGACCGTCAGGGAGCCGACTTGGAGGACGTGAGGACGTCATCATGAGCGCCCGCGGTGCGCCGGTAGTCCGGCCGCCGCCGCCGCCAGCCCTGGCGGCCGAACGAGCCGGGCCCCCTTCCGGGGTCCGTGATCTCGGCCGCTTCGCGCGACTCCTTGCGCCTCTTCTGGCGCAGGAACTGGCTCGACTTCTGCCCGCCCGTGATAGCGTTTCCGGCGCTGACGTTTCGCCGCGCCCAGGAAAGGAGAAGGAAACATGGCGCAGCGAGGTAGAGGGGAGCGGGTCCTCGGGCCCTATCCCATCGGAAGACAGTGGCGAGTTGTCGTGGTCGGAGCGGGAGGCGAGAGAAATAGTCGGTTCTATCCGACAAAGGAAGAGGCCGAAGAAGTCATCCGCGCGGTGAGGAAGGAATTCGCGAAGCAGGGACAGAAGACGATGCAGGAAGCGCTGGACGCATACGAGGACTACCTCTCAACGGACAAGCAAAACAAGGCGGTGTCGGTGGCGAACACCATCTACAGGTTGGAGACTTTCTTCTCGGACAGGAACATGATGCTCGGCGATCTCACGCCGAGAATCTGCGGGAGTTACTACGAGGAGCTGCGGAAGCGGAGCACCAGGACCAACAAGGTGTTCTCGGTCGACAGCCACCGGACCATCCTCGCAGCGGCGAAGACGTTCCTGCGATGGTGTTGTGCGAAGCCGCGGAGGTGGGTGTCGCGAAGTCCGCTGGAGGAAGTGCAGGGGGTCGGCAAGAGGAAACACGGAAAGCCCCAGCTCCGAATCGATGAAGCGCGCAAGTGGGTGGGGAAGGCGACGGAGATGGCGAGGCAAGGCGAGCCAGGGGCGGTCGCCGCTCTCGTCTCCTTGCTGATGGGAATGCGGGCATCGGAAATCACGACGCGGATCGTCAGAGATCTCGACGATGGCGGGAGGCTGCTCTGGATCCCCGACGCGAAGACCGAGGCGGGAAAACGGACCCTACAAGTGCCGGCGGCGTTGCAGCCGTACCTGAAGGGCCTCGCGGAGGGGAAGACGCCACAGCAGAAGCTCTTTGGCGATCACTGGCGCGACTGGGTGAGGAAGTGGGTGAAGCGGATCTGCATCGAAGCCAAGGTGCCCCAGGTGACCGCGCACGGGATGAGGGGGCTGCACTCGACCCTCGCGCTTGAGCACGGCGCTTCCGCGCACGTCGTGGCCTCGTCTCTGGGCCACGAGTCGTTCTCGACGACGGTCGCCCACTACGCAAAGCCCGAGGCCATCACCGGGGCCCGCCAGCGAAAGGTGCTGACCGTGCTCGATGGAGGCGGAGTCGCCTCCTCACTCTGATTCGTTTGAAACGTTTGGACCGCCAATCGTTTCAAACGGCCTTTCTAGAAAATAATCCCTAACGATTTCGTGGAGCTGAACGGGATCGAACCGTCGGCCTCCTCAATGCCATTGAGGCGCTCTCCCAGCTGAGCTACAGCCCCCCGCCGTTTCCGGCGGCCCCGTTCCTAGCAGTGGTGTCCGGTCAGGTCAACACCTCGTCGCAGGTCCCGTGCGTTCGGGCCGAGCCCGACAGAGACGAGACCTCCCACCGGACCGCGCGACGGTGCCATAATTTCCCACCATCATGATGGAGCAGACTGGCTCTTCCCCCCGGCGCCTGCCGGCCCATCTCCTGAGCAGCGTCGCGGTCACGACCGCGCTCCTCGGACCGCCGCTCGTGGCCTGCCGCCCGAGCCCGTCAATCGAGAGCGAGGCGTCGTACGCCGGCGAGAGCTCGGCGGTCCCAGCTTCGGCGGCAGCCACCTCGGCCAACGCCGGCGGCGCCTCGCTGTCGACCGCTGCGGCCCCCGGCAGTGCCGACGCACCTTCGGCTTTGCTCGCCGACGTGGCGCCCGTCTCGGCCCTGGCCTTCGACGGGAGGTTCCTGTGGGTCGGCAGCGCGCGCGGGCTGCGACGGGTGGACGTCGGCACCCCCACCTCCGCCGACTGGCTGGGGCGGGAGGCCGGGCTCGACGCGCCCGACGTGACGGCCCTCGCCACCGACGGAGACCACACCTTGTGGCTGGCCTCATCTTCGGGCGTCGGTGTGGTGGAATCTGGGGCCGGCGGCGGCGCCGCCTCCCTTCCGCACTATCGCCAGCTCGGCCTCGCTCGGGGGATCACCCACATTCTCCCGATCTCCTCCACCGCCGACCGCCACGACGCCTGGCTCGGCACCGACGCCGGTCTGCTGCACTTCGCGGCGGGGATCTCCACGCCGATCCCCGTGACCAGCGACGACGTCGTCACCTCCCTCGATGCCGACGTCGACGGGCGGACGCTCTGGGTTGGCCTGCGGCGGCGCGGCCTCCTTCGCCTAGACCCGGCGGGGGCCGTCGGGCAACACGCCAGCCAGATGGCGAAGGCCACCACCCCGACCGTCGCCGCGCCCGCCGCCACGCCGACGGTGCTCACCGCGCTCGGCCCCGAGGCCGCGGACCACCTCGATTTCGTGAGTCCGGTCGGGATCACCCGGCTGCCGAACGGCACGGCGCTCGCGGTCGGACACTCTCGCTCGGGTGGGACGCGCCTCCTTTTGCTCGGCGCCGGGGGCGCGGTGTTGATGGCTCCCCAGTCCCGGGAGCTGCCGGTTCAGGCGGTGATCGCCGGCTGCCCCCCCGGCCTCGCCTCTGACCAGGGCGTCGTCGCAGCGTCGGCCGGCTCCGCCCCGTCCCCGTGCGCCTCCCTCGGGAACCTGATCGCGGGCCCCGACGCCGCGCCGATCCGCTTCCGCCTGGAACTCGCCACGCGCGGCGAAGCGGTCGCGCCTGGCTCCGTCCGCTTCGTACCGACCCATCGAACGCTGGAAGGCCCCCGCGTCGTCGCCCGACCAATCGGCCGCGTGCGCCTGGAGGCGGTGACGGTGGTGACCTCGGGCGCGCCGGAGGACGCCGCCCTGTTCGTGGGGACCCGCAACGCCGGGACCGCACGGATCACGGCCACCGGCGCCACGACCATCCTCCCCTCCGGCGAGGTTGGACACGAGGCCGCGCACCTGTCCCTGGCCTGCGCGACCCCCCAGCGTTGCTTCATCGCGACCGGCACGGCGCGCGGCTGGGAGCTCGGCGAGCCCGACCGCCGCCTCGAATCGCTGCCGGTCACCACCCTCGGGGGACGCCTCATGGCCCTGGCCCGGGCGCCCGACGGCTCGATGTTGTCGATCGCGGGCGATCCGGGCCAGCTCCTGCGTATCGGCCGTCTCTCGTCGGATGGCGGACGCTTCGAGCCCGTGGCGCAGGTGGCGGCCCCGGTGGCTGGAGCCGTCATCGCCACCACCGCGGCGGTGTCCCCCCGGGGCGATCTGTGGGTGGCCATTCGCGAGCGCCGAGCCCACCCGCCCTCTCCGAGCGCCTCGCCCCGAGCCCAGGGCGTCGCCTTCGACTTCGGCGTCGATGAGGTTCCTCGGGGGGTCCTCGAGATCCAGTTCCCGAGCCTCCGGGTGGTGCACCACCGCGCCTACGCCCCGAAAGAAAAGGCGCCCCCCGACGTGATCCCGGTTGACGGCGACGTGCGCGCGCTGGCCTTTCAGGCGCGCACCGCGGACACGCCGCAGTCGATGTGGTTCTGTACGGCGCACGGGATCTTCCGGTTTCGAGAGGGCACCCTCGATCGCTGGGGCGAAGACACCGGGCTTCCGAGCGAGCGCTGTGACGATCTGCTGGTGCGCAAGGATGGCGCCGTTTGCGCGGCCACCTCGGCCGGGCCGAGCCAGTTCGACGGAAGAGACTGGCGCCCGCTTCCGCGCTGGCCCACCGGCCCCGACGGCGAGGGGCTCGCGGCGCGCGGCCTGGCCGAGGTCGGCGCGCGGCTATGGATCGGAACCCCGGGGGGCCTCTGGTCGATGGCCAGTGCCACCAACGCGAACCCGGCCGTCGCCGCGGCCCCGGCATCACCAGCGGTGGACCCACGCGCGACGGCCTGGCAGCGCGACGGACGCCTGCTCGACCCAGAGGTGGTGAGCCTGACCAGTGACCAGTTCGGACGCCTGTGGGCGCTCGGGCGCTCGGGGGTCACGCGCCTCGAACCTTGATGGTCGCGCGCCCGGACCTCAACGCCACTCTCACCGCGGCAAAGGTGCTGGTCGACCTCCCACGCGAGGGCGGCGTGGAGGCATACATGAAGGGCACGCATGGAGGGTATGCATGAAGGGAAAGGAGGGTCAATCCCCCCAGGCACAAGAGGTGTGGGAGTGCGGAACACCTTGAATTCGTGCACGAATCGACTCGAAGCGAATGTCATCCTCGCTTGATTTTCTGTTAGGGTGTCGCGGTGACCGACGATCCGACCTCCTCCGTGCAACGGTCCCCGGACATCGAGATACCGGAGTTCCTCCCGCTCTTGCCGGTCCGTGACCTGGTGGTGTTCCCATACATGATCGTTCCACTGCGCGTCTCGCGTCCCCTTTCCATGGAGGCGGTGGGTGCGGCGCTCGACGCGGAGGAGCGCCTCTGCTTCCTGGTGGCGCAGAAGAACGCCGGGGACGACGATCCCGAGCCACAGGCGCTCTACCGCGTGGGGACGGTCGGCATGATCATGCGCATGCGCAAGCTCTCCGAGGGGGGCCTCAAGGTGCTGGTGCAGGGGCTGTGTCGCGCCCGCTTCACCCGGGTGCTGGCCGAGAAGCCCTACATCAAGGTGCGGGTCGAGCGCCTGAAGGACCCTGCCCTGCCCGAGAAGAGCACCGCCGCCGCGGAGCCGATGCTGCGACTGGTCCGGCAGAACGTGGACAAGCTGTCGAGCCTCGGCAAGTCGCTGCAACCCGAGCTCGCGATGATGGTTCAGAGCGTCGACGAGCCCGGGCGGATGGCCGATCTGATCGCCGCCAACCTCACCATGAAGGTCCCGGACGCCCAGGCGCTGCTCGAGACCGATCCGCCGCTCGAGCGCCTCAAGCGCGTCAACGAGGCCCTCGGCAAGGAGATCGGCCAGCTCGAGATCCAGTCCCACATCCAGAGCCGCGCCAAGGAGGAGATGTCGAAGACCCAGCGCGACTACTACCTGCGCGAGCAGCTGCGGCAGATTCGCAACGAGCTCGGCGACGGGGACGTGCACGGCGAGGAGATGAACGAGCTGCGCGCCAAGGTCGACCGCGCCGGCATGCCAGCCGAGGTGAAGGCCGAGGCGGACAAGCAGATCCGAAGGCTCGACCAGATGCACGTCGAGAGCGCCGAGGCCTCGGTGGTGCGGACCTACATCGACTGGCTGGTGGACCTGCCGTGGATGGTCTCCAGCCCCGAGTCGATCGATCTGGCCCTGGCCCAGAAGATCCTCGACGAGGACCACTACGATCTCGAGCACGTCAAGGATCGCATCCTCGACTACCTGGCGGTGCGCAAGCTGCGCGGGGGGGTGCACGGCCCCATCCTGTGTTTCCTCGGCCCGCCCGGGGTGGGCAAGACCTCCCTCGGACGATCGATCGCGCGCGCGCTCGGGCGGAAGTTCATTCGCATCTCGCTCGGCGGCGTGCGCGACGAGGCGGAGATCCGGGGGCATCGTCGCACCTACGTGGGCGCGCTGCCCGGTCGTATCATCCAGGGCCTGAAGCAGGCCGGGACCAACAACCCCGTCATGTTGATGGACGAGGTCGACAAGATGGGCTCGGACGTGCGCGGCGATCCTTCGGCCGCACTCCTCGAGGTCCTCGATCCCGAGCAGAACCACACCTTCCGTGACCACTACCTGGCGGTGCCCTTCGATCTGTCGCGGGTGGTTTTCATCGCCACCGCCAACCTGGCGGAGTCGATCTCGCCTCCCCTGCGGGATCGCATGGAGACTTTGCGCCTGTCGGGCTACAGCGAGGAGGAGAAGCTCGCCATCTCGGAGCGCTTCCTGGTTCCACGCCAGATCGCCGAGGCCGGTCTCAGCGCGCGCGATCTGTCGCTCGGCCGTCCGGTGTTGCGCAAGATCATCGCGGAGTACACGCGCGAGGCGGGACTGCGCGAGCTCGAGCGGCTGGTGGCGCAGCTCGCGCGCAAGGTGGCGCGGCGGGTGGTGCAGGAGGACCGCCCGCGCGAGGACAAGTCGGGCCGCGGCGCCGCTGCCAGCAGCGCCGCCGGGGCACAGCCGAGCGGCCACGCGGCAAGCGGCAGCGGGGGCGGCAGCGGCTCCTCCGCGACCGGGGGACGAAGCAGCGGGCGCCGGGCGGCCAGCCTCAACACCGACGACGTGGTCAAGTACCTCGGGCCCCCCCGTTACCTGCTGGAGGAGCGCAGCGGTGTCAACGAGGTGGGCACCGTGCAGGGTCTGGCGTGGACCCCGTATGGTGGCGAGGTCCTGCACGTGGAGGCCACGACCATGGCCGGCAAGGGCTCGCTCATCTTGACCGGACAGCTCGGCGACGTGATGAAGGAATCCGCGCAGGCGGCGCTGTCGTTCGCGCGCGCCCAGGCGCTCGAGCTCGGTCTCGGCAGCGAGTTCTATGCCAGCCGGGAGATCCACATCCACGTCCCTTCGGGCGCCGTCCCCAAGGACGGCCCGTCGGCGGGGGTGACCATGGCGTGCGCGCTCGTCTCGCTGGTCTCCGGGATCCCCGTGCGTCACGACGTGGCCATGACCGGGGAGATCACGCTGCGCGGCCGGGTCCTGCCGATCGGCGGACTCAAGGAGAAGCTGCTCGCCGCCTCGCGCGCCGGCATCCGCACCGTCATCGTGCCGGCGGCCAACATGCCCGAGCTGTCCGAGATCCCCGAGCATGTTCGCGAAAAGCTGACCATCGTCCCGGCCAAGACCATGCGCGACGTGCTGTCGGTGGCCCTCGTGCGTCCCCCGCGGCGGGTATCCACCCCCGGTCGCGCGCGCAGCGCTCCCCCCGCCCGCGCCTGAGCGCCCCAGGCCGGGCGCCCGGGACCACCGGGGCGGGGCGGGCGCGTTGGCTGGCCAGCGGGTGTCCACGCGCCGGGGGACCGCGCGGGCGTTGCCCGGTCATCGGGAGGGCGGCGCCGCCGCCGGCTCAGCGACCGGCGTGGTCGCGCGCAGGATGACCCCGGCGGCCGGGAGACCGTCTCCCGGCGTCCAGGCCCCATCTTTCCGCAGGACCTCGTACCGCGACAGCCGCATGGGGCGTGTGGCGATCGGGTCGACCGAGCCGAGAAAGCCGAGGTGCAGATGCGGGGTGCCGGCGTTGCCCGAGCTCCCGCACCGCCCGAGCACCTGTCCGCGGCGGACCTGTATTCCAACCGTGACCGCCACCGAGCCCCGTTGCAGGTGCCGGTACTCGGTGAGCTCCGTCGGGGCGTGCTCCACGATCACGAAGTTGCCTGGGTCGCGCCTGGCGCGGAGTTCCCGCGCCGACTTGCCCCGCGTCCCCGGGTCGGGCCCAGCGCCACCGAGGGCGCCCGCGGCCCGGCCAGAGCCGGGAGCTCGCTTCACGACCCTCCGCCGGGTTCCGTCCTCGGTTGATGCATGCTCCTCGGCTGCTGCATCCTCCAGGTCATCCTCCGCGCCATCCTCGGCCCACACCACACGCCCGGGCGCGGCCGCCAGGATGTCGCGACCGAAGCAGGGATAGTCCTCGAGCCGCCGCCTCACCACGGGCCGCCCGCCGAGGCGCTCCGCCGGGACGAAGTCGAGGGCGTACGACGCGTACCCGACGTGGGTGTCCTCGCTGTTCATGCCCTGGAGCACACCCCAGATCCCCGCGAAGGGGAGCGTCAGCTCCACCGTCTGTGGCGGCGCCGACCTGAGGGCGACGTGGCCCGCCGGGGGCTCACGGGTCCGGGCGCGCCCGTTCGCGGCAGGCAGCAGCGGAGCGGACCCGCCCAGCAACACCGCGAGCCAGCCGAACCACGACACGCGCCGCCGCCCGAACCACCGCGGCGTGTGGCCCGAGCCCGGCCGCCCCGCCTGCCCGGTGCCCGGCGGCAAGCGTCCGCTCACGTCTTCCGGAACTTGATGCCGCAGCCGATACTCTTGCTCTCGGTGGTCGGCGGGCCCTTGCCGGACACGACGGCCTCGAGCGCATCCTGGAGGAAGCGCTTCTGAACCTTGGCGGGCTCCTTGTGGTTGTCGTCGACCGCGCCGTGGTAGACGAGCTTTCCCGACTTGTCGAAGAGGAAAGCCTCGGGGGTCACGCTCGCCCCGAAGGCTCGGGCAACCTCGGAGGTGGCATCCACGACGTAGGGGATCTCGAGCGCGAGCTTCCGCGCCCGGGCCTGCATCTCGACGTAGCCATCCTCGTCGTACGCGGCGGGATCGTTGGCGTTGACCAGCACGACGCCCACGCCGCGCTTCGAATAGCCGTTGCCGAGCTGTGCGATCCGCTGCTCCCATCCCTTGGCGAAGGGGCAGTGGTTGCAGGTGAACACCACCAGCGTCCCGGCCTTGCCGGCGGCCTCGGCGATCGACAGTGTCTTGCCATCGACGCTCTTCATCTTGACGTTGGCCACGGAGGCCGGCACCTTCGCTCCGAGAGCCAGCGCGGCCCCGGCTCCGGCGCCGCCTTGCGCGTGGACCATGGGAGCCGGCGCGAGCCCGAAGAACCCACCAAGCCCGAGGGTCACCCCGACGAGGGCCAACGCCGCCGAGGGGCGGCGGCGTTGGCCGCCGGCCGCCCAGCACCCCGATCCGCACCGATCGTCTGCACCTGTGATGTTCATGTCGAGCTCCTACTTGTCGGTTTGCGGCGCCACTCCCCGCGACGGCGTCAGCGTTCGAGGAGCTGGTGAATTTGTCCCAGTCGAGGGCGGTGTCAATCCCGGTCTGGCGCCCAGGTCGGCTTCGAGCTCCAAGGAGGTGACCGGCCCGAGCCAGGAACGTATGTGGCCTCCCCCGGCGTCGAAGGCAAAGGTGGCCGGCAAGGCCCCGCTCCAGCGCCGGTCCAGACCGTCGACGAAGACCGTGTCGTCCTCCGCCTTGATGAACACCCGCGGCTCGAGCCCGGTGCCGAGCCCGGCCGCCGTGACCGCCTCGCGCAGGACCCGGCGGACGTCCGCCTGCCGCTCGGGCTCGTCAGCCGAGACCATGATCAGGCGCACGCCGCGCGGCTGGTTCTCTCGATAAAAACGCAACAGCTCGGGCAACTCCGCGAGACAGGGCTCACACCAGGTGGCCCAGACATTGAGCAGCACCACGCGCCCTCCGGCTTTCCCTTGGGCCTTCACGGCGGCGAGGGTGGCGGCGAGCGAGGCTGCGGGAACCGGAGCAGACGCCTGCCCACGCGATGACGGCAAACCTTCGGCGCTCGTTTCCACCCCGGGCAGGAGCAAGACCACCGCTACCGCCGCCGCCGCGACGCGCGCCAGCGCCACGGCCCGAGACGAAGGCGCGAACCCGCTCATCTGCCGAGCTTAGGCCCTTGGGAGACGGGCGCAATACAGCCGTGCGGTCTCGGTGCTTCGCCGAGATGGTGGCCACGCCCCGCCGGCCTCATGCCTCACAGCTTCAGGTGCGCCGCATGACCGTCATCGGGTCCCGGTCTGGCATTGGTGCCGGTGACGAAGGCCTTGGCCATCTCGAACAGGTACTTCACGCCCTCGCCGCCCGAGTTGTCCCAGTAGGCCGCCTCGCTCGGCTCGACGGTGAGGATGCACAGCGAGGGATCGTCCTTGCCGCCCGGGAACCAGGGCTTCCAGGCGTCGGACCACAGCCGGTCGATGAGCGCGCGATCGCGCTCGATGCGCGCCACGCCCGTCACCGACACGAACTTTTGTTTCCCTTGCATGGCGACATTGACGTGGCGATCGGCCTCGAGCTCCTTCACCTTGGCCGAATCGATGGCAGTGGCGAATGACAGCCCCGCCCCTGCCCGGTCGTCGGCGATGGCCAAGGGCCGCGACCGCAACCCACCGTCCATCGTCCGGGTGACCAGCATGGCGGTGCTGAAGTCGCTGATCAGCTCCTTGAGATGTTCACGCTTCTCGGAATCCGTCAGAATTTTTCCCATGGCCCCAACCTAGTGATGCAGGCCCGACCCGCAAGGCGCCCACAACGTCAGCGAACCGCCCGACGGGTGACCAACCGGTAGATTCCAAGCAGCAGCATGGCACCCAGGATCGATGCGATCACGCCGGGCCCGACGTCGCCCGCACGATAAAAGCCGGCGGAGCGCCCGATGAATCCAGCCACGACCGCCCCTGCGATCCCGATCAACATCGTGACCAGCCAACCGCCCGGATCGCGCCCCGGCATGAGGAGCTTCGCGACGGCGCCCACGAAAAGACCGATGATGAGTGACCAGATGAGATGCATGACTCTCTCCTCGAGTGAAGTTGTGGGGCTGCGCGGGGCACCACGACACGGCGGCGCAGGCTCCCGCAGACGAATGATGATTCGAGAGCTGCATGGTTCGCGCCACCCCGCCCTCCCTGATCCGAGGGCCACGGATCCAGGGCCACGGGTTCAAGGCCACGGATCTTCTCTCCGCCACCGCTGCGCGAACCGGAGGCTTGGCCGTAACGCCGAGGGGTCTCCGTCACCCCCCGGGAACGCACGAGCGACCTTGGAACGCGTCATCTTTCACATCGTCCCGCCCGTTCACGCTGGCATTCCAGGTGCATCGATGACGCGCCCAAGGAGGCCCGCCCATGTCCATGCCCATCGCCATCGCCATCTCCAACTCCAGCTCCACGCCCGGATCGACGATCATGCTCGGCTCTCTCGGCCGACGCGAGCCAGGTAGGCGTAGTAGGCCCGCGTCTATATCATCCACGAAGGTGCCACCGATCCTGGTCTGCGCCATGACCTGCGCCGCCACGATCGCTCTCGGGACGTCGAGCCGGGTCGCGCTGGCGGCGAGCAAGGTCGGCGCGGCCACGCCCATGGAGGGTCAAGGGAACGCGTCGCCCGGTCGCGCTGGCATTCTGTCCATGCGCGCGGTGCCCGCGCCAGGGCCGAGCGCCGAGCGCAGCGTGTGCTCGGAGAGCGGCGGGTGCGCCAAGCACAGCATCTTCCTGGCCGACAACGTCGTGGTGGCGCCGACGCCCCCACAGCAGAGCGCACCGGCGCCGGCTCCGGCCGTCGCCACCGTGAATTCCCCCGCTCCGCCGACTTCGAGCACCGTGGTCGAGACTCCCCGTAGCAACAAGGTGGTCCACGTCGACGTCTCGCAACCCCACAACTACATGACCACCATCGCGGTGAGCGCTCTCATGGGAGCCGTGGCAGGCGGGCTGGTGGGCGGTGCGGTGTACTTCATCGGAGATCGCAACCATGCGCAGAACATCGCGTACTGGGCGGCTGGTGGGGTGCTGGTCGGTGCAGGGGTTGGCCTGGTGCAGATCCTCGCCGAGGAGAGCCGGGCATCCGAGGCGACGGCGCTGCGCAAGCTTCCCGCGGATCCGGCGCCGACCTTGCGATTGGCGCTCTTGCGCACGCACTTCTGATCGCCCCGCCCTTCTCGCCCCGCCCTTGCGGGGGCCCGGGGAACTGGATCAGAACGAGACGCTGACCGCGAAGCGGAAGAAGAATCCCCGCAGCGCGAGCTGGCCGAGCCGGATCGGCTCGTCGGTCCGGCCGGCGGATGGATCGCCCGCCTGGGAGGCCAGCACCAGGTTCCGGCCGGCCGAGTAGCTGTAACCCGCATCGCCGGTCAGCCAGAACCCTATCGGCGCTACCAGGCCCGGGCGAGCCTCGGCAACGAGCAGATCGAGCCCGAGGCTTCCATCGACCGAGGCGGTGGATCTGGTCTGCTCGGCGGTGAATCCGCTCGTCATCGAGTAGGCCGGATTCGGCAGCGACCAATCGTTGAGCCTGGCCGAGCGCCGCAAAATCCCGGGCGCGACCCGGGCCACGCCGAAGAGGTGGCTGGCGAGCGGGAGGCGCCCTTCGAGCGTGAGCGAGAAACGATCGGTGTCGAGCTGGGTGCGCGACCCCCGTGCCGTCGAGGAGAACGAGCCGTGATCCCAGTCGAGGCCCAGCCCGAAACCCGGCGCGTGGCGCGGCGAGACGACGTAGCGCGCGGCCAGCGACGACTGCGCCAGCGCGTCGGAATCCGAGAACGGATCGAGCCCGGTCGAGGTGACCACGTCGGTCCGCACGCCCGCCGTCACCACGAACCGTCCACGCCGCGGGTCCTTGGGGGCTGGCCGTTGCGCGTCGACACGGATGGCTGGCACTCTCCCTTCCATCGCGTTTCCCGCGTTTCCCGCGTCTCCCGCGCCCCCCGCGTCTCCCGCGCCCCCCGCGTTTGCAGGCGGGGGCGCAGCTTC
Organism: uncultured Myxococcales bacterium; assembly: GCA_964540815.1. Taxonomy (GTDB): domain Bacteria; phylum Myxococcota_A; class Polyangia; order Fen-1088; family Fen-1088; genus CAZIOH01. The sequence goes on along the minus strand of CAZIOH010000100.1, from coordinate 12,185 downwards.
CAGCACCAGCCCCGAGGCCCACGCCGGGGCATGCCATCCGACCAGGGCCAGGAGTGGAAACGATCTCAGCAGCACGGAACCGAGGATGTCACGGGGCGGGCGCATCGAGAGCCTCCAGCAGCAAAGCGGACAGGTTGCGACGTCGGTCGAGCGACTGTTCGGGCGTGCCACTCGCCGACCCGGCGGCCCGCGCGTCGTAGATCGTGACGCCCTGGGTTCCATCCGGGCTCCACACCACGAGCGCGCGTGGATCCGCGCTCCTGGGGGGCGCCGGGTTGCCGACGGCGTCGGCGTGCGTGACGAGGATGTCGAAGAGAGCACCGATGGTGCGATCGACCTGCATCGCCTCCGGGTGCTGGGTGCCGAGATCCACCGACGCGAGATCGGTCGACCCGGGGGTGTAGGCCCAGGCGCGATCTCCGTACTCGGAGACGGTCAGGCTGACGCCCCCGCTGCGCGTCTGGAAGGGCGAGGACTCCCGCGTGGCCAGGTTCAACAGGAAGAACTCGCTCTGCGGCGTGCGCAGGAGCTTGAGCTCGGGGTGAAGCCCGCCCACGTCGATGACGTCGGTGATGGTCGAGGTCACGCCGATGGTCTCGGCGGCGCGATAGGGCTGGCCGGCGGTGTGCCCGAGCTCCCAGAAGGCCACGCCACCCGCCGAGGAGGCGGACCACAGGAGCGCGACATCGGCGGCGGTGGCCGCGGCCGCCGTCGTCGCAGGTGGCGTCGTCGCGGTGGACCCAGGCGAGACGCTGGCGCTGGTCGTGACCAATGACAGGTTCTGATAGGCCGCGGGCAGCGGCACGTCGATGGTGACCCCGGTGTCCGGGTCGACCAGGGTGGCGGCGTTCCGCGCCGGGATCAGGGCGGCCAGCGCCAGCACGCCGTTGTCCGTCCGCACGAACGCGGCCGCGCTGGCGACGCCACCGAGGTCGGTCAGGTTGATCTCGGGGAGGAAGTCTCGGGTGGTCCCCGCGACGAGCGTGGCGATCACCACCGACGAGCTCCCCGCCAGCCGGATGGCGATCCGCGCGTCGCCCGGCCCCGGATCTCCATCCGTCACGCTCACCCCGGTGGGCTGCACCTGCTGGGTATCCTGCGCGCTCGTGAGCCGGATGGTGATCTCCGGGAGCTCGAGGTGCGCGAGATCCACCAGGGCGACATCCTGCTCGGTCTCGACGATCAGCAGGCGGCGCGTGCCGCCCGGGAGCTCGAGCTCGTCCGTGAAGGTGAAGCGCTGCGGACGGCCTCCAAAGCTGCGCAGCGCCAGCGAGCGCGGGTTGGCGCCAGCGGCGGCGTCGGCCGACAGATCCACCAGCAACAGCTCGTTGGGGTTGCTGACGAAGGCGGACGAGGCGGCATCGGCGTAGACCACTGCCCACCTGCCCCGCGGATCCAGCGCCAGACCGGTGAAGGGCTCGGAGAGCGGATAGCGGCGCGTGGCCTGCCCGGCGGCGAGCACCGACAGGGCGGGCGTCTCGGCGGTCTCTCCGGCCGGCGGCCGCTGCCCGCTGTCGCCGGCGGTGACCACGAACAGCTTCGAGCCATCCGTGGCCACCTGGGTCGCGCGTACCTGGCGATCGATGGGCACGGGCGTCACGTACCCGTTCAGATCCACGTCCGCGGTCAGCATCAGGACCCGCTCGGCGGGCGCGTCCATCAGCGCCACGGCGTCGGTGAGACCGAACGCGCCCGTCGCCGCCGCGGATTGCGAGGTCGGCGAGGATTGCGGCAGGGGCAGGGACCAGCGTGCGTCGCGGCCGCCGCACCCGGTGAGGAGGCTCAGCAGCAGGCCGATCCCGAGCCCGACCCCGAGCGCCAGCAGGGCCACGCCGCGCCCGAGCCGCTCCTTGGGCATCGCGCTCGGCGAGGTGGTTGGCCTCCGCCTCGCCGCGGTCGCCGTCGGGTCCGCTGGGGTCCTCGGGGTCGCCGGAGCCTTGGTCGTCGTCGGCATCGTCGTCGTCGTCGTCGTCATCGTCGTCATCGTCATGGGCTCACCCCGTCCACCACGCGGGCGCCGAGCTCGAAGCCGGTGATGGTGCGCAGACTGCTTCCGTCGAAGGGAATGAAGGTGATGCGGCCCTCGGGATGATCCTGGGAGACGTAGCCGCGAGCGGCGGCCGCCACCACCCCCGCCGCTGTGGGGGGGCTGGCCAGCGCGAAGCGCTGGACCTCGAGGGAGGGAATGCTCGCGACGTACACCGCGTAGACAGCGGCTGCATCGTCCCGGATGGTGACGAGGACCCGATCGGAGGCGGGACCGACGCCGATGGATTGTGGGACGGCCTCGGTGCCCTGGATGCGGCCGCTGCGGCTGCCATCGAGCGGGAGGATGCTGAAGGCCTTCCCCGGTCTCGGCGGCGGTGGCGGAGGACCGAGGTCGGTGGCGCCACCCCCTCCGGAGCTCCCTCCCCCGGCGCCGCCGGTCCCCGCGCCACCGGTTCCAGCGCCGCCGGTCCCAGCGCCCGCGCCGCCCGTCCCGGAGTCGCGGTGCAGGACCACCGCGTACTTCGCGTCGGGCGTCGGAAAGACCGACAGGACCCCGGCGTGGGTGCGCAGCTCGTGCGACTCCCCGGTCGCGAGGTCGAGCACCTCGAGCCGGTCCGAGGCGATGGCGTTCGAGTAGAGGATGGCCGTGGCGTCGTCCGCTGTCAGCACCACCGAGCCGATGATCGCGCCGGCGATGGTGGTCTTCACCACCGCGTCCGGGGTGGGGGCCTCCGCGCCGAGCGGAATCACGTAGACGCTGGCCGATTGCCGCACCACCGCGACGGCCTTGCTGCCGTCGGGCGTGACGTCGAGATCGGTGGCGGGACCGTCGAGCGGGAGCACGACCGTGTCACCGGTGTCGAGGTTCACCACCCGCACCTCGGCGAACCCGTCCCGTCGGACGATGGCCCGGTTGACGCCGCTGGCGGAGGAGATGGACACGTCGGTGGCCAGGGCCGCGTCGCGGCTGGAGAGCCCGCTGTCGATGGACACGTCGCGGATCACCTTCGGGACCGTCGCTGCTGCGGCGGCGGCACCGGCGGCGCCGGCCACCGCGACGGGCGGAAGCGCGATCACGGACACCCCGTCCTCGGTGACCGCGAAGGCGCGCGTGAGGTCGTCGGAGAAGGCGATGGACACCGGCCGGTACCCCACCGCCACGGTGGTGGCGACCGGGGGCGTGGCGGCGAGATCGATGACCGTGACGTCCTGGAACCCCTCGAGCTCGTCGGCGGGGGCCAGCATCCCCCCGAGGCTGGCGGCGGCCACCCGTCGCACGTCGGCCCACGCCAGGGCCCAGCGTCCATCCGCCGAGACGGCCCAGGCGTTGGCCCGCGGCGAGAGGTGGGGAATCATCACGCTCGTCAGCTTGGTCGCGGTCGTGGCGGCCGAGGCGCCGGTGGCGGCGACGGGCACGGAGGTGGCGCGCAAGTACGTGGCGTCCTGGGAGAGCACGTTCAGCACGATGACCGCATCGGAGGCGCCGGGCACCGGCGCGACGTACGTGGGGGCATTCCCGGCCTCGACGCTGTCGACGGCCAGGGTGGAGGCATCGACGTACGCGACGCGCCCGCTCCTTGGATTGGCGATCCAGACGAAGCGTCCGGTGGCGATGGGCGCCTCGTACGAGGACTCGGCCTCGACCTCGGGAGGCGTGGGCACCGAGGAGCCACCCGACCCGGATGCAGACGAGCCACCTCCGCTCATCGTGCCTGGACCAGAGCTGGGGCTCCCCGCTGCCGTCGTCCCGCTCCCGGTCCCATTCGTGGCTCCGCCTGGGATCGGCGCGCTGGCTCCGCTCGAATCGCTCGAGAGCTTGGCCGAGCACCCGGCCACGAGGTAGGGAGCCCCAACGATCCCGGCAGCGGCGAGCAGGGGGATACCGAGCGGAAGCATCCACGGCACCGCGCGTCGCCCGTCGCGGGCACGCCTGCCTCCTGGGGCGGGGTCGGAGCCAGGTTCAGCGGGCGGAGGAGCCATCGAACGACGAGCGCGCGGGGTTGGCATCGTCGCAGTCTCACAGCAACAAGGGTGCCGGCTCCGGACCGCGCCGATCGGACCTCCTCGACGCCGGCCTCGTCGATTTCCTCTCGGAGGCCTGACAGGAATGACAGAGTTTCGTCGCGCGCGCGGCCGCCGGGCCGCTGCAGGCTCAGGGCTGGGCGCGCGCCCGGGCGGACACTGTCCGCCTGGCCTCTGGCCCGCGCCGGAGAAGGCGCAGCTCCACCTCGGCCGGGGCGACCGTGGGGCGGGATTTGGCGCCCCGTGCACCGTAGATGCAGAGCCCGTGGGCGTGCGGTCCCGGAAGGACCGTGATACGCAGGACATGCCGGCCCGGGAGCTCGAATCGATGCAGGAGCCGGGCGCGCGCCGAGCGCACCGTCACCAGGGCCCCCTCGCCGTCGTCGCGCACGGCCACCCCGCCTCCGAGGCGCAGGCCGTCGATCTCCACCTCGAAGACCGAGGCCCCACCGGGCGGCGACGTGTCCCCCGGGTACTCGGAGGACAGGCGGGCCGTGAGCTCCAGCCTCGCGTCCGACCCGCTCGCCTCCCCCGATGCTCCGGGCTCGGGTCGGGTCCCCGCGGGCGGGGATGGCACCTCGAAGGCGTACTCGAAGAACCCGGTCTCGGTGCCCCAGACGTGGGCGAGCGTCCCCCCCGCATAGAAGCCACTGGCCTCCCAGTCTGCGCGCAGGAAGGCCTGGGGCTCCCAGAGCCACGCCTCTCCGGCGGGGGCGGCCTCCCTTCCGACGGCGCGCGCCCCCCCAGACCATGGCGCTGGTCGGGCCACGGTGGGAGCGGCGCCCGCCACCTCGGCGTGAAGCGGCAAAATCGGCTCGATGCCGCGTGCCACGCCCAGCAGCGGGTTTCCCACTCCGGCCGGCTCGAGCCCGGCCGCGCGACGCTCATCATCCGCCACCAGGGCGGCAGCGGCTCCGCGAAGCGCGCTCCGGACGGACCCCGCGGCGGCCGCGGGGGCGATCGGCTCGCGGGAGGGGATGGTTTGCAATGCGGCGTCGCCGGCCTCGGCGGTGTCGCCGGCCTCGCTCACGTCGATGCCGTGCACCCGGTCGGCGCCGCCGCGGCGCTGGTAGATCCACACCAGACCACCGGCGGCGTCATCCAGCCGCAACCGGCCAAACACCCGCGCCAGCCAGTCCGCCCGCGAGCGCCCACGCCAAGGTTGGAGATGCCGCTTGGCTGGGCCAGCTCCTTCAGCTTGGCCAGCTCCACCCGCCGGGCCCCCGTGAATCCCGACCTCGCCCAGGATGAACGGTTTGCCAGCCACGAACTGCGCGAGCTGCACGAAGTCGTCGATCGCGGCGTCGACCGCGGTGTCGTCCCGGTCCCGCAGCGCCTCCTCCGGGTAGAGGTGGCCATCGCAGACGTCGATCTCCGGGAGGCGGCAGATGCGCAACCACTCGGCGCGCTCGCGGCCGAGGCGGTAGCCGCTGACCCCGGACATCACCAGGTGCCGCGGGTCGATCGCATGGGCAAGGGCCGCCATCTCGCGGATCCAGGCGCGCCGCCCGCGAACGCCCGCCTCCGTGGCGACCGTGGACTCGTTGATCAGCTCCCAGGCGAGGATGGTGGGATCGTCCCGGTACGGCAGCCCGGTGATGGTGTTGGTCCGGCGCAAGATGCGCTCGAGATGCACCCGGTAGGCGGAGCGTGCCCGCGCATCGGTGTAGAAGCGATCGGTCGCCCCGAAGGCGGTCGGAAGAGCGGTGGCAGGACCACTTGCCGCCGCAGCCGTGGGAGCCGCGGTGGGGGTTGGCGCTGCCGCGAACCACTCGAGGTACCTCGGGACCCCGCCATAGTCGGACCACTGGTTGGCCAGGGTCACGATCAACCGGACCTTGCGTCGCCCCGCCTCGGCGATCACCCCGTCGAGGTGGCGCGCCGCCGACTCCAGCCAGTCGTCCGCTCCGGCGCGAAACAGGAAGTGCTCGCGCAGCCAGGGGGACGCATCGGCGGCGCCCTCGCCGAACGCCCAGACCCGCCCCACCCGAAGCCCGTCGGCGGCGGCGCCGTCCAGCACCTCGGTGAGGGCCGCCCGGTTCTCCGGCCCGTGGCTGACCGACAGGTTGGCGCCCACGAACTGGAAGGGTTGGCCGTCAACCAGCAGGCGCGACCCGCGCGCCACCACGAAGGCGCCCGCGGAAGGTGGCGACCCCGATCTCGCCCGCTCGGGCGCCGCCGTCCGCGCGCTCGCCCACCCGCTCCCGTCCGGGGTCACGAGCACCAGGGAGATCGCGAGGACCAGAGCCCGCGCGGGCCCGTGAAGCTCCGCGGGGCGCGGGGAAGAGGACGAGCGTGCGCTCAAGAAGGCCGAAGGAAGCGCGCGAGCTCCGCGACCGGCAAGAGCGCTTCGGGTCGTGCCTCCGCGCGCGGCTCGCCGACCAGCTTCGCATCCATCAGGTGGCTCGGCACGACGTTCTGCAGCGCCGCCAGCATGCTGGCGCGCACGGTCGGGTGCTTGCGCTCGAGGTCGGCGAGCAGCACCTTCATCTGCTTGCGCTGGGCCTCGCTCTGCGAGCCGCACAGGTTGCAGGGCAGGATCGGGAAGCCCCGGCGGCGGGCCAGCTCGGCCAGATCCGCCTCGCTGCAGAGGATCAACGGCCGGATGACCACGTTGCGCCCATCGTCGGAGACCAGCCGCGGTGGCATGGCGGCGAGCTTTCCCGAGAAGAACAGGTTGAGGAGCAAGGTCTCGAGCGCGTCGTCGCGGTGGTGCCCGAGCGCGATCTTGTTGCATCCGAGGCGCTCGGCCGCGCCGTAGAGCACACCCCGTCGCAGCCGGGAGCACAGCGAGCAATAGGTCTTCCCCTCCGGGATCTTCTCGGTGACGATGCGATAAGTGTCCTCGCGCAGGATGTGGTGCGGGACCCCTTCGGCCTCGAGCCAGCGCCGCAGCGGGGTGCCGTCGTACCCTGGGTGCCCCTGATCGAGGTGCACCGCCACCAGCTCGAAGCGGACCGGCGCCCGCCGCTGCAGGTCGCGCAGGAGGACCAGCAAGCCGTAGCTGTCCTTGCCGCCCGACATCGCGACCATGATGCGATCGCCGTCCGCGATCAAGTCGTGGCTGGTGATGGCCTTGCCGAGATCGCGCAGCAGCCGCCTTTCGATGTCCATGGGGCGCCGAGCTTACCCGAACTTCGCCCGGTCCCGGGGCGCCCGGGAGGCCAACCCACGCCGGGTGTCAAGTGCAGCGTGGTAGCATCTGGTCCTTCGGCGTCAAGCGCCGAGGACATGCCAATCGGGTCGCCGCCGGCCAAGGAGGCGCTGCAGCGGACGGGCCGGCCGGCCCACCGCTGAACGCAGCCATTCTCGCCGGGAGCCGGCAACGAGAGCGCTCGAATGTCACCCGATCTCGTCCGCCGGCCACACGCGCAGCTGACATACCTCGAGGTACCGGGCGCTCGGCCAGGAGATCGGCGTCGGGTAGTCCGGAGGCAGGCCGCCAAGCTCGAGGACCGCGCCGCGCCGCCGCGCCAGCTTCAACCCCGCCTCGGCGTGCTTCATGATCCCCGGGCCCCCGTGGGTGTTAGACGAGATCCACAGGTGCCCACCCCCCGGCATCAGCCCGGCCGCCGCCGCGATCAGCTGAGGATAGTCGCGCTTCTGGGCCCACGACGTGGCGCGCGCGCCCGACACCGTCGGAGGATCGAGGATCACGACGTCGTAGGGCTCCCTCCGCGGGTCCTCGCGTGCCGCGGCCCGCTCGCGCTCGAGGAACTTGAACACGTCGCAGACCTCCCAGCGCAGGTGCGGCGCCTCGGGATCGAGCCCCGACAGCCGGAAGTTCTCCCGGGCCCAGGCCAGGGGTCCGGCCGCGAGATCGACGCTGGTGACGGCGCGGGCGCCGCCGCGGGCGGCCGCCAGGCTGAGCGAGCCCGTGTAGGCGAAGGTGTTGAGCACCCGCGCCCCGCGCACGAAGCGCGGCAGCCCCGCCCGGTGCTCGCGCATGTCCGTGAACAGCCCGACGTTGTATCCGCCCCGCAGGTGGATCTCGTAGGGGATGCCTCCCTCGAGCACCCGCAACTTGGCCGGAGGCTCCTCGCCGAGGACCACATCCTTGACGGGTCCTCCTCCGGAGGACGCTGGCGGAGCCGTCGCCGATGCGGCTCCCTTCCTGGCGCTCCCCGGCTCGGCTGCAGCGGCGTCGGCGTCGGCGTTCCCCGCCTTCGATCGGATCTTGAGCACGACACCGCGCAGGCCGAGCCCCACAGCCGCCAGCTCCACGCGCGCCGCCTCCGCCAGCAGCCGCGCGTGGCCGCTCAGCCCGCGCGACAGGGCGCTCACCACCGCGAAGGCGCCGTACACGTCCATCGACAGACCGGACAGACCATCACCCTCCCCGTTGACCAGGCGATAGGCCTCGCCCTCGCGCGCCAGGCCGAGGGTCTGGCGCAGACCGAGGGCGCGGCGCACCCGCGTCCGGAAGAAGCTCGCCCCGAGGTCCCGGTGCTCCGCGAGATCCCACACCCGGATCAGCTGGTTCTCCGGATCGCAAACTCCCACCCCCAAAAAGTCGTCCTCGGCCGACCGCAGCCGCACCGGCCGACCGGGCTCGATCCGCTGCCCGGGCTCGGCGTCGGTCAGCGGCAGCTGGGGGTGGCCCGCGGCCAGCCGGGCGAGGCCGGCGTGTGCGATGGTCAGTCCGAACAGTGACATGTCTGCGAACGCCGCCGGACCTTATTACAGCGCGTTCCCGCCGGGAAAAGAATTCTCACGACCGTCACGCGCCCGGCACGTCCCCGACGACGTTCAGTCATTGCGCGCCTTTACCGTGAGGAGCATGTGGAACCACTGGGACTCTGACCGGGGCGGCGGCGAGGAGCGGACGCTCGGTCACCTGTCGGACTTGCACATCGGCCGCAGCGCCGTCAACGACGACCGGGCCAGCCGGTTGTGCCAGGCGCTGCTCGAGGCCGACGTGGACCACGTGGTGGTGACCGGCGATCTCACCCACCGCGGCCGCGCCGCGGAGTGGATGCGCTTCCGTCGGATCTTCGCCCCGCTGCTCGACGACCATCGCCTGACGGTGATCCCGGGCAACCACGATCGCCTGGGAGACGATCTCGGCGAGACCATCATGCCTGGCCCCCGCGTGCAGGTCGAGACGCACCCCGGGCTGTTCGTGGTCCGCCTCAACTCGACCGGTCCGCACAACCGGTCGTGGCTGATGGGCCACGGGCTCGTCACCACGGAGGACATCGCCGACATCGACACGGTGCTGGCCGGCGCGCCGACCGAGGACATGGTGGTGTTGCTGCTGCACCATCACCCGATGCCGTTGCCCCACGACCACGCGGTGGAGCGGCTGTCGTCGATGATGGGTTGGAAGTTCACCTCGGAGCTCGACACCGGCGCGGCGCTGATCGGGCGCCTGCGACATCGGTGCGATCTCGTGCTGCACGGACACCGCCACCGGCCTGCGGCGCAGACGATCTTCGACGACGCGCGGCCGCTGCGGATCTTCAACGCCGGCAGCTCGACCGATCTCGGCAAGGGGTGCCTGTTCCGCCATCGGGACGGACGGCTGTCGGCCCCCGTGCGCTGGCTCGAGGTCGCCCGATCGGCGCCCGTGGCCGCCGCCCCGGAGCAGGCGGGGCTGTGGAATCGGGTCGAGCACGATCTGTCGACACTCGCCGGCCACCAGCTCGCGTTCTGAGCCGCCGCGCACCCCGCAGGAGGGACGCCCGACGGACGGGCCAAGGGGACGACGCCCAGAGGGGCAAAGGGGTATGATGGGACCGGTCCGCCATGCGATCCCCTGCGAGCATCGGCCGAAGCACCGGCACCCCTCTTGGCGCGGCGTCGCATCCGCGCACGGTCTGGCTGGTGGCTGCGGGGGTCTCGCTCTTGCTCCACGGCTTCGGAATCGTCGTCGGCGGCTCGCTCGTCTCGCGATCCCAACGCGTCCGACCGGGGCTTGGCGCCGACTTTGCCGGATTCCGGCTCGAGGACGGGCTGCCGAAGATCAATGTCGATGTCGATGTCGACATTGGGCTGGATCTGTCGTCGCTCGTGCCCCTGGCCGACGGCGAGCCGGCCAACCCCGACGTCTTGCCGGACGTCGTGCGGGGGCCCGCCGCGCCAGTGCCCGAGCCTCCCCGAGCGCAAACCGCCCTCGACCCCGTCGCCACCCCACCCGTCGCTCCGGCACCGCCCGAGCCAAAGGTGCCGAGTGTTCGTGGTGACCAGCGTCACCTCACGAGCCGACCCGCCCCGCTGAACCCACTGCCGAGCCCGCCCGTCCCTTACCGACTGCCCGCGACCGCCCAGGCTGCCTCCGATCGGGGGAACGACCGTGGCGCCCGGCTGCCCGACGCCTGGGCCTTCCGCCGCGACACCTCGACCGCGCACGAGCGCCTCACCGATGGCGCTGACACGTATCAACCCCCTCACGATCGCACCGCGCCAACCCCCCACCCTGCTTCTCCCCAGGCCGTTCGGCGCGAGCGCGAGACCGGCGAGGGAGATTCCACCCGAACGTCCTTCCCGCAGGCTCCCTCCCCGGCGCCGAACTACGGCAGCGCGGACCCCGAGCCGACGTCCGGGGCCGAGGCACCCTCGAGCCAGACCGCCGAGGGCCCGCCCAACGACACGAGCCCGAATGTGGCCCCCGAGCGCCAGTCCCCGCTCGGCCCGCGCTTCGCGTCCGTCGAGTCGACGGGACCGCTCGACGCGGATCACGGCCTGCGCGCCTTCGACGTCGCCGCCCGCGGCGCGACCGCCTCCGACAGCCTTTCCGTTCGCGCCGCCTCCAACGAGCATCACCCCGGCCTCACCGATCTGTCGCGGGCGGCGGTCGCGGGTGATGCCGACCTCGGACGCGGCCCTGGCCTCGAGCCCGGCGGCTCCCCGCTGGCATCGCGCGGCCTCGCGGCGGCGGTCAACCGGCCACACGGCGTGGCGGCTGGCACGGGTGACGAAGACAGCCTCCGGGCGCGCACCTACAGTCGGTACGAGCTCGAGATTCGTCGGAGGGTGCACGATGCCTATGCCTTTCCCAAGGATCTGGCGCTGCGAATGGAACAAGGAGAGACCATCGTCCGCTTCACGGTCGCCCCCGACGGCCGCCTGTCCGGCCCGGCCCAGGTCGTCAAGTCGTCCGGCTTCGACGGCTTCGACCAGGCTGCGCTCGAGGCGGTGGCGCGGGCGCTCCCCTTTCGGCCCATGCCCGACGGCGCCCGCGCCAGGCCCCTCGTGTTCTCGGTGTGGTTCCGGGCCGCCAACCCGGTCGTCCCGTAGGCTCGCGGCGACCGGGAATTTGCGGCGTCATCGCCAAGCAACGGCTAGAATCACCCGTTGAGGTTGAACGTGTCCGTGCCGCACAACGCCTCGCTCAAAGACCCCACATCGAGCCGCCGGCCGCGCTCCGGGCAACGGCTGGGGCGGTTTGCCTTGGTCGCGCTGGTGGTGCACGCCGAGATCCTGTTGATGGTGGGCGTGGCGCTCTACTGGCTGGCGCCTCGGGATGCGGAGCTCCAGGCGCGGCTCGCGGCGTCCAAGGCCCCTGAGTCGATCGACGTCGGAATGGTGGATGACGAGACCTCGCAGCGAATCCTGGCCGACCTCGAGCGGCGACAGGAGGAAGCCAAGGCCGAGGAGGTCAAGAAGGAGGTCGATTCAATCAAGGCCCCTGGCCAGGTGGTGGACGTCCCGGCGCCGCGTGAGGAGCGGCGACCCGATCATGCGCGGTTCGCGTCCGAGCACGACACGTCCACGGCGATCGAGACCCGCAAGTACGGCAAGTTCGACGAGAAGTCACGTCAGGGCGACACCCTCGGGACCGCCGAGCAATCTCGCCCCGAACAGCGTGCGGCCAAGGAGGCGCCGCCCCCGCGCGAGGCGCCCACGCGCCTCGCGCTCCGGGAGCCGACGCGCGAGGTCCCCGGGCACAAGGCCGCCCCGCGCTTCGCGGACGCGCCGCAGAATCCCGGCTCCGAGAACGGCGCGCCCGGCCTCGATCCCCCCCAGGCCGACGGGTCCATCCCGCGCCTCGGAAACCTGCAGATGCGACTCGGGACCGAGGCCGACCGGCAGGGACCGGCCCCGGCCCCAGGATCGTCCTCGGTGTCCTTGACCCCGTCGTTCGCCCAGCTCGCGCGGGCGGTCGGGTCGGGGACCCAGGACGCGCTCAAGGACATCGACGAGGGCGACGAGACCGCGCTCAACTCGAAGAA
>CAZIOH010000099.1:0-24641 GCA_964540815.1 uncultured Myxococcales bacterium | reverse complement strand
CATACAAGGGGCCCGCGCCGGCCCCGCGCGCCGCCCCGATGGGCGCCCGCTTTGCGTTGCCGCCGCTCGGGGGGGCGACTATGATTGCCTCATCATGTCCTCCAGGTTCCAGGCGCGGTCATGGAAACCGGGACGGAGACTGGGGCGGCAACCGGGGCGGTTCCTGGGAGTGTTGCTGGTGATGGTGCTCTGCCTCATCGGGCCCGGACTGGCCCTGGCCGGCCCGCGTTCGGGCAGCAGCTTCGGCGGGCGTCTCGGCTTCCGGTCGAACGGGGGCTTCGGCGCACCCCGCAGTTCGAGCTACGGGTACCGCGGCGGCGGAAACACCTTCACGTATGTCCCGAGCTTCGGATGGGGCTGGCACCCCGGCTGGGGGTTCGGCGGTTACGGATACGGCGGATTCGGCTTCCCTTCCCTGCTGGTGGTGGCGGGGCTCGGAATCGGCGCCTTCATGCTGGTGCGGGCCCTGCGCCGCCAGCACCTCGGCACGACCAGCTGGGGCTGGGGCGACGCCGCCGAGGACGCGCCCGACCGCGATCTCTCTCGGGGATACGTGTATCGCCTGCAGATCGCCCTCGGCCGCGCGGGCCGGGGCGTGCAGGCCCGGCTCGCCGAGATCGCCGAGGCCGGAGACGCCGACACCGAATCCGGGCTGGCGGCCCTGCTGCAACAGACGGCGCTGGAGCTCTTGCGTGAAAAGGACGCCATCCGCTATGCGGGCGCCGACCTGGCCGGGCCCCTCAGCCTGACCAACGCCGAGAGCAAGCTGAATGGCTGGGCGCTGAACGAGCGCGCGCGGTTCCAGGTCGAGCGTATCCGGGGCGCTGGGCAGCACCTGCGGCGATCGGACGCCACCGTCGAGGAAGGGCGCGAGGCCCTGGAGCTGGTGGTGGTGACGGTGGTGCTCGCCACCCGCTCCCCGATCGCGGGCGACTGGAAGACCCTCGGGGATCGGGCCGAGGTCGAAGCGCTGCTCCACAGCCTGGGTGAGGTCGGACCGGATGGCCTGCTTGGTCTGGAGATCGTGTGGACCCCCGCTGACCCCAATGACTCGATGACCGAGACCGACGTGATGACGACCTATCCCGAGCTCCGCAGCCTGTGAGCCCGGGCAGCCCGTCATTTCAACGCGGCGACGGCCACGGCGACCGCCGCTCGTTCCCGCCGTGCGGGTTGACACCGGAGATCACAGGGTTTTTGATCGGAGAGAATGCACAAACTCATCATCGAGGATGACGAGGGTAGAGCGACCGTCGTCCCGTTGATTCGCGACGAGCTGACCATCGGACGGATGGAAGGCAACGCGATTCGGCTGACCGAGCGAAACGTGTCGCGCAGGCACGCCCGCCTCTTCCGACAGGGCGACGCCCTCTACGTCGAGGACCTCGGCAGTTACACCGGCGTCCGGATCAACGGCGCGCGCATCGACCGGCCGACCGCCCTGTGCGACGGCGACCACCTGACCATCGGGGACTACAAGCTCGGCATCCGCGCCGAGGTCCGCGATGCGGCCAGCGTCGCCCCGGGGGCTGGCGCGACGACCGGAGGCGTCTCGCCCCGGAGCGGGGCGCCCACCGTGGGTCAGGGGGGGGAAGACACGGATCTGCTGTCGACCCGGGAGGTGCCGATCCACGCGGCGCTGGCCGGGGATCCGGCGGCGCCGCCCGTCCCGCCCCCCGGCGCCACCTCCACCGCCACCGAGGGAGTGGCGCGCCAGGCGCTCGATGCGTCTCCCACCATCCCCCTGCACACGCTGGCGGAAGATCCTGCTGGCGCGGCGCGCGGGGCCGCGGGGACGGCGCCGGCGCGGCTGGTGGTGGTCACCTCCGCGCTCGCCGGGCACGAGTTCGTCCTCAACCGAACGTCGCTGGTGATCGGGCGGACCCAGGAGAACGACATCGTCCTCAATCATCCGTCGATCTCGCGGCACCACGCCAAGGTCATGCGCGACGGCGACCGGTACACCGTGGTCGATCTCCAGAGCGCCAATGGCGTCCGGGTGGCCGGCGAGTCGTACGAGCGGGTCGACGTTCAGCCCGGGGACGTGCTCGAGCTCGGCCACGTGAAGCTGCGCTTCGTCGGACCGCGCGAGAGCTGGAGCTTCGATCCGCGGGAATTCGCGCCGCGGTCACGGCGCGGCTTGAAGCTGGCCGCGCTGGCCCTGGGCGCGTCGCTGGCAGTCGCGCTGGTGGTGTTCCTGCGGGACAGGAAGCCCACGCCCGAGCCGGCACCGGCGCCGCCGGTGGTGGTCTTGCCAAAGCCCGCCGAGCCCGAGCCGACCACGCTCCTGGCCGAGGCCCGGAGCGCCGCCGAGGGGGAGGACTGGGACCGCGCCGTGACGATCCTCGATCTGCTCCTCGGGCGGCCGGCGACCGACGCGGTCGCCAACACCATCCGCCCCGAGGTGACCAACCTCAAGCGCAAGGTCGACAGCGAACGCCGGGCCAAGGACCTGCTGGCGTCGTTCGAACAGGCGGTGGATGCGCGGGAGCCCGACGTCGCCCTGTCCCGCTTCGACGAGATCCCGCCCGACAGCCTGTACAAGGCGCGCGCGGAGCCGCGGCTGGCGGGGATCAAGGCCCAGTTCCTCACCGCCCACCTCGAGCTCGCCGAGGCCGCCGGCTCGCAGGGGCACTGCGACGACGCCCGCGGCGAGGTCGAGAAGATCCAGCAAGTCGATCCCGAGAACAAGCGGGCGCTCGAGCTGGTGAAGAAGTGCCGTCCGCGCGGCGCGAGCAAGCTGGCCATGGCGGCGGCCACCGCGGCTGCTGCCACGGGACAGACGGGATCCGCCACGGCGACAAGCGGGAGCCCGGCGTCGGCCGGCGCCTCGACAACCACCGCGGTGGTGGGCGCACCACTCGCCGGGACCACGCCGCGCGCGGGCGCACCCGCGCAGCGGACACCGAAGCCCGCGGCGGCGAAGGTCGTGACCGCCCGCGCGATCGGCGCGACCGCCGGTGGGGAGCCGACCGCGCTCGAATCGGACGCCGCCGACCTGATTCGCCAGGCCCGCGAGGCCTGGTCGCGTCAGCAATGTCCGTCGGCCATCGACCTTTCGCGACGCGCGCTGCGCCTGCGACCGGGCTCGATCGAGGCGCACCAGATCATGGCGGTGTGCTCCTGCTCGGGCCGCGACCGCGACGGCGCGCTCAAGTCCTACGTTCGGCTCGACGAGCGCAGCCGCGAGATGGTCCGCACGCTCTGTGGCCGTTACGGCGTCGAGCTCGGCGAGTGATCAGGGCCTGAGGATGGGCACCACCCGCCGCTCGCCTGGACGCGGCACCCAGAAGTTGGGCGAGTAGGGCCCGCGCCGGGCGAGGGCCCGCGCGAGCTCCACCGGGGGTTCGTCCTGTCCGTCGTCGGCGAGCGCGAAGGTGCCAAAGTGCATTGCGACCGCGGTCCCGGCGCCGAGGATCTCGTCCGCCTCGACGGCCTGCTCGGGGGAGATGTGCACGGCCTCCATGAACCACTCTGGCCG
Source organism: uncultured Myxococcales bacterium (assembly GCA_964540815.1). Classification (GTDB taxonomy): domain Bacteria; phylum Myxococcota_A; class Polyangia; order Fen-1088; family Fen-1088; genus CAZIOH01. The sequence goes on along the minus strand of CAZIOH010000099.1, from coordinate 21,160 downwards.
GTAGGCCCCGATGGGGAGGAGCGCCAGCCGCGGCCGTCCGAAGCGGGCACGGATCTGCGCGAAGTGTGGTCCGGCCCCGGTGTCGCCCGCGAAGTACGTCGGCCCAGCGGGCCCCTCGATGACGTAGCCCAGCCACAGCGTGCGATCGCCGTCGAGGAGCCCGCGGCCGGAGAAGTGCTGGGACGGCACCCCGGTGACCCGGATCTCCGGGGCGAGCGGCAGGCTCTGCCACCAGTCGAGCTCGCTCACCCGCGACAATCCGGCATCGCGCAGGACGGCACCGTTGCCGAGACCCACCACCACCTGGGGATGGTGGGCCGCCTCCAGGCGCCGCAGGGTGGGCAGATCCATGTGGTCGTAGTGCGAGTGGCTGATGAGCACCACGTCGATGGGGGGCAGGTCTTCGAAGCGAACGCCCGGGGGATGGTAGCGCCTCGGTCCGGCGAAGGAGACCGGGCTCGCGCGCTCGGACCAGATGGGATCGGTGAGGACGTTGAGGCCGTCCACCTGCACCAGCATGGTGGCGTGGTTGACGAACGTCAGCTGCAGCTCGCCGCGGCCGACGCGGATCACCCGGGGCAACATCGCATCGACCGCGAGGTTCTGCCGCGGGCTCCAGGGGCTCGCCCGCCGCGCCCAGCGCCACTTCAGGAAGCGCCCGAATCCCCCATGCGGCACGTCGCGCAGGTTGTGGAAGCGCTTGCCATCGAAGTGCCCCGACACCGGGCCGCTGTAGGTCGAGCCTGAGAGCACGCAGCCCACGACCAGAGCCCCGGAGCCGAGCACCACGCCCGCGATCCCCACGACGAGGACCAGCCAGCGAAGATGTGACCAGCGATGGTGCCCGGCGCCACCGCTGGTGGTGGCGTCGGCGGCGGAATCCGGGGTTGATGCTGGACCGGTCATCGAATCAGGCCCCGAGCGTCGGGCTCGACGGCGCCGGGTCAGGCTTTTTGTTTGAGGTCGGCGTAGGACTGGCCGGGGGCGGCGACCGTGGCGGTGGGCAGCCCCGCCTCCGACCAGCCCGCGACGACCACGCGGCCCATGGCGTCGCGCTCGCCGCCGTATCCGCCGCGTACGTCCACCAGGTTCTGGTAACCGAGAGAGGCGAGCAGCGCCGTGGCCTGCGCCGAGCGCCCGCCGCTCTTGCACCCCACCACCAGCTTGGCGTCGGGGGCGAAGTTCGCCTGGACCACGCCAGCGAAGGCCGGGTTCGGGACCAGCCGCCCACCTTGCGCATCGAGGAGCGGCACGTTGAGGGCGCCCTGGGGGTGCCCTTGCTCGAACTCGGGGACCGACCGCACATCGAGGTACGTCCACCCCTCGGCGAGGAGCTCGGAGGCTTCTTTCGGCGTCATCCGTTTGACCATCGTGCCGTCCTAGCATGTCCGGAGTGGGTCGTGCGCGCGAGATCCGCCCCGCCGGGGGCCCTGAGCGAAATGCGAGACGGCGACCGTCGCCAAACCGGCAGGAGTTGGGGTATGATCACCGGCCTATCATGTCTGCACGGCACGTGCGAGTGGTCGCCGCGGTCATCGCGAACGAGGGTCGATACCTCATCACGCAACGTCGCCTGACCGCGGTGCTGGCCGGGTTGTGGGAGTTTCCCGGCGGGAAGGTCGAGGAGGGGGAGAGCCCCACCGCCGCCCTCATCCGCGAGGTTCGCGAGCGGGTCGCCGTGGAGGTGACCGTGGGCGCCTGCATCGCCCGTCGCACCCACGACTACCTCGGCTACTCGGTGGATCTGGCGCTGTTCCAGGCGTCGATCGTCGGGGACGCCGAGCCCCGCCCGGTGCGCGTGGCGGATTGCCGGTGGGTGGCGTCGGACGAGTTCGACAAGTACGCCTTCCCGGCCGCGGACCAGGCGACCATGGACCTGCTCCTCGGATTCAAGCGCTGACGTGAAAGCTCCGGCGTCGTCCCCCCGTCGGGGGATGGAAACGGCTCCTGCGCTCAAATCGCTTCATCCGGCCGCCGCGCGGTGGATCGGGACGCTGATCCGCATGACCTCGGGTCATCCAGCCATGTCGCAGATCCTCGAGGTCATCGAACGGCTCTCCGAGCGGCCCTATCGCACGAACTTCGTCTTGCTCGGAGAGCCGGGCACGGGCAAGGAGGGGCTCGGCCGGGCGCTGGCCCATCTATCGGGCGCGACCGGCCCGCTCGTTCGCCTCGACGTGACCGGGTTCCCCGAGGACGACGCGCTCGAGGTGCTGTGCGGCTCCGGAAAGCGCGCCGGCGTGGCCGAATCCGCCGATGGTGGCACCATCCTGATCGAGGAGCTGTCCGGGATCGGCCCGCGCCTGCAGGCCGCCCTCTTGCGCTTGCTCAAGAGTGGCCGCTGCGAGCGACGAGACGCCGCGGCGGCGACTCAGTCGCTCGCACGACCGGGTGCCGACGAGGACCAGGGTGGCTCTGGCAAGTCGCGGCGCTTCGATGTGCGCGCGATCGCGATGTCGGACCGCGACCTCGAGCCAGAGGTGGCGAGCGGACGCCTGCGCCACGATCTCTACTATCGCCTGGCGCGGGTGGTGCTCTGGTTGCCCCCGCTGCGGGAGCGCATCGAGGACGTGGGACCGGCCGCCATCTGGATGGGCAACCGGATCCTCGAGCAGGCCGGGGTGCCGCTCGAGCTCATGGGGATGGAGGAGCTGCGTCGCGCCTCGGCGAGCGAGAAGTCCCGGGCCATCGCCCTCGAAGCCGAGGCGGTGGCCGCCCTGCAGAAGCACGCCTGGCCGGGAAACTTCCGCGAGCTCGAGGCGGTGCTGGAGCGGGCGCTGCTGCTGTACCGCCGCACGGGAAACCTCGGCGCCGACGAGGTGGCGCGGGCGCTGGCCGCGCCGAGCCCACCACCCGGCGCGCGCCCATCCTGAGTGGGGGTCGGTGGTGCTGGGCGCTGGATCGGAGTCTCAGCTCTGGCTCGCGACCACGGCCTCGAAGCGCTCCTCGAAGCCGGCAAGGGCCCGGGCGAAGCCAGCGGGATCGATGAAGGGATTGGGGCGGGCGCCGGCACGGAGGCGCTTCACCTTGTCCTCGAAGCCGAAGAAGGCGGTGTGCGCCCCCAGGAACACGTCGCACGGCATCTGGCGCCAGCGCGCGAAGCTGCGCCGGTAGTCGGCGATCACCGTCGGGTAGTCCGGGTTGTCGACCAGGCGCGCGCCCGGAGGAACGGTGGCGCTCGGGAAGAACACCACCGCGAGCGGCGGCCCCCCGGCCGTCTCGGCGGTGCGCATGGTCCAGGTGGTGGCACCCCGGGTGTGGCCGGGGGTGATGTGGGCGGTCAAGGTCGTTCCGCCGAGCTCGATCTGCCCTCCGTCCTCGACGATGGCGTCGACCGGGCACGGGGTCCAGGCGAACCTCGAGCCGTAGGCCCACTCGCCCTGACCGCCGGAGGCGATGACCCCGGCGTCCGCCCGCGACGCGACCACGCGGGCTCCCGTCAACCGACGGACGAGCGCGTGCCCCTGGACGTGGTCGATGTGGGCGTGGCTCGCGAGCAGGAGCTTGATGTCCTCGAAGCGAAAACCCAGGGACTCCACCCGCTGTCGGAGCTCGGGGACCCGCGCCTCGAAGCCGCTGTCGAGGAGGATGTGACCCGCCGGCGTGGTGATGAGGAAGATCCCCAGCTCGGTGGTTCCAACGAAGTGGACGTTTCCAAGGATGCGCACCGGCGGGACGGGGTCGCTCCAGCCGACCATCGCCGCCGGCACGCCGCGGTTCGCGGCACACGCGCCTGCCGTTATCCCGAGCGCGAGGAGCCCGAGCACGACCGACGGCGTCGGTGACGAGGTGGCCAACCCCCGATGCGAGAACGACGGGCGGCGGAGCTTCCGAGCGGGAGGGTTCATAGGTTATCTTTTGGTCAAGGACGGGCTCTTCGCAAAATCGCGTGCTACCTTCCCCGACGACGACGATGCTCTCGACGCGCATCATTCTACCGATTCTGGGATTGTTCGTGTTTTGCGGCGCTCTCACGCTCGGTGAGGCGCGTCCACAGCGCGAGTCCATCCCTGGGCCGGCTCCCGTCGAACACGTTCAGGGCTTCGAGGACATGGCTCCGCTGTTGCCCGCTCAGGTGACCGTATGGGTCCCACCTCCGCCCGCGGACACCGCATGGATCGAGCCGGCCTGCCCGACCGGGCGCCTGTTCGCACCCGAGCTGTTCCGTCCCCCGACGGCGATCTGACCTTCGCCGCCCGGCGAGGAGTTGCGGCCGCTTTGGGTTCCTCGCGCCTTCTCGGCGTGAAGTGGGGCACCTCTCCCTGACCCTCCTCCCGCTTCGCACCGCTTCGCGGGGGGAGGGGATTCGGAGGGGGAGGGAGAGTCGGAGGGACCAGGGCTCGCCCTCGTCTCATCCCCGCGCGCCCGGAACGGAGTCCCGGTGGCGCTTGGCAGACCGTCCCCCCACGGATGAAAGCCACGCCTCGCACCCCAATCTCATCCCCTCGCCCCGCGGAGCGGGGAGAGGGTGAGGGAGAGGGCCACCTCATTTCGGGGCCGCGAGCGCGGCTCCACTCCCATCCCACCTCTCGACCGTGAGGTTTCATGTCTCGCGCCTGCCTCTGCCGACCGAGCTCTCGTCGGCGAATCCTCGAAATGACCATCGCCATCGCGATCCTTGGCCCAGCCGCACTGGCCGGGGGACCTGCGGATGCCGAGACCGCCGAGCCGCATCCGGCCGCCATCGCACTGAGCTGGGACGAGGCGCGGCAGAGGGCCGAGGCGGCGAGCGGGCTCGTGCGGCGGGCGTGGGCCGAGCGGCAGGTGGTGCAGGCGCGGCGGGTGGGGGCCGAGCTGCTCTTCCCGAGCAACCCGGTGGTGGCGCTGCAAGGAGGCTACCGGCGCGAGGACGGCGTCGCCGGAGAGCGGGCGGAGGGTCGCCCCGTCGCCGCACACCTCGAGCAGACGCTGGAGGTGGCGGGACAGCGCTCCACGCGGCGCGCGCAGGTCGAGCGCGAGATCGAGGCGGCGACCTGGCGTGAGCGCGTGGCCTTGGTGGAGGTGTGGGCCCGCGCGCGAGCCACCTATGTCGGCGTGCAGCTGGCCGACGCGCAGGTCCAGGCGGCTGCCCGCCGGGTGGTGCTGGTGGAGCGGCTGCTCGAAGGCGTCCGAGCCCGCGTCGAATCGGGTGCCGCGTCGACGGTGGATCTGGAGCTGGCGCGCGTCGAGGAAGGCCAGGCCCGGCGAGCGCACCTGACGGCGGGCCTCGGCCGCGCCACGGCCGAGACGGAGCTCCGCGCCTTGCTCGCGCTCGAGCCGGGCGTTCCGGTCGTGCTGCGCACGCCGCTCGGGAGGCCGGCCGGCTGGTCGGCCGGGGTCGCGCCGGTGGGTGGCGGGCCCAGCGACCCGCTCGATCGCTCGCGGCTCTCGGAGCTGCTCGGCAAGGCGCGGGCCCAGCGCGCCGAATTGCGGGCCCTCGCATCGAGTGGCCAGGCGCTGGACGCCGAGCTGACCCGGCTCACCCGCGAGGCCGTCCCGAACCCCACGCTCTTCATCGACGCCGGACGCGATCTTCCCGGACAGGTCTTCGTCGGGGCGGGTCTGGCCATCCCCCTGCCGGTGTGGCGGCGCAACCAGGGCGAACGGGCGACCAACCGCGCCGAACGCCAGCTGGTGTCGGTGGAGGCCGCCGTCACCGAGCGCGAGATCGACGCGGAGGTCGAACGGGCCTTGCGAACGGTCATGACCGAGGGCGAGATCGTGCGCACCTGGGAGAGCCTCGTGCTCCCCGCGGCCGAGTCCGCCGTCGAGCTCATCACCGAGGGCTGGCGAGCCGGGAAGTTCGACCTGTTTCGAGTCATCCAGGCGTCGCGCGATGCGAGCGAGGCGCGGCGTGGCCACCTCGAGAGCCTGGGCGACCTGTGGCAGGCCAGCATCGGCCTCGCGCGCGCCGTGGGGAGCCCACCCGACTCCGAATGAACGAGTCCGCGAGGCCGAAAGGACCACCTTCGATGTCCCAACAACCATCCCGACCGACGAGACGACCATGCCCACGACCACGACCACCAACCCGTTGACCGAGTCCTCCCCCCTGCCCGCCCCCTTGCCCGCCCCCTTGCGGCCCGCCCCCGAGGGGAGCTCCGCGTCCACCCGACCCCCAGCGTCGCGTCGGCGACGCGGGTGGCGCGCGCTCGCCGCCGTCGCGGCGCTCGGGGGCGTGGCGGCGGTGGTGCTCGGGGTGCTCGGGTCCCGCCGGCAAGAGGCTGCGGGCGCGGTCCCAACCAGCGCCGCCCCATCCCCATCCCCACCCTCACCCTCCGACCGGGCCGGCGCCACGACCGCCGCCGGACGGGGCGATTCGTCCGACCCGACCCCGGTTGTCGACCCGTCCCCGGTCGCGCTCGCCGCGGCCACGCGCGCCCACAACGCCATCACGCTGACCCGGGTGCACGAGTCGCGCCTGGCGGGCGACATCCAGCTCACCGGCAGCGTCTCCTACGACGCCGACCATCTTGCGATGGTCGGACCGCTCGTGGCCGGGCGGGTGGCCCGGCTCGACACCCAGGTGGGGGCGCGCGTGCGCCGCGGGCAGGTCCTGGCGGAGATCGAGAGCGTGGACGTGGGACAGGCGCGCGCCGAGCTGATCTCGGCCGGGGCCCGCCTCGGGGCCGCCACCTCCAACCTCGAGCGCGAGCGCGAGCTCGCGGAGAAGAAGATCTCCTCGTCGCGCGAGCGCGAGGTGGCCGAGGCGCAGTGGGCCATCGAGCGCGCCGCGGTGCGCGCCGCCCGCGAGCGCCTGCGGGCCATCGGGCTCTCGGACACCGACATCCAGGCGGTCGAGACCCGCGACGAGGACGCGCCGACCGGCGGGCGGGTGCCCATCCGCTCGCCCATCGAGGGGACGATCATCGAGCGGCTGGTGACCCTCGGCGAGGCGGTGCAATCCGCCTCGGACGCCTTCAAGGTGGCCGACCTGCGGCGGGTCTGGGTCCAGCTCGATCTGTACGAGAAGGATCTGGCGCGCGTGCGCGTGAGCCTGCCGGTGGAGATTCGCACCGACGCCTACCCCGGCGAGATCTTTCAGGGGCGGGTGGCGTACGTCGCGCCGGTGATCGACGAGGCCACCCGGACCGCCAAGGTGCGGGTCGAGATCGACAACCGGCAGGACAAGCTGCACATCGGGCAACTGGTGTCCGCCAAGCTCTCGGGGCGAGCCCAGGTCGGCGACGCCGCCGTGCTGGTGATCCCCCGCAGCGCCGTGCAGCGCCTGGATGGCAAGCCGCTGGTGTTCGTGAAGGTGGCGGCAGGCTTCGAGCGGGCCTTCGTCGAGCTCGGCGCGGCGGGCGACGACTGGATCGAGGTGCGGCGCGGGCTCTCCAAGGATCAGGAGATCGCCGCCGACGGCGGCTTCTTGCTGAAGAGCGAGCTGTTGCGCTAGGCGACCCCAGCTGGGGATCCAATCGACAGGCAAGAAGAGAGGCTCAGATGCTCGGAAGACTCGTGGAATTCTCGGTTCAGCGGCGGGGCCTCGTGCTCGTGGCCTGGGCGGCCATCGCGGCGGCTGCCGGCCTGTCCCTGTCGAAGCTCGCCGTCGACGCCGTCCCCGACGTCTCCAACACTCAGGTCTCGGTGCTGACCAGCGCGCCAGGGCTCTCACCCCTCGAGGTCGAGCAGTACCTGACCTTCCCGGTCGAGACCGCCATGAACGGGCTGCCGGGCGTGGCCGAGATTCGCTCGATCAGCCGCACCGCCGTCTCGGCGGTGACCATCGTGTTCGAGGATGGCACCGACACCTGGTTCGCCCGGCAGATGGTGAGCGAGCGCCTGAAGCTCGCCGAGGGCGACATCCCGCCCGGGTACGGACGCCCCGAGCTCGGCCCGGTGTCGACCGGCCTCGGCGAGATCTACGAGTTCTACCTGGTCTCGAAGAAGCACACCCCGATGGAGCTGCGCACCCTCCTCGACTGGGTGGTGGCCTACAAGCTGCGCGCGGTCCCCGGGGTGATCGAGGTCAACGGCATGGGCGGCGAGGCCAAGCAATACCAGATGGTGGTCGACCCCAAGCGCCTCGCGGCCTACCGCCTCTCGCTCGGCCAGATCCACGACATCCTGCTGTCGAACAACGCCTCGATCGGCGGCGGCTACATCGAGAAGAACGGCGAGTCGTTCGTGATCCGCGCGGCCGCGCAGTTCCGCAGCGTCGAGGACATCGAGAACACGGTGGTCACCGCCGACGCGGACGGCACCCCGGTCCTCATGAAGCAGCTCGGGCGGGTGCAGGTCGGCCCGGCGCTGCGCTTCGGGGTGGTGACCAAGCAGGGCGAGGGCGAGATCGTGGCCGGCACGGTCATGATGCTGACGGGGGCCAACTCGCGGCAGGTGGTCACGGCGGTCAAGGCCCGGCTGGCCCAGATCCAGAAGGAGCTGCCCGCCGGGGTCGAGATCCGCTCGTACTACGACCGCGCCGAGTTCATCAATCGCATGCTGAAGACCGTGTTCATCAACCTGGCCGAGGGCGCGGGGCTGGTGGTGGTGATCCTGTTCCTCACGCTCGGGAGCTTCCGCGGCTCGCTGATCGCCGCGCTGGCCATCCCGCTCGCGATGGCGATCGCGCTCATCGGGATGGTGCGCATCGGCCTGACCGGCAACCTCATGTCCCTCGGGGCCATCGACTTCGGGCTGCTGGTGGACGGGGCCATCGTCATGCTCGAGGGGACCCTGATGACCCTGGCCATCCGGCGCCCCCAGAACCGGCTCGACGTGGCCACCGCCGTCGCGGAGGCCATGCGCAAGGCGGCGCGCCCGGTGGCCTTCGCGCTCGGGATCATCCTGCTCGTGTACCTGCCGCTCATGGCGCTCGAGGGGGTCGAGGGTCGCATGTTCAAGCCGATGGCCATCACCGTCGCGCTGGCGCTGGCGGGCGCGCTCGCCTTCACCCTCACCGCCTTCCCGGCGCTGGCCGCCTACGTGCTCGTCGCCCCCAAGCACGCCCACGACCCGGACGCCGGGGTGTTCGGTAAGCTGCGCCGCGGATATGGGCGCGTGCTCGACCTCGGCCTCGGGCACCCGAAGTCGACCCTGGCGGTGGCGGTGCTGGCGCTGGGGGGCGCGCTCCTGGTCGGCCGGGGCCTCGGCGCCGAGTTCGTCCCGCGCCTCGACGAGGGCGAGCTGTCCCTCGACGTCAAGCGCCTGCCCTCGGTGTCGATCAGCGAGGCCCAGCGGCTCGGCACCCAGGTCGAGGAGGTCCTGGCCCGCTTCCCCGAGGTGCGCTCGGTCGTGACCCGCACCGGACGCGCCGAGGTCGCCACCGATCCGGTCGGCCCGGACGAGACCGAGGTGATGGTCAAGCTCCGCCCCAAGGAGGAGTGGACCACCGCGCCCGATCTCGACGCGCTCGGTGAGGCCATCAAGTCGGCCATCGAGGCCGAGGTCCCCGCCACCTTCGTGTCGGTGTCGCAGCCCATCGAGGATCGGGTCAACCAGCTGCTCGCGGGCTCGCGTGCCGACGTGGTCATCAAGGTGTTCGGCGAGGATCTGGCGGTCCTCAAGGAGACCGCAGACCGCATCGGGCGCGTGGTGCGGGACGTCCCGGGGCGCGGCGACTGGCGCGTGCAGCGGGTGCTCGGCCTGCCGCTGCTCGAGGTCACCCCCGACCGCGCGCGCATGGCCCGCTACGGCATCCGGGCCGATCAGGTCCTGGGGGTGGTCGAGGCCTCGCGGGTCGGCCGCTTCGCCGGCAAGATCTTCGAGGGCCCGCGCCGCTTCGATCTGATGCTGCTGCTGCCGCCGGCGACCCTGACCCCGGAGGCCTTCGGCGAGCTCCTGGTCGGGACCTCGAACGGCCAGCTCGTGCCGCTGGCCCAGGTGGCGACCATCCGCGAGACCGAAGGCCCGGCTGTCATCAACCGCGAGTCGCTGCAGCGGCGCGTGCTGGTCGAGGCGAACGTGCGCGGCCGCGATCTCGTCAGCTTCGTCAATGAGGCCCGCGCCCGCGTGGCGGCCGAGGTCCCGCTGCCAGCCGGGGTGACGGTCGAGTGGGGCGGTCAGTTCGAGAACTTCACGCGCGCCAGCCAGCGCCTCGGGTTCGTGGTGCCGGTGGCGATGGGGCTCATCTTCACCATGCTGTTCCTGATGTTCGGCGATCTTCGGCTGGCGGTGGCGGTCTTCGCCGGGGCGCCCTTCGCGCTCATCGGGGGCATCCTGTCGCTACACCTGCGCGGCCTGCCCTTCTCGATTCCGGCGGCGGTCGGCTTCATCGCGGTCGCCGGGGTGGCGGTGCTGAACGGGGTGGTGATGGCCAGCGAGGTGCAGCGCCAGCTTCAAACCGGACTCAGCGGCGACGGCCCCGTTCGCGAGAGCGCACTGTCGGTCCTGCGCCCGGTTCTGACGACCGCCCTCGTCGCCGCCATCGGCTTCGTCCCCATGGCCATCTCTGACCACGCCGGCGCCGAGGTCCAGCGTCCGCTGGCCACCGTGGTGATCGGCGGCATCATCTCCTCCACCCTCCTCGGCCTCTCCGTCCTCCCCGTCCTGATCCGCCTCCTCGCCGCCCGCCCCGGCGCCGAAGACAGCGACTGAGTCGGCGAGGCGGGGTGAACGGGGGCCCGGGGAAAGGACCTCGGGCCCTCCGCTACGGTTGACTTCCGCCCTGGCCGCCGGCCATTCCGGGCAAGTACTCTTTGGGAATTGGGCCGCTGTTCAGCGCACCAACCTCGTCCGATGTCAGGGCCCGGTCGTAGATCGCAACGTCATCGATATCGCCCGTGAAGCGGCGGCTTTGGGGCATGAACCAGGCGCCCAGGAACAGCGTGGTGTTCCCGGTCATCTTGATGAGGTCCGTGACCGGCACCTGTTGCACGAGAACACGGTCCTGATACAAGGACAAGGTCATGGTTCTGGACAAGTTCATGGTGCTGCTGTCCACGACCGCCACGAGGTGGGTCCATTTATTGACCGGAGCGTTGGGGCTTTCGACCCGCATGTACTTGCCGACATCCGGCCCGACCCAGTAGGCGAACTGATAAGAGTAGCTAGTGATTCCGGTGGTCGTGTTCATCGTGCGCACGAGGTTCATCTCCCAGCCGCCACCCGAATTGGGCCCGTTGCCGCCTTTCGGGACCTCCGTGCTGATGATGGTCAGGTACATGTCATTGTTGGAGGCCTGCTGGGGAGGCAACTTCACCCACAGGCTCACGCTCCAATTCGGCTGGGCCTGCGGGAAGTCCATGACCGTCATCTGGTCGGTGGGCGCCTCGAGGTGGAGGGCACCTCCAAACCCCTCGAGCCCCTCGTGCGTCGTCCAGGTGGCCGTACCGGTCAAGACGCCGTTTCGCCCTTGTTTGCTGAGGTCAGGCACGGCGGTCCCGGAACTCTGGTCCATCGGCCAGTAGGCAAAGAGTTCATCGCCGATGCTGCTCGGCCTCAACGTCACAACATCGAGGATTTTTGGCGAACAGCCGCCGAGCAAGAGCGCCAGGATCGGGAAGACCGGGAGGGTCCACAGCCGCCGGATTCTGACGGCCGGCAGGCTCGGGGGTGGTTCCATGCGAACAGGCCGTGAGATTCTCTGTCCCAGGCAGCGGCTCATCATCGCCTCACATCCAGGCCGCCAAGGTCAAGCTTCCCACCAGCGTGGGAATTCCCTCGCGGGCGACCTCCTGTTTGGCGATGCTGACCGTCGGGTAGGGACCGGCCACCTCGGCCTGCACCTCGATCGCGACCTCGAACCGTCGCTGAATTGGAAACCGTAGTCCAGCTCCGACGTTGGCCGTTGCGGAGCGAGAGGGTGCCGTGCTCGGGTCGTAGACCTTCGCCGTGGGCGAGGGGTAACCCGCGACGGTCACCGACAGCACGCCCCCGCCGACGGACAGGAACGGTTGAATCCCCTTCCCGGACCGGAAGCGCAGCACCAGCTCCAACAGGCCGATTCGATGATCGACGTCGGCATACCCCGAATCCCCATAAACCCGGGCGGGGCTCCCGAGCCCAGCCGCCGTCAGGCGAAGCATGAAGAAGGTACCCAGGCGACGTTCGAGGCGAAGCAGCGGCACCACCGACGCAGGGATCCCATCCAGGCTCCCGCGAACGTAGGCTCCCGCCTCCACTGCCCAGTTGAGCTCGTTGCGATCGGCCTCCTGAAGGGCCTCGCGGGTCCAGCGGGACACCTCGACCGGAGGTGGGGGCGGCGGCGCCACCTTCGGGGTTCGCGGCGGGCCACCGAGCGCGACCTCGAGGAAGCTCGCGCGCAGGAGCTCGAGCGCCCGGATCGACAGCATCTCGGCGGCGCGCGCCGAATTCGGATCGGTGTCCACCCGCCGGACGACGGTCTTTCCGGTGACGCGATCGATGACCCATAGCTCCGCCGAGTCCTTCGCTGAGTTCTTCTTGGCTTCTGGTTTCCGTTCGTCTCCGAGGATCGCCACCACCGCCTCGACCTCGGGACCGGTGGCCGCCTCCTCGAGCGCGGTCCGGATGTCCTCGCCCGCCGGCGCATCGATCACCTGCACGTCGAACCCCGCCGCGACCAGCTCGCCCCGCACCCGCACAGTTGCCTCGGCCGCCATCGCGCTCGGCGTCGGCGGCCGCACCAGCACCACCGTCGAGGCGAAGGCCACCCCGTCGCCGCCGTCCCACCTTGCCCCCATCACGCCCAGCAACACGAGCCCGCCGAGCACCACCCCCACCGCGAGACGGCCAGCCACCCGACCCGAACGACGGCGCCTCGGGGCGCGCGCCCTCACGAGCCAGAAAGAAGAGCACGAGCCGCCCCGGCGTAGGTTCCCCTGGGGAAACGCCGGATGTACTCGTCCGCGATCTGGCGGGCCGCCGCCGCACCCTCGAGGCGCTGCGTCGCTGTCATTTTTCGGCCGAGCGCTTCGGATGAATAGGCTCCGGATGGGGCCTCCTTGAGGTACACATCGTACCACTCGAGCGCACGTCCGTTGTCGTCCCACTTCGATTCTTCGAGCCGCCCCAGCAGGAACGCCGCCTCCGAGGCGCGCTCCGACTTCGGGAAGCGCAGCCGCTCGGCGAGCAGCGCCTCGCGCGCCACGTCGTTCCGTCGCCGGTAGCGCGCGGCGTCCGCCAGGGCCGCCAGGTCCTCGCCGCTCGCGTGGGCCATCGACCGCCGCCAGCCGTGCTTGCGCGCCTCGCGCAGGATCGAGTCCAGATCGCCGACCGCGAGCGCCGCCGCCCAGCGTCCCGGGACCAGCCCGGACGCATGCGCCCGCGTCCGACCGCTGGAGCCGCCCGCGCTCGTGGCCGCCGGGGCACCCTCGTGCAGATCCTCGTCCACCGAAGCCGACTCGCCCTCGCCGCCGGTCGCGGCCTCCCCGTCGGGCTGCACCTCGCCGTCCTCGCCGAGCTCCGCACTGTCGAGCTGCCGCAAGAACACCTCGTGCTTGCGCATGTTCACCGCCAGGTGCTGTCCCGCGCGAACCGCCATGACCCCGTCCGCGAACGGTCCGCTCACCGAGATGAGGCCTTTCTTCATGCGGATGTCGAGCTGCTCGGTCGCGCCGTCCCAGGCCGCCGTGAAGACCGTCCCCTTGACGGTGATCAGGAATGGCCCCGCGTCCACCAGCCAGCGCGCGCCCGGGCGCGGGGTGACCTTGACCTCCGCCTCGCCCTCCTCGATGGCCAGCCGCGCGCCGCGCTCGTCGACCGAGGTCAACCGCCCACGCGCGCCCGTCATCAACCGCAGCTCGGTCCCCTCCGCGAACTTCAGGAGCGAGCCGTTGGAATCGAACGAGCGAATGTACCCGCTGTCCCCGATCTCTCCGCCCTCGATGCGATAGGCGATCGCCCCCGGGCTCTGCTGTCCGGCGTGAACGCCGCCGCCCAGGTGCTTGCCCGAGCGGACCAGGACCAACCCGGCCGCCGCGGCCGAGGCCATGCTCAGAAACGAGACCCCGAGCACCAGGCTCCGTCGCCGGCGACGCGCCGCCAGGCGCGCCATCACGGCTTGCAGACCGTCCTGGCGCTGCATGGGGGTCATCGGCGTGGACAACGCGCTCGCCCACTGACCCACCCATTCCATGCGGACGGCGAGCGCATCGGGCATGTTGTTCGACCCACTCATTGAATCCCCCGCTTTCCCTCGAAATAATTCATGAGACCTTCGTCACCATCGATCCAGTGCGACACCCGCGCCGACGCCCGTCCGAGAACCCGTTTGACCGTCGACAAAGAGATTTCGAGGGCGGTGGCGATCTCCTCCAGCGTCATGGACTCGAGATGTCGAAGCCCGAAGACCATCCGCTCCCGGGCGGTCAGCTGATCCAGCACGGCATAGAAACGTTTGAGGACCTGTCGAGATTCGGCGTCTTCTGCCGGAGCCTGCACCTCGGGCAACAGATCCGAATCCGACAGCATGATCCAGCGGCGCGCCCGCCGCTTTCGCAGCTCCCACTTCACGATCCGGATGGCGAACGACACCACGAAGCTGCGCAGGGCGTCCGGGTTCTTCAGGGTCCCCACCCGCAAGAACAGGCGGTAAAAGACCTCCTGGGTCACATCCTCGGCCTCGGAGTCCCGCCCGAGCGCCCGGCACGCCATCCCGTACACCATGGGCGCGAACCGGTTCCAGGCCATCGGAACGGCCCACGCCTCACCCGCGATGAGCGCACGCGCCAGGTCCCCATCGTTGGGGTCGTTGCCCCCGGAAGAATGGGGGACCACATGGAGTGGGAATGGGCGCCGCTCAATCGCCATATTATTGCGAACCACGAAACATTCCTTACAAGAATACCAGTAGCGGTACCCCCCCCTGGTGGGTCAGGACATTGCGCTCGGCGAGCCTCACCGCGCTTGCGTGTGCCGACGCCGTCGCGAGGACCGGAATCCCAGGAATAACAGCGCACTCACCGCAAAGACCCACGTTTCGGCAGATGGTGCGAGCCCACCCGCCATCGAGCACCCGCCCGACCCGGCCGAGGTCTCGGCCACCCCGGTTCCGGCGGCGCCCGTCTCGCTGCCGGTGCCGCTCCCATTCCCAGGAAGCGCAGAGCTGCCGCCGGTCCCCGTCTCCGGAGACCCAGAGCCCCCGGAGGCCGGGCGCCCACCGCTACCGGGAATCGGCGGGCCGCCACTGTTGCCACCGGTTCCGGCGACCGTGCCGCTGCTTCCCCCCGCGGAGCTGCTCATCGAGCCTGCCGCGACGCATCGCCCCGAGACACAGGACATCCCGGAGGCTCCGCACAGCGACTCGTCCGTCCCGTTGTCGATCACGCCGTCGCAGTCGTCATCGAAGAGGTTACAGGTCTCCGTGATCGGGGTCCCGGGCATGCAGATGGCCGTCGGGCCACACCCCTCGGCGTACCGACGACACCACCCGAGGCCGCAGGTCGTCCGCACGCCCTCGTCGATGCTCCCGTTGCAGTTGTTGTCGATGCCGTCACAGATCTCGGGCGCGCCGGGATAGATGGTGGCGTTGTTGTCGTTGCAGTCCCCCCCGCAGTCCCCGAAGCCCATGCTCGGCTTGCAGTCCATCTTGGTCATCCCGGACGGGATGCCATGACCGTCGCCGTCCTTGTCCTCGCAGTACTTCATCTGAACGACGTTCTCGTCGATCATGCCGTTGCAGTTGTTGTCCTTCATGTCGCACAGCTCGGGCGCGCCGGGATGGATGGTGGCATCGAAGTCGTTGCAGTCCCCCGAGACCGTCGCGTAGTTGATCGGCGGCGAGCAGTCCTTGCGCACCGGGAACGCCGTGTCGTTGGTGCCGAATCCGTCGGCGTCCTGGTCGATGTAGTAGTCGGTTCCAGCGCAGCCGCTGACATAGGCCAGGGTCGCCATCCCACCGCCGTCACCCGAGGTCGAGCCGCTGTTGTTGCAGGAGAGGGCGTAGACGGTGAACTGAACACCGGTGGCCTTGGTGGCCGTCCACTGGGCGGTGAAGGTGATGGGCCCGGTGCCGGTGCCAATCCGCGGCATGGTGTGACCGACCCCACCGCCGAGCAGCTGGGTCCCGCTGTCGGTGGCCTTGAAGCTCCCGTTGTTGGTCCCGTCGGTGGTCAGCCAGAAGCCCGCGCAGTTTCCGTTGGTCTGGGAGACGCCGACCGTGATGGTCGCCGGGGTTCCCACCGGCGCGCTGTCGGGCGTGGCGGTGAGGGTGATGGTCGGCACCTTGCCCCCGCTGTGGCAGCCCTCGCAACCGGAGGCGGCGATGCCGTTCTTCTTGCCCCAGGCCTGTCGGGGCGTCGCCATGCCGAGTCCAATCGCAAGGACGCCCAGCGTGCCGGCGGTGACCAGAGCCGGAAGGACGGAGGCCCGGATCGGCGAACGAAGAGACGAACGAATCTGCATGTTGGGGGGATCCTTCGAGATAAAGCGGTAGCAACCTCGGGAGATCGCGGCTCATCTGAAGTCGGCCTCGGTTCGAATGGCGCCGGCAGCGCGACCGGGCCGAGATCGAGCATCTATCACACGGGGTGCTCCGGGCCGACCGCTGGGGTTTTCTGCGCGTGCGCGGTTAGGTCGTGGCGGGTTGCCAGAGCTCGTCCGGAAGCCGCGGCCCGGCGTCCTCAGCGGGCCAGGCGCGCGGGCGCGGCGCGAAAGACCTTCTCGCAGTAGTAACGGAGCTCCTCCAGGCTGGCGTGGATGTCGGCCAAGGCCCGGTGGTTCGACGGGATCTTGTCGTAGACGATGCTCGGGGACCAGGCCTCGACCAGCACCTTGATGGTCGAGACGTCGACCTGCCGGTAGTGGAGGTACTGCTCGAGCCGAGGCATGTGGCGCACGAGGAACCGCCAGTCGTGGTGGACGCTGTTCCCGCACAGGAAGGCGGTGCCCGGCAGGCAGTGCTCGACCACCAGCGCCATGGCCGCCCGCTCCGCCTCGGCCAGGCTGGTCGTGGAATCGAGAACGTCCTTGACGAGGCCGTTGGAGGAGTGCATGCGCTGCACGACCTTGCTCATGCGCTCGAGCGTCTCCTCGGGCTGCCGAACGACGCGCGTCACCTCTCCCATCGGCACGAGGTCGGCGCCGGTCACGACCACGGCGATCTCCAGGATCTGGTCGATGTCCGGATTGAGCCCCGTCATTTCGAGGTCAATCCAGACGAATCGGCTGTCCTTGTCGTCGGATTGCATGGGCAGGAAAGTGGCAGGGCCGCGAACGCGAAAAGGCAGACGAGATCCGAGACGGCCACCCGACCGCGCGCGCCGGAGCCGAAAGTCGGGTCATAGGGTAAACCCCTTCGCCGGGATTTTCCCAAAAATTCTTCGCCCGAGCCGGAAAGGCTCAGAAGGTGTCGCCGAGGCGGGAGAACTGGTCGTAGACGAACTGGAGCCACACCTTGATGCGCTGTCGATCCATGCGCGTGAACGAGCCGCCCGCGAAGGTGGGGTTGTGGATGGCGGCCCAGAAGCTGGCGTCGTGGCGATCGATCTTTTGCATCGCACCGCCCTGGAGTTCGGGGAGCTCGAGCACGACCGCGCCCAGGGACTCGGCCTTGGCGCGGGTGGTCGAAGAGTCGTAGAGCGAGAAGTCCTTGCCGCGCCCATGGTTCTTGACCACGCAGTAACGGGCAGCCTTCCCGTGTCTCGTCAACAGGCGATCGAGGGTGAGGACGGCATCCTTCCCATCGTCGAGGACGTGCCAGAAGACCACGTCGACCTCGGTCTCGCGGGCCAGCTCCAGGATGGAGGCCTCGGCCAGCCAGGTCGACAGTAACCGCTCGCTCTGCGCAGGCAGGTCCACCACGATGCGCCGGTCCGTCTCGGTGGCGAGCGTCATGATGTCGTCGGCGCTCTCGGCCACCGACAGGTCGATGGGCCGGCTGAACTCGGCGTAGTGCCGGAGCAGCGCCCCGTGCGAGCCATCGGCGTCGAGCGCCACGAAGGGCAGCGCACGATCGATCAAATTCTGCGCGACCAAACGGGCAACGACGGACTTGCCGACTCCACCCTTTTCCCCACCAATGAAATGAATCTTGCTGGTCATCCGCGGGGACTCTAGTTGAATTTCGTTTCCGGTGCGCGTCTTTCAGGTTTCAAGTGGCGCATCCGCCGTCGCGGTATAAAGGGGCGTGCTGCCCGGACGCACAGGAGACCCGCGCGGTCGGGTGGCGCTCGTGACCTCGGCGGAGTTGCCGGAGCTGGCCCCCGACGATCGTCTGCTGGTGGAACCGCTGGCCGGCGTCGGAGTCGAAGCGCGCATCGCCGTGTGGACGAGCGCGCGCGAGGCGTGGAGCGAGCACGACCAGATCGTGGTGCGGTCGTGCTGGGACTACCACGACGATCTCCCGCGGTGGCTCGCGTGGCTCGACCGGCTCGAGCGCGAGGGTCTCGGCGCCCGGTTGGTCAACGACGTGCCGACCCTGCGCTGGAATGCGCGCAAGGATTACCTGGCCGATCTCGAGGCTCGCGGCGTGCCCATCGTGCCGACCCGCTGGCTGCCGGCTGACAGGCTCGGGTCCTGGAGCGCCATCGAGGATGCCTTGCGGGGCAGCCCGTGGGACGAGCTCGTGTGCAAGCCGGCCGTGTCCGCGGGGGCCTTCGCGACCTTCCGGCTGCGGCGCTCGGAGTTGCCCCGAGCGGAGGCTCGACTGCGCGCGGTGCTCGCCGAGCTGGTGCGCCGCGCGCCGCTCTTGATTCAACCCTTCGTCCCCGAGATCGCCAGCCGGGGGGAATGGTCCCTCATGTTCTTCGAGGGGCGCTTCAGCCACGCGGTGCTCAAGCTCCCCGCCGACGGGGACTTTCGCGTGCAGCAGGAGCACGGCGGGACGAGCGTGGCGGCGACCCCACCGGCGGTGCTGCTGGAGCTCGGCGGGCGCGTCCTCGAAGCGGCCGAAGCCGCCGTGTACGAGGGCCCGGGTGCGTCGAGGCCGCACCGCTCCTCGGCCCCCCGGCCCGGCGAGACCTTCCTCTACGCACGCGTGGATCTGGTCGAGGCCGCCTCCGGCCCGATGCTCATCGAGCTCGAGCTCATCGAGCCGGCTCTCTTCCTCGCGGCCCATCCCCCAGCCGGGCTCGCGCTGGCCGAGGCCATCCGGCGCCGCTTTGCGTGATCGCCAGCCAGGCTTCAGGGGCCAGACGGCCGGTCAGATGGTGACGTTGCAGAAGGCCTGATAGTCGATGAGCTCGATGTTCTCCGGGCGCACACCCACGCCGCAGGTCGGGCAGCTCGGGTCCTGGCGCAGCTTCATCTCGCGGAACTTCGTGGCGAGCGCGTCGAAGGTCAGGAGTCGTCCCGCCAGCGTCTTGCCCACGCCGACGACCAGCTTGATGACCTCGGTGGCCTGGAGGACCCCCACCACCCCGGGGAGCACCCCGAGCACGCCTGCCTCCTGGCAGGACGGCGCCATGTCCGGCGGCGGCGGCGACGGGTAGAGGCAGCGGTAGCAGGGGCCGTGCCCGGGGACGAACGAGGTCACCTGGCCCTCGAAGCGGTAGATGCTGGCGTGGATCACCGGCTTGCCGAGCTTGAGCGCGGCGTCGTTGAGCAGGTAGCGCGAGGGGAAGTTATCGGCCCCGTCCACGATCACGTCGTAGTCCTTGATGATGTCGAGCACGTTCTCGGCCGACAGGCGGGTCATGTGCGGGATCACCTTGACGTCCGGGTTGAGCCCGGCGATGGTCCTGCGCGCGGACTCCACCTTGGCCATGCCGATCCGATCGGTGGCGTGCAGGATCTGCCGCTGCAGGTTCGACGGATCGACGACGTCGTCGTCCACGAAACCGAGCGTCCCCACCCCCGCCGCCGCCAGGTAGATGCCCGCCGAGGAGCCGAGCGCACCCGCCCCGAGGCAGAGCACTTTCGACTTGAGCAGCTTGACCTGTCCGACCTCACCTATCTCGGGCAGCATGGTGTGCCGCGCGTAGCGCTGTTCCTGGTCGGCGGTCATGATGAAGGGCTTGTCGTAGGCGTTCCCGGCCCGCTTCCAGGCCGTGAACCCACCCGCCATCGACTTCACGTTGGTGTACCCGAGCTCGCCGAGCGAGCGGGCGGCCAGCGCCGACCGCGTCCCGCCCGCGCAATAGAGGATGATCTCGGACGAGCGCTCGGGGATCTGATCCTCCACCCGCAGCTCGAGGAACCCGCGCGGGATCCAGCGGGCACCCGGGATGAACCCCTCGGTCCACTCGTCCTTCTCGCGGACGTCGATCAGGATCGGCCCGGCCCCATTTCCGTCGCCCGACTGTCCGCGCCGCGCCGCGACGGCCTCCCGCACCGCCTCCACGTCGGTCTCGCGAATCTGGGACTTGATATCCTTGAGATAATTGCCGAATCCGCTCATGATCCTGGTCTCCTACCTTGAAGCCCTTCGATGATCAATCCGCCAAAACGTCACATCTACGTCAAGCTCCACGCTCGACCGCTCGGGTGGCCGACGACCTGGACGACCACCGGGGATCACAGGGGATGACCAGGGACGACCAGGAACGCCCGCGTCACGTTTCCGCGTGCGAACGCCGCAGACCGCCTCTATAATACCGAACAAGGAGACACACCCATGTCCGTAGGCACGACCGAACAAGTCAAGATGACCCACCCGTCCGCCGGGTCCGAGTCCGCCGCCGTGGCGGATGAGGCCGAACCGGCCATGGTGGCGCTTTCCGACAAGGCAGCCGAGAAGATCGTGGAGATTCGTGGAGAAGAGAGCATCGAGGACAGCTACGCCTTGCGGCTCAAGGTCCAGGGCGGCGGTTGCTCGGGCTTCTCGTACGACCTGTACTTCGACCAGCCCCAGGACATGGACCGCAGCTTCGAGATCAAGGGCGTCAAGCTGATCTGCGACCAGATGAGCCTGATGTACCTGATGGGCACCGAGATCGACTATGTCGAGGGGCTGCACGGCGCGGGTTTCAAGTTCAACAACCCGAACGTGAAGTCCACCTGCGGGTGCGGCAGCTCGTTCTCGGTCTGAGGGCGACGCCGCAGTTTTTTGACAAAGCACGGCGTCCGGGCTGGTCTCGGGCGTCGGTTTTGCGTGCCAGGCGGGGGATCACCTCCGCCTTTTTTTTGTTTTCGGGGGCGGCATCAGGGACCGTTCGTCCCATGATCTCGTCTCGCGAGGTCTCGCCATTCCATGCCCATCGACGTCTACGAACTGTTTGCGCGTGAGCTCGGGGTCAGGCGTGTGGTCCGCGAGCCGGCGGCCCTCGAGCCCTACGGCAGCGACGAGTCCGGGCTCGGGCGGTTCCTCCCCGACGCCGCGGTCCTCGCCGAGTCCCGCGAGGAGATAGAGCTGGTGTTGCGCCTGGCCGAGGAGCACCGC
>CAZIOH010000098.1:6757-25771 GCA_964540815.1 uncultured Myxococcales bacterium | reverse complement strand
CCGCCAAGGCGCGGGTGATCATCGACGATCTCGGAGGTCCCATGGTGGTCGCGCAAGTGGTCCGCGAGGGAAACTGTCCCGCCGAGGATATCATCGACCACTGCGCCCGCAACCTCGCGCCCTACAAGGTCCCGCGCCAGATCGAATTCTGCGACACGGTCTAGCGCCTTCGGCGCTCGCGGGGGGCCGCGGACGTCCCCCCACTTGCCTGCGCCTCCGGCGCTCGCGGGGGCCGCAGACGTCCCCCCACGTGCCCCCCTCGGATCTTGCTGAGGCGGGCCGGCGCGGCGAGGCCGCGCCTCCCGGGGAAAGACCCGCGCGCGGCGCTCGCTCTGGCGCTTCGACCAAAGAATCTCCCTCGCCTCACGAAGCGGGGGGAACCAGTGGACCGAGGCGGCCCTTCCCGACGAACGGAAGCCGAGCCCCGCCCCTCCGACTATCCCCTCCCCCGCGAAGCGGGGGGAGGGTCAGGCAGAGGGGAACCACTTCAGAACTGGCCGGCGCAGGTATCGGGGGTGTTGCAGAAGTAGGAGAGGCAGCCGAGGAGCTGGGTGGCCTGGCCGATCGGAAGCCCGGGATCGGTGAAGTCCACCGCGACCTTGTTGAACCGGGCGAGGACACCGTCGTCGGGGAGCAAGTTGGGATCCGCCGCCTCGAGGGCGGCCTTGCAGACCCCGAGGGGCGCGCTCGCGCAGCTCCCATCGTCGATGCTCGCGTCTCCGCAATAGCAATACGAGGCATCTCCATCGACCGCGCAGTGGGTGGACCGCATACAATCCACCGCCATCTGACAGGCGACGGCCGCATCCCCGGTGAAGGCGCTGCAGCCGACACCCTGGGGCGTGCACACGCTGGCCTGGCACGATTCACAGGCGGTTGCACCGCCAGACGCTCCACCACCGGCTCCGCCGGGGCCGGACGCGCCCCCGTTTGCAGCGTCGCCCGCGGTCCCACCCGCTCCGACGTCAGCGCCTCCCGTCCCGACGCTCGCTCCACCCGCGCCAAGGTCGGATCCACCCGTGCCGAGATCAGCACCACCCGTGCCGGCCCCGCCCGCGCCGAGGTCGGCACCTCCCGTGCCCGTGCCGGCCCCGCCCGTGCCGAGGTCGGCCCCACCGGTGCCGAGGTCGGCACCTCCCGTGCCGAGGTCGGCACCTCCCGTGCCGGCCCCTCCGGTTCCCGCGCTGGCCCCACCCGTTCCGAGGTCAGCCCCACCCGTTCCAAGGGCGGCCCCACCCGTGCCGGACCCCACGCCTCCGGCGCCCGTGCTCCCGGCGGAGCCTGGGACGGGGAACACACACGTGTCCCCGCACGAGAGAGCGTCGCACTCGATGAGCCCCGTGGCTTCCCCGATCGGCAGTGAGGGATCCACGAAATCCGTGGCGATCTTCGCGAACCGTTGCTCGGCCGTGTCGGTCCCGAGGATGTTCGGATCCGCTGCCTCGACCTCGGACCGACACACCCCGAGCGGCGCCGCCGCACAGCTGCCATCATCCTGGCTCGCGGCGCCGCAATAGCAGTACGAGGCGTCGCCGTCGACCGCGCACCCGGTGGCCTTCATGCACGCGGTGAGCGCATCGCAGGCCGTGCGCGCCGCTCCGACCAGCGTGCCACAGCCGACCCCCTGGGGCGCGCAGACGCTGCTCTCGCAGATCCCGCAGGCGCTCGCGTCTCCGCCGGTCCCACCGGCGGCGGCACCGCCGGCTGGCCCAGCATCCCCGGCGACGCCTCCCCCGCTTCCCGGCGCGCCAGCGTTGCCGGATGAGTCGCCGCCCGCCGATGCACCACCGAGCCCGACCGCCCCGCCATTCCCGGAGTCGCCGCCCGAGCCAGACATTCCCCCTTCGTCCGCGCCACCTTCGCCCGCGCCCCCCGCTCCTCCGGCGGCCGCACATTCGCTCATGCACGAGAGCGCGTCACACCCGATGAGGCCCGTGGCGGCTCCGATCGGGAGCGTGGGATCGACGAAGTCGGACGCGATCTTGCTGAAGCGCTGGGGCGCCGAATCGGACGGCAAGAGGTTGGGATCCGCTGCTTCCAGCTCGGCCTTGCAGGCCCCGAGAGGGGCCGCCGCACAGCTTCCGTCGTTCTGATCCGCGGTCCCGCAGTAGCAATAGGAGGCGTCTCCATCGACGGCGCAGCCGGTGTCCTTCATGCACGCGACCGCGGCTTCGCAGGCGCTCTTTCCGGGCTCGGCGAGCTGGCCACAGCCCACACCCTCGGGCACGCAAATGCTGACCTCGCACGCCCCGCACGCATCGGCTCCATCGCCCGAGGCGAGACGCACCCGCGCCCCCGCGGCATGCGTCGATCCCACCTGCGAGCCAGTCTCGCCAGTGGAACAAGCGCTCCACGTGGTGGCCACGAAGACGGTCAGCACCGCCAACCAAAGCACATTCCGCAACTCACGTCTTGTCCGCATCAGGTTCCTTCCGAAGAGGCCGACACCGAAGATTCGAGGCCGAGTCCTGGCGCGGCTCCGCCTTGACGACCCAGTCCCGCGGCTCCGGCAATTCAAATGCCGCGCCAACCCACGATGTGGCGACTGCTCCTCGGGCGGGTCGCGATGCAAGAGGTTCCCGCCAGTATCCGCGGGTCGGGCCGAGGGGCGCGATCGGCCCCTGGCGGGCGGTCTTCGATTTTCGGAGACGGGACGTTCGATTTCGCCCCATCTCGGACGCGCGGGGGAACGAGGACGACGACGACGGTTGGGCGCCTCGACCGGCTACTGCAGGATCTCGTGCAGCTCGAAGCGGATGACCTGCGGGATCTCCGGCTTCACGTCGAGCTCCTCGAAGTGGGATTCGAAGCCGGGACAGCGAATCTCGATGCGGTGGAAGCCGGCGGCGATCCGTCGCGGAGCCCGCGTCAGCTCGAGCACGGTGCCCATCATGCGGTCGTCGATCCAGACCGTCGCGTCGGGTGGGTTGCCGTGCGCCTCGAAGGGCGCCGATGGTCCGTGGCGGGGAACCGTGGCGCAGGCGGTTGCTCCGACCACCGCGGCCGTCGCGGTGAGGGTCCACAGCAGCCGGGCGAGCAGGTGCTGGCGGGCCGGCCACCGCGCGGGCCGTGCCCTCGGCCGGACGCACGTGTGCGCGAGGCGGGTGCGGGCGCCGGTCCGCTCGGGTCCGGGTGGGCGTCTCATGGGGCGGGAGGGCCACCGCCCGGGGCGGCGATCACGGCCGCCCCGCCCGGCCGCGCCGGCGCGGCCGCGCCCGGGCTCGCGGCGGGCGCCCCCGGCTCCCCACCGCCCTGGACGGGCGCTTCGAGGGGAGCCACCCGCTCGACCTCGTTGCTGCGCAGACGGACCCGCGCGCGGACCAGGTCGCCGGTCACCTCGGCCCCGGTCCAGTCGAGCACGCTCGCGTCGCGCGCCACGAGGGCGACCAAGGCCGCGCCCGGCAAGCGCGAGCGGACCTGCAGCTCGACGTGGCCGCCCACGATGCTGCGCAGGTCCACCCCCGACACCGGGCCGAGCCCCCGCAGCTGCTTGAGCAGCGCCAGCACGGCCCCCGGCTCGACCACGTCGGCGTCGACGGTGACCGTCCGCAAACCCGAGCCCGCCCGGGCGTCCGAGCCCTGCGGGGCGACCCGCGCCACCACCGCGCCCGCCGCGCGGCCGAGGCAGTCGGAGCGGGCGGTCTCCTCGTGCTCGGAGAAGCTGCGGGTGGTCTCGGTCTCGTCGGCCACCGGGACCCCGCTCCCCGCCTGGACGACGCGGAGCTCGAGCGAGCAGCTCACCGATTCGAGCCCGGGCCCGCGCACGCGCCCCTCGCTGCTGGTCGTCCCCACGACGAAGGCCACCGCACCGAGCTGCGCCTGCGCCGCCGCCTGGAGCGCCCGCTCCGGAAGCTCGGAGTCGGCGGCGGTCCCTGGTCGAACCCGGGCGCCCGTGGCGGCGAGCGCCTTGGCGACCGCGCCAGCGGCCTCGAGCGCGGCTCCCCCCGAGCCGACCACCAGGTAGGAGGGCAGATACGCGGGGGGCGGGGACCCGGGCTGGCCGGCCGGGGCATTGGCGCCCGCGCTGCCCGCAGGTCCCGCTGCTCCCGGGGCGCCTCTCCCGGACGCGCCCTGCTGGGCCGCCGCCCTCTCGAAGGTGCGGCGGACGGCCGCGTCGTCGACCTCGGCGTCGATGCGGACCGCGTACGTGCCGGGTGGGCGCTCGCCCTCGTCGAGGGTCCGGTAGCGACGCACGAAGCCCCGGGCGCGCCCCAGGATCTGGACCACCACCTTCGGTTGGGCGGTCCGGACATCCCCATCCGGGCCGCCGGAGCCGAGCGCGTCGATGGCGGCGTCGACCGCGCGCTTGAACGCCTCGGTCAGGGCGCGCTCCCGGGCACTGGCCACGTTCCCGCCCACGATGGTGGCCTGTCCTTCTCCCAGGCGTCCGATCAGGACGGGGCCGACGGGCACCACCCCGGCGGGCGCGGGCGACGGCGCCACCCCTCCCGCGGGCGAAGGCGCTGGCGGCGGAGCGCCTTCGCCCGCTGCCGGGACCGCGACCGCCGGCGGGGCCTGCGCGAACGCCGCGCCCCCGGACAGCCACACCACCAGGACCGAGCCGGCGCCGCGCATCCGCGGGCACCGCACGATCTTGGGAACGGGCCGGGTCACCGCGCCACCTTCTCGCAGTAGATGACGATGGACCGGTCGGCGCGGGCCTCCTCGCTCGCCTCCCTCGACCCGAGCACCAGCCGTCCCTGCCCGTCGAGGCGCGCGCGGACCGTACGGGTGCCCGCCGGCAGCGTGGAAGCCAGACGGTAGCGCGCCTCGCGCGCATCGACCGTGCCCTCGCCGCCGTCCGTCGGCGCGCCACCAGGGTGGCTGTCGGGATGGCCCGGGACCACCAGGGTCGGCGCCGCCTGCAGGCGACAGGTCACCATGGACAGCGCGAGCTCGGGGGTCACCGGCGCAGGCGCGGGTGGGCCCGGGGCCCAGTCCCCGAACTTCGCCGTCAGCCGGACGGTCGCCCCCCCATTCGAGGCATAGTCGAGATCCGCCGGTTGCATCCGCGCCGCCGCCCGCGCCACCGCGCGCGCGACGGCGTCCGCGTCGAGATGACGCCCGCGGGCGAGCGGCAGCTGCCGCAGGAGGGCCCCGAGGCGGGTCATCGCCGCCTGACGTGCCGCCCGCTCCGCCCTGGCCCGGGCGCTCGCCGCCGACGGCATGCGCAGCTCCGCCGCCGCCGCGCCGGTCACCGTCAGGGCGCCGGCACGCCAGTCGATCGACGCCCCGGCGTCCAGATTCTCGACCAGCGGATCCGCGGCGGCCGAAGCAGGCGTCGCGGCGAACGGAGAGGCGGAGATCCCCCCGAGCACGCCCGCGCCGACAACGCCGACCAGGCCGACCACGCCCGCCAGCACCCTGCGACGCACGCACGCCCGCGCCGCCCCCCACCGCCACCCCCGCGACGTCATTCCCATTCGATCGTGGCGGGCGGCTTGGACGAGATGTCGTAGACGACCCGGTTGATGCCGGCGACCTCGTTCACCACCCGCGAGGAGATGCTGGCCAGGAGCTCGTACGGCAGCGGCACCCAGTCGGCGGTCATCCCATCGCGCGAATGCACCGCGCGCAGCGCCAGGCAGTTGGCGTAGGTGCGCTCATCGCCCATGACGCCCACGCTGTTGATGGGGAGCAGCACCCCAAAGGATTGCCAGATGGATTCGTAGAGCCCGGCCGCGCGGATCTCCTGCTCGATGATGGAGTCGGCCGCGCGCAGGACCTCGCAGCGCGCTCGCGTCACCTCGCCGAGGATGCGCACCGCCAGCCCGGGCCCCGGGAACGGCTGTCGCCAGAGCACGTGGTGGGGCAGACCGAGCTCGGCACCGAGCTCGCGCACCTCGTCCTTGAAGAGCTCGCGCAGCGGCTCGACCAGCTTGAGCCTCATCCGCTCGGGGAGCCCGCCCACGTTATGGTGAGACTTGATGGTGGCCGACGGTCCCTTGTGCGAGACCGACTCGATCACGTCCGGATAGAGCGTGCCCTGGACCAGATAATCGGCGCCCCCCAGCTTCCGCGCCTCCTCGTCGAAGACCGAGATGAACTCGCGCCCGATGATCTTGCGTTTCTGCTCGGGATCGGTGACGCCGGCCAGCGCCCCGAGGAACCGGGCGCTGGCGTCGACCACCCGCAGGTCGGCGTGAAAGGCATCCCGGAACAGCGACTCGACCTGCGCCGCCTCGCCGGCCCGCTGCAGGCCGGTGTCGACGAAGATACAGGTCAGGCGGTCGCCGATCGCCCGCAGGACGAGCGCCGCCGCCACCGACGAATCCACCCCCCCCGACAGGCCGCACACCGCCCGCGCGCTGGCGCCACCACCGTCCTTGTCGACCACCTGGCGGCGAATGGTCGCCACGGCCTGCTCCGCGAAGCTGGCCATGGTCCAGCCCGGCTGGCAGCGACAGATGCGGAAGAGGAAGTTGGCGAGGATCTCGCCGCCCCGCGGGGTGTGGACCACCTCGGGGTGGAACTGGACGCCCCAGAACTTGCGCGCCGGAGCCACCACCGCCGCCGCCGGACAGTTGGCGCTCTCGCCCACCACCGTGAACCCGTCGGGCAGGGCCTCCACCCGATCGCCGTGGCTCATCCACACGGGGATCTCCTCGCCGGCGGCGAAGCCGTGGAACAGCTCGCCCGGCTCCTTCACGCGCAAGGTCGCGCGCCCGTACTCGCGCCGCTCGGCCCGCGCCACCTTTCCGCCGAGGACCAGCGCGGTGAGCTGCACGCCGTAACAGATCCCCAGGGTCGGAACCCCGAGCTCGAGGATGAGCTCATAGAACGCCGGTTCCACCCGGGGCGCCGCAGGGTCGTAGGCCGACGATGGCCCACCCGACAAGATGATCCCGGCCGGCTCCAGCGCGCGGATGCGCTCGAGGCCGAGGTTGAAGGGGTGGATCTCGCAGTAGACCTTCTGTTCCCGGACCCGCCGGGCGATGAGCTGGGTGTACTGAGAGCCGAAGTCGAGGATGAGGATCAGCTGGCGTTTCATCGGTGAAGGCGAGGCTGCCGTCGGATCATTGTTCGACGCGATAATTGGGAGCTTCCTTGGTGATGATCACGTCGTGGACGTGCGACTCGCGCAGGCCCATGGGCGTCGCCCGCACGAAGCGCGCCTTGGTCCGGAGCTCGTCGATGGCGGCGCACCCACAGTAGCCCATCCCGGCCTTGAGCCCGCCGATGAGCTGCATGAGGGACTGCGAGAGGCTGCCGCGATAGGGGACACGGCCCTCGATCCCCTCGGGGACCAGCTTGGCCTCCGAGGTGACCTCGCCCTGGAAGTAGCGGTCCTTGCTGCCGGCCCGCATCGCCCCGATCGAGCCCATCCCGCGGTAGACCTTGTAGCTGCGCCCTTGGTAGAGGATGACCTCGCCCGGCGCCTCGTCGGTCCCGGCGAACAGGCTGCCGATCATCACCGAGTGGGCGCCCGCGGCGATGGCCTTGGCGATGTCGCCCGAGTACTTGATGCCGCCATCGGCGATCACCATGACGCCCATCCGATCGAGCGCCCGGGCGCAGTCGTTGATGGCGGTGATCTGCGGCACCCCCACCCCGGCCACCACCCGGGTGGTGCAGATCGAGCCCGGCCCGATGCCCACCTTCACCGCGTCGGCGCCCGCCTTGGCCAGCGCCAGGGCGGCGTCGCCGGTGGCCACGTTGCCGGCGATGATCTGCGCCCTCGGGAAGGTCTTGCGCACGTCGGCCACCGCCTCGAGCACGAAGCGCGAATGCCCGTGGGCGGTGTCGACCACGATGACGTCGCAACCGGCCGCGAGCAGGGCCTCCACCCGGGGGGCGCGGTCCGCGCCGGTGCCCACCGCGGCGCCACAGCGCAGGCGACCGAAGTCGTCCTTGGCGGCGGTCGGATGCTGCTGGGCCTTCTGGATGTCCTTGATGGTGATGAGCCCGGTCAGCTTCCCCGCGCCATCCACCACCAGCAGCTTCTCGATCCGGTTCTTGTGCAGCAGCTCCTTGGAATCCTCGAGGCTGGTCCCCTCGGCCACGGTGATCAGCTTCTTGGTCATCATGGCGTTGACCGGCTGATCGAGGTTGCGCTCGAAGCGCACGTCGCGGTTGGTGATGATGCCGACCGCCCGCCCGTCGCTGGCCACCACCGGCAGCCCGGAGATGTCGTGCTTGCGCATCAGCTCGAGCGCCTGGGCCAGCTTCTGATCGGGGCCGATGGTCACCGGGTTCAGCACCACCCCGGTCTCCGCCTTCTTGACCTTCTGGACCTCGAGCGCCTGCTCGGCGATGGACATGTTCTTGTGAACGATCCCGATCCCACCCTCGCGCGCCATGCAGATCGCGGTGGCCGCCTCGGTCACCGTGTCCATGGCGGAGGACACGATGGGGATGGCCAGCTTGATCGATTGGGTCAACAGCGTGCGGACGTCGGTGTCCTTCGGAAGGACGTCGCTCTCCGCCGGAACCAGCAACACATCGTCGAACGTGAGCGCCTCTCGCAGAGGTCCATCGGGCAACATTTCGGGAGATTAGCGGTCCCGTCCGGGCGGTTCAAGCGGGGGCTTCAAGAAGGAAGCGCCGGGTGGGATCGCGCCGCGTCCCGGGCCGCCGCCATCGGCGCCGCGGAAGTCCTCACGGGCGCGGCGAGCCCGGTCTTGGCCGGCTCGACGAGGCGCAGGCATCCGCCATCGCGCCCGCCTCGGCCTTGGCCTCGGCCTTGACCCCGGCCAGGCCCCGGAAGCGCTCGAGCTCCTGGCGCGCGCCCGAGCAATCGCCGTGCGCGGCCAGGGCCTTGACGAGCTCGTAGCGGGCGAGCGGGTTCTGCTCGTCGAGCTTCACCGCGGCGCGACACTCGGCGACGGCGCGACCGGTGTCCTTCTTTTCGATCAGGGTCCGGCAGGCGTCGGCGGCGAAGCCGGCGTTGGTCGGAGCGAGCTTGCGGGCGCGGCCCGACGCCTCGACCGCCCGATCGACGTGGCCACGCCGGAGCTCGACCCGCCCGAGCCGGTTCCAGGCCAGGGCCGCGCCCGCGTCGAGCGCGATGGCCTTCTCGAGCGAGGCCGCGGCGGCATCGTACTGCTTCCCGTCGGACTCGACCATCCCGAGGTTGGTCCAGATCGCGGGGTTGCGGGGCGCCATCCGCGCCGCCTCCCGCAGGGCCTGCACCGCCCCGCCGAGATCGCCGGTCCGCCGCAACGCCACCCCGAGGTTCATGCGGTAGCCGGCGTCGGTGGGCTTGAGGCGAACCGCCTCGCGGTAGGCCGTCACCGCCAGGGCGGAGGCCCCGAGCGCATCCCGGGCCACCCCGAGGTTGAACGAGGCCTCGGCCCAGCCTCCCGCGCGGGCGCGGCTCGCCGCCTCGAACGCGCGGGCGGCAGCCACGGCGTCTCCGCGCGCCAGCAACAGACCGCCGAGGTTGTTCTCGGCCTCGGGAAAATCCGCCTTCTTGCCGAGCGCCGTGCGGTACGCGGCCTCGGCGCTCCGAGGGTCGCCCTTCTGCTCGAGGACCACCCCGCGCAGATAGAACGCCCGGGCGTCCCCGGGATCGAGCGCGGCCGCGGCGTCGAAGGCCGCGAGCGCCCCGGCGGTGTCTCCCTTCTCGAGGGCCCGCTGCCCGCGATCGAGCAAGGTCGTGAGCGCGTCCGGTGCGCCGCCGCCCGGTCCCGCCCCGAGGACGAGCCCCGGAGCGCCGCAGAGCGCGACGACCAGGATCAACACCAGCACCCGTGAGACCGGCTTCTGCATCGGGCGACTCTAAGGGCCCGCGACGTTCGGTCAAGAAGACCTCGCACCTCAGGGGCCTCGGCCCTCCCGACAACCCACGTGATCGCCGTCCTCGTCCTCGTTCCCGACCGAATGCGACGCGGAGACCAGGACGAGGACGAGGACGACGACGGGGGCTAGCAGCCCGTGGTGAAAGTCTCCGCGTCGCCGAAACGGGCGGGGCAAGGCCGTCTGCGGCGTCGCCGCTCGCTTGAATACCGCCAGTATTCCGCGCTTCGCTGCTCCTTGCATCCGGCCTCGCCGCGCCCGCTTCGGCTCGGTCCGACTTCCACCACGGGCTGCTAGGGCCCCCTTCCTGGACGTCCATCAAGGCTGTGGCAGCGAGGCCCGCAAGGCCTCGCGCACCTCGGCCATCCGCTGCGGATCGGTGATCTTCTCTCCACTGGCCTTGTCCCTCAGGTAGAACGTGTCCACCACCCGATTGGCCTCGGTCGCGATCTTCGAGCGGTGGATGTCGAGGCCCTGGGAGAAGAGGGTCCGCGCGATGGCGTAGAGCACCCCCGGACGATCCCCGGTGATGATCTCGATGACCGTGAAGTCGCGGCTGCCCTGGTTGTCGATCTTGAGCTCGGTCGGCACCTCGGGGGTCTTCCAGGTCGCGAGCGAGTCGGTGCGCGGACGCCCCGCGACCAGCGCCTCCACCTTCATGCGCCCCGACAGCACGGCCTCCATGTCCTGGCGGATCTTCCTCCACTTGGCCTCGTCGGTGACCGCGCGTCCGTAGCCGTCGCGCACCCGGAACACGTCCAGCGCCTCGGCGGGCGCGCCCCCGCCGGTCGAGTTCCGCGAGTAGATCGCCGCGTCGACCACGTCGATCCGGTTGGCGTGCAGCACCCCGGCGACCTCGGCGAGCAGCCCCGGCACGTCCTCCGCCGTGAGCACCATCTCGGTGATCCCGAGCTTGGGCTGGTGCGCGATCTCGATGGCCGAGGCGGTGCCGGCCAGCCGGCGCTCGTGCATCAGGCGCAGGTGCGAGACGATGCGCGCCGAGCGGTTCTCGACGAAGTAACGGTCGGGCAAGCCCCGAAAGAGCGCCGCCGGGTCGGCGCTGGGGATCTCCGCCAGGGCGAGCTCGGTGACCTTGCGCTGGCGCGTCTCGAGGATCCCCTGTCGCTCGGCCCCCAGCAGATCGCGCCCCCGCCGCAGGAACGTGAGGGTGCGCTGGTAGAGCTCGCGCAGCAGCGTCTCCTTCCAGCTGGTGAGGTTGTCGGGCGCCACCGAGCTCAGATCGCAGAAGGTGAGCAGGTACAGCTCGCGCAGGTTCTCCTCGTCACCGCACAGCTCGGCGAAGTCCGCGATCATGTCCAGATCGTCGAGGTCGCGCCGCTGGGACATCTGCCCCATCACCAGGTGCTGCCGCACCAGGAACTCGGCGCGCCGGGTATCTTCCTCTCCGAGGCCGAGCCGGCGCGCGATGGTGACGGTCAGGTCCGCGCCGATCTCGCTGTGCGGCTTGCCGAACGGCTTGCCCACGTCGTGCAGCAAGGTCCCGACGAAGAGCGCCAGGGGCCGCTCCGCCGCCCGGATGGCCTCGGTGACGGCGGGGAACTCATCCGCCAGATCCCCGCGCGCGATGGCGTGCATGCGCGCCACCGCGTAGAGCGCGTGCTGGTCGACCGTGTACACGTGGTAGATGTCGTGCTGGACGCGCCCGGTCGAGGGCTCCCACTCGGGCACCAGCGCCGACAGCAACCCGATCTCGTGCAGCTCCTCCAGCCGGCTCGGGGTGGACCGGTCCCCGATGTCGGTCAGCACCTCGATGAACCGCGGGCCCGAATCGGGATCGGCGCGCAGCCCGGCCGGCTCGGTGGCGCAGAGCTCCGAGATGAGCTCGCGCGACCGCAGCGCGAGCGGCACGTCGAGCTCGATGGACACCGAGAACATGCGGATCATCTCCGAGGGCTTGCGCGCGAAGAGGCCGTCATCGGTGGGCTCGAGGGCCCCGTCGCGCAGCACGAAGCTGGGATCGTGGCCTTTCGCGCCGCGCAGCTTGACCGGCACGGTGGTGCGGCGGTAGTCGTCGCGCAGGGTGGCGCGCTGGAGCAGGCGCTCGGTCTCGCGGTAGATGAGCTTGGCCTGGGCGTGGAACTGGTGCATGAGCGCCTCCACCGCCGGATGCACCGCCGGCCGCACGTCCCCGTCGGCCGCCTTGACGTCGGGGCACAGGATCGGGGCCAGCGCCTCCTGCAGCCCGAACCGCAGCTGATCCTGGCGGCGCCCGGCGGCGCCGTGCATGGCGATGCGCACGCGGAGCAACCAGTCACGCGCCCCGTCGTAGGCGATGGCCAGGCGCTCGGTCATGACCCCGAGATCCTGGAGCCGGCGCGTATCGGAGGTGCCGAACCGGGCCATGGCAGCCCACCGCCCGACGCAGAGATCGCGCATGCCCCCCGGGCCGTTCTTGAGATCCGGCTCGAGCAGGAAGATCGTGTCACCGAAGCGGCTGTGGCGGGCGGTGCGCTCGGCCCGCAGACGCGCCACGAAGTTTTCGGCGGCCGTGGCGGCGATACGCGAGCGAAACTCGGCCAGGAACTTCTCGGCGAGCTTCTGGTCGCCGACCAGGAACCGCGCGTCCAGCAAGGCGGTGGCGGCCGCCAGATCCGTGGCCGGGAGGGTCAACGCCTGGGCGTACGACCGCGCGGCGTGCCCGGCGTCGACCTTGGCGTCCCAGAGCGGATGCAGGAGATCCTGCGCGAACTCCCGCACCTCGGCCCCGGGCTCCTTGGCGCTGAGGAGCAAGAGGTCGAGATCCGAGTAGGGCGCGAGCTCCCGTCGCCCGAAGCCCCCGGTCGCCAGGATGGCGAGCGGCACCTTGCACTTGGTGACCAGCGGCTCGGCGACTTCCCGAAGAATCTCGTCGATGTCGGCCGAGAGCTGGCGAGCGCTGCCGATCCCGTCGGAGCCGCCCTTGACCGCGACGAAGGCGCGCTCACGGGCCTCGGCAAAACGCTTGGCGATGGATTTTGTCATCCGGTTGCAGGTCAGTATATCGATCCGGACGGATCAGGCCGGCAAGGGTCGCTCGATCGGTCCCCGAATGCGTCACGAAAGCGGTCCGACCCCGTTGGCTTCGAGCCCGTCGACCCGAGCGCCGGCTCGACCCCGAGGGCCCGCCCGCACCGTCGGAGGGAGCTTGACGCCGAACGACGTTGACGCCGAACGCGGTGTGCGGCACCGTATCGTCCATGGCTGAAATCGAGCTGGCGCCGCTCTCCCAGCGCCTCGACGACGACGAAATCAAGCTCCTCGGAAAACGACTCAAGGATCTGGGCGTGTCCGGCTTCGAACGCGGCGGAGGCGACGATGGTCTCGGGCACACCATCGCGGCGCGAATCTCCGAGGAGGCCTTGACCGAGTTCCTCGATCGTCTGGATGCCCACGATCTCGGCGCCGAGATCTATCTGCCGCTCGAGTTCGACGGCCGCGTCACGGTCGGCGACTACCGGATCGCCTCGGCCCAGGCCCTGGCCGAGGTCCTCGAGGAGATGAAGGAGGAGCTGGGCGTCGACGA
The DNA here is from genome assembly GCA_964540815.1 of uncultured Myxococcales bacterium. Lineage (GTDB taxonomy): Bacteria > Myxococcota_A > Polyangia > Fen-1088 > Fen-1088 > CAZIOH01. The sequence goes on along the minus strand of CAZIOH010000098.1, from coordinate 12,510 downwards.
GGAAGATGAGTACGAGGACGAGGACGACGAAGAGGAGGACGAGGAGGAGGAGGAGGAAGAGGAGGAGGACGGGACCGTCATCGAGGCGCAGCTGCGCAACATCTGGCAGCTGGTATCGGATGGCGTGGCCGAGTGCATCGACAAGAGCCTCCCGCTGCACCTGCAGGTCTGAGCCGCGGGCGACCGCCGGTTGCCTCGGCGACCCGACAATGCCGTGACCCTCAGGAGCGCATGTACACGTGGGCCGGCAAGCCGTCCCGGTAGACCGCGCGCAGCTCGACCTTCCGTTCGAGATCCCGGATCACCTCGTCCCCCACGTTGATCCCGTAGAGCTCGTTGATGTTGTGGATGCCCCCAGGAGCGAAGACGTTGATCTCCAGGATCTTGTCGCCCACCAGATCGACCCCCACGAAGTAGAGCCCGTCGGCCACCAGGCGCGGCCGCAAGAGCTCGCAGATGCGCGCCTCGGCCTCGGTGAAGTCGCTGCGCTTTCGGGCCCCGCCGACGTGCATGTTGTTGCGGATGTCGTCCTTCGGTCGCATGCGCCGGTAGGCCGCCACCGTCCCTCCGACGCGGCACACCGCACCGCCCACCAGCAGCACCCGCTTGTCCCCGCGGGCCACCGCCGGAAGGTACTCCTGCACGATGACGTAGCCGTCGCGGCGCACGGTGGAGATCATCTGGGCCAGGTTGGCGGTCTGCCCACGCTCCACGTAGAAGACGTTCTTGCCGCCGAAGCCGGCCAGCGGCTTGATGATGGCGGGGCCGTCGAGCTCGCGCAGAAACGAACGCGCGCGCTCGAGGGAGCGGGTGACCAGCGTCTTCGGTCGCAGCTCGACCGGAAAGCCGGCGAGGTACATCTTCGAGCCGGCCCGGGTCAGGCCATCGGGATCGTTCACCACCATCACCCCGCCTTGCTTGAGGCGGCGGCCGAAGTCGATGGCCGGGTTGAAGCCATCGCTCTCCCCGTCGCGGTCGGCGGTGTTGGGGTTGTTGCGCAGGAAGACCACGTCGAAGTCGTTGAGCCGCACCGACTCACGAATGGCCGTCGGGCCGGTCAGGGCCTTGATGTAGGCGGCGACGTCCCGGGTGCGGCCGGGGCGCGGACGAACCACGTCCCCCCGGACCTCTCCGTCCGCGCCCTGCCCCTGAGACAGGCCGTCCACGCCCACGAAGGCCACGTCGTGGCCCCGGCGAAAGGCGGTGAACGCCAGGTGCGCGGTGGTGTAGGTGGGTCTCTGCGTCCGAACGTTGTTGACCACGAAACAGAGTCGCATTCTTCGTGCTCCGTTGGCGCATGCACGCCGCGAACCCAGCCGCAAGACCGTCGAGGCGTACGGCGAGACGACCCGCGAGCGGCCCGCAAGAGGCCGGCAGTATAGCTGTATTTTCGGTTTGGTTTGGTAAACTTGCGACGATGTCCAGGAACACCCTGCGTGGTCTCGGCAAATCGGGTGGTCACAAAGGGACGCGCGAAGATGCCTCACAGAGCTCCGATCCGAGCCGCTCCGATCCGGTCGTCCAGACGAAGGCCATTCAGGAGCTGACGCCCGAGGAGCTGAAGGAGCGCATCAAGGAAGAGCTGAGAAAGATCCGCGAGCTCGACGCCCCCGAGCCGAACCCGGCGCGTACGGCAAGCGCAGCGAGCATCGATGGCCGCGGAGGCGTTCCGGTCTCCGCTCCGACCAAGGAACCTTCCTTGTCCTCCACGATCATGGGCATGCCTCTGCCCCCCTCCCTCTCGAGCAAGACCATCCTCGTGACCGGGGTGTCCGAGCCGCGGGGGGGGGAGCGGTCCGCCGACCTCGCAACGGGCGCCCTCGCGAGCGCCACTTCGGGGGGCGCGCCAGAGGAGCTGCTCGAGGAAAGGACCGACCGCGAACCGATCCAGACCGTGTCCGCGGAGGCCGCCCGCCTGCGAGGCACCTCCTTCGGGCGGGATCTTCACCTCCCGGGCCTCGTCGCCGGCAAGGCGTCGAGCCGCGCCTCGGAGGAGGTGATCATCGCCGAGGAGGTATTTCCTGCCCCACCGCCTGGGCGCGGGCCGATCGTCGATGGAGGTCATTCGGGCCGCGAGCTCGCGCTGCGCGCCGAGGTCGCGGTCCCCCAGCGCCTCGACTGGGAGCCCACCGACGTGAACCCCGTCGGTGCGCCGTCGGCCTGGGCAGTCCCCGGGGAGCACGACGCCGACCACCTGCCCTGGTACGATCAGGCGCCGCCGCACGAGGAGATCTACGAGGAGCCGAGGAGCCGCGTTCCTCTGCGGGCACGCAAGTCCATCGGCGTCCTGCTCGGCGTCACGCTCGCGCTCGGCACGTTCTACCTGATCCGCATGAACGGAGGCCTGAGGTCCCGACCCGCCGGGGTCGACATCAATGCCCTCGTGAATCGACCGGCCGCGGTCGGCCCGCCCCCGCCCTCCGGGCCGTCGAGCCAGGGCGCGCCGGGGGCGCCGGGGGCCGTCGCTCCGGCTCCGATCATCGGTACGACCGCCGACGTCACCCGCCTGCGCGGAGGGCCCGATGAGCCGGGGACCATGCCGGCCCCGAACGCGCGGGCCTCGCGCCAATCGCGCCCCGAAGGCCCCGGCCGCACGGGCGGCGGTTCCCTCGGTGAAGCGCCGGCCCGAGTCGTCGGGCCAGCAGACTTGGGCGCGGGCACACAACGGGGCACCCCCCGCGTCCCACAGCGGCCACCCGCGACCGCGGTGGTTCGCCCGGCCGGCCCCGCGAACAGGGCTCCTGGCGCGGACGTAGGGCCCGGGCCGGGGCGCAGCGATGCGAAGCCCCGTCGGGTCGTCTCCGACGGGCTCCTTCGCCTCGACACGCGCGGGCGACCGGGCGCCTCCTCCTCTCCGTCGCCGGCCTCCTCGCCGCTCGTGCGTGGGGGCTCGACCGGTCTCGGGTCCCCGGGACCGGGAACCTCGCCGTGGGGGCAAGGAGCGCGCGGGCTCCCCGGGCAAGGACCTTCAGCGGGGAATCCGGGTGGTGGTCCGGTGGTCGGCCAGCCGAGCCCCCAGGAGCCGACCGGGACGGCCCGCCCGGGCACCTTCCCCCCGAGGCCGAAGCCGAGCTACGACCCCGACTCCACCCTGCCGCTCAACGGCGACTGAGTCCAAGTCCCGAAGGAAGTCTCCAGGGTAAACGCCGAGCCTCCGGTCCCCCCGTCCTCGTCCCATTCCCCGTCCCGCCCGTCCCACCGTCGGACGGGCGGGACGCTCGTCCGAAACGGGCGCAAGTCCGAGTCTTTTTGGGGGCGCCGGGTTGCGACCCGCCATGTTTCGTGATAGCCGTTCCTGCATCCACCATGCAGATCGCGCCGGATCAAATCGACTCCGACGCCGCGAAAGTCGTTCAGAGGCTGAGGCGTTACGACCACAAGGCCTACCTCGTCGGGGGTTGTGTTCGCGACCTCCTCCTCGGTCGCAAACCGAAAGACTTCGACGTCGTCACGAGTGCCACGCCCCAGGAAATCAAGCGGCTGTTTCGCAATTGTCGGATCATCGGTCGCCGCTTCCGCCTGGCGCACGTCTTCTTCGGACCGAAGGTCATCGAGACGTCCACCTTCCGCGCCAACCCGCGCGAAGTCGAGGAGGACGAGGCCGACGGCGGCACCGAAGCCGAATCGGGTGACCTGCTCATCCGCCGCGACAATGTCTTCGGGAGCCCCGAGGAGGATGCCCGCCGGCGCGATTTCACGATCAACGGGCTGTTCTACGACCTCGAGAGCGGGCAGGTGATCGACCACGTGTCGGGGCTGGCCGACCTCGAGGCACGCCTGGTGCGAACCATCGGCGATCCCGACATTCGCCTGCGCGAGGATCCCGTACGGATCCTGCGTGCCGTCAAGTTCGCGGCGCGCTGCGAGCTCACCATCGAGCCCGAGACCTACCGCCGCATGATGGAGCACCGGCAGGAGATCACCAAGTGCGCTCAGGCGCGCGTCTCGGAGGAGTTCTACCGGCTCCTGCGCGCCGGAGCGGCCAGGCGCTCGATCGAGCTCCTGGTGAGCACCGGGCTGCTCGACATCATGGCCCCGGAGCTGGCGGCCGGCCTCAAGGGTGAGCCCGAGAACGAGGATGCGGCCCGCAGCCGGCAGCGGCTCTGGGCCTACCTCGAGGCGCTCGACCGGCAATCGGCGCGACGCCCCACCCCGCCCTCGAACGCGCAGCTGCTGGCGGTGCTGGCCGTGCCCCCGCTGCGCGACATCCTCGATCCCGACAGCACCGGCGCCGGGGATGTCGGCCAGATCGTGGCGCAGTCGATCGGGCCCATGCTCGAGCGCCTCAACGCCTCGCGACGGGACGCCGAGCTGACGCGCCAGTCGCTGCTGGCGCTGCGCTACGTCCTGCCGTCGCGGCGGCCTGGGCGGCGGATGCCCCGACTCACCGGGCGTGACTTCCTCGACGATGCGCTGCGACTCGCGGAGCTCGTCACCGAGGCCGAGACCGAGACCCCGAGCCTGGCGGGCGTCCCGATCGGATTGTCCGTGGCTGCCGGCGCGGAACCGAGCATGCCCGCGGCCGCCCCTGGGACCGGCGCGGCACTGGACGCGGCCGGCGACGACGAGCTGCCGCCGGAGCTGAAGTCGACCCTCGACGATCGCCGTCGCCGGGGTCGGGATCGGGATCGGGATCGCGACCGGGAGCGCGACCGGGACAGGGAAAAAGAAAAGCTCGGGCCACGGCGGGATCTCCCCGCCGCCGCCGCCGCTGCCGCCAGGCAGAACGCGCAGGTGGAACCCGCCCTCTCCCTCGGCTGGCTCGAATCCGCCCTGCCCGTCGCCCTCGGGGACGACCGCCCGGGGTATCTCGGCAGCGGCAGCTTCGGTGGGCGCTGGGCCGCGATCGGGGATTGAAGCTCAGCGACCCGCGCGGTAACGGGTCGGATCCCGGATGCCGGCCTCGGCGAATCCCTTGCGTCGAAGCTGGCAGGCATCGCAACCTCCGCAGGCGGCCCCGTCCTCCTCGGGGTCGTAGCACGAGTGGGTGAGGCCGTAGTCGACCCCGAGCGCGACGCCGGCCCGGATGATCTCCGCCTTGGAGAGGGTGATGAGGGGCGCCAGCAGGACCACCCCGTTGCCCGCGTCTCCCGCCCGTGTGCCGAGCCTGGCCACCTCCTGCATGGCCGCCAGCCACTCCGGGCGGCAGTCCGGATACCCCGACGCATCGAGCACGTTGATGCCGAGCACGATCTCGGTGGCGCCGATGGTCTCGGCCACCGCCAGGGCATGCGCGACGAAGATGGTGTTTCGAGCCGGCACGTAGGTGATGGGAATCCCCGCGCCGATCTCGCGTTCGTCGCGGCCCTTGGGGACGGCCAGGGCCTCTTCGGTCAAAGCCGACCCGCCGATTCCCGCGAGATCCACCTCGAGCACGCGGGTCGAGACCGCCCCGAGGGTGGCGGCGATCCGGGCCGCCGCCTGCAGCTCGACGGCGTGGCGTTGTCCGTAGCGAAACGAGAGCGCGTGGCAACGGCGCCCGCGCGCCACGGTGAGGGCCAGCGCGGTCGCCGAGTCGAGCCCACCCGAAAGCAGTACGATGGAATCCAGAGACATGGCCTCCAGGATAACCGTGAGCGCGCCCGCGGCGCGCCCCAAAGCCACCACGAGCCCCGCGGCCGCCTCGAGCACTCCGACCGCGGCGAAAGAGCCGCTCCGGATGCGCCGCGAGCCCTACCGCGAGCGCGCGGGCGCGCGAGAGCCCTACCGCGAGCGCGCGGGCGCGCGAGAGCCCTACCAGGATCCGTGGCTCT
>CAZIOH010000098.1:0-6657 GCA_964540815.1 uncultured Myxococcales bacterium | reverse complement strand
TCAGCGATCAGCTGACCTGCGACAATGTTCAGCGATCAGCTGACCTGCGACAATGTTCAGCGATCAGCTGACCTGCAACAATGTTCAGCGATCAGCTGACTGGCAACAATGCTCAGCGATCAGCTGACTTGCCGCAATGGTCAGCGAGCAGCGAAAACCAGCAGCCGACCAGGTGCGCGCAGAGGCCGATCTCCCGTCGAGAACGCGAGGCTCTCACCGACGGGTTTTCCTTGACTCCCCCGACGCCACCGATACGATCCACGGGCTTCCCGCACAATTTTCCGACGGAGGGCCGCCGAATGGCTGAGAAAGTCGAAAAGCTCAGTGTGCACCGAGAGAAGGACTTCATGTACTACGTGAAGGACGCCGCCGTCTGGAAGGTGCAGCGCAAGCAGCCGGGTGTCGAGAAGGGAAAGCCCGAGAAGGTGGCCGAAGGCACGTTCGAGATGGACACCGACTTCATCTACTTCGTGGATCGGGACGGCGACGTCTCGCGGGCCAAGCGGGCCGTGGGTGGTCAGAAGCGCAAGAAGACCATCGCCCCGGTCAAGCTGATCACGGGGCGAGGCGCGGCCAGCAAGCCGGCCAAGCCCGCGCGTACCAAGGTGAGCGGGTCGGCCCCGAAGCGAGCTGGCAAGACCCCGGTGCGGGCGGGCCGGGGCGCGGCCAAGGCCGCGGCCAAGGGCAAGGTCGGTCGCGGCGCCGGCAAGAGCGGCAAGACGAGCCAGAGCAACCAGGGCAAGGGCAACAAGGGGAAGGCCGCGGCCAGGGCCTCGTCGAGGACCAAGTCCAAGGCGGGCTCGTCGGCGAAGCCTGCCAAGGGCAAGGCCGCCGCCAAGCGCAAGAGCGGTCGCTAGGAGCCTGGCGCTCCGGCGAATTGGTGACGAGGAACAGCCCGTCACGGCACCGACCGGAATGGAGCCAATCCCGGTTGACGCACAGGGAGAACGCCGACGCCATCGACGTTGTGAGCTCGGGTTGCCGGTGACGTTGAACGTCGTCGGGAGGGTCCAGCCCATCATCGTGGAGCTCGTCGACCTCTCCCTGGTCGGGGGGCGCTTCCGCGCGATCACCGAAGGGGCGCCGCGCCTGCACGATCGGGCCGCCTTCCAGTTCGTGCTCCCCGGGCAGCGACACTGCTCGGCCAGCGGCCGCTGCGTCCGCGTGCGCGGGCGGAGCGAGTTCGCGCTGGCCTTCGAGACGGTGAACCTGGCGTTCCTGGCCTTCGCCAAGAACCTCGTGGCCGATGCCGAGAGCCAGGGCACCGGTCGCGAGGCGTACGCCAAGCTCTGAGGGGGAGCCCGGGCCGGTTCGAGGTTCGTCACTCACACCCACGGGGGCGTTCACGTTCAGGTGCACGGGCCCACGATCACGGGTTCGGCCAAGATCACGACCAAGAACACGGCCACGATCACGACCACGAGGGGGCCTGCAGTGAGGTCGAGGTCTCTCGGCTGAGGGGCGGCTTCAGCGGCGCGTGCGGGCGCCGCGGCCGGCGGCGGGACGCCGTCGGCCCGCCGCGGAGGGCGCGCCGCCTGCGCGCTTGGGCTTGCTCTCCGAGGGCGCGGGCTGCCGGACCTCTTCCTTGGTCTCGGGGATCGCGCCCGCCGGCGTGGATGCTGGCACGACCGGGGCAGCGGCCGCCGCCGCGAGCTCGGCCCGGGTCACGAATCCGAATTCGTAGAGGATCCAGCCGAGGGCCGCCAGCGTGGCCACCGACATCCACATGTACTGCTCGTCGAGCCAGGTCGGCATGATGCGCAGCCGTCCCCACGGGAATCCGCCGGGCAGGTACTGGGTCGGTGCCAGGTCGATGAACCCGGTCAGCGCCGTGGCCGCCAGCAGCGCGAGGCCGACCTCCCGGCGCTTCGTCCACAGCAGCGCCGTCACGATCAGGAACGAGTAGTAGTAGCACGTGAGCTCCGGGATCACGGCGATCATGAGGGAGCTCAGGGCCGCCGACTCCCACGCCGAGAACCCGCGCACCGCCCGGAACAGGAATCCGGCGAACGCCAGGACGCCCGCGATGTAGAGCCACTTGCGCTGACCGAAGGCCCGCAGCCGTGCGTCCTTCCAGTCCTTCCACGGATCCTCGAGGCGATCCGACTTCAGGAACCGGCCGGCCTCCTCCTCCTTGTAGACGACCACCGTTCGCCAGCCCATGTAATTGGTGAGCGGCGTGGCCGTGTGCTTCTTGCTGTTCTTGAGGAACATGCGGTAGCCATCGATCCCGCTGCTGGTCTTGAGGCTGATCGGCACCAGGATGAGCGCGGCCAGCGCCGCTCCGAACAGCACCGCGACATTGCTGCGGTCGACCTTGCGCAGGAGCGTCGGCAGCTCCCTCAGGGGCAGGCGCTGGCGCGCCGGACGCCCACGGGTCTGCTCGAGCACCTGATGGACGATCACGAACGCCGGGCCGAGGAGCAGGAAGACCGGGAAGACCCGCAGGAGCCCCGAGTACATCATCAGGAAGCCCCCCAGCACCGGTCGCTGCTTCTTCACCAGACAGACCCCGGCCGTCATGTGGAACAGCCAGTCCCAGCGCAGGTAGGCGCCCCCCGTCCAGTAGAATCGCGACGGGAAATTGGTGCCGAAGACCGCCAGGGCCACGCACAGCGTCTGCCAGCCGAACGCCCACCAGATCATCAGCACCATCCCGAAGATGAACACCGGATCGATGGCGGTGAGCAGGCGCAGCTGGGTGTCCGAGGCCGGAGCCAGGTTGGCCAGGGTGGTCCCGAGGATGTTCCACACCGGCGTGCCGTTGTAGCCGTGATCGGTCTGGGCTTCCTCCCAGCGCTTGACCCCGTGACGCAGCCGAAAATACTCGATGTCCTTCCGGAACTTCTGCCAGCGCTCCGGGGTGAAGTGATCCTTGCACCGCTCGGGGTGGGCCAGGATCTCCTGGGTTCCCCCGAGGAAGTTGGTGCGCAGGTTCATGATCTTGCGCAGCTCCACCCGCCGGCGGACCCCCGGATCCTCCGAGTCCGCCACCGACGCGCACTCGTAGAGGCGATCGTAAGACAGCTCGGCGAAGTACTTCGACCCGATGTAGTAGTGGTACGAGTCCCAGTAGTGGACGTAGTTGCCGAAGTGGAAGGCCCCGAAGTTGAAGTAGGCCTGGAACGAGAGCACCCCGACCAGGACCAGGAGCTGGTTGCGAAACGCGAACCCGCGCGCCGACGGCGGCGGACGGACCGGGCGGCCAGCCACCTCGCCGAGGGGCGGCCTCGAGCCCGGCCAGCGCGCCTGGATCCACTCGCGCGCCGCCGCCGACGAGGAGAAGGGACTGACGAGCAAGGTGAACGCGCTCGACAGGGCACACACGAGCGAGGTGACCCAGGTCGGTAGCCAGTTGGTGCCGTTGCTGATGAGGTAGGCGACGGTGAAGTAGATGGCGATCGATCCGGCGGCCGCCACGACCGGAGCCGAGGCGGGCAGCGCGATGTCCTTCCCGGTGCGCTCCACCTGCCAGCCCCACAAGAGGAGCAGGAAGGCCGCCGCCGCCAGGGCCATCTCGAAGCGCGCGCTCACCTTGTCCTCCCACCAGGCGAGCTTGGTCCAGGGCGGCTCAGTCACGGTCGCCAGCGGCGCCGACGTGACCCGGAAGGCGGGAGGAAAGGGGTTCGGCCGCAGGCAGTACGCCGCGAACTCCGAGATCGAGTAGAACCCGTCACCCACGCCCTCGCCCACCCGCAGGTACCGGACCGTCATGGCCGGGATCTCGACCCAGCGGGCGCGCAGGCCGTGTCCGCGGTCGATGGCGTTCTCGACCTCGACCACCACCTTGTAGCTTCCGGGGCTGTCGTCGAGCGAGCCAAGGATCCGGTAGGTGTCGTTGGCGTCCGCCTGGACGTAGAGCGCGGTGATGGGCGTCGGCTGGCCGAGATCGTAGGTGAGCGAGCCTGCGCCCGTGTCGAAGGTGATGGCCACCGGTGCGTCCCACTGCGCGCCCTCGGGGCCGACCGCCCCGTCGGTCACCAGGGACGCGTCGCCCCGCAGGTCCTGCCACTTCGCGGGTCGCTTTCCGGCGAGCAGGTTGTCGGAGGTGCACGACTGAGCGGAAGCCGGGGAAGCCACCGTCGAGCCTGCCAGCAGCGCCGCCCACGCCGCGAAGGGCAACAACCAAAATCTCCCCCGCCTTCCTGCCGGGTGGAACGTCATCCTGGGGGTGTGCATCGGGGGCAGACTACCAGCAACTTGCCGGGGAATGAATGGGCGGACGGGCGCGTCCGAGCCACGCCGGGCTGCATCGCGGCCCGGGCGCTGCGCGCCATCCGATATCCTGGCGAGCGTGCCACGCCGCCACGAGCCACGTCCCCCCGCCGCGGGCGAATGGCCGCTGCTCCGCGCCGCCATCAACCGGGTGTTCCGTCCGGGCGGCGGGGATCTCGCCGCCGAGTTGCCGAGGTTCCTTCATCCGCGCAACTTCGGCAACCTCCGGGTGATCGTGGGAACCGGCGCGGCGACCGGCCAGCCCGCCCCCCCGGGCGCGCAACCCGGCGGCGCGCAACCCAGGATCCTCGCGCACGCTGGCTTCTTGCCCCGCATCGCGAACATCCACCGCCGGAAGGTGCGCGTCGCTTGCATCGGCGCCGTATTCGTGGTTCCGGAAATGCGTGGTCACGGACTTGGAACACTCGTCCTCGAGGAGGTCCTCCGGCTGGCCCGGCGCGACGCCGACCTGGTGATGGTTTCCGGGGATCGTGGACTCTACCTCCGGCAAGGCCTGCGCCCGGTCGCACCGCTGGTCCGCGTCCAGCCCCCAACGGCGACGCCCGATTCGGCGGCCCCCCCAAGAATTCGGACCCGCGAGGCGACCGCAGATGATATCGATAGGCTGATCGCGATGCACGATTCCCTGGACGTCCGGTTCGCACGATCGGCCAGCGACTGGCGCCACTGGCTCGCCTCCCGGCCCCTCCTGTTTCTCGGCGCACCCGCTCGGCTCGACCTCGTCGGGGCCGCGCCCCAGGCCGAGGCCGAGGCCGATGCCGATGCGACGCCCGAGCGGTCCTGCGTGGCGTACCGCGTGACGGCGCTCGGCCGGCGGACCATCGTGGAGTACGCGGGGGACCCCGCGGCGGTGCTGGACAGCGCGCAGCTCTCCGGAGATGCGCTCTGGGTCCCCCCTCACGACCGCGAGATGCTGGCGAAGGCGAGCAGCCTCCCAGGCTGGACCTCCGCGCCGAGGCCCTTCCCCATGACCGCGGAGGCGCGCATTCCCAACCTCACCACCGTCCCATGGTACGGACTCGACTACCTGTGACGAGCGACGCCCGCAACCTCCGATGAGCCCGACCATCGCCATCGTCGTCACGGTCGTGATCGTGCTGGCCAACGCGTTCTTCGTCGCCTCCGAGTTCGCCTTCGTCAAGATCCGCCAGACGCGGGTCGAGCAGCTGGCGAACCAGGGCCGGCACCGCGCCAAGCAACTGCTCGGGATCACCACCCGCATCAACGACTACCTGTCGGCCAGCCAGCTCGGCATCACGGTCGCGTCCCTGATGCTCGGCTGGCTCGGCGAGCCAGCGGTGTCCAAGCTGATCGCGCCGTTCTTCACCCGGCACTTCGATCTGCACCCCGCCACCGTGCACACCATCGCCGCGACGATCAGCCTCTCGATCATCACCTTCCTGCACACCGTCCTCGGGGAGCTCGCGCCCAAGGCGCTGGCCATTCGCCTCACCGAACCGGTCGCGCTCTGGTCGGCGCTGCCCTTCCGGATCTTCTACCTCGTGACCACGCCGCTGACCTGGGCGCTGCGCAACAGCTCGGCGCTCGTGCTGCGGGCGCTGCGGCTGCCGCCCGCCTCGGAGGCCGAGATGCTGCACTCGCCGGACGAGCTGCGCCTCGTCCTGCAGCACGTGGAGCTCGACCCGGGCGCGCGGCGCCTCATCGATCGCGTGTTCGACTACACCCAGCGCATCGCCCGCCACGTGATGGTCGTGCGGCGAGACGTGGTGGTGCTGGTGGCCGGGCGGCCCTTCGAGGACAACCTGCGCATCGCCCTCGCCAACCAGTACACCCGCTATCCGCTGGTCGAACCGGAGAGCGATCGGGTGGTGGGGTACGTGCACCTCAAGGACATCGTGTCGGCTCTGGCGTCTGGCAAGCCTCCACAGCGCATGCGGGAGCTGATGCGCGAGCCGATCTACGCGTCGGAGGACACCCGCCTCGAGTGGCTGCGGCGCGAGTTCCAGCGGCGACGCGTGCACATCGCGGTGATCCTCGGGCCCGGGCACGCCTTCACCGGGATCGTCACCCTCGAGGACTTGCTCGAGGAGTTCGTGGGCGAGATTCAGGACGAGCAGGACCACGAGGAGATCCCACCGCTCACGCGGACGCCCGATGGCGCGTTCGAGGCCGACGGGAGGCTCACCCTCGACGTCGCCAAGCGCGACATGGGCCTCAAGCTGCCGCCGCTGCCCCCCGACGTGGAGACGCTCGGCGGGTACATCCTGACCAAGCTGGCCGAGGTGCCGGTCCCCGGTGACACGGTCGAGGCGGCGGGCTACCGATTCACGATCCTCGAGGTGCGCGAGCGCCGCATCCGCCGCATCAAGGCGGTCCCCCTCGCAGCCGAAGAGGCGACCGACCCGGACTAGGCGGGGGGCCGCGGACGTCCCCCCACGTGCCAGCGCCTCCGGCGCTCGC
>CAZIOH010000097.1:0-26194 GCA_964540815.1 uncultured Myxococcales bacterium | reverse complement strand
GAGCGCCGAAGGCGCGTCCGGTCCTCCCCTTCCCGCGAGCGCCGAAGGCGCGTCCTTTACCCTGGATCGGAGAGGCCGGAGCGCTGGGTGATGGCGGAGGGGCAGGAGATCTGCTTGAAGATGAACGCTGGGTTGTCGGCGCCGTTGAACCAGTCGAGGAACCAGGTGCAGCCGGCCTGCAGCTCGGGCTTGTTGGCGAAGGCGGTCTGGCACATCTGAGCGGTGCAGGTCTTGTCGTTCTTGCACGCGGCGTAAAAGCCTCCGTACTGCGAGCCGAGATCCACGTTCCCCCACTGCGTGCTGCAGGCGTTGAGGGCGCCGACGCCGCCGCCTGGGATGAGCAAGTCCATCTGATCCGACGCCACCCCGCCGTTATTGATGACCTGGACGATCATGCTCTTGTAGTTGAGGGAGGTGGCCCCCGGGTTGGCGCCGTTGTGCCCCGAGCCCGTGAACTGGACCTGATAGCAGCGACCACACACGTAGTTGCTCCCGGAGGCGGCCACGAAGCCGTAGGACATGGTGTCGCTTATCGACCACGGCGCTCCACTCCAGCACATGAAGGCGCCGCCCCCGCCTCCGTCACACGCGTTCTTGGTGTCGGCCGACCCGAGGACCTGATTGGACTGGCTGCAGCTGTTCATCGGATTGCCCGAGCGCACGTTGGCCTTCCAGCCGCAGGCCGGCTTGCAGCAGTCCCAGTAGCGCGAGGCCCAGCCGCTGCTGCCGCTCGTCAGGCGCTGTGGCTCGCCGGGGCCGGGTACGGGAATGGCCCCGCCCGTGCCCATTCCGCCCGTGCCATTGCCGCCGGTGCCACTGCCGCCCGTGCCATTGCCCCCGCTGCCACTTCCGTTTTGTCCTCCGGTTCCGCCCGACATGTTCTGCGACATTCCGCCGGTGCCGGGGCCCTTGCCGCCGCTCCCGGTCGCGCCGCCTGAACGGGCGTTGCTCCCGCCCGAGGCCGTCGCGGTCCCGCCGCCCGAGCCTTCCGCCGGGCCGACCCCGCCGGTTGCTGGCAGCGCCCCGGTGCCTCCACTGCCGGCGCCGAGCACGACGCTCGAGCCGCCCGAGCCGGAGTTACCCATTTGCGACCTCGCGCCGCCCGTGCCCGGAGCCGACGGCGAACCTCCGCCGGTCCCGACGGCGACGTCGGCGGGACCCCCGTCGGAGCCGCCTTGCACCGGGTCCTTCTGGAGGCACGCGGCGGCCGAGATCGTCAGCAGGAGGGACAGCAGCGACGGCAGCGTCGCATCGACGGGGAACGTCAAGCGGGGGATGGGGCGCCTCATGTTTCGATGAGCTCCTTGGCGATCGAGGCGACTGGCGTGGCCGATCGGCCCGCCAGGCGCCCAGGGGGGGTGGGCGGCGTCCGCCGCGCCCCTGCCCTTGGGCGGCCGGAGGCCGCCAGAGTGGAAGGTGCGCGATGGCATTCGCGATTCCGAACCTTAGATGGCGGGTGGGAGGGGTCAAGCGGCAAAACCACCAGCGCCGGTTCTTTGCCACCCCGCGGAAGAGCCCATGGGAGGCACCATGAGAGGCAGGCGCCATGACACGAGCCCTGGACCTCCCTGAGACGAGCCGCTCGCGTCGGGATTGGCGTGACCGCGGTAAGAGCCGGACGCGACGCGCGACGCCTTTCGGCGGCGATGCTGGCCTCGATCCAACCGAATCGCTATAACCGGCGCTTCCCCCCACCCGATGCACATCCCGGCCCTTCGGCCGAGGTGAGCCGCGGAACATCCGCGACGACTCGTCGAAGCGATTCCCGTGGATGCATCGGCTCGCATTTCACGGAGTGTCTCGCATGAACAAACGGCTGCTGACCCTGACTTCTCGACCGCCCGCATCCATCCCCGGTGCGCACCTCGCGGGGTTCCTCGGCCTCGCGATCCTCGTCGCCTGCTCGGCGGATCCAGGCGCTGGAACCGGTTCGGGCGCGTCCCTCGGGGGTGGCGGCACTGGCGGCTCGACCGGCTCGAACGTCGGTGTGCCGGGGACGGGGGGTGCATCCGTGGCGGGAGGCAGCGGTGGCCGGGTGGGCTCTGGAGGCCAGACCGGCCAGTCAGCGCAGCCCGGAACCGGGGGACAGATCTCCGTCGTCGGCAGCGGGGGAGGCGCAGCCACCTCGGGCTCTGGCGGATCCCCGGAGGGCTCGGGTGGTCAGAGCGGCGGGACCGGTGGAGACGTCGGCCGCGGGTCGGGCGGCACCGCCGCCGGCGGAAGCGGCGGCAACGGCAACGGCAGCGGCACCGGCGGCCGGGCCAGCGGCGGGACGCAGGGAAGTGGCGGCACGCAGGCAAGTGGCGGGATGCCGGGCAGCGGTGGCGTGATGGGCTCGGGTGGGATCACCAGCACCCCCTGCACGCTCTCGGGCTCGCCCAATCCCGGCTCGGGCTCCTTCACCAACTACAGCTTCGGGCAGGGGACCGCGCGCGCCCAGGAGGGCAACGGCTATCGGACCGCGTGCGGCTACTTCGGAACCGAGAGCGGCGGGGCGAGCTCGGACTCGGTCCAGAACATCTCGGACGCGACCTACTTCGCGGCCATCCCCGGCCGGTCGTCATCCGACTTCAACTCGTCGGGGTCGTGCGGGGCCTGCGCCCAGGTGAGCAACGGTGGCAAGTCGGTGATCGTCACGGTCATCGACGAGTGCCCACAGAATTCCAACCCGCCCTGCGCCAGCAATCCGAACGGGCACCTCGATCTCAGCGTCCCGGCGTTCAATGCGCTCGGCTTCTCGGTCGGCAACCCATCTGGCACCACCTGGAAGTTCGTTCCGTGCCCCGTCATGGGGAACGTGAAGGTCCGCCTCAAGACCGGCAACCCGAACGAGATCTTCATCGAGAACGAGATCCTGCCGATCAAGTCGGTGGCCATGGGTGGACAGGCCGCCGTTCGGCAGTCGTACGGCGCGTGGCACTTCAGCGCGAACATCGCGGTGGGGGCCACCCTCGATCTGGTCGACAGCGCGAACCGCACCCTCTCGGTCACGGTGAGCAGCACGGGGGCCAACCAGAACCAGGACACCGGGCGCCAGTTCCCGACCTGCCAGTGAGCGAGCGCTCCGGTCAGCGGGGGGACTGCGGCGAGCCGGCCGGAGCGATCTCGCCGTAGCCGGTCAGCTCGAGGTAGCCGCGTCCGCCGATGGGCTTGCCCGTGTCGGTGCCTGTGACGTCGACGGCTCCTTCCCAGTAGCGAAAGCTGAGGTCGAGCTCCTGATCGGGCACCACCGGTGTCACGTCGAGCGAGAGGCGGGCGTGCGGGAGCTCGAGGTGGAACGCGGCAGGGTAGCGCGTCCCGGAGCGTGGGCTGCTCCAGCTCCCGGTGGCGGTGACGCGCACGTCGTCGTGGGCGAGGTGGTGGGCGCTGCCGTCGAGGTCGACCAGGGTACCGCTGCTGGCCGGATCCAGGGTGTCTTCACCGGCCGATCTGGCGTGCTGGCGCAGGCGGAAGAACATCAGGTCGCGGCCGTCGTCGAGCTGCAGCGCGAACCAGTCCCAGCCCACTTGACCTGGTTCGAGCGCGCTCGTGCTCCACTCGCGATCCATCCAGCTCGTCCCGGTGACGGGGAACGTCTGGTCGGCGATGGTGACGGTCCCTTGCGTGGGCATCCGGGTGAGCGAGTCGTAGTATGACGCGTTTCCTTCGGCCCGGCCCTTGCGCGATAGTCCCCGGTCGCCCTCCAGCACCAGGGGCTTTCCCGCGAGCAGGGTCAGGTCGACTCCGAATCGCGGCGCCCCCGGGACGTCGGAGATGGCCGTGAGCGCGAGGGGCGTCAGTCCGGGCGTCGTCGTCGTCGTCCCGTCCGTTGTCGCCCTCGTCGCGTTCGTGTCCGCTCCAGGACCGGCGGCGCGCCAGCCGAGGACCCAGGCGGCGAATGGCGCGGCGGTTGCGCCCGCCAGGCCCACCGCCGCGCGCGCCGTCTGCTCGGCGGCGAGAAAGCGCGCCCCTCTCCGCTGTCCCGCCACGTCGGTGAGGGCCAGATGGGCCATGTAGACCTGGCTCGTCGCCCAGGCGCCCGGCCGCACGGCCGACGGCGGTGGGGCGAGGGCCATGCGAAAGATCGTGAGCTGGTAACCGAAGCGGCGCCGGGCCGGCCCATCGAGGTTTCCGGTCCAGTACCACCATTCGCTGCGGAACCCGGGGTGCGGCCCGTGATCCGCCGGGAACGAGAGCTCCCGGGGCCGGGTGGCCCGCTCGAAGCCCTGGTCCTCCTCGCCGGCGCCTCCCCCGAGCGCCTCCAGCACCGACAGCGCGGGCCCGCCGGCGCGACGTGTCCTGGCATCGCCGTCGCCGCCGCGCTGGGAGGATGGCGGCGCCGCGCACGACAGCGATGACGACAGCGGCGCCAGGGGCAGCATCACAGGGATCAGGACCAAGCCGATCACCTGGGCGCAGAACCGGGAGAGGCTGGTCGGCGGCGCGCTCATTCATCACGCAGCGCGCGCGCCGGGTTGGCCCGCGACATCTTCCACGCCGGATACAGGCCGGCGAGGAGGGCGGCCACCCACGCGAGCGCAATCGCCTCCGCCAGCACCCGCGGGGACAGCTCGAGCGCCAGCGTCCACCCGAACGAACGTCGGTTGATGACGTAGACCAGGATCAGCGCGAGGCCGATCCCGAGCGGCAGCGACAGGATCCCGGCACACAGGCCCATGAGCGAGGTCTGCATCGTCACCACCGCCGCCAGTTGCCGCGGCACGAGCCCGATGGCCCGCAGCACCGCCAGTTCTCGCGCGCGCTCGAGCGCGAGGGCCATGAGCGCGCTCAGCACCCCGACGAAGGCGACCCCCACCGCCAGCATGCGCAGGACCTGGGTGATGAGGAACGTACGATCGAAGATGGCGATGGACGCGTCCCGCAGCTCGCGGTTCGCGCGCACCACCAGGGCCTGTGAGGCGCCCCCGGCCGCCGCCACCTCGGCGCGCAGCCGCGCGAGGTCGGTGCCGGGCGCGGCGACGAGCGACAGCGCCGAGACCCCGCGGTCATCGAACAGCCGCTCGTAGGTCGACCGGGCCAGCATCAGACCGCCTTCATCGGAGGCATAGTCGGTATAGATGGCCACCACCCGCAGGGGACGCGGGCCCCGGTCGGTGATCAGCACCACCTGCGAGCCCACCGACACCTGGTGGTGAAAGGCATACGGCTCGGAGATGGCCAGCGCGTCCGGAGCCTCGAGGGCAGCGTAGACGTCGCCATCGACCGCGCTCCGGAACCGGTAGGGGCGCGGTCGGCGCGGCAGGCCCTTGCCCGGGTCGCCGAAGGTTGGTGCGTGCAGGTCGACCTCGCCGATCTCGTCGCCATCGGCCGTTCGAACGCGGCGGTTGCGGATGGTGTTGATGGCGGCGATCCCTGGCGTGGCGGCGATCCGCGCCAGCACCTCGGGCAGGACGGTCGCATCGCCCTTGCGCGAGACGAGGCTCGGCGGCCCCACGAAGATGTCCGCCTGCAACGTCATGCCCAGCCACTCCACCACCGTGCCGCGGAAGCTGTCGACCATGATGCCGACCCCGACTGTGGTGGCGACCGCGATGGTGAGCGCGGCCAGCGCCACCGACGTGCGGGTCAGCGACGCGACGATCCCGCGGGCAGCCAGGGTGCCGGTGATCCCGAACACCCGCGCCGCGGGCGCCCGAGCCAGCCGGGCGAAGGCGCGGGTGGCGAAGGGGGTCGCGAGGGCCGCCGCCCCCAGCACCGCGAAGAGCCCCACGTACGCGAGGCCGAGGCTGCGTCCCGACAGCGCGAGCAACCCGGTGGCCGCCACCGCCAGGCCGCCCCCCGCGAGGGCGAGCCCGCCGGCCTGCCGCGCCAGGCGCGCCTCGGCGAACGAGCGCCGGAGGGTGAGCGTGGGCGCGATGCGGGTCGCCTCCCGCGCCGGAGCCAGGGCCGCGAGCAGGGTGGCGCCGAGGCCGAGCGCGAGGCCCTTCCCGAGGGTGAGGCCGTCGAGGTGCAGGCTGCGCACGTTGACCACGAAGTAGAGGTCATTGATGGTGCGGGTCACCAGGCGCACGAGCTCGGTGGCGAGCCCGATCCCGAGCCCGACCCCGAGCGCGGTGGCCGGGACCGCCAGCAGCACCGCCTCGCCGAGGATCAGCCCGAAGAGCTCGCCGCGGGTGACGCCGAGCGCGCGCAGCGTCCCAAGCAGCGGGCGGCGCTGCACCACCGAGAAGGTCATGGTGTTGTAGATGAGGAACATGCCCACGAGGAGCGCGAGGAAGCTCATCGCCTGCAGGTTCAGGGTGAAGGCGCGGGTCATCTGCGCGGCCGCCCCCGAGCGGGCGGCGACCGGGACCACCACGCAGGCCTGGCCGCAGCGGGCGGCGATGCGGGCGCGCGCCCGGTCCCCGGCGGGGCCGGGCGGCAAGAGCAGATCGATGTGCGTCAGCCGTCCCGGCTCGGCGAGCCACTCCTGCGCGGTTGCGATGTCCGTGACGATGACGTCGTCGAGCGCGGCGGCCTCGGGCGTCCCCTGCGCGGGCTCGGGCAGGGTACCGGCGAGCGACAGCCTTCGTCGCACACCGCCGACCAGCAGGTCGACGCGCGGGGCCGGGCGCGTGCGGGCACCATGCGTCGACGCCAGGCCGAGCTGACGGGCGAGCCGCGGCGAGACCAGGGCGGCGCCCGGCTCCGTCAGCAACCGCGCGAGGGTGGTGACGCCTCCGCGGTCGCCCTTGTCGTCACCCGGGCCGGCACCGTCGCTGGCACCGTTGCCGGCACCGGCCGTGCTCGGCCCGCCTGTGCTGTAGACGCGAAACGGGCGCTCGGCGAACGGGTCGACGCCGAGCACCCGCAGGGCGCGAGCCGGGACGCCGCTGGCGGCCGTGGCGTAGCCCTCGACCACGGGCGCGGCGTCGGCGATCCCGAGCTCCACGCGGATCACCCGGTAGAGATCGTCGCCGAGGCTGTCGGCGGTCGCGCCCACGACCTGGTCGGTGGCCTTTCCGGCGACGCTGTCGTTGGCGAGCTCGAACGCCAGCCGGGCGCTGCCGCTCGCGAGATCGATGGCCACCACCACCGCCACCCCGAGGGCGATGCCGACCACCGACAGGCCCGTGAGCAGCGGGTGCCGGGCCAGGTGGCGCAGGCTCGACCGGAAGAGCAGGGGACTCACCGGGTCATCTCGCCGGGGGAAGCGGGGCGCCGCCGCGGGCGGTGTCCGTATCGTTCGGGGCGCGCTCGGACAGTCGTCCCTCCTCGAGCACGAACACCCGATCCGCGCGCCCGATGAGATCGCGATCGTGCGTCACCACCAGCACCGTCCCCGAGCGCTGGCGCGTCAGGCGATCGATGAGATCCAGCACGTCACGCCCGGTGCGCTCGTCGAGGTTCCCGGTCGGCTCGTCGGCCAGCACCAGCGCGGGATCGTGAATCAGCGCGCGCGCCACCGCCACGCGCTGCTGCTCGCCGCCTGAGAGCACGTCCGGAAAGCTGCCGTGGCGGGACTCGAGCCCGAGCTCGGCGAGCAGGGCCCTCGCCCGAGCGCGGCACTCCGCGCGAAACCGCGGGTCCCGCCGGCTGGATCGCTCGCCGGGCAGCGGGCCGCGCAGCTCGAGGGGCAAGAGCAGGTTCTCCTCGACCGTCAGGGTCGGGATGAGGTTGAAGGTCTGGAAGATGAACCCGATGTTGGCGCGCCGGAAGAGGGTGCGCGCTTCTTCCGACATGTGGGCCAGTCGGTTGCCGAGGATGTCGATCTCGCCCGCGGAGGGCAGGTCGATGCCCCCCAGGATGTTGAGGAGGGTGGACTTCCCCGAGCCGCTCTTTCCGAGCAGGACGATGAACTCGCCGCGCGCGAACGTCGCATCGGTCGCACGGAGGACCAGCCGCTCGGAGTTGCCTTCGACGTAGCTCTTGCTGACGGCGCGCAGCGAGACCAGCGGGATCGACGTCACAGCTCGTCAGGTTAGCCTACTCGTCCGTTGACGGCCCCATCAACCTCGACCTCGAGTCTTCCGAAGGTAGGGGCGAGATTGCGAGAAAGGTCCGGGAGCGGTTTACGTAACTTTACAACCCGGCAATGGCTCAGCAATCGGTCGGCGTGACACTGAGGCACCATCAACCCACTGAGGAAACCGATGAAACTCGCTCTACCAGGGTCGCTCGTCCCGGTCGTCACCCTCTCGGTCGCATCGGTGTTCGCGGCCTTCGCCTGTGGACGCTCTGGCGTCGGGCCTTCGCTGTCGGACGCCTCGACTGGAACCGGAGGCGCCGACGCGCGCGTAGGTGCGGGTGGGGGAGGGGGTGGGATGTCCGGCGCGGGTGGAGATTCCACCGGCGCCGGCGGCGGCGACGCGGACGCGGGGCACCCGTTCGAGGCGGTGGCTCCAGCGTCGTACGTGGCCAAGGTCAAGAACCTCCTCGTCGGCCTCGCTCCGACGGACGCCGAGGTGCAGGCGGTGACCCAGGATCCCACGGCGCTCGGGCCCCTGGTTGAACAGTGGATGCAGCAGCCGGAGTACGCCGTCAAGATGCGCCGGTTCTTCGAGCTCGCCTTCCAGCAGACGCAGATCTCGGCGGCCGACTTCGCCGACCAGGCCTATCCCAAGCAGATCGCCATCAACCCGACCCTCACGCCGCTGCTCGTCCAGAACGCCCGCGAGAGCTTCGCGCGCACGATGATGGCGCTGGTGGCGGCCGGACAGCCGCTGACCTCGGGCGTGACCACGCGCCAGTTCATGATGACCACCGCGCTGAAGGAGATGTACGCCTTCCTCGACGTCTGGCAGGTCGACGACGCCGGCAAGGTCACGGACGGCTTCAAGCGCGCCAACCCCGGCCTCACCATCACGGTCGAGGCTGCGGCCGGGCCCATCCCGCTCGCCGACAGCTTGAACCCCGCCAGCCCCAGCTACATGCACTGGTACGATGCCGACGTGTCCACCGCGGGGGCGGCGGTCGCGGGGTGCACCGAGGATCCCATCGTCTACCCACCGAGCGCGGCCACCTTGCACTACCTGCTCTACGGCTCGCTCGACAACCGCAAGAACGCTGCGGGCACCGCTTGCCCGCCGACCGCCGGCAGCGCCACGGCGCCGCAGCTCACGGCGGCGGACTTCGCCGACTGGCAGCTCGTGTCCATCCGCCAGCCGGCCACCGGCGAGGTTGTGACCCCGTTCTACGATCTTGCGCGGTTGCGCACGGCGACCGAGCTCGTGCTGGGCATCCCGCGGGTTGGCTTCTTCAGCACGCCCGCCTTCTTTGCCAACTGGCCGACCAACGTGAGCAACCAGATGCGGGTGACCGTCAACCAGGCGCTGATCGTGGCCCTCGGCGGGCAGGTGGACGGCAGCGACCCGATGGGGTTGACGGGCGCACCGTTGCCGGGGTTCGATCCCGTCCACGCTGCGGATTCCGCGTGCGCGGTGTGCCACCGGGCGCTCGATCCCATGCGGTCGATCTTCGCGGCCAGCTACTCTTGGAACTACCACACCCAGGCCGACGCCACGCTGTCGGCGGTGACGGGGACCTTCGCGTTCGAGGGCGTGACCCAGCCAGTGGCGAGCATGGCGGACTTCGGAGCGGCCCTGGCGATCCATCCGAGGTTCGCCGAGGCGTGGGTCGAGCGCCTGTGCACCTACGCCAACTCGGCGGATTGTGCCGAGAGCGATCCCGAGCTCCAGCGGGTGGTCGGGGTCTTTCGGGGGTCGAACCATTCGTGGAGCACGCTGGTCGAGACGCTGTTCACTTCGCCGCTCGTGACCAACGCCACCCCGACCCAGACGGCGGTCCTCAACGGCGAGACCATCGCCGTGTCCCGCCGTGGACATCTGTGCACGGCGCTCGAGAACCGCCTGGGGCTCGTGGACGTGTGTGGGCTCGACGCGGTCACCAAGAAGCAGCTCGCCGCCACCGTCCCGCAGATCGCGCTCGGCCTGCCCTCGGATGGATACAGCCGTGGGTCGACGGAGCCGGTGCTCCCCAACCAGCCGAGCCTGTTTTACCGTGCGGCCACCGAGAACATGTGCGCGAGCCTCGCGGCCCAGGTGATCGACGTGCCGGCGGCCAAGCAGGTGGCGGGGGCCAAGGCGTGGTCCAGCTTGCAGTCGGACGCGGCGATCGCCGACTTCGTCGGCACGATCATGGGGCTCGTCCCCTCCGATCCGCGGGCGGCGCCGTCGAGCGCGGCGCTGACGTCGCACTACCGGGCGGCCATGGCCACGGGCGCTGCGCCGTCGGATGCCCTCAAGTCGACCTTCGTGGCGGCTTGCATCTCCCCGACCGCCATCTCCATCGGACTGTGAAGGAGCCCGCCGCCATGCCGATTCCAACCTCGACGACGACGACCATCAACTTCAACTCCAACTCCAGCTCCACCACGACGATGATCACCCGACGCGAGGGCCTGCTCGGCACCTTGTTTGGAGCCGGGATGGTGGGCCTGCGGGCGCTCGCCACCGGCCTTCCGGCGGCGCTGCTCGCCGACCCGCGGCGGGCGCTCGCGGGGGGCGCGGTGCCGGCCTGCCCGGGCGGCCTCCCGGCGGCGGGCAAGGCGCAGTTCATCGTGTTCGCCACCTCGGGGGCGGGGGATCCGGTGAACGCGAACGTCCCCGGGACCTACGACGATCCGAAGATCGTCCACAGCGCCGATCCGGCGATGGTGGCGACGGCGCTGACCCTCGGGGGACAGGTCCACCAGGCCGCGGCGCCGTGGGCGGCTCTGCCGCAGGCGGTGCTCGACCGCACCACCTTCTGGCACCTGATGACGAACACGCCCGTCCACCCGAAGGAGCCCGATGTCCTCAAGCTGATGGGCGGCACCTACGCCGGCGAGATGCTGCCGTCCCTGCTGGCGCGGCAACTCGCCCCCTGCCTCGGGACCATCCAGGCCCAGCCGATCGTGCTCGGGGCCACCTCCCCCTCCGAGGGGCTGAGCTACGGGGGCGCGGCCCTGCCCATCATCCCGGCGCTGGCGCTCAAGGCCACCCTCACCAGCGCGGCCGGCCCGCTCACCAACCTGCAAGCGCTGCGCGACCAGACCATGTCCGAGCTCTACGCGATCTCGAAGAGCGGCGCGACCTCGGCGCAGCGGGCGTACATCGACGACCTGGCGGCCTCGCAGAGCCAGGTGCGAAGCATCAACCAGTCCTTGCTCGACAACCTCTCCAGCATCAAGGACAACACCGCCGCCTCGCAGATCCTGGCGGCCATCACCCTCATCCAGATGAACGTGACGCCGGTTATCTCGATTCACATCCCGTTCGGCGGCGACAACCACCGCGATCTCGGCCTCGCCACCGAGACGGCTCAAACCGTGGCGGGCGTGGCCCTCATCGGGTCGCTCATGCAGCAACTGGCGACCGCCGGGCTGGCCGACCGCGTGACCCTGGTCTCGCTCAACGTCTTCGGCCGCACCATCGGACCCGGCAACACCGACGGCCGCCAGCACAATCCAAACCACCAGGTCTCCATCGCCATCGGCAAGCCCTTCCGCGGCGGCGTCATCGGCGGCGTGGCCCCTGTCGGCACCGACTACGGCGCGCTCGCCATCTCCTCGGCCGACGGCACCGGCGCCGCCGCCGGAGACATCCCCGCCGCCGAGACCCTCGGCGCCTTCGGCAAGACCCTGCTCGCCGCCGTCGGCGTCGACGCGGCGACGGTCACGTCGTCGGTGACCGCGGGAAAGGTTGTCCAGGCGGCGCTATCGGCGTCCTAGCCTGAAAACGAAGGAGCCGGAGCAAGCGCGCGCCTGCTCCGGCCAACGGGTTCTCGTCCTCGGCCCTGGTTCACTTTATGAAATACACGTCGTCGATCCAGATGTCGGTCATGAGGGGAGGGCCCGCGTCTGGGGCGGTGTTCCTCTGGGCCTGCCAGTTGATGCCGTAGACTTGGTTGGGGAGCCACTGCGCCTGCTGGTAGCCCCATGAGGGGTCGATGGCGATGCCGCCGTCCACGGGTACGCCGGCAGCGCCGGCATCCAGCATCAGCGTGAACTCTTGCCAGCTGGTGGTGAAGCTGAACTTCGCGGCGTAGCTGTTGTAGCACTTCGAGATGTTCGGACCAGCGCCGTTGCAGACCTCGCCGCGTGGATCGGTATCCGTATCGGGGAATTGGACCTTGACTTCCAACGAGCCGGTCATCGGGTCCGGCGTCGTCGTCATCCCCCAGAACGTGATGCCCTTGTAGCGGCTGATGTCGAACGGGACGGTGACCTTCGGGGTGGACGCTCCGGCATCACCCGCGTCGCCCGCCGCCGCGTCGCTGGATGGGCCAGTCCCCCCATCGCGGTCAGCAGGCTGCTGGGCGAACTCGAAGCCGACGCCGCAGGTGTCGTAGAGGCCGTTGAGCACGCAGGACTGACGGGCCCCGTGCGCGCTCGTCTTGCAGTTCAACGTCTTCGTCGGCGTCGGGAGCGCGCTGAAGGAGAACGAGCCTTGCGGCGGGTTCGACGTGTCGCCAGCAGCTCCCCCGTCGGGGGAATAGCTCGCGCCGCTGTTGTACCAGTAGCCCGGTGACAGCGGCGCAAGGATGCCCTCGTCGAGGGTGATGGGCCCGTGGGGCGTCGTCTCCATGTCGTCGATGAGGACGTAGGAGGAGTTCGCGGGTCCTGGCATACACGCCTGACCCGCGTCGCCCATCGGTTGACCGCCGTCCGCAGGAGCAACCGCCAGGCTCGTGCTCTTCGAGCAGGCCACCCATCCACCGAGGCAGGCCATGCCGACGAGCGAACAACCCATGTGAAGAAGCTGCTTGCGCATCACGACACTTCTCTTTCCGCTGCAGAAAGCCAAGCCAACAAAGCCCCTGGAACGGCGACGATCGACACGCCTAACCGTCCCCCCCGGCGCTTTCGCGCCAGAAAGGATGGTTTTGCATCTGCCGACACCCCGATCCGCGGGCGCAATCACTGGATGGTGATGTTGTAGTCCGTCGTGCTCCAGTTGCCGCTGTAAACTTCGAAGCCGGTCTGGATGCCGAGCAGAACCGAGTTATTGGACAGCCCGCCATAGCCATGGCTCGCGGCGTCCTTGAAGTAGGGCAGCAAGTCGAGGTTCGATACGCTCGTTGACCCAGGAGCCCCCACCCAGTAGCTGACGACCGATTCACCCGTGCCATTGGTGCCGACATACGGCGTATGCCCACTGACCGGGGTGCCGGGACTCGCCACGTTACCGAGGGGGTTCTTGCCGGTGTTGCCGATCCAGATCATGAGCTCGATGCCCGGGACCGGGGGTGGCTGCGTGCCGGCGTTGCTGAACCAGACATCGTAGACCGCGTCTCCGCTGGAGCCCATCGTGAACGTCCAGTTGCTCTTGACCGACTGAAGGTTGCCAATGGTCTTACCGCCCTTGTAGGGGCCATAGAACTGGATGCCGTCGTGACCCGGGCCCCAGCCGCTGATGATCGCGGGGAAGGACCCGGGGCCATTGTTCGGGGCAGTGAACCCTCCCCCCGTCGTGTACGTGAACCCAACGCCTCCGGCGGTGGCGCTCACCTGCATCGTCATCGGATTCCCATTCGTGGGGAATGGGGCGCTTTGCACGGCATAGCCGTTGATCCCGTTCACGGCCTGAGACAGCTGGTTGTTCCAGGTCGGTCCGTGCGCGCCCGTGGCCACGACGGGACTTGGAGCGGACATCAGCGGCACGACGCTCTTGATGCAGAAGTCGTAGGTATGGGAGATGCTGTCAGGGAAAAAGGCCAGCTTCACGTCGGTCAGTTTGGTCGGATCGACCGACGTTCGGTTGTTCTTGTTGTTGGCGAGCACGGAATCGGAAAAGAGCACGTTGTAGGTCACCGAGGTGCCCCCAACCCCAGGGAGAGTCACCCCCGGGCCATCCTTGGTCTGCGGATCCAGGTTTGCCGTCGTCGGATACTCCAGGTTGAGCACCATGCCACCGCTGCCCTTGCCGCTGGCTCCGGACGTCAAGGTGATCGCGAAGCCCACGAGGCTGCTGGCGTTCCACGTGCCGAACGCGGCCGTGCTACCCGGCGGTCCCGAGTTGACCTTGAATCCGATGCCGGCGTACTTTCCGCTGCCTGTGCCCATGGTCCCGCTCAGGCACATTGCGCTCGAGGACGAGTTCCATGGAATCGCGGTGGTGCCCTTGCCGTCGGTGCCCTTGCAGCTGTTGCTCGAATCGGAGCCGTCGGTGTAGCAATACCAAGCTCCCTGGATGCCCCAGGTATTGTTGCAGACGTAGCCCGAAGCATCCTCGTTGATCGCGCCCGTGTTGGTGTTCGTGCACGAGCCGCTGCCGCCACCCGAGGCACCGCCGGTGCTGCCACCCGACGTGCCCCCCGTGCTACCGCCCGACTTGCCACCGGTGCCGCCTCCCGACGTCCCGCCGGTCGCGTTCGATCCGCCCGTACCGCCACCGGTTGTACCTCCGGTGCTGCCGCCCGACGTGCCGCCGGTCGCGTTCGACCCGCCTGTACCGCCACCGGAGGCATTCCCGCCCGTTCCTGTGTTCTGTGATCCCGTTGCTCCGCCGCTACTGACGCCGCTGGTTCCGCCCGAGGCCGACGAGCCGGTTGTTCCGCCGCTGTGATTCTGGCTCTGGCCTCCGGTACCAGCCGGGGATGCCCCGGCGCCTCCAGAGCCTGGGCCGTTGCCGGCGCTGCTACCGCTCGCGGAGCAAGCCAGGGTAAAGAGCGCTAACGCAGTGCATCCAACGCTCGGGAAAGTATTACGCAAACGAAGGGGGGGGGTCCTCATGTTGCTGAGTAGAGCAAGAAAATTGGTCGCCCGGCAAGCGCAGTTTTTGAAGATGGACCGTCGTCCCTTCTGCAAAGACCCGCCAGCTCTTGTTGCGCATAGCGGCAGGTCGGGGCGAAGGGCCTAACGTCGGCCCAACGTCCCGATACGTGGTTGGCCATCTCAAGACTCCATTTTGGCCCGCATCACCGACAGATTGAGATTCCAGAATTACAAATCTGGAGGGGGTCGGCTGGCGCCGGAAAGGGGAATCCAAAGGACTGGCAGGATCCGGAAAGGCACGCGAGAGGTCCCTTGCAGGCAGCAAACTTGTCCGCTCGGCAGTCCGACTGGCTCCCACACCCAATTCACGCTGTACCATTGGAGGTCGGTCGGTGCGCGCGGTCGTGGACCTGGGACGGTCGAGCGCCTGACACGAACCTCTTTCGGGCGCTCGATCCGCGGGGGTTCGTCCGGGTCCAATCCGCGATCGCCGCTGGCGACGGCTCGGAGCCCGAGCCGGACCTGGCGGTGGTGGAGCCCGTCGATCACCGACAGGGTCACCCGTCGCACGCCCACCTGATTGTCGAGGTGGCCGAGAGCTCGCTCGACGGCGTTCGCGAGGTCAAGAGTCGGGTCTACGGCGCCATGGGTGTCCCCGAATACTGGATCGCCAACCTGGTCGAGGGGTGCGTCGAGGTCCATACCGAGCCAACCTCAACCGGCTACGGTCGAGCGGTGCTCGTCGGGCGTGGCAGCCGGATCCAGGTCGTCCAGTTTCCAGATGTCGAGATCGCCGTCGACGACATCTTGCCCTGACTCCACCAGGTTTCTCGCCCATGCAGACCCGCTGCCCATCGAGCCGGAGATAGCGGCCGTGGTTCCGGCGCGGTACGGACGAGGTGGCTCAGAGCGATCGGGCGGGTGCTTGATGGCTTCGCGAATCTGGGCTTCCGTCGCTTTGTCGTCGAGGAAGTAGATCTCGGAGCTCGTGATTGCCACGTGGGTAGGACATCAAAATCCGCTCGGATCGAGCGGCGTTCGTTCCTTGGGAAACAAATGTCCAACGCAATTTCCCAACGCGAGCGACGCCAACGTCATGAGTGTCATACGTCTCCACGACGATCCTCCCCCGACTCTTCTTCCCCGGCCCCGGTCGTCGTGTCCGTGAGAGTCCAGCGGGTCGGCTCAAGAAGATGCTCAGGGAGATGGCGATGGTGCTTCACCGCATCAGGGCTTCAGCGGTTCGAATCAGTCGGTTCCGGCTGATCTTCAAGATGCGCGCCCTCCGATCGACGGCGACAAGCAGCGGTTTCGGGATGTGCACGCTGATCGGCATATCTTTGGGTCGACACTGCCAGGCTGATATTGCCCGACAAGTTACCGCCGGAGGACGGCGGAGGCAGAGCGGCACGACGGCCGGGCGCCGTTCGCCTCAGTTCAGCGCGACGGCGGAGCAGGCGTGGACCGACTGGATCTGCGAGCAGAGCTTCTTGTAGCGCGCCTCCATCGGGTGGTCGGCGGTGCGCTGGGGCTTGCCGGGATCGCGGACGGTGATGCGGGCCTGCTTGAGCTCGGGGGCCTCGACGTTCAGCACGGCGGCGAGGGCGTGGTCGAGCACCGCGACCCGGTGGGGGTAGTGCCGGGGATAACCGTGATCGATGTAGCGGGGCCCGTGGTTGTAGTGGGCCCAGAAGCCGTGGTCGGTGTGGCGACAGGGGACGTTGCGCTGGACCGGATGGACGTGCCCGAGCCTGTCGCGGACCTTGATGGTCTTACGTACGTAGGCCCCGCCGTCGCGCCAGCGCGCGAGCTCCCGCGCGCCGAGCGCGATGTTGGTGGCCGGGTCCATCAGGTCGCGCCAGCGGACGCCATGCAAATTGCTGTTGATACACTGGTCGTGGGCCCCGAGCACGCAGCGCAGGCCCATCAAGCCGCCATCCTTGGCGTACACCTTCCCGTCCTTGGAGTAGACCCGGGTGGCCTTGTCGTCGAGGTCGCTCTCGTTGATCGCCACCGCGAGCAGCAACGAGGCGCTGAGATCGTACTTCCTCGAGGCGTCGCGGACGGCGATCGCCACCTTCTGGCAGGTGGCGGGTGACCAGGCCGAGGTCTGCCAGCGGATCCGCTGCTTCACCTCGCAGATGGTGTGAGACAGGCAGCTCACGTCGCTGGTCAGCCCGAGCCCCGGCGCCGGATGCGAGGTGGGCTCGGCGCCCGTGAGGCTCTCGTCGTGGAGCGGGATCGAGACGGACGCCGCCCGATCACCAAGGTCGGCCTCCTCGGGGCCGGCGGCCGGCGGATGCAGCTTCGCAGGCTCGGATCCGGTCGGAGCCAGATCCTCGACGCTCTCCTGATACGAACAGGTGACGAGCTTCTCGGCCGCGGATGCGGCTCCCACCGGCAACGCGAACGCTCCGGTCAATACCGCGACAGCTCGAAATGACAGGCTCTGTGGATTTGGCACGTCGCCACCTCGTTGTGGACGAGTCTCTTGAGAGCGGGGATGACTTGCCGAGGCGATCACTCGCCAATCGGATGCTGCCGGTGCGGATCGAAGGCGCCTCGGGACGGACGGGGCCCTCTGACCCGAAAATCCCGCTCGGAATGGGCAAGATTGCATCCTTCGCGGAACATGTGCAAGTGTCGGCGAATCAAAAAATGGGCTCTTACCCAACCCCCCCTGCAACCGCCGCTGAAAGCCTAGCTGGGCTGACCGCGGCCGTCCCGATCACACCGGCGGAGAGTCGGTCGCCCGATCCCGGGCATTCAAGGGAAGTGCCAATCGCAATTCATCCTCGCCCGACCGCAGGTCCAAGCCCCCTCTGCCGCCCCGAGATCGAGGGCATCTGGATCAGGGCCGCCGCGGCGCTGGGCTGGCGCCTCGAGCGCACCGATGGATCCTATGCCTCCACCGACGGGCGTGGCACCATCTTCATCGGGACCGACGCCAGCCTCGATCCCGATGACTCGGTGGCGCAGCTCGTTTTTCACGAGCTCTGTCATGGCCTGGTGGAGGGGCCGTCGGCGTGGGCCAGGCCCGACTGGTCGTTCGGTGCCGGCGATTCGGCGGATCCGAGAGAGCTGGTGCGCGAGCATGCCTGTCTGCGCCTGCAAATTGCACTCGCCGCGCCGTTTGGTCTTCGCGATTTGATGGCACCGACCACCGTGCATCGCGACTATCACGACGCGATCACCGGCGATCCGCTGGGAGGGGACGACGACCGAGCGGCCGGCCTGGCGCGCGCCGCCCTCGAGCGGGTCGGGTCGGCGCACTGGCTGCACGCGATCCGGCAGGCGCTGGCCGACACCACACGGGCCCTAGGCCCCGTGACCGCGGTCGCGGTCCAGCGCCTTCCGGACGCGGGCCCCGTCGCTTCCGTCGCCGTCGCCGTCGCCGTCGGTGCCGACGCTGCCGTCGGCTCGGACGTCGCTGGAGCGTCTGCCGTCGAGCGCGAATCGTCCCATCCGGTCGGCTTCGCCTGGGGCCCGGCCGAGCGGACCTGCGCGGAGTGCGCCTGGCTCCACCACGGTGGGCGCGGTCGCCCGGTCCACCGGTGCCGCCAGTCGGCCCGCGGCGAGGCCGACTCCGGCGCGCGCGTGGAGCCGACCACCCGCGCTTGCGCCCGCTTCGAGCCGCCGGTCGATTGCCAGGCGTGCGGGGCGTGCTGCCGCGAGGCCTATCACTCGGTCACGGTCGCGGTGCGAGATCCGGTGGTGTGGAAGCACCCGGAGCTGATCGTTCGCCACGGGCATCGGTTCGAGATCCGCCGCTCGGGCGATCGCTGCGCGGCGCTCGAGGCGAGCGACGCCCGGGCGCACCAGGGCGCGCTCGCGGCGCCCGCGCGACCGACCTTCGCCTGCGCGATCTACCAGGATCGCCCGCACCCGTGTCGAGAGTTCGAGGCGGGCGGACGGCACTGCCTGGTGGCCCGACGCCGCGTGGGATTGTCTGCGGGGCGATGAAGGGCCGACCGCGATCGTGACGACGACCTTCGTCGATCTCTTCGTGCCGCTCGATGAGCTCGAGGCCCCGCTCGCGATCGCGGCCGAGCGCGCGCTCGGCTGGTCGCGCGGCAGCGCCGCGGCGGTGCGGGTGGTTCGGCGCGCGCTCGATGCGCGCAAGGGGCGCCCCATCGGCTATCGCCTGCGCTGTCGGGTCTCGACCGAGCCCGAGCCGCGAACGCCTGCGGCCCCGGCTCACGAGTCGGTCCCCCGCTGGCCGGCGGGGCGACCGGCCCCTCGGATCGCGATCGTCGGGACCGGGCCGGCGGGCACCTGGGCGGCCCTGCGCCTGTCGGCGGCCGGGGTGCCGGTGACCATCCTCGAGCGCGGCAAGAGGGTCCAGCCCCGGCGCGCCGATCTCGCGCAGCTCACGCGTGGGCGCCTCGACCTCGACTCGAACTACTGCTTCGGGGAGGGAGGCGCCGGCACCTTCTCGGATGGCAAGCTCTACACCCGCTCCAAGGATCGCGCCGGGATCGAGGCGGTCCTGGCCGATCTGGTGCGCTTCGGTGCCCCGGCCGAGATCGGGATCGAGTCGCGCCCGCACGTCGGCTCGAATCGGCTGCCCAAGGTCCTTACGGCGCTGCGTGCCCACCTCGAGGCCCTCGGCGTCGTCTATCGCTTCGAGACCGAGGCGGTGGGGTTGCGCGCCGAGGGGGGGCGGGTGCGGGCCGTCCGGCTGCGCGGCGGAGACGAGGTGGGGGCAGACGCCGTGATCCTCGCGACCGGACACTCGGCGCGCGCCGCCTACGCCTGGATGGTCCGGGACGGGCTGGCCCTCGAGCGCAAGGCCATCGCGGTGGGGGTGCGGCTCGAGCACCCGCAAGGCTGCATCGATCGGATCCAGTACGGCGCCGCCGCCGGCGACCCCCGCCTGCCGCCGGCGTTCTACGAGCTGGCGGTGCCGGGGAACGACCGCCCCGCGTCCCGGGGAGCGTATAGCTTCTGCATGTGCCCGGGCGGATGGATCGTCCCGGCCGCCACCGAGCCCGACGGGGTGGTGGTCAACGGCATGAGCCTGTCAAAACGCGATTCACGATTTGCGAACTCGGGCTTCGTGGTACCGGTCGCGGAGCGCGACTTTGGCCCCGAAGGCGACGGTCCCCTGGCGGGGATGGAGTTTCAGCGGCGGGTCGAACGCGCGGCTTTCGCCCTGGGCGGGGCGGGCTTTCGCGCGCCGGCCCAGCGCCTCGGCGACTTCCTCGCGGGTCGGGTCAGCAGCGCGCTCGGGCCATCGAGCTATCGCCCGGGGATCGTCCCGGCGGACCTGGGCGACATGCTGCCCGAGCCCGTGGTGATCTCCCTGCGCCAGGCTCTGGCCCAGCTCGTGCGGCGCCTGCCAGGGTTCCTGCACCCGGAGGCCCAGCTCATCGGCTGCGAGACCCGCACCAGCGCGCCGGTGCGGATCCTGCGCGACCCGGCCTCGCTGCAGTCCGTGTCGCTGGCCGGGGTCTATCCGAGCGGCGAGGGCGCCGGGTACGCCGGTGGGATCGTGAGCGCGGCGCTGGACGGGATGCGGGTGGCCGCCCGGATTCTTGCGGGACCTTGACCTTGACCTTGACTGCGCGCGCAGGTCGATTCAGCGGCCGGCGCGCGCAGCGAGTTGCACCAGCATGTTCCGGAGCCACTCGGTCTGCGCGGCGGTGATGACCTCGAAGCGAACCCCCGCGGCGGCCCGCCCGTCGTCGAGCTGGCCCGACCACACGATCCGCCCCCGGACCCACAGCGGCGGGACCCGCTCCTCCTCGACGTCATCGACCACCAGGAAGAAGCCCAGGGTGACGAGCTCGCCCTCCACCAGCGTGTGCGCGAGCTCGATGCCGGCCCCCCCCTCGGAGAGGTCGCGGGTGGTCGCAGTGATGACGCCCGCCTCGGTGTGGATCTCCGCGGACATGCGGATGGGCAGGCGGGTGTGTTCCCGGCGTGGCCGGGTCGGGTTCGACACCTCGGGCAGCGGGGCTGTGCTCATCTCGGCAGACCAATCGGCAGACCCGGGCGCCACATTGAGGGCGCGCCCGGTCGATCACGGACGAAAGGGATCGTCCTTGTCCTCGACGATGCCGGAGGCCGAGATCCGGTCGGAATCACCGTCGGAGGCGGCTGGTCCAACCTCGCCCTCGAAGAAGCGCATGAACAGGTCGAGATAGCGCCGCCGATCCGCGTCCAGCTCCACGAACATCACGCCGCTCTGGTATCTCCCGAACATCCGGGTGGACCAGGCGGTCCTCCCGATCAGATGGAGCGGCTCGGACGAGGCTTCCTTCCCGAGCGACAGCACCAGGGCCACCGCGAGCTCCACGTCTCTCGGGAGCTCGGAGTCGCTGATGAGACACACGCCCGAGCGCGAGATGTCCCGGGTGCGGACCACCACGACCCGCCCGCCGATCGTGAGGCTGGCGCTGACATCGACCGCCCGTCGGCTCTCCTTGCGGGCGTGGAGAACCGGTCCAGGTACACCTTTGGGGGTCGGACCGGGAGGAGAGCTCGGGTGCACACTTGGCAGGGGCTTGGTCATCGGTGCTCGTTCTTGGCTCGATCGGAGAGGGCCCCACCCGACAGCGCATCGAGCTCGGCCTCGATCTCGAGGACGCGCAGGCGGCTCTTGTCGCGGGTGGTCGCCGGCTGCTCGGCGGACGGACCGTCCGAGGTCGTGAGCTCCGACATCAGGCGTCTCCTTTCGAAGTAGAGGCGTATCACCATGAGTTGAATGTCCCGCCGGACGTCCGCCATCCGCAGGGCCTCGAGGTGCGCGGAGATCTCGTCGGGATTGAATACAATCCGCGAGAGATCCCACGTGGCTCGCCACTCGTACCGGACGTCGTCGATGGACTTGATATCGACGGGAATCGGCGCGCCTGTAACCGGATCCTCGAGGGTCACGCCCTCGGTCCGAGCCCAGCGCCGGTACACGCGAAATCCCATTTCGGGCAGCCAGCCCGCCAAGCGGGCGCGCACGACCAGCGCGCGCGCCCGCTCGGGGTTGGCCAGGGCGTTCTCGACGGCCGCGGCGCACAGCCGATCGACCGAAATCTCACCCGCCGCGCGTCCCGATTCGGCGGCCATGGACGGCGGGCCGGCTCCGGCCTGCGCCTGCGCCTGCGCCTCCGGGTCCGTGGCGGGATCGCCGGGCGAGGCGCTCGTCTCGGCGCCCGCCGCCGCGAAGGTGATCGCCAGCAGCGCCGCCCCGACCGAGACCCTGGCCGCCTGCGAGGGCGGACGGCGCTCGACCTCGCGCTCGTGGTCCCAGATCCTGCGCGACATCGGTGACCTCGACATCCGTGTCGTGATGGATGGCTTCACGGGGCGTCCCTCCACGAGCCGACGAGCGCTTCCTGCTCGGCAGCGGACACGCACCTGGCCGCGGCGATTTGCCCGAGCAGTCGAACGAAGGCCGCCGTCTGCTTGGCCGCCGCCTGTTCATGGCGGGCGGCGATCCGCGCGAACGTCGTCCCGGCGCTGGTGACGAGCGGCCCACGATCGAGCGTGAAGGAGGCGGTGATGTAGGCTGCCAGGTTTGTCCCGGCCGGACCGTGCCCGGCCTCCACCAGGAATGAGATCCGGGGCAGGAGCGTCCTCGACCCGAGGGACACCGAGGGCGCGGACGGGCCGAGCCCACCGATGGCCCGGGAGAGCCAGCGCCGAGGCGGGCTGTCTCCCGGCGTCGCGGTGGGGGTCAGGGTGGCCGGCAAGATGACGCTCGCGCCAGTGGCATCACCGCGGCCCGGCACGCGGTCGAGGAACGCGGGCGCACAGCCGTCGGCAGCCGGCGGGCTCGGTTGCCCGGGCGCCGCGTCGGGCGCTGCGTCGGGCCGGGCCGCCGCCACGTGTGGCGTCTGCACCCGGACGTCGCCCGCGCGGGAGCGTGGGTGCATGCGTCGGAGGGGCGCCTCGCGATCGGGCCATCCCACCACGCCCACCGACTCGTCCGGGAACGATGTCGCCTGGTCGTCCCCCGTCTCCTCGGGATCGACCAGCGCCGAAGCTCCCGACCATCCCACCCAGGCTGGCGCGCCCACCGGCCCGAGGGCAAACGATTCGTTCGCTGGATCGCGGTCGGACGCCGAGGGAAGGGCCGCTGCGCGCGTCTCCTCGACAGCCCCTCGCTCGCGCCGCCAGGCGCCGCTCCCGGATGGATCGAGTGACCGACGACCATCGCCGTCGCGGTCAGCCCCGACGAGTCCCGGCCGAGCGGGCGCGAGCCCTGGATGCGATCCTTCGCCGCCGGACCATCCATCATCGATCTCGGTTCCGATCTCGCGTTTGCCGCCCGCCGCCCGATCTCCGCGGTCGTCGCCGGTGTCGGCGATCGACGTTCGGGGCGAGATCGCCGCCGAGAGGCCGAGCCCGACCGCTCCGAGCCAGCCGAGGAGCCTGCCCCCGAGGCTCCGTCCCGACCCGCCGCTCCGTCGCGGGCGCCGGATGTCGCGCCCGCCCCCATGCATCCCCGAACAGCTCAGCCACCGTCCCACGAATCAACATCGGCTCGAGCGGATTTTGGTTGTGTCCCCCGGGGTCGGCCCGGCGAGCCACATGGCGGACGTGATATATCGGGATCATGTCCGTCCCAGCGTCGGCCTCGGCCGAGATCATCGATGGAAAGGCCCTGGCGGCGACGATTCGCGCCGAGCTCACGTCCGAGGTCTCGGCCCTCGCCGCGCGGGGCGCGCGCCCCGGCCTCGCGGTGGTGCTGGTGGGAGAGGATCCCGCTTCCCAGGTCTACGTGCGCAACAAGTCCATCGCGTGCGCCGAGCTCGGCATCCGGACCTTCGACCACCGGCTCGGGGCTGCCACCTCGGAGGCCGAGCTGCTGGCGCTGGTCGACGCCCTCAACCGCGACCCCGCCGTCGACGGGATCTTGGTGCAGCTGCCCCTGCCGCCGGCGATCGACGCGAGGCGGGTCCTGCTCGCGGTGGATCCCCGCAAGGACGTGGACGGATTTCACCCCGACAACCTGGGTCGCCTCCTGATGGGCGAGCCGCGCTTCGTGGCGTGTACGCCCCTCGGGGTGATGAAGCTGCTCGCGCACGCGCGGACCCCGCTCGACGGCGCCGATGCGATCGTCGTGGGACGCTCCAACATCGTGGGCAAGCCCATGGTGGCCCTGCTGCTCGCCGCCAACGCCACGGTGACCGCGGCGCACTCGCGGACCCGCGATCTGCCGGGGCGCGTGCGCCAGGCCGACGTGGTGATCGCCGCCGTCGGGCGCCCCGAGCTCATCCGGGGGGACTGGATCAAGCCCGGAGCCACGGTGATCGACGTCGGCACCAACCGGACCCCGCAGGGCAAGCTCGTGGGGGACGTGGCCTTCGCCGAGGCCGTCACGCGGGCGCGCGCCATCTCGCCGGTCCCGCGGGGCGTCGGGCCGATGACCATCGCGATGCTGCTGGCCAACACGGTCCAGTCCGCCCGGGGTCGCGCGGCGGAGATGGAATCATGAAGTGGGGCCCCTCTCCCTGACCGGCAATTGAATCGGGGATGTGGCTCGCTGCCGCTCGCCCATCCCCGTACCCCTCTCGCTCCGCGCGGCAAAGCCGCGCTGCGCTCGCCCTTCAATCGGGGGTTGGGCCCCTGAGGCGCAGCGGATTTCGCAGCCGCGTGCGCTACGCGATCGGGCTCAGGGCGCGCCGCCCGAGGCGGAGCCTCCGGTGCCCGAAGCGAACGTGGCTCCGCCGGACCCCGAGGGTGGCCCCGGCGGGGTCAGGGGTGCTCCACCGGTCGAGCCGAAGGTTCCGCCCGTACCCCCGAAGGTGCCGCCCGTACCCCCGAACCTTCCGCCCGTGCCCCCGAAGGTGCCGCCCGTACCCCCGAAGGTTCCACCCGTGCCGAACCCGCCGCCGACGTTGCTGATGGCCTTGGCAGGAGAGACGAAGGCGACATCGTCGAGCGTCAGATCGAAGGCGTTCGCGATCGGGGGATAGGAATAGTACGGCCAGGAGACCAGCCACTTGACCGATAAGATGGTGGTGGGATCGAATGTCGCCGGGGTGCCGAACCCGCTCTGGGCGAGTTGAGCGAACGGAATGGTGACGCTGCACGAATACCCGGGGTAGTAGTAGCAATAGTAGGAGTTGTAGCTCGACAGCGAGAATCCGAAGTCATCCGAGCAGCCCGTGGTGCACGTTCCGCCCTCCGCGACGGGCGTGGTGGCTGAGGTTGCGACGTTCAGGCGAACCTGCCCTTGATTGCCCGAGAGCCGGTAGCTGAACGTGACGCCCCCGTACCCGGAGGCATCGTACGGAGTCGGGGTGCCTCCGACCTCGAGCAGGTTGGCCCCGACGCCGGCGCCGTAGGTCGATGGGCTCCCGGTGCTGGTGGCGAATCCGACGCCGGAGGTGTGCAGGTAGAAGTTGGTGGTGTACGGATCGACCTCGGGCGAGATGGCCTCTCCGGGAGCCGGCGTCTGCTTGCCGCTCCCGTCGTTGAAGGTGAACCATGTCCCGCTCCGGCCCGCGATGTTGGCGATCTTTCCGTCGCCGTCCTCGAAGTCGTCGATGAGGCCATCGTCCACCGTGGTGGAGACCTTCACCGTTCCATCTCCCATCGCCACGACCGCATCGCCCACCATGAACTCGAAGCTCACGGCGGTGACGTGCTGACTCCTGATCCCGAAGGGCAGGACGTTCGCGGACGCGAGCGTGGCCGGGACCGCGGTCTCCGTGCCATCGGGAGCCACCTGATTGAGGGTATAGCCGCTGAGGATCTGGATCGTGTAGCTACCGGGAGGCAAGGTGCGCTCGAGGGTGGGAGCATCGCCGGTGAGCACCGCCGAGAAAGCGGAGGTCTGGCTGCTGATGAGGAAGGAGGCTCCCGCCAGCCGATAGGCGGTTCCCCCGACGCTGGTCGCGGTCAGCGCGACCTGCAAGCGCCCTGCGGTCGCGTCGCTGCTGGCTGAGGGTGCAACCGACCTGTCGCAGCCCGGAAGGCCGCCCGCCACCATGGCCAACGCCCCCAGCGTGAATATCCCGAACCTCGATCGCCGGTTCCGTGAAGTCGACACTTGTCTCTTCGTCATCGTCATCCACCCTTTCGTTCCGCGTCCCAGCTTCCGACATGGAGGCTGGCCCCGGACCCCACGGCTGACGTCGTGCGCACCCCCTCGTC
Organism: uncultured Myxococcales bacterium; assembly: GCA_964540815.1. Taxonomy (GTDB): domain Bacteria; phylum Myxococcota_A; class Polyangia; order Fen-1088; family Fen-1088; genus CAZIOH01. Next base: position 456 of record CAZIOH010000097.1, on the reverse strand, counting down.
TCACGTCGCCCCGTCGGTGCCGAGCCCACGCGCCCGCTGCAATTCCCGCACCGCCCCACCCACCAGCCCCGACAGTGCGCCACGCACCAAGCCCACCCTCGAAGATCCGGCGCACGTCATCTGGATGTCGCGCGCTTGCAACCGCTCCGTCATCATCCCTCGCGCAGCCGTGCGACGTCTCCCGGATCGAAATGTCGCGTCCGCCAGAATGAAGTGGGGCTCCGCGGGGCGAGGGGATAGGAAGAAGGTCGGGCCTCAGGGCGAGATCGCGCCCCGGTCAGGCTCCTCCATGCGGTGGATCGGAGGTTGGCTTTGCCAACCGGAGAAGACACCCGCAGAGCAGATCCGGGCCCGCCTCTCGTCGTCCGTTGGACGGGCCCGCGGGGAGGGGTCCTCCCCTTCCCGCGCTCCGGTCCGTTGGAGGGGCCCGCGGGGAGGGGTCCTCCCCTTCCCGCG
>CAZIOH010000096.1:0-26861 GCA_964540815.1 uncultured Myxococcales bacterium | reverse complement strand
CCAGCGGCTCGGCCAGCCACCCACGCGCGGGGAGCCCGTGAGCAGCGACAGCGGCACGGCGGCCACCATGCCGACCGCGGCCGGCGAGAGCCACGCCACCATCTGCCACGAGATCGAACGCCCCGCGAAGGCCAGGAGCAGCCCCGCGACGACGTGCCAGCGGTGCCGGTAGGCGACCTCCGCCCAGGGCAACGTCTGGTCTCCCCGCCGTTGCGGGCTCCAGCCCGAGTCGCGCCCCGCCAGGATGTTGGCGACCAGCCCGCAATGGATCAGCATCATGATCGGCGCGATCAGGGCCGAGAGCACCACCTCGAGGGCGATGCTGAACGGGAGCAGCAGGGCCTCGCTGGCGCGCAGGCGTCTGCGGCTGCCGGAGGAGGACTCGAGGGGGCCGAGGGGAGCCAAGAGGAAGCCCAGGATCCCGAGGATCCTCGGCACCCCCAGGAGCGCCAGGCTGATGAGGAAGGTGCGAAACGCCCGCACCGGGTCGATATGGGGCCAGATCGGAAAGAGCGTGATGCTTCGGGTGAAGTACTCGGGCCGAGCAAACTCGTTTTGCACCCCGAGCCCCAGGGCGGCCAGGATGAAGAGCAACCACAGCGGCGACGAGAGAAACGCGAAGATCCCCGTGAGGAGGTGAAAGCGGCTCACCCAGTGCAGCCCCCGGGTACCGATCACCCGGACATGCTGCAAGTTCCCTTGACACCACCGACGGTCGCGGATCGCCAGATCGACGAGCGTGGCCGGGCTCGCCTCGTAGGAGCCTGGCAGGTCGTCGGCGATGAGCACGCTCCATCCGGCCCGGCGGAGCAGGGCGGCCTCGACGAAGTCGTGGCTCAGGATGGGACCGCCAAAGGGTGGCCGACCGGGCAACTCTGGCAGCCCCGCCGAGTCCATGAACGCCCGGACGCGAATGATGGCGTTGTGACCCCAGAAGTTCCCCTCTCGCCCCGTCCACCAGGCCAGCCCGGAGGCGAGCACCGGTCCATAGACCCTGCCGGCGAATTGCTGCATGCGCGCCACCAGCGTCCGGCCGCCGTGCAGGCGCGGCACGGTCTGGATCAGCCCCGCATCCGGATCCTTCTCCATCCGGCGGCAAAGCTCGATCATCGTCGCGCCCTCCATCAGGCTGTCGGCGTCGAGGATCAGCATGTGATCGTAGGCGCGGCCCCAGCGCTGGCAGAACTCCCGGATGTTCCCGGACTTGTGCGCGGTGTTGCGCTGGCGCCGCCGGTAGTAGATCGCCATGCCGTCGCCGATCCGCTGGCGCAGCGTCCAGACCACCTCCTCCTCGGCCAGGGCGGTGTCGCCGTTGGTGGTGTCGCTGAGAATGAAGAGATCGAAGGCTCGCCCCTCTCCGAGCCTCACGAGCTCGCGGACCATGGCTTCGAGCGCGGCGGCCGCCCCGGCGGGCTCCTCGTTGTAAAGGGGCATGACAATCGCCGTCCGCCCGACGAGCGGACCGGTGCCGGCGGGACGCCGCCGGCCGAGCACCATCCGGAAAAACCCGGCGATGGCGGTCGGGACCGGCAGCGCGATCCACAAGGTGTTGATGGCGAACAGCACCAGCACGACATCCTCGAGCGCGGTCATCCCGTCGACGTTCAGGACCAGCCGCATCTCGTTGATGCAGATCCCCGCCAGCAAGGCCGCCCCACCGAAGGCGAACGAGCGGCGCAGCGCCGGGGCCCATCGTCCCGGCGGATGCACCGGGGGGTGCCACGGGCGCTGGTCGACCCGCGCCGCGAGGTCCTGAACGGCCATGCGGCCAGGGATCTCCGGCGGAAGGAACGCCGGACCAACCTCCCCGGGCGCAGGCGCCCGGGCCGGCTCCGCGGGGCTCAGGGCCGTGCCGTCCATCGAAACATCCAGGTTTCCGCGCGCGCGCCGCTGGCGAACGTCAGCTCGGCGCGCAGCTCGGCGGCGCTCGCCCGGCGGGGATCGAACACGAAGCTCAGCCGATACCCGCCGATGGCGGGATTGTCGGCCACCACCGCGTCCCGGATCTCTCCGGCCGACGCGGAGATCTCGGGGCGCGGAAGAGGCGTCCGGGCCGCACGGGACATGCGGGCGGACGGCAGGTAATCGATGACGAACCGCCGCACCGGGGTTGGACCGCGAACATCCGCGCGGCCGCTGCGGGTCGCCACCACGCGCGCCAGCTCGAGCGCGGCCGGGGGTCCGTCGCCCCAGGACGCGCGGTAGGCGTAGCGATACTCCGTGCCGGCGGGGATCGGCGCCTTGGGGCGCCAGAACGCCACGATGTTGTCGTGGATCTCGGCGTCGCTCGGGATCTCGGTGAGCACGACCGCCCCTTCCCCCCAGGGCCCACGCGGCTCGATCCACAGGCTCGGGCGGCGCTCGTACAGCGCTTCCAGGTCCTGGTAGTCCGCCGGATTCCGATCCCGCTGGAGCAGACCGAAGCCCCGGGTGTCGGAATCGACGAACACACTGACCTCCACCTTCGCCGGATTTTGCAGCGGCCGCCAGAGGTGCTCACCGCGGCCATTGAACACAAGCAGGCCGTCCGAATCGTGGACCTCGGGGCGGAAGTCGTCGGCGCCGGTGCGGCCGTTGGCCGAGAACATGAACATGCTGGTGCCCGGCGCGAGCCCCACCTTGGCGAGCGTCACCCGGGGAAACAAGACGACTTCGACGTCCATGGTGGTGACCTTGGTCGGGCCGTGGGCCGGGCGGATCTCGAAGCGATAGGCCCCGGAGACGCTCGGGCTGTCGAGCAGGGCGTGCACGACCAAGGTCTGGCTCCCGCGGGAGGTCGGGGCCTCGATCCAGAAGGCGCGAAAGGCTGGGAACTCCTCGCCCCCGGGCTCGGCGGTCGCGCTGGCGAGGCCCCGCGCCGAGAGCCCGTACACCTGGCCTTCACCGAGGGAGCGAAAGTAGCTGGCGCCCTGGAAGACGCCGATCTCGTCGAAGACCGCTCGGGTGTTGATGGGAAACAGCGCGCGGAACCCGGAGAACCCGACGTCGTCGGCGGGCAGGGGGGTCTTCATCACGGCCCCGGTGGTGAAGAAATCTGGGCTGTAGGCAATGTGGGTGGCTCGACCCTTGGCGACCAGGGCCAGCTCGACCGGATCGACGAACACGAAGCCCCGCGAGAGCACCTGGAGCTGGAACGCGTTGCCCGAGCCGGCCCAGATGGTGCTCGAGCTGCGCGAGCGGATGTCGCGGTAATGATCGTAGTCGAGATCCGCGAGCGCCTTGGGGAGGGGCGCTTTGGGCGGGGCGAAGGCCGCGTGGGAGAGCCCGCGGGCCAGCTCGGCGACGGTGCCCGAGCCAAAGGGCCCGTCGTGGACGTACAAGGTGTCCCCGCGGGCGGCGCGCGGCGAGGGGCCAGCGACGACGGCGGCGGCGGTCAAGAGCACGATCGCGATGCGCGCGCCCGTCCGGCGCTCGTCGAGGTCCGCCGCGAGGTGCCGGAGGTGGATTTTCGGTCGGATCGCCATTTTGCTTCTCCCGCCGGATTCCAGATCCATGCCATCTCGAGCGCGCGTTCCGATCAACGTTCCTCCGGGACATTGGCCGCAGGATCCGGCATCACTACGGAAATGAAGCTCCTGTCGACGCTGTGTTGTCTCTCGTCACTGCTCGCCACGGCCAAAGCCTCGCCCTTTCGGGCGCCGGGGTCCCCAAACACCACAGTCGACGCGCGCGTCGAGGGGATCCTCGGGCGGATGACGCTCGAGGAAAAATGCGGCCAGCTCAACCAGTTCTCCGCCGGACAGCCGACCGGTCCGGGCACCGACCGCAACGCTTACGAAACCATGATAGTGGCCGGCCAGATGGGAAGTCTGCTGAATGTAACGCGTGCCGAGCAGGTGAACGCCTACCAGCGCATCGCGATCGAGCGATCCAGGCTACACGTCCCCCTGCTGTTCGGCCTGGACGTGATCCACGGCTTCCGCACGATCTTTCCAGTCAATCTCGGTCTGTCCGCCACCTGGGACCTGCGGCTGGTCGAGGAGCTCTCGCACCTGGCGGCCGAGGAGGCCGCGGCCGAGGGGATCCGCTGGACCTTCTCGCCGATGGTGGACATCGCGCGCGACGCACGGTGGGGCCGCATCGCCGAGAGCGCCGGCGAGGATCCGTACCTCGGGTCGGCCTTCGCGCGCGCGTACGTCCGCGGGTACCAGGGGACCCGGCTCGACGCGCCGACCTCGATCCTCGCCTGCGCGAAGCACTTCGTCGGTTACGGCGCGGCGGAAGCGGGCCGCGACTACAACACCACGGAGATCTCCGAGCGCACCCTGCGGCAGATCTACCTCGCTCCGTTCCAGGCCAGCGTCGCGTCGGGCGTCGGCACGATCATGTCCGCCTTCAACGCCCTCGATGGCGTGCCCGCCAGCGCCAACCCCGGCACGCTCCGCACGATCCTGCGCAAGGAATGGGGGTTCGGGGGCGTCGTCGTGAGCGACTGGGGGGCGATCGGGGAGACCATCTTGCACGGGACCGCCGCGTCGGGCGCGGTGGCCGCGCGCAAGTCCTTCCTGGCCGGGGTCGACATGGACATGGAGAGCGGCCTCTACCTGTCGGAGTTGCCCCGTCTGGTCAGGTCGGGCGTCGTATCCCCGAGCGAGCTCGACCACGCCGTCCGCAGGGTCCTGCGCCTGAAGCTCGACCTCGGGCTCTTCGAGCGTCCCTATGCGCCTGCGGACGACGGGGGTCAGCAGGGCACCCGCACGTCGACCAAATCCGGGCTATCACGCGAATCGCGTGCCTTGGCGCGGCGGGCCGCCGAGGAGTCGTTCGTTCTGCTCAAGAACGCCCCCTGGCGCGACGAGCGCGCCCCGGTGTTGCCGCTGCGGTCGACCCGCGGCCGCACCCTCGCGCTCATCGGTCCGCTGGCGGACAGCGCGGAGGACATGCTCGGCTGCTGGAGCGCCCAGGGGATCCCCGCCGACGTGGTCACTCTGCGGACGGCGCTGGCGGCGCGCGCGGCCGAGGCCGGGATGACGATGCTCTACGCCAAGGGCGCCGAGATCCTGGGCCACGACCGTGCCGGCTTCGCCGAGGCTGTCCAGCAAGCCCGGGGCGCCGACGTGGTGATCCTGGCGCTCGGTGAGAAGGCCGATCGAACCGGCGAGGCCGCATCGCGCGCCCACCTCGACCTCGACGGAGAGCAGCAGGGCCTGCTCGAAGCGGTCCATGCCGCCGGCAAGCCTGTGGTGGTGGTGCTCTTCAGCGGGCGTCCGCTCACCATCGGATGGGCGGCCGAGCACGCCTCCGCCATCGTCGCGGCCTGGTTCCCCGGTGTGGAGGCGGGTCCCGCGCTGGTGCGGATGCTCTTCGGGGACGTCTCGCCTTCCGGACGTCTGACGGCGACCTGGCCACGCGCGGTGGGACAGGAGCCGCTCTACTACGACGCGCTCGCGACGGGCAGGCCGATGCAATCGCCGGGGGGAATCGCGGCCGCGTACCGCTTCACCAGCCGGTACATCGACGAGGACAATGCGCCGCTCTATCCCTTCGGCCACGGCCTGTCGTACACGACCTTCACCTATTCGCCAACCACGGCCGAGGTGCCCACCGGGAAGGTCAGCGCGGCCGCCATCCGTCGCCGAGCCGGTGGTGGCGGCGGCGCCTCGGTGCGCGTCGGGGCCAGCATCACGAACTCCGGCGACCGCGACGGGACGGAGGTGGTCCAGTGTTACATCCGCCTCGGCGGCACCAGCGTCGCGCGGCCCGTGCGTGAGCTCCAGGGGTTCGAGCGCGTCCGGCTGGCACCGGGCGAGACCCGCCGGGTGGAGTTCACCCTCGCCTGGGAGGAGCTGTCGTTCTGGGACCTCGAGATGCGCCGCCGCGTGGAGCCGGCCACCCTCGACATCTGGATCGCGCCGGATTCGACCCGGGGCGTCCCGGCCCGCGTGCTGATCGAGCCGTAGCGGCGTCCCCGGTTGGAAGACCGACGCCGCACACACGATCCCCCTTGGCCTTGCCCTTGATATACGCGAAACAATGTGACTAATCTCACTGCGGTCCAAACCTCAACCAAGGAGATCGCAAATGAAGCTCGTCCGCACCGTATTCGTCGCCATGGCTGTCCTGCTCCCCGTCTCTTGGACCGTCGCGAAGGCAGCCGACCCCGTGCCGGCCGCCGCCGAGGGCGACAAGAAAGAGAAGAAGGCCAAGAAGGCCGACAAGGCCGAGACCCCTTCGGGGGACAAGGCCGAGAAGAAGACCGAGAAGTAGGCCCGGCCGGTCGGCCGCTTCCGCACGTCCCAGCCCGTGTGCTGTGCTCCTCTCGCGAAAGAGCGACGACGGTGCGCCGCCGAGGGAGGAACGCTATCGAACTGGAGCCGGAGCGGGCCGCATCGCGGGCCGCTCCGGCGGGCGGGGACTCGCAGGAAGGCGCGTCGGGGGCGGGGGCGCGTTCGCGGTCGGCGGGGCTTCCCCAAGGCTCGACGTCGCGCTCGACACCAGCCCCGCCACCCCGCCATCGAGCCAGCCCCCGGTGAATCCCGCGCTCACCAGGCCTGCCCGGAGATAGGGGTTGGTCTTCATGAGGCTCCAGATCCGACCGGTCCGGAAGTTCTCGATCATGAGCAGGATTGGCCCCTGGTCGATCGCCACGTACTGGTCGTCGAACCAACCCGGCTTGGCCGAGGGGCCGTCCGCGAAGGAGAGATTGAACGCGTCCTTGAAGCCGTACTTTCCGTAGAGGCGCTCGCCGAACCGGGAGCGGAACTCGACGAGGGTCGGGATCGCCAGCTCCGGCGCGAACGGCACCGAGCCCCCGGCTGCGGTCACCGCAATGGTTCCATCGTCCCGGCGGTCCGGTCCAGCCCCGCGGGCCCAGTACGCGTGGAAGGGTTCGTCGGGAGCGGCTCCGTCGGCGCCACCCACCCGCTGGAGGGGGCCGTCCGAGGCGGTCAGGCCCCAGACGGTCTCGCCATATCCGGCCCACTTGGCTGGGTTTGCGATGCAGTAGGCCCGATTGGCGTACGTCGCCCGCGTCGAGTTGATGAAGTAATCGATGCCCTTCGCCCGCATGTAGGGGTCCTGGATTCCACGGAAGTCGATCCAGACGTGGGTATATTGGTGGCCGAACAGCGGGTCGAAGGCCACCCGCGGAAACCCGTCGGACGCCTCCCATCGATAGGTCGAGGTCCACGCCTCCCACGCGTGTGAGTCGATGGGGTGGGTGGGCGAGCCGAGCGCGAGCAGGTAGAGGATCATGGCCTCGTTGTATCCCTGCCAGTCGACGTCGAGCTGCCCGTGCTCCGGGGTCCAGCCCATGCTGAGCAGCTGGGGATGCTTGCTGGACGACGCCCAGGCCCAGTCGACCCGGAGGTAGAGCCGATCGGCGAGGGAGCGGATGGTGGTCTCGGTCGCGTCGCTGCGATCGAAGAAGGCCTGGCACGAGAGCACCCCGGCCATGAGCAGGGCCGTGTCGATGGTCGACAGCTCCGAGCCGGCCGAGCGATATCCGGTTCGCGCATCGAGGAAGTGATAGAAGAACCCCTTGTAGCCGGTCACCCCTCCGGGCCCCGGTCCCTGCGGGGCGCGCCACAGGAACCGCAACGTGGACAGCGTTCGCCGCGCCGCCTGGGCGCGGGTGATCCAGCCCTTCTCCACCGCGATCGGATAGGACGTGAGCGCGAAGCCGACCGCCGCGACGCTGGAGATGTCGAGCCCGGGAAAGCGATCCGACGTGAGCCCGTGCGCGCTCGCCGACGCATCCCAGAAGAAGGCGAAGGTGTCGTGCTGAAGGCGATCCAGGAAGTGCTGCTGGTCGCCGGAGAGCTCGAAGGCGGCAGGGCTCGCACAGGCGGTCCTCGGAGCCTGAGCGCGGCTGGCGAAGGACAGCGCCGTCAGGAGGGCGAGGAGCCACCGGCAAGGGCCGGCAAGCCTTCGGCCGCTCGAACTGCGTACCACTCGGTAGAAGGTAAGCCGCGATTCGTCTGATTCAAGGGAATTCGCCGCCTGATCGAGATGGTCGCGCGTCGTCGACACCGCTGCTGGCGGTCGCCCGCCTCGCGTGACGTGCGCGAGACGTGCACGGACGTGCGCGTGACGTCGTGGTGATGGTTACCTCGGAGTAACCAGGTGCCGGCGCTCATGACGAAGGCAAGGTCCTGCTCAAGTTCTCTCCCGATCGGGTCGATGTGGAGACGCCGAGGTACACCCGTCGCGTGTGCGGGCCTCAGGCCAAGCTGGAAGGCCGGCGGCGAAGGAGTCATGGAATCGAAGACACAGACTCGTGGGTCTCCTGGCGGCGGGACGCGCGGATGAAGGCCCAAGCTCCGCGACTCTCCCGGATCGAGCGCCGACGGCCGCTCTCGCTGCCGCCGTCATCGTCGTCGTCCGCGGCGTCGGCGGCGAATCACCGGCTCGGGGCCGCCAGGCTGGACGCCGCGGCCATCGACCGCTTCTTCGCGCTGTCGCCGGGCATGATGTCCATCGCGGGATTCGACGGCTACTTCAAGTTGTTGAACCCCGCCTGGGAGGAGACGCTGGGCTATTCGGTGGACGAGCTTTGCGCCACCCCCTGTCTCGATCTCGTGCACCCCGACGAGCGCGCCCAGGCCACCGACCAGGCCAACGAGATCCGCGGGGGCCACTCGGTGTTTCGTTTCACCCACCGGTTCCGATGCAAGGATGGGGCGTATCGATGGCTGGCCTGCAGCGAAACGCCCTGTCCCGCCGAGGGGCTCATCTACGGCTCCGCCCGGGACATCACCGACAGCACCCGGATGGTGCAGGGACTGGTCGAATCGCTCAGGCGGCTCGAGGACGCGGCGAGCAGTCGCGAGCTGCAGCTTCGCGCATCGACGGCCAGGAACCACACGCTGATCGAGCTCGGCCGGTTCAAGGACGAGCTCGCCACCATGCTGGTTCACGATCTCAACAATCCGCTGTCGGTGGTCCTCGCGAACTACGACTACATCCTGAAGGGCTTCGAGGGCACCACGGACCGCCGGCAGGCGCTGCAGGATTCGCAGACCGCGGTGCACCGGATGCTGCGGCTGTTGTCGAATCTGGTCGACGCCACGCGCCTCGAGGACGGGACGTTCCGCGTTTCCGTGTCCGAGCTCGACGTGCTCGGCCTGCTCCAGCGCCTGGCCGAGGAGCGACGGGTCCTCGCCCGCGAGCACGACATCTCGATCGTGGTGGTGCCATCCTCCGGGGTCACGGCCACCGTGGATGTGGATCTGCTGACACGGACGCTGGAGAACGTGCTCGACAACGCCCTTCGACACACGCCCATCGGCGGACGCATCGAGATCCGCTTGCTCGCGCTCGGCGACGACTTCGAGATTCGCGTGGGCAACTCGGGCGCGGCAATTGCAATCGAGGCGCGTCAGGCCATCTTCGACAAGCACGGACAGGTGGGCTCCGAGATCGCCCGCCGGCGTCCGGGGTTGGGGCTCTACTTCTGTCGACTCGCGACCGAGGGCCAGGGGGGGCGGATCTGGCTCACGGAGACCGAGGGTCTGCCAACCGAGTTTCGTATCCAGCTGCCACGGCGGGTCCTGATCGCGCTCCAGGCGACCTCCGTCGGCCGAGGCGATGGCATGGCCTGACGCTCGGGAGCTCAGAACACTGGCAACGGAAAGCCCGGCCCGGGACGGGCAAACAAGAATCCTTGATAGAGATCTCCTCCCAGATCATTCAGGCAGTCTCGCTCCTCCACCAATTCGACCCCTTCGGCCACGATCTCCGTGCTCATCTCCCGACACAGACTGGTGAACGATCGAAAGAGCTTCTGCTTCACGGGCGACTCATGGATCCCATGCACAAGGGAGATGTCGATCTTGACGATCTCCGGCTCGAGCTGCGCGAAGCTGCACAGGCCGGCGTAGCCGGCCCCCAGATCGTCGAGCGCAATGCGATATCCGAGGGCCCGCAGGCGCAACAACGCCGCCGGAAGGCCCGCGACCTGGTCCAGCCCCGCGCGCTCCGTCACCTCCAGGACCACCCGCTGCGCGAAGCCCGCCAGCGCGCCATCCTCGGCGGACAGCTCGTCATCCACCAGTTCGGACGGGTGAAGGTTGACGAACAGGTTGATGTGGGGCGGCGCCTCGACCAGCTGGTCGGCGATCTTTCGCCGGATCCGGCGACCAAGCTCGGCGGTCCGATTCAGCCGCACGGCGGCGTCCACGAAATCGACCGGACTCTGCAGGCTGGGCTCGCTGGTGCGCAACAGCGCCTCGTATCCAAAGACCGTGCGGGTGTGCCATGACAGGATCGGCTGCATCGCCATGCGGATCCCATCGAGCGCCAGGGTGAATCGGGCCTCGAGATCCTTGCGATCCTCCTCGAGGTTGCCCGCCAGGGCATCGGTTGCCTGTCGGCTGAGCAGGACCATGCGATGCAAGCGCCCGGCCCGCGCCGCCAGGGCCACCAGCTCTCTTCCGTCGAAGGGCTTGAGCAAGTACCTGAACGCGCCATGCTCGACGGCCTGGATGGCCGTCTGGAGATCGGGGCTGGCGGTCATGAACACAACGGGCACGTCCAGATCGCGGCCGCGAATGGCGCGCAGCAGACCCAGTCCGTCGAGCCCAGGCATTCTGATGTCGCTGATGATCACGTCGAACCGGGTTGATTCGACCAGCTTGAACCCCTCGGCCCCGTCGCGGGCGATGGTCACCTGGTTTCCCGCGTCGCCGAGCAATCTGCCGAGGCTCCGGGCGATCGCGGGCTCGTCGTCGACCAGGAGCACGCGAATCGGGGAGTCCGCCTCCGACCATGGGTCAACGTCGGTCGGTCTGGGGGAACGCGCGCCGGTTGTCATCGGTTGATCCTCGCTTCGTGAAGACAGGACAACCGGTCCCGGGGGCACAGACGCGCCCCCAGGCCACCGCCACCGAGATCACGCTCGCGCTCAGAGTACGTCTTTATTCCCGGGATGCCAAGGGCGGCTCCAGCGCGGTTCCTGCGCGGTTCCTGCGGGGCTCCTGCGCAGCTCGCGTGCCGCGATCCCGGGCGACCGGGGTCAATAGGTCTTGCCCAGCTGCAACTCGGTGATGAGCACGCCCATGGCGCAATCGTCCTGGCAGTTCTTCGGACGGAACGTGCAGGTCGCGAGCAGGTTCCTGTCGTCCAGCCCGAAGGCGATCACGTTCGTGTCCGGGGACTTGGTCAGGACCTCGTTCGCGCAGCGCTGGTACAGTGCGTCGATGGTGGAAGGGAACGCGCCGGCTTGATGACTGCCCACCGCGCCTGCCCGCTCCTCCCACTGGAGCGTGGCGGGCAGGAGGGCCCCGGTCGGACCGACCGTCGAGCTCTCGTAGCGGCGGTAGGTGACGACACCCGCCTCGACTTGAAGCCCCGTCCGACTGACCCATCCGGTGAACGAGGAGGTGGGGAACACATAGCTGTACGTGTCACCCTGGGCCTGGACGAGCTGCTTCCATGTCGCGAGGCTGCCTTCGAGGCGACCTCTCTCCACGGCGTTGTCCTCGGACGCGCCCGAGCAGGCGATCCCCAGCGACGCGAGGATACCCAAGACGGCCAGGCCGACCGCCCGACCAGGGAGAACCCACTGCGGGCCTCGCGTCATCGCGAGCATCGTTGTGGACATCCTTGCGGAGACAGCAAGTCTTGCGCCGCATCGGCCATCGGCCATTGGCCCCCGGACATCGGGCTTTGGATATGGCCGACACGGGGCACGGCCGCTGTCCGTGATGCTCTCCGCGACTGGAATGTCGCGCTCTCGTTCGTCCACAGGGCCTGCCGCCCGGCCTGCCCGCGCGATTGCGTTTACTTCCCGGACGGGGGAGCCGCCGCCGACGGCGTGCCCTTCGACTTGCTCTTGGCCTTGGCCTTGGCCGGCTTGGCCTTGCTGGCGGGGCCGTGGGCCTCGCTCCCTCCTTCGGCCGTGGCGGATCCGGGCTTGCTCGCGCCCGTCGCGCCAGAGCTCCCACCAACACCGCCAGCGACACCGGTCTTGGCGCGAGCGAACTGCGCCGCGGCCTCGACCGCTGCGGAAGGCTCGAGCAGCCTGAACTGCTGGTTCTCGCCCGAGTGCCAGGTGAACTGGTTGATGGGGGTGCCATTCGTCGTGGCGGCTCCCTCGATGTCCAGCCCCTTGCCGCTGTGACGGGCGATGAGGCGCAGGGCTCCCTGGCGCCCGTCCGCCAGGATCCACTGCTGGTTGGAGCCGCCGTTGCAACCGAACTGCTGGACGTGGGCGCCCTCGGCCACCGACGCCCCTTCCACGTCGAGACACTTGCTGGTGTCGGTGTTGATGAAGGTCTCGTAGCCCCCGGCGACCGGGGCCACCTTGAACTGCTGCGCCTTGCTCCCATCGCACGGCGCCAGCGAGGCGCGGGCGTGATCACTGGCGGTTCTGCCCGCGAATTGCACGCACGCTCCGACCATGGGCGAATACAAGGTGTAGGGCTTGTCGGCGTCGATGGTCAGGGCGGCGCGCGCGGGCTCAGGGGGCACGCTCACGGGCGCCGTGCTCGGGGTGGGCGGGGCGACCTCGCGCTCGACGCATCCCGCGGACGAGCCGGCGAGAACGAGGAGCACCAGGGCAACCCGTCGGATTGGGTGGGACATGCATTCTCCAGTCGAGAGTATCGAGAGTCGAGAGTCGAAAGTCGGAGAGCCCGCAGCCTGCCTTGGCCGCGAGGGAAGTCAAGCCACCGGGCCGACGGAGGCCGCGGCGAAGTCCTGGACGATCTTGAGGGTCGCGTCCGTCTTGTAGATGCCGTACCAGCCCTGCTGCTCGTGCGGTGGATCGCCGACGAAGGGATCGCCTCGCCTCCAGAATTCCCCTGGCCGAGGGGGGCGCGTATCGCCCGACCAGGCCCAGGGCATGATCCCGGCCAGGGTCGTGCTCGGGATCAGCGATCGCACGAGCCCGTAGATCTCGGCGAAGTATCGATCGCGCAAGACCGTGGTGGAGTCGGGATCGAAGCTGCCCTTGTCGCGCGGAAATCCGAACTCCTCGAGGAGCAGCGGCTTGCCGAGCTTGGCGGCGCGGGAGGCGTTGTCGTGGATGTACCTCTTGGCGAGCTCGAGCGCCTTGGGAAAGCCGCGCTCGAGGTTTTCGGGGCGTATCCAGCCCCAGTTCTGCGCCCACAGGTGGAAGGTGATGAAGTCGATGTTGGGGCTCTCGTGGTCACGCACGATGTCGGTCCCCGAATAGAAGGGCGTGGCGGTCTGACCCTCGCTGCCGGTGGTGACCAGCTGGCTCGGCGCCAGCGCCTTGATGAGCCCGGCCGTCTCGTCGATCCAGTCGTGAAACGGGCCGAGGTTGTCGATGCCACGAGGCTCGTTCGCCAGCTCCCAGATCACCGCCGGGCTCGACTTCAGCTGTGGGACCAGCATGCGCAGGAACGCGGCGAATAGCTGCTTGGCCCGGCCGCTGGAGTAGAAGCGGGCGGTGTGCTTCTGGAAGCGATCCCAGCTGCCGCCAGGGGCCGGGGGTGGATAGGGGACGGGGCCCTCCCCGGCCCAGGCGAGGTACTGCGCCATGCCGCCCGACCAGTGCCAGAAGTTGTTCATCATCACGATCGCGGTGAGCTTGCGCCGCTCGAGCTCGGCCACCAGCCTCAAGAGACCGTCGACCGAGGCGGGATCGTAGACCCCAGGGCCGGGCTGCAGCGACGGCACGATCCGGTAGGGCTCGGTGTCGGGACCTTCGGTGCCGCCGATGATCCGGAGCAGGTTGATCCCGAGGCCCTGCATGGCGTCCAGATCGCGCTGTACCTGCGCCCAGCCAGCGTCGTTCCCCGCGCGCGACAGCGGAAGGCCGGACCAGTAGTTGAATCCGCTCGCCACGAAGGGCTGGCCATCCCGGAAGAAGCGCGAACCTCGCACCTCGAGGGCGCCGGGCAGCCTCGGGCCCTGGGGCACGGCGGAAGCCGGCCGCGGCGGGGTGTGCGCACAGGAAGGGGCGAGCAATCCCCCGGCGGTCGCGCTGGCTGCGCGAAGCATGTCTCGTCTCGATGGCATGGTGATTGACACCTCACGCGCCCGGAGGCGCCTCGGGCGGCGAGCCGGCAGGAGGACAGGACAAGAAAGAGAAGAAGAGGAGAAGCGAGTCCCGCCGAGCCCCAACAGGTGCAACAAATGAAAGAACCGCGGCACGATAGCACACCCGTTTTCACCAGCGAATGGCCCGACAGGCGAGCGCCGGGAAGGGGGCGGGACGGCCCCCGACGGTCGTCGTGGTCGACCTTGACAGCGCCCACCCTCCGGTCAATGGATAGACCCATGACCTCCCCCGCCCCCCTTTCCAGCTTCACCGCCGTGGTGCTGTCGCTCGCGCTCGGCGCCTGCGCCGCCAGTCCCGAAGGATCCGCTGGCTCACCGACCGGCGGCTCCTCGGGCGGCCTGGCGGGACAGCCCTCGGGCGCGGGCGCCGGCGGAGGTGGAGGCGCAGGTGGAGCCCTGGCGGACACCACCACCCGCGCCTACACGGCGGACGATCCCGGCATCGCGTACCTGGGAAGGGTGAGCTTCACCAATCCGAAGCAACCGCGCTTCGATCTCGGCGGGGTCCAGATCTCGGCGCGCTTCAACGGAACGGCGGTGGCCGTCTCGCTGAAGGACGAGTTCCGCTACGGGAAGTACGTCAACAGCTACGACGCCGTCGTGGACGGGGTCACGGTCATGAAGGTGGTTCCCCAGTCGGGCGTCGAGAAGTACGTGATCGCGAACGGCCTTCCCTCCGGCGAGCACGAGATCACCCTCGTCAAGCGGACCGAAGCGGCGGCGGGCGCTGCCTGGTTCACCGGATTCGCGTTCGCCGGTGACATCTTGCCCGCCACGCAGCGCCCCACCCGGCGGATCGAGTTCATCGGCGATTCGATCACGGCCGGCTCGGGGATCGAGGCGGCGAACGGAACCCCGCCCTGTACCGGCCCGCCCGATGGTTGGGGGTTGATGGTGGAGAACGCCTACAAATCCTACGGCCCGCTGGTGTCGGCGGCGCTCGCAGCCGACTACCACCTGATCGGCGTGTCGGGCATCGGGCTCGTGCGCAACTACAGCAACATGTACGACGCGAGGACCATGCCCGAGGTCTACGACCTCTACTATCCCGAGCTCATGGACTCGCCGGGGAAGATGGATCAACCGCGCTGGGACGCCACCCAGCGGATGGCTTGGGTCCCCGACGCCCTGGTGATCGGCCTTGGCACCAACGACTTCGGCCCCGGGGACATGACCGACACCACCCAGCCCTTCCCGCGGCCGGCCATGACGGCGGAGGCCTTCTCGGCCGCCTACGTCACCTTCGTGACCACCCTGCGCGGCTACTACCCGGCCGCCCACATCTTCCTGGTGTCGAGCCCGGTCCTCGCGAGCCCTCCGCTCGAGGCGGGGCTGCAGATGACCGAGGACCACTTCGCGGCGGCGGGCGATCTGGCGGTCCACCACTTCGTCTTCGGCAAGGTGAACGGCCTCGGATGTGGAACCCATCCCAACGCCGACCAGCACATGGCGCTGGCCAAGGCCCTCGCCCCCTTCATGCAGGAGAAGCTCGGCTGGTGAGGGCCCGCCCTGGGGGCGCCGCCGGGCGAGGGCGAGGGCGACGCCCACCAGGACCGCCCCACCTTCACGGAAACCGGACCGAGAGCGCCGCGCCGGAGTACACCACGGTCTGGTCGGGCTTGAACGAGAACGAGAAGGGCGCGCGCTTTGTCGGCGTGACCACCACGAGCTGGAAGGTTCGTCGCCCGAGCATCTGGGGGAAAGCGCCCTGGCGCGCGCCGAGGGCGAGGGTGCGGGTGGCCTCGCTCCAGCGGAGATCGATGCGGGTGAAGGCGCCACGCTCGTAGTCGTTGCCGAGCCCCTCGTCCTCGTAGAGGGTGAAGGCCCCGTCGGCGCCGGCGTAGATCACGAGCGTGATGGGATCCGCGGGCTTCTCGTCGGTGTACTGCAGCTCGGGGCCAAAGGCGAGGATCGAGCCCGCGCGCACCTGCACCGGGATCTCGTCGAAGGGTGCCCGCACCTCTGTCCACTCGGGCCCGCCGGATGGGCCGGCCTTGCCCGCCGGGGTGCCGGTCCACAGGTCGTACCAGCCGCCGGCCGTGGCGGGCAGATACACTGTCCGCGCGCGGGCCCGATAGGTCGTCACCGGGCTCACCAGCAGCGCCGGGCCGAACAGGAACTGGTCGGCGGTCCTGCGGGCCTGAGGATCGGCGGGGAAGTCCATGACCAGCGGGCGCAAGATGGTCCCGCCCTGATGGGTGACGGCGCCCGCCAGCGAATAGATGTACGGCAAGAGGCGGTAGCGGAGGCGGTCGAACTTCTTCTGGGCCTCGAGCGCCGGGCTGCCGTCGCCACCGAACTCCCACATCTCGCGCTTCGGGGCCTGGCCGTGCACGCGCAGGAGGGGCAAGAAGGCCGCCAGCTCGAACCAGCGCGTGTTGAGCTCGCGCCACTCCTCGAGCTCGGGCGACCCGCGCGCCGGCGAAGCGAAGCGCGGCGGCACCGAGAATCCGCCCGCATCGAGGGTCCAGTACGGCATCCCCGAGAGCGAGAAGCCGAGCCCGGCGGGGATCTGCCTGCGCAGCGCCGTCCAGGTCGATGAGATGTCCCCGGACCAGGACGCGGCGCCGTAGCGCTGCTGTCCGGCGAAGCCGTTGCGGGTGAGGATGAACACCCGCCGGTCGGGTGCGGCGGCCCGCTGCCCCTCGTAGACGGCCTCGCTGTTCACCAGCGCGTAGGCGTTGAGCATGCGGGCGCCCGTGCCGGCGGCGGTCGGGTGCATGTGGGTCCGGTTGGCCTCGACCTGCGCCGCCACGCTCTTGAACGGCCCTTCCACCACCTCGGGTTCGGTGGCGTCCATCCACCAGGCGTCCACCTTGCGCGAGAACAGCTCGCGATCGATCTGCGACCAGTACAGCCGGCGCGCCGCCGGTGAAAAGGCGTCGTAGTAGGTGAAGGCCTGGCGCAAGAAGTCCAGCCTGCCCTCGAGCAGGTTCGGTCGGTAGAGAAAGCCGGCGGCCGCCAGGGCCTCGAAGTTGGCGGTTCCCCGGTAGAACTTGGGCCAGACCGAGATCATGAGGTGCG
The DNA here is from genome assembly GCA_964540815.1 of uncultured Myxococcales bacterium. Classification (GTDB taxonomy): domain Bacteria; phylum Myxococcota_A; class Polyangia; order Fen-1088; family Fen-1088; genus CAZIOH01. The sequence goes on along the minus strand of CAZIOH010000096.1, from coordinate 9,869 downwards.
CATGAAAGCGGTCGTGGATCTCGGCGATCCAGCCGGTCGGATCGGGAAAGCGGCGAGGGTCGAAGGTGTGGGAGCCCCAGGTCCCCTCCGGCCAGTAGCGCCAGTCCTGCACGATGTTGTCGACCGGGATGCCCCGGGTGCGGAAACCCGCCAGGACCTCGAGGCTCTCCTTCTGGGTGGCGTAGCGCTCGCGGCACTGCCAAAGCCCGAAGGCCCAGCGCGGTGGCAGGGGCGCCACGCCCGTCAGCTGCCGATAGCCCGCGACCACCTGGTCGAGGGCGGGGCCGTAGACGAACGTGTAGTCGACCCCCTCGCCGACCTCCGACCACAGCGCCGTCGCTGGCGCCGTCGGAGCCGCGGCGACGGGGGGCTTCCAGAGCAGGCGCAGGATGTTCACGCCGATGTCGCGGGTCCAGCGCAGCTCCACCGGCACGGTCTGGCCGGCGGTGAGGTGGACGCGCGCCAGATCCTCGTTCGGCAGCCACCCCTGGCGCCAGTGATCGATCACCCACGCGTCGCCCACCCGGACCTGGATGCCGCCCGCCGAGTAGGTGCGAATCTGGTAGTCGCCGGTGACGGGAGCCACCACCGTGCCGGACCACTCGACGTGACCGCGCTCGAGCCCGGCGACGTCCCCAGCCAGCGTGGTGCCGGTGCCGGTGGCGCCGTCGTTCGCGCCCGAGGCATAGAGGCCCACCGCGCCCGGCAAGGGCACGGCCTCCGTGAGGTCACCGAAGCGGGTGAAGGAGGTGTTGTCCCACAGGAGGCCGTAGCCGCGGCTCGAGACCAGGAACGGGATGAAGATCTCGGTGTTGTACTGCCGCAGATCGAGATCGAAGCCCCGCAGATCCATCAAGCCCTGCTGATGCTGTCCGAGGCCGTAGAGGGACTCGTCGGGGCTCGATTCCCATTGCTGGCGCACGTGAAAGGTCTGCTCGCCCTGCACCTCGACTGGAACGAGCGTGCGGCCATCCGCCCGCTCGCGCAGGATCGTCCGCCCCTCGAGGTCCCGGAACTCGACGACCCCGCCCCTGGTGTCGATGCCGACCGAAAGCCGCGAGGTGGTGATGGTGGCCCGACCCTTGCGCTTGTCCTCGGTCACCGAAAATGGCGTCGCCGGGCACTTCGCGACCGCGGTGGCCAGCGAGACGCGCGCGAAGAAGTCCGACGATGTCGTCGTCGGCGCATAGCTCACCCGGATGATGTTCGCGTCGCAGACACCGATCCTCAGCTTGCCCGTGCCGATCGCGAACGTGCGCCCCCCCGGGCGGCCCTCAGCCGCGGTGGAAGCGGAGCTGGAACTGGAACTGGACTTGGACTTGGACGCAGGCGCCGCCCCCATCCCCACCATCGGAGAGGCGACGACCGACACCAGAGCAGCGACCACCGAGGCCCGCATGCGTGATCAGTTGGAGAGGTAGCGGCCGAGCATCGCGTTCGCCCACAGGCGGTTCATCGACCGGTAACCCACGTCGTTCGGATGCACGCCATCGGCCGAGATCTCCTCGGGGTGGTCCCGGAACCAGGCGTACAGATCGGGCCCGCAAGGCAAGCCGTTGGCGGTGCTGATGCGGTCGATGACCCCGTTGAACATCGGCAGCGTGGTGGGGGCCTGCGTCGAATAGGGGATGCGCGCCAGGATCGGCACCCGCCCGCTCGCGAGCACCATGTCCACCATGGTGTTCATGTTGGCCTCGAAGGTGGTCACCGCGGCGCCCTGCTTGTCACCCCACGAGTCGTTGGTGCCGTACAGCAAGCCGACGTTGCGGATGTCGGGATTGAGCGCGAGCCAGTCGGCGAGGTGCCCCACCCCCATGGCCGACAGCTCCCCGCCGATGCCCCCGTCCAGCATCGCCGGGGAGAACGCCGGTCGAGCCGCGGCCACCAGGCCCGAGAAGCTGGTCGAGGGCCCGAACTGCCGGCGAAACGCGTTCACGGTGATGCTGTCGCCCATGAAGAACCAGGAATCGGCGGGCAGGTCGGTGCCGGCCGCCGACACGTCGTAAAGGGCGATCTCGTCGATGCTCACGGTGGCGTTGGCGGCGGTGTTGACCGCGGCCGAAAAGGCGATCTTGACCCAGTTCTTGCCCGCGAACGGGAAGCGGTGCTCGCGCTCACGCACGGGATTCCCGGCCACCGTGGCCACGGTCTCCCAGGTGCCGTCGACGCCGTTGGTCGAGTCGCCCGAGGTGGCCACCGTGTAGTCCGCCGGCGAGCCGCCCGAGGCCGGGGTGTTGTAGTCGGTCCACCCCACGTCGGCCCAGGTCAGGAGCAGACGCTCGGGCCCGGCGGCGAGCTCGATGGCGATCCACGCCGGGAGCATCGCGACCGCCACCGACATGCCCGAGTGATCGTAAAGCCCGTCGACGATCTTCTCCGGGTTCGTGACCCCGGCGCTGGCTTTCACCGGGCGGCCCACCGAGACGATCGGATTGGGGGTGGCTATCTGCGTCCCTGCTCGGGGCGTGGGCTGGCAGCTCGGGGCCGCGTAGACCCCACGACCACCGGCGGCCGTCTGGCTCCCGCCCCCGGCGCCGCCCGTCCCGGCGCCGACCGGCGTTCCCCCGCTCCCGCTGCCGGCACCGACCGGACCGTAGACCGGATTGGCGGCGCAGCCGAGGACCCCACCTGCGAGGCCCACCGTGAGGAGCCGCACGGCGAGGGCGCGCCCACCCCTTCCCTCTGGCGAGCCCGGCAGTCTGGTCGGTCGTGGCGTTGACTCCATCTGTTTGTCCTCACCTCTTGCGTTGAAGAGAGTCCGGTGGTCGGCGGCGGAGTCTGGAGCAAAGTCCTTCCGCCGGCAACGGCTTTGAGGCGCGGCTCCCCCCCGCCGAGGCGGGGGGCCGGTTGGTTGACGCACGACCGCCGTCTTGCGGTGGGAGGGTTTTGGAACTAGACGTTGGGCGCGTGCTCTTCAACGTTCGCTCGCCCGGCGTGGCCCGTGGTCGCTCGCCTCTCCTCGGATGGACGCTGGTGGCCTGCCTGTGGGCCACCGCCGCAGCCGCCGGGTGCGCCCAGGATCCCACCTACGGCTCGACCTTGCCCCCGGGCAGCGACGGGACCTCGGGGGCCGGCGGCGATGGGTTGTCGGACGTGCCCGATGCGCCGGTCGTGCCGGTCGGCCCGGTCATGCAGGGGCTCCACGTGGTCGGCAATCACATCGAGAACAGCGACGGGCTGACGGTGAAGCTGCGGGGGGTGAACCGCGCCGGCAGCGAGTATCAGTGCACCAGCAAGGCCGGGATCTTCGATGGCCCGGCCACCCTGGCCTCCATCCGGGTGATGGCCGAGTGGAAGATCAATGCGGTCCGCATCCCACTCAACGAGACCTGCTGGCTCGGCATCAACGGGCTCGGTGCCGCCCTTTCCGGTGACGCCTACCGGAAGGCCATCGTCGCCTTCGTGAACCTCTTTCACCAGTACCACATCGTGCCGATCCTCGATCTGCACTGGGCCGCGCCCGGCACCACCGTGGCCGACCGGCTTCAGCCGATGCCCGACGCCGATCACGCGGCCGCCTTCTGGGCCGACGTCGCCACGACGTTCATCGATGACGACGGCGTGATCTTCGAGCTGTTCAACGAGCCCTTCCCGGACCACAACCGCGATTCCGTCGCGGGATGGTCCTGCTGGCGCGACGGGTGCACGGCCAACCTGTCGGTGCCGACCGGGCAGCCCGCCACCACGTACCAGGCGATCGGGATGCAGGCCCTGCTCGACGCCATCCGGGCCACCGGCTCGAAGAACCTGGTCCTGGCCGGCGCCCTGCAGTACTCCAACACACTGTCGCAGTGGCTCACCTACGCGCCCGTGGATCCGGGCGCCAACCTCGGCGCCGCCTGGCACGTCTACAACTTCAACGCCTGCAACGACCCCGGGTGCTGGGACAGCGTCATCGCCGGGGTGGCGGCGGCCGTCCCCATCGTGACGACGGAGCTCGGTGAGGCCACCTGCGGCGGAACCTTCATCGGATCGCTCTTGACCTGGGCGGACGCGCACGGCCTCGGATATCTGGCCTGGACCTGGAACACCTGGGGGGCCTGCGTGGCGCCGGTCCCCCCGGCCACCATGGGAGGGCGGCCCTGGGCCCTCATCCGCGACTTCGCGAGCGGAACGCCCAACAGCGGTTACGCCCTGACGTACCACGATCACCTGGCAGGCGCCGGCGACGCCGTGGCTGCTTCGCCTTGAAGCAAGGGGGTCGGCCACCCGTTCCGGCGACGGATGTGATACACGGTCCAACCATGCGCGCACGCCGCCCCCAGACGCCGAACTCGCCCCCCCCGACCGCCTCCGCCCCGCCCTCCGCCCTGACCAACCCCACGCGGCGCGATTGGCTGCGCGGGGCGGTCGCGCTGGCACCGGCCGCCTCGTGCCTGGTTCCGAGGGTTCGCGGGATCGAGGTGCCGCCGGCCCGCCGCGCCGGCGTGCCGGCCCCGGACCTCGAGGCGCTGCTGGCCCAGATGACGCTCGACGAGAAGATCGGCCAGATGACCCAGGTCGATCGGAGTGCCATCAAAGACGGCTCGGAGATCACCGAGCTCTTCCTCGGGTCGGTGCTGAGCGGAGGCGACTCGCTGCCGCGGCCCAACACCCCCGACACCTGGGTCGACCTCTACGACGGCTTCCAGTCGCGCGCGCTCGGCACCCGCCTCGGGATTCCTCTGGTCTACGGGATCGATGCGGTCCACGGGGACGGGGGCGTGCGCGGCGCCGTCATCTTCCCGCACAACGTGGGCCTCGGGTGCACGCGCAGCCCCGAGCTCGTCGAGGCCATCGGCCGCGTCACCGCGCGCGAGGTGGCGGGCACCGGCATCGACTGGACCTTCGCGCCGTGTCTGGCCGTCCCGCGCGACGAGCGCTGGGGCCGTACCTATGAAGGCTTCAGCGAATCACCCGAGGTCGTCGCCTCGCTCGGCGCCGCCTCGATCCGCGGGCTGCAAAACGGGGTGCCCTCGAAGCAGGACGGGACCGCGATCATGGCCTGCGCCAAGCACTTCGTGGCCGACGGGGGAACCGAGCGCGGCAAGGATCGCGGGGCGTCCCATGGCTCCGAGGAGGATCTGCGGCGGATCCACTTGCCGGGGTACGTGGCCGCCATCAAGGCCGAGGTGGCCACGGTGATGGTGTCCTTCAGCAGCTGGAACGGGCAACCGATGCACGGGCAGCGCGCGCTCATCACCGATCTGCTGAAGGGTGAGCTCGGCTTCTCGGGATTCGTGGTCAGCGACTGGGCGGCGATCGATCTGCTGCCCGGGGACTACCCGAGCGACATCGAGACCGCCATCAACGCGGGCATCGACATGGTGATGGTGCCGATCAAGTTCCGGCAGTTCATCGACAACCTGCGGCGCCTGGTGCTGTCCGGGCGGGTGCCGATGGCGCGCATCGACGATGCGGTTCGCCGCATCTTGCGGCAGAAGGCCCGCTTCGGTCTGTGGGAGCGGCCGTTCACCGACCGGGCGCTCACCCCCGAGATCGGATCGCCCGCCCACCGCGCGGTCGCCCGGGAGGCGGTGCGCCGCAGCGCCGTCCTGCTCAAGAACGATGCCGCCACGCTGCCACTCAGGAAGGAGGCGCGGGTGCACCTGTGCGGCAGCAAGGCCGACGACCTCGGCATGCAGTGTGGCGGCTGGTCGGTGGGGTGGCGGGGACGGCGGGGCGCCACCACCGTCGGGACCACCATCCGCCAGGCCATCACCGAGGTGGTCGGCGAGGCCCGGCTCGACTTCTCCAAGGATGCCGCCGGGGCCAACCGGGCCGACGTGGTGGTGGTGGTGGTCGGAGAGGAGCCCTACGCCGAGGAGAGCGGGGATCGCTCGAAGCTCGAGCTCTCGCACGAGGATCAGGCGCTCATCGCCGCCGCCAAGCAGAGCGGCAAGCCGGTGGTGGTGGTCCTCATCACCGGACGGCCGCTGATCCTCGGTGAGGTCCTGGACGCCGCCAGCGCGCTCCTCGTGGTGTGGTTGCCGGGGACGGAGGGCGGCGGCATCGCCGATCTGATGTTCGGGGCGGTCAAGCCCCAGGGCAAGCTGTCCTTCTCGTGGCCGCGCGCGATGGCCGATATCCCGATCAACGTCGGCGATGCCTCTTATTCGCCGCTGTTCGAGCTCGGGTTCGGCCTGTCGTGGGGTTGAGCATTGGGTTGACGTGAGATCGCTACGACACTCGAACACCGAGGTTCACGCGAAGAAGATGATGACCAAGAAGATGAGCGCTCGAAGGGCCCTGGTGGTGATGGCTTCGCTGGCTGCCTCGGCTGGTTTGGCAGGCTGTACGGCGGCGCCCCGGAAGAAACCGGTCGGTCAGGCCACGGGGCTGGCGCCCGCGGATGCGCCGGCGCCTCTCGTCGGCCACAACCTGATCCGCAACTCGAGCTTCGCGCAACCCGGGCGCAGCCTGCCCTGGACGGCGTCCTTCTCCGCCCCGGCGGCGGGTCGCACCTACGTGGACAAGGGCGAGCTGTGCATGGAGATCCAGAACAAGGGCGTCAACCGGTGGGACGCCCACCTGCGGCAGCAGAATCTCCTGCTCGAGAAGGGTCACACCTATCACGTGCAGTTCAAGATCCACGCCTCCGACAAGACGCGGGCCTACCTCAAGATTGGCCTCGCCGGGCCTCCCTACCGCGAGTTCTGGAAGTTGCTGTTCGACCTCGACACGGCTCCCCAGGTCTTCGCGGGAACCTTCACCATGGCGACCGATGACGGCGTCGGGGTCGAGATGGCGTTTCACGCCGGCGGCGCGCTGGCCAAGGCCAAGGTGCCGTTCTCGGTGTGCATCGACGATGTGCGCATCGACGATCCGCAGTACACGGAGGCCTCCGACACCGAGTCCGCCCCCGTCCCAGGGGTCCTGGTCAACCAGGTGGGGTACTTCCCGCGGCGGGCCAAGCTCGCCATCGTCAAGAACCCGGCCGCGGTCCCCTGGGAGCTGGTGGACGCGCGCAACCAGGTGGTGGCCTCGGGGACCACGGTCCCCTTTGGCGCGGACCGGGCCTCGGGCGATCAGGTGTCGGTGGCCGACTTCTCGACCTACGCGGTCGAGGGGACCGGCTTCACCGTGCGGGCGGCCGGCGCGGTCAGTCATCCCTTCGACATCAGCGACGGCCTCTATGGCCGCCTCAAGTACCACGCGCTGGCCTTCTACTACCAGAACCGCAGCGGCATCCCCATCCAGATGCCCTACGCCGAGGATCCCAAGTGGACCCGCGCGGCGGGGCACATCGGCGTTCCGCCCAACCGCGGGGACACCCAGGTGACGTGCGCGCCGCTGCCGCTTCCCCCCGCGACCCCTCCGGCCACCACGCCGGGTGCGGCAGGCGCCCCGGCGGCGGCCGCCGCACCGGATGCGGCCGACCGGGCCTGCACCTACTTCCTCGACGTGAGCGGTGGCTGGTACGACGCCGGTGATCAAGGGAAGTACGTGGTCAACGCCGGCATCTCGGTCTGGACCTTGCTCGACCTGTGGGAGCGGACCAATGCCCTCGGCTGGTCCGCCGCCGACTTCGGCGACGGGAAGATGAACATCCCGGAGAACAAGAACGGCGTCCCCGATCTGCTCGACGAGGCCCGATGGGAGCTGGAGTTCGAGCTCAAGATGCAGGTGCCCGAGGGCGAGCGGCTGGCGGGGATGGTCCACCACAAGATGCACGACGCCAAGTGGGCCCCCGACGTGATGTCGCCCCCGGACGATCCCTTGCCGCGCTACCTGCAGCCGCCGAGCACCGCCGCCACGCTGAACCTGGCCGCCAACGCCGCCCAGGCCGCGCGCATCTGGCGAAAGCTCGACCCCAAGTTCGCGAAGAAGTGCCTCGCCGCGGCCGAGCGCGCCTGGTCAGCCGCGGAGAAGCACCCCGAGATCTACGCCCCGCCTGGCGGCGACGGCGGCGGCCCCTACGACGACAAGAACCTCGGCGACGACTTCTACTGGGCGGCGGCCGAGCTCTTCATCACCACCAAGGAGGCGACGTACCGCGACTTCATCCGCAAGTCGGAGCACTTCAAGCAGGTCACCGTGGAGTGGACCGACAACCCGGGGATGTTCACCTCGATGACCTGGGGCGACACCCGCGCCCTCGGGTCGATCTCGCTGGCCATCGTCCCGAACGGCCTCACCAAGGCCGAGGTGGCCGCCATCCGGAAGAACATCGTGGACGTGGCGGACGTGTACCTCGGGCTCATCCCCAAGGAGGGCTACCGGCTTCCCTTCGCGGTCCCCCAGAAGGGCTATCCCTGGGGGTCGAACTCGTTCGTGGCCAACAACGCCCTCATGCTGGCGCTGGCCTACGACTTCACGCAGGAGCCGAAGTACCTCGACGGGGTGACCCAGGGGATGGACTACCTCCTCGGCCGAAACCCGCTCGATCAAAGCTTCGTCACGGGCTACGGGGACCGCCCACTCGTGAACCCCTACCATCGATTCTGGTGTCACCAGGCGAACGCCAAGTACCCGTCGCCCCCGCCAGGAATCCTGTCGGGTGGCCCGAACTCCGAGCTGCAGGATCCCTGGGTGCAGTCGGCGGGCCTGGCCGGGTGCGCCCCGCAGAAGTGCTTCATGGATCACGGCGGCGCCTGGTCGGTGAACGAGATCACCATCAACTGGAACGCGCCGCTCGCGTGGGTGGCGGCGTTCCTCGACGAGAAGGCCCGATCCAAGCCGCCGGCATCGGGCTCGGCGGCAGCGGCGAGGCCCTCACGCGCCTCCGGGTTGACGCGAGCCAAGAGCGAGCGCTGACGGGGACGGGGCCCTGGCTCTACTTGCGGATCGGCTGCATGGTGGCCGCCAGGCACTCGGAGCAGAACATCGCGTCCCGCCCGAGGTGCCCGCACACGCGACACCGGAACGCGGGCGGGCCCTCCGCCTCCCGCACGGGCTGCTCGCGCGCGGCCTTCCGCTCGGCCTCTTCCTTGCGCGCCTGCACGGGATCCACGAGACGCTTCAATGACTCGACGATGGACATGGCGGACCTCGTTTCGAGCTTGACCGCACGGACGCCCCGAGACCAGGGGCGGTGTCATTTTTCGGCAGCCACGGCCCCGTGATGATGGCATAAGAGGCCGGCATGACGGCCATGCTGCGGCCCCGTTGCTCGGTGTTCATCGCCACGTCGCTCGACGGCCACATCGCCCGCCGCGATGGTACGATCGACTGGCTCGGCGCCGTCGAGCGGACCGGTGAGGACTACGGCTTCGGGGCCTTCTTCGGCGCCGTGGACACCATCGTCTGCGGCCGGCGGACCTACGAGACGGCGCTCGGGTTTCCGACCTGGCCGTACGCCGGCAAGACGTGCGTGGTCCTGACCCACGCCGCCCGGCCGCCGAGGCACGGAGAACGGTTCCACGCCGGCGATCCGGCGCCGCTGCTGGAACGTCTGGCCGCCGAGGGCGCCCGCCGGGTCTACGTGGACGGCGGCGTGGTGGTGAGCGACTTCCTCGCCGCCCGCCTGGTCGACGACCTCACGATCTCCATCATCCCGATCTTGCTCGGCGATGGCGTGCGCCTGTTCGGGCCGGGTGGCATCGAGCAGCCGCTCTCCCTGGTGCGGACCCAGGCCTTCCCGAGCGGTCTCGTCCAGGTCGAGTATCGCGTCTGAGGATGGCCGCCACGACCCTGACCGCGGCGCAGCCCGCCCTTCCACAGGCACCGCCCTTGCGCCAGATGGAATCGCGCGCGCCCGGGGCCGAGCTGCCACCGGTGTAGGCTCACCCCCATGGCCGTCGGATTTCGCCGTTGGACCGTCCTTCCCCACGCGCCGATCGAGGTCCTCGCGCCCAACCTGTGGCGCGTCGAGGGGCGGATGAACGCCTACAACAAGCGCGTGATGGTCCTCGCGCGCCTCGCCGACGGGCGAATCCTCATGCACAACG
>CAZIOH010000095.1:12499-27860 GCA_964540815.1 uncultured Myxococcales bacterium | reverse complement strand
CTCGCACGTCCCCGCGCCCCTCTCGCTCCGCGCGGCAAAGCCGCGCTACGCTCGCGCGAACAGCGGGAGGTCAACAAGGTACTCCCGGCGCCGCCCCGGAATAAAATAGGCCCCTCTCCGTGACCCTCTCCCCGCTTCGCGGGGCGAGGGGATAGGAGGGGAGGGACGGAGCTCACCTCATTCGAGAAGCAGATCCATCAATCAGGATCGCTTGGTCCGCGCTCCGGATCGGAGGTTGGCTTTGCAAACCGGAGAAGACGTAGGCAAAGCAGATCCGGGCTCGCCTCTCGTCGTCCCAGGGAGGGGCCCGCGGGGAGGGGTCCGCCCCTTCCCGCGAGCGATCAGATCACGGGCGTTCGCGTGCTCGACGAGACGGGTTGCCCGCCGTCGACGGTCAGCTTGCCGCTCGACGAGATGGTGACCGCGTAGTGCTGGAGCGCCGAGCGGGCGGGCCCGCCGGTGGCCTTTCCGTCCCCGTCGAAGGTCGATCCATGACACGGGCAATACAGCCCCGCCGCGATCGTGCTCGGCGTGTCGTCGAGATAACAGCCCGCGTGGGTGCACACGGCGGACATGGCGTACACACCGCCTGCGTCACGCGCGACCACGACGTTGGACATGGTGAGCATCGTCCCCACCATCAGGCTCGAGACATTGCCCGCGTCAACCAGTCCGGTCGGCGGCGAGCCCGTGGGATTTCCACAGCCCGGTAGCGCGGCGGCCGCCACCACCATCAGGCCCGTCGTCGAGGTTCCGGCCAGGGACAGGAGCGCGCGGCGACTGACCCGACGCGCGAGACATGCAGACTGCCGGGGACAAAGGCCGTGTCCGCCGCATTCGTGATCGTGGTTGGACATGAAATCTCCGAGAAAGTTGAGGGGTCGCGAGGGATGTACCCCGAGCCGCGCACGATCAGTCCATCGGGTAGCGCGGGTCACAACTTCAATCGAAGAGGGTCGCAGGGCGAAAAAAGACGGCCCGCAGATCGCCGGTGCGACCTGCGGGCCGGAAGTAGCGGGGGCGTGATTTGAACACGCGGCCTTCGGGTTATGAGCCCGACGAGCTACCAGGCTGCTCCACCCCGCATCAAGAACTCGAAACGGGCGCCAAGATGCCTCACCGACACCCTCCCGTCAAGGAGGACCGCACCTCGCAGCCAATTTCCCGAAACAATCGCGGTGAACCATCCACCGTGGCGGCTTCGACGCATAAACGTGGTCGATGACCACCGCCCTCGCAACCGAAATGATTTCGCGCTTCATCGGTCACGGGCTTCCACGGCTTCATGGATACGAGGGAGGCCGCGCCGCACCCCACCGGGCAGGCGGCTCAGGCCGTCGCGGGCGGAGGCGGCGTCACCACCGGGGTGACCGCGTACTTGGCGACCAGGCGACCGACCCGGGGGATCGCCGCCTCGACGTTCTTCTTGGCGGTCGGGCGCAGCTTCTCGTACGCCTTCTTGACCGTCTGGTTCTTGGCGCGCGCCGCCCGCTCGTCGCTGATGGCCAGCAGGGCGTCGGACACGGCGCTCGCGCGCGTGCTGATGAACGGGGCGATGGGTTCGCTCTTCTGCTGCGCCTCCGCGAAGAACGGCTCGAGCCGCCCCACGAAGTCATCGAGCATGTGGTCGATGGCCTCGGCGATGAACCCGGGCTTGACCGCCTTCACGACCATGTAAGCGCCCTTGATGGCCAGCCCCGACAGACCACCCTTCGAATCCACCTCCTCGTCGACCAGGCGGGCGCAATCGGCCACCACCTTGGGGCGCGTCCCAGGAACCAAGAGAATCTCTTTGAGTGTGCTCATGGACGCGCACTTTACCATCGGCTCCCCGACGGTGCGCTTTCCATGTTACGCATGACCGATGAGGAAAGTCCCGACGGCCCGGACGGCGCTCGGCATCCTGACCGGCATCAACCTGCTCAACTACGTCGATCGCTACATCCCGGCCGGCGCCCTGCCCCTCATCCTCGCCAGCTTCGGCGCCTCCGACTCGCAGGGGGGACTCTTGCAGTCGCTGTTCATGCTCCCCTACGCCCTCATCTCCCCGCTGGTCGGAAACCTCGGGGACCGGCGGCCGCGGTTTCCGCTCGCGGGCCTCGGGGTTCTGGTCTGGAGCCTGGCCACCTTCGGCTCGGGCCTGGCGCCGACCTTCGGGGCCTTGCTGGTGGCCCGGGTGGTCATCGGGGTGGGCGAGGCCAGCTACACCGTGGTGACCCCGTCGCTTCTCGGCGACTACTATCCGAGCGAGCGGCGCGGTCGGGTCCTCGCCGTCTTCTACGCCGCCATACCCGTCGGCTCGGCCATCGGCTTCGTGGTAGGCAGCGCGGTCGGCACGCACCTCGGCTGGCGCTGGGCCTTCTACCTGGCCGGGGTGCCGGGGGCCATCCTGGCCCTCGCCCTGTTCTTGTTCCGGGACCCCCCGCGTGGCGCGCTCGATCCGGACCACGCCTCGGACCACGCGACCGCTGGCGGCAACCTGGCGCCCGCGCTCCCCTTCAGCACCGCCCTGAGGATGCTGGTCGCGCGCCCCAGCTACCTCTTCAACGTCGCCGCCCAGACCGTCTACACGTTCGCGATGGGTGGGCTCGCGGCCTGGATGCCGACCTTCTTCTTCCGGGAGCGCGGTCTGCCCCTCGCCGAGGCCGGGATCGTCTTCGGCGGGATCGTCTGTCTGTCCGGGTTCATTGGAACCCTGGTGGGCGGTCAACTCGGCGATCGGCTGGCGGTCCGCGCCCCCACCGGGGCCTTTCTGTTCTCGGGGGTGGCCCTGGTCTTGTCCCTGCCGTTCTCGATGCTCGCCATTCTGATGCGCTCCCCTGCTATCTTCTGGCCTGGAATGTTCATGACCCTCATGTTGCTCTTCCTGAACACCGGGCCGCTCAACGCCGCCATGGCCAACGTGTTGCCAGCGACGGTGCGCTCCCGGGGCTTCGGGCTCAGCACCATGTCCATCCACCTGCTCGGCGACGCCCTGTCCCCGGTTCTGATTGGACTCGCCTCGGACCGGTGGGGGCTCGAGCTCCCCATCCTGTTCACCGCGATGCTGCTGGTGCTCTCGGGATTGCTCCTGCTCGCCGGGCGGCCGGCCCTGCGCCGCGACCTCGCGGCGGTCGCCGCCGTCGGGCCCGCGCTGGCGCCAGCGCCTGGCGGGGGGGCCCCCGCGTGACCGCCTATGCGGGCGAGCTCGCCGCCGCCCTCGACATCGCGCTCGCGGCCGCCGCCGTCGTCAAGGCGTTCGCCGGGACCAATTTTCGTGTGGACGCCAAGGCGGGCGACGAACCGGTGACCGAGGCCGACCACGCCGCCAACCGGCTGATCGTCGAGCGGCTCGCCCGGGCCTTCCCGACCGACGCCATCCTCTCCGAAGAGCTGCCCGACGACGGCTCGCGCCACGGCGCCGAGCGCGTCTGGATGGTCGATCCCATCGACGGCACGCGCGACTTCATCCGGGGAGACATCGGCTTCGCGGTCATGATTGGCCTCTCGGTGGCGGGTCGTCCGGTCCTGGGGGTGGTCAGCCAGCCCATGACCGGCAAGACCTACTCCGGCGTGGTCGGCGAGGGCGCCTGGCTCGACTCGCCCACCCAGAGCCACGCGCCGCTCCATACCTCGGCCCTGGAGGGCCCACCCGGCATCCGGCTCGTGGCATCGAAGTCCCACCGGACACCGAGGGTGGACGCGATCCGCTCCGCGCTCGCCATCGAGGACGAGATGAACATCGGCAGCGTCGGCCTCAAGATCGGGCTCGTGGCCGAGAACCTGCGCGATCTCTACGTCTACACCGGCGGGCGGACCAAGATCTGGGATACCTGCGGTCCCGAGGCCATCCTGATCGCCGCCGGGGGCACCGTCACCGACATGGATGGCCGGCCGCTCGACTACGGCGCCGAGCTCTACAACCGCCGCGGGATCCTGGCCTCGAACGGTCCGCTGCACCCCAAGGTCCTCGACGTCCTGCGCCCGATCCTCTCCCGCGAAGCCGAGTCTTAGAGGGCGTTGGTTCTCGCTCCACCGACGGCCGACGATCCGACCCGCTGGCTGCGCCGGAGCTGCGCTCCGGTGCTCGAGTACCCTGTGTACACTCCGCTCCGGTGCTCGCTCCGGCTTCGCCATCGGGCCGGCTTGTCGGCCGGGTTCCGAGGAGGCTTCCAACGGACCGGACCGGAAGGGACCGGACCGTTCGCATGAGGGATCAGGTTCCGCCGACGGTCATGCGGGCGGTGCGGAATGAGGGGGTGAGGATCGAGGAGCGGGTGTCGAGATCGTCACCGACCGCGTCGATGCCCTTCCACAGCTCGTCGAAGCTGGCGGACACGGTGATCTCGCTGACCGGGAAGGCCCGCTCCCCACGCTCGATCCAGAAGCCCGCTGCACCCTGGGAGAAGTCACCCGTGACCCCGTTGAAGCCAAAGCCCATCAAGTCGGTCACGTAGAGCCCGCGCTCCAGCCGTTCGAGCTCGCGGGCCGGCGTCTTTCCCGGTCGCAGGATCAGGTTCGAGGTGGTGACGTGCGGTCCGCCGCCCACCCCCCGTCCCGCCGAGCCGGTCGATTGCCGGCCGAGCTTGCGGGCCGCGTAGGTGTCACACAAGAACATCCGCAGGATCCCGGCCGCCACCAGCACGTTGGTGCGGGTCGCGATCCCCTCTCCGTCGTAAGGGCGCGAGCCGGCCGCCCGGGGCAACAGCGGATCGTCGACCACGTCGCACAGACTCGACGCCACCGGGGTCCCCTCGCGCTCCGCCAGATACGTGCTCCGCCGCCAAACGGCTCCCCCGGACATCACGCTCGCCAGCTGTCCAAGCAGGCCGCGCGCGGCGTCCGGAGAAAACACCACCGGCACCTCGCAGGTGGCGATCTTGCGCGAGCCGAGCTTGGCGAGCGTCCGGCGGGCCGCATCGAGGCCCACCGCCTCCGGGTCGACCAGCTCCTTGAGGTAGCGCGAGGCGGTCCAGGCCACCCCGCTGCGCTTCTTGCCCCCGGCGTCGTCGCACACCGGCATGACCGAGAACGACAGGTTGGTGCCGCGAAAGGAGCCCGAAAACCCGGCCGAGGTGGCGAACGCCGACGCGCCCATGCTGCGTCCGAACACCGCCCCCTCCGAGTTGGTCACCCGCGCATCCGATTTCAGCGCCGCGGCCTCGCCGAGGCGCGCCCAGCGGATCGCCTCGGGCACATCGAGCTCGGTGACCCGGTCGTCCCACAGCCCGAGGTCGGGGAGCTCGCGGGCCAGCGTCTCCGGGCGCGGCAGGTCCGCCAGCGGCTCGGGCTCGGACAGCAGGGCCAGCTCGACCGAATCGCGCGCCAGCCTCTCGAGACCCGCATCGGAAAAGTCCGAGGTGTAGGTCACGGCCGCGCGGTGCTGCTTGAGCACCCGCAGCCCGAGCCCACGGCTGCCCGCCTCCTTGACCAGCTCCGGCTCGCCCATGCGCACCTTCACCTCGAGCTCGCGCCCGTCGCGCACCAGGACCTCGGCCCCGTCGGCGCCGGCCCGCAAGGCCAGGGACAGCATCCGCTCCGCTTGGCGCTGGCACTCGGCCGGATCGGGCAACGGGCGACCGCGACGTGCCTCGCCGGGGCCGATGGTTCGCCGGAGGGTTGCACCCTCGCCCTCGATGGGCCTTTCAACGGCGCCGACGGTTTCCTCGGTGCTCATGCGGTTCGGGTTCCTCCCACCGTCATCTCCGAGATCTTGAGGGTCGGCGTGCCGATGCCGACCGGCACCGACTGACCATCCTTGCCGCAGGTCCAGGTCCCGTCGGACAGCCGGAAGTCGTGGCCGACCATGGTGACGTTGCGCAGGACCTCTGGCCCGTTGCCGATCAGGTTCACCCCCTTGAGCGGGGCGGTCAGCTTCCCGTCCTCGATGAGGTAGCTCTCGGTCAGGGAGAAGACGAAGTCCCCGTTCGAGATGTTCACCTGCCCACCCGAGAAGTGCTTGGCGTAGACCCCGCGCTTGACCGAGCGAATGATGTCCTCGGGCGCGTCGGTCCCCGGGGAGAGCAGGGTGTTGGTCATGCGCGGCAAGGGCTCGTGGCGGAAGCTCTGGCGCCGCCCATTGCCCGAGGGCGCGAGCCCGAAGTGCTTGGCCGAGATCCGATCCTGCATGTAGGCCACCAGGATCCCGTTCTCGATGAGCACGTTGCGACGCCCAGGGTTTCCCTCGTCGTCGACGTTGATGGTGCCGCGGGCGTGTCCGAGGGTCCCGTCGTCGATCACCGTGCACAGCGCCGATGCCACCTTCTGCCCGATCTGGTCGGTGTAGTTCGAGGTTCGCTTGCGGTTGAAGTCCGCCTCGAGCCCGTGCCCCACCGCCTCGTGCAGGAGGATGCCGGACTCTCCGGGCCCGAGCACCACCTCCATGGGCCCGGCCGGCGCCTCCACCGCGTGCAACATGCCGAGGGCCAGGCGCGCGGCCTCTGCCCCGTGCTCCTCGGGGCTCTGCCCGGGGCGCGAGAAGTACTCGAGGCCGAAGCGACCGGCGCCGCCCGAGCGTCCGCCCTGCCGCTGGCCGTTCTCTTCGGCCACCGCGTGGACCCCGAACCGGATCATGGGCTGCCGGTCGTGGACCAGCTCGCCGTCGGAGGAGACCACCAGGACCTCGCGCCACTCTTCGGCCAGAGAGGCCTCCACCCGGACGATGCGGGGATCGGCGGCGCGGGCGGCGAGGTCCGCCCGCCGCAGGAGCGCGACCTTGTCGATGCCGGCCACGTCGAGCGAAGACTCCACGATGGGATAGAAGGCTGGGACCGGCGCGATCCGGACCGCGACTGGTCCCGGGGCGCCGCCGCCCGAAGCGATCTGGGCCGCGGTGCGGGCGGTCTCCAGCATCCGGTCCTCCGAGAGCTCCTCGGTGTAGGCGTAACCCGTCGCATCGCCGCGCACCACCCGGACGCCGAGCCCGACCGAGATCCCGCGGCCGACGCTCTTCACGCGTCCCTCCTCGAGGACGTAGTCGGCGCCGAAGCGGTGCTCGAAGTAGAGATCCGCGAAGTCACCCCCCGAGCCGAGCGCCGCGGACAGCAGGCGGCCCGAGATGGCCGCGTCGATGCCGCCGAGCGGCGCGAGCTTCGCGGTCGGCAACCGATCGGGCGGGTGGGAGCCGGTGGCCGGTCCCGAGGATCCGGTGGTCAATCGAGCCATCCGTTGGTCGCGCGAGGGATCATGCCTCCATGATGTCCGATGAGACACCCCCTTCGCCAGGGTATTTGTCGGCGGTGGACCCGAGGTGGCTATTCCATCCATCACGCCATCACGCTCGCCATGACGCTCGCGACGCCGCGCGGGTCGGGCGGGGTCGACGCGCGACGCGGGTCGCGGGGGGGAAGCCTCAGGGGCGCTCGGGCGGCAACCCGAGCTCGTCGCCGGAGCTGAGCTTGATCTTGGTGAGGCCGCGCACCTCGACCTGCCGGATGCGCTCGCGGGTCAGGTTCAAGATGGCCCCGACCTCCTCGAGGGTGATCCCCCCGCGGTCGGCCACATCCAGGGAGCAGGTCTCCGCCATCTCCCAAACCTCGAGATGCGGAAAGTTCAGCTTGATGGCGCCGGTCTCCGGGTTCACGTCGAGGTACAGGTGGTGCGAGCAGCTCACGAAGGGGCAGGGCCGGTTCATCCCCTGGCACTCGGCGCGGGTCTTCGGTCGCTCGACGTCGGTCGGGTAGATCAGGATCTCGGACAGCCGCTTCTCGTCGCGGCTGAGGCGCTTGGGCGCGATGGTCTTCGAGCGCACCCGCCCGTCCCGCCCGGCCGAACGAACCTTGCGCCGGATCCGGGCCACCTCGGGCTGGGGCTGGTCCTCGTCCTCGGTGTCGGCCGCGGGCACCACCACCGGGATCTCGCTTCCGTCTCTCGGGTCATCCATAGGCTATCTCCTCCTCGCGCACGATCGCGGTGGTCGAGCACCGAAATCAGTACAGGTCGCTCGCGCCCCCGACGGCAGAAGCCGCGGACCGCAGCCGTTCCTCAGGCTCGGAAAGTCGGCGTTCCAAATTGCTGATGCGCCTGACGAGCTCGCTGGCGGCTCGCTTGGCCTCGATGATCTCGCGCTCCAGCTCCCGTCCACCGTCGGAGTTTCGAACCGCGGGTCCCTTGGCCTCGCGCTCGAAGCCGGACAGCAGATCCCGCAGATCCTTCTCCACCGAATCGATGTCGTCCTTGAACCGCAGGAACGAGCGCTGGATGTCCTCGATGGTCTGGTCCTCGGCCATCATCCCCTTGACGGTGTTCACCCGGCGGATCACGTGGGCCGGGTAGATCCCGCAGGACCCGCGGTGCTTGCCCTTGCGCCCCACCCGCACCGAGCGGGGCAAGAGCCCGAGCTGCACGTACTTGCGCAAGGTGGCCTCCGAGAACCGGATTCCTCGGGTCTCGAACGCGTCGACGATCTGCCGGGAGGTGAGTCCGTTCGGCCAGGCCTGTTCGATCTCCCGGAGCTCACGCTCGTCCAGCAACCCGGATGGCCGGGTGGGGGTCCAGCCACCGGTCGAATCGGTGGCCGATGGCGGAGTGCGTTTCATTTGACGATTCAGAATGTATTCCATTCAATAGATTCTAAGCAATAGAAATTTGACTGTGACTTTGTTCAGTGTAGTCAGGTGGATCGCCCTCACCTACTTCCCTCCGCGCTGCGTGCACCCGGGAGCACCGCGCGCTTCACCTCATGGGTATCGAGTGGGACTCATGACAGGAGGCAGAGGTCCGGCACCTGAACCCCGTCCTCGTCCTCGTCGCCGAGACGGGCTCGTGGGCCCTGCAGGGGGCCTCACGACTGAAGGACCTTGGCCTATAATCGAGGGCCAATGGCTCGACGGTCGGTCCTGATGATGATCACGTTGACCGTGGCGGCGGGGGGAGCTCTGCCGGCCCGAGGGGAGGCCACCTCGCCGCGGCCGAGACACCTCACCGATGCGCGCTGGGGCATCGGCATCGACACCCCGCCGGGCTGGTCGGTGTCGCAGCGGACGGGGTTCGCGGAGACGGTCTTCCTGCTGCTGTTCCCCGACGGGAGCCGCATCTCCCTGTCCGCCGAGAAGACCGCCGCTCACTCGGCCAGCGAGGTGCTCGAGACCAATCGCCGGGCGCTCGCCAGGCAGGGATTCGGCGGTATCTCCACCGCGACCGGGCCGGGCGACTGGCGCACCCTCGACTTCGAGGTGCCCGAGGACGACGGCAAGCACCCACAAAACGAACACCCCAAGACCGACCAGCCCAAGACCGACAAACCCAAGACCGACAAACCCAAGACCGACAAGCCCAGGCCAGACGATCGGGACCCGCCCGATCACCTCGACCGGGTCCGGCAGCTCTATCTCGTGCGCCCAGGTCCTGGCCCCGCCGGACCCGCCCTCGGCACCTCGGTGGTCCTGACCCTGACGGCCCCCGCCCGCTCCTTCCCCGCGCACCTCGCCGATCTCGGCTTCGTGGTCGAGCGAATCACTTTCGAGGCGATCGCGCCTCCCGTGCCCACGGGGGCCACGGGCCCGAAGTGACTCGTGACGTGGTGGTCACGACGACGGGGTGCTGGGCGCCGGGGCCAGCGGAGGTCGCTGCCGCACCACCCCGTCGAGCAGGTGTGACACGTCCGGCTCCCGCCCGACCTCGAAGGGCGGGGCCACGTGCTTCCACCCCTTCTTGAGCCAACGCACCGGACCGCGGTCCTCGCACCCGAGCGCACGATCTCCCGGATCGCAGAAGGCCCGCACGTGAAGGTGATCGTCGTGCGGCTCGGAGTCCGAAGGCTGCCGCACGATCACCTCGGCCCGCGCCACGAGCGCCGGGTCCGAGGCTCCGGCCTCGCGCAGGATCGCGGCGGCGAGATCCCGCTGCACGAAGATCCACTGCACCTCGAGCCCGGGGTCCTCCAGCAGGGCGCGCACCACCCGCCAGGCCCGGCCGGCGTCGAGTCGCGCCGCCGGCACCGGTCGCGCGGGGGCACGGCCTCCGCGCGCGGCGGACCAGGCGACCGCCCGGCCCGTCCGATCGAAGTGCAGCATGCAGTCCCCGAGTGGAACCATGCCGCCGTGCGCGTCCACCGCGGGCAAGAAGATATCGAAGTCACGTCCGCTCTGGTGGGAGCGGTGCTCGGGCGAGCCGCCGCCGCCGCGGTGGGAGAGATCCCCGATGGACAACCAGCCTCCCGGGTGGGTGCGCTGCACCGCCCGGGCGACCCGGACCACCGTCTCCACCACCTCGTCGGTGGCGAACTGGCTCTCGCGCGCCTGCCACGGCTCCCCGACGCGATAGCCATCTCCGCGAACCGGGAGCCGGGCCGGTCTCCGCAGCACCCCGTGGGCGTGCCAGCCGAGCGAGACGCTGGTGCCATCCCACCCGAATGGACCGACGCACCCCGAGAGCCCGAGCAGGCCGAGCACCGCACACACCAGCGTTGACACCATGAATGAGGCTGCCGCTGCCGGAGCGTATGGGCCCCGGAGAGCGCGGTCAATCTCCTGGCGAGGAGGGCCGAGGCTGCGATGCAGGCTGCGAAAGGCGCAGGGAGCTACAAACGGACTCGGCGCGACGCCTCACCTTGACCCAGGAGGGTCGACAGAAGTAAGGTCGCGGCCCATGACGATGAAAGCCCTCCGGCTGGTCTTTACCGTCGCGAGCCTCGCCGCTCTCACCTCTCTGGCCGCCTGCCCCCAGGGCGGAGGAGCTCTCAAGGTGGACAAGGTCGAGCCCCCCCAGGGGACCACCGCCGGGGGAGAGGAGATCACGATCCTCGGGGAGGGCTTTCAGCCCGGCAAGACCCAGGCGGAGGTCCGCTTCGGGCGCAAGAAGGCCGAGGTCGTGACCATCGCGGCCACCAACAAGATCAAGGTGGTGACGCCGGTCGGTGACAAGGGGCCCATCGACATCACCGTCGCCTTCGACGATGGCCATGCGTTCAAGATCCCGAACGGCTTCCGCTACGTCGAGCCAAACGACGGCGAGAGCGCCCGCCGCGCCTTCTTCTCGGGCGGCAAGCCCGCTGCGGGCGGCCAGAAGATCGAGCTCGAGAAGAAGTAAGGATCCGCCCGGGCCGAGCCACCGAGCCCCCGGAGCGCTGACCGTCCGCACCGACCGCGAAGGGGCGGGGCCGGCCCCGCCGCGGCTCACTTGTATTCGAGGCGAAAGAGCTGCTGCCCCATGAGCACGAAGGTGCCGCTCGGGACCTTGCGCTCTCCCCGCACCCGCAGGAAGGTCCCGTTCGACGAGCCGACGTCGTTGATGAACACCCGACCGTCGCGCAGCGAGATCCGCGCGTGCGTCCCGGACACGTAGCCGTCCTCCGGAAAGAGGATGTCGCCGCGCTCCCGACCCATCACCACCGAGTCACCGAACAGCGGAAAAGCCGAGCCGTCCACGTCGCGCCCCACGATCACCGACAGCCGCCCCCAGAACCCGGGGTTCGGGGTGCCAGCGACCTCGGTCCCGTCCTCGAGCGGCACTGGCGCCGAGATCACCTCGAACCGCAACAGCTCCTGCCCGATGCGGATGATGTCCCCGGACTCGAGCGCCTCCTCCTCGCCAATCCGGACGAACACCCCGTTGAGGCTCCGCACGTCGCGGACCATGAGCCCCTCCGGCCCGAGGATGAACTCTGCGTGGCGCGGGGACAGGTAGAGATCCCCGTCGAACAGGATCCCCTGCCCGCGGCCCACCAGATTCTCGCCGTCGTGGAGCGGATGTGCGCCCCCCTCGGAGCCGTCGGGACGAATCAAGATCAGGCGCCCGCGCGGGACGATCACCTTGGCGGGAGCCGCCGCCGAGTGGCCCGCGCGCGCGCCGGTCGTGAGGGGGACGCCTGGCGCCCCCGCACCCGACACCGACACCCGGGCTCCACATGACCCGCAAAAAGCGAACCCGGGGCTGACCATCCGGCCGCAGCTCGCGCAGACCGTTCCCTCCGCCGCGGCACCCCCAGCCCCGGGCGGGCTGGCCGGCGGCGAATGCAGCAGATCGCTCGAGGCCGACTCCCCCGCGAGGCCCCCGGCCCCCGAGGCATTGACCCGACCCGGGTGGAGGGCGCCGGCGGCGGCGGCGGCGGCACTCCCGGCCCGAGCGACCCCGCCCAGGCCCGCGCCCGTCAGCAACGGGGTGGGCGTGGGCGCGCTCGGCCCCAGCTGCGGGGAATCGTTCCAGGGAATGCCAGACCTCGGACGCGCCACCGACGCGGCCGGGGGCGGTGTTGGGGCGTTGGGATCGGATCCGACCCCGACCGCCGTGCGCTCCGGATCGCCGACGGCCGCCCCCTTCGAACGCGCGGGCTCCGCCGCGGGTGAGGGATGGGGCTGCTGGTGATGGTTGTCCGAGGCGACCCCGTCGCGCGCGGCCTGGGCCACGGACGACGACGCCGCCGCCGTGGGGGCCGCTGCTCCCGCTCCCGCTCCCGCCCCCTTGCTGGCCCCCGACCGAATCTCGTTGCCGCACCCGAGGCAGAACTTGTAGTGATCCTGATTTTCCTTGCCGCAGCGGCTACACGTGATCACGGTTCGTCCCCCTCTTTAGGGCCCATGGCAACTATCACACCGCGCGCGACCCGGTCAACGCCGCCATCGTCGTCGCGCGCGAATCGGCCGAAGGCTTCGGTCAGGACAACTCCACGCGCAGGAGCTGTTGCCCGATGAACACGTAGTCGCCGTGAACGAGCTGGGTCTCGCCGGTGACGCGCACGAAGGTTCCGTTCTTCGACCCGAGATCCGTCAGGGTGATCTGGCCGTCCGCCGACACCGAGACCTGCGCGTGCCGCCCCGAGATGAAGGGATCGTCGAGGAAGTTGACGTCGTTGCCCTCGCGACCAATCGAGATGGTCTCGCCGCGCGCCCGGTAGACCATCCCGATCTCCCCGCCGCGCAGGCGTTGAACCAGCTTCATCTTCGATGGGCGCTTCGGGCTCGCGTAGAAGTAGGTCCCGTCGGCGTCGGGCTGCGGCCCGAGATCGGGGGGAGAGGGCTCGGCTTGCAGGAGCTGCTCACCCACCAGGAACATTCCCCCCGAAGGCACGGCCACCGGGGCCTTGATCCGGGTGAACACGCCGTTGACGGAGTCCTCGTCCTGCAAGAAGAGCCTGCTGTCACGGTAGATGAAGTTGGCGTGGCGTGGCGACATCAACGGATCGTCCGGGAAGAGGATCACCCCCTCGGAGCGTCCGGCGAGGTGATCGGTGCCAGCCAGCTGGTAGGTCACGCCGTCGACGCCCTCGCCCTTGATCACGATCAGCTTGGCGCGGGTCGGCGGCTGGGCGTTCGCGCCGAAGAACAGGGTGCGGGCGCTGGTGCCTGAAGCGACCGGCTGGACGCCGCCGTCCACGCGCGTCCCGCACTTTCCACAGAACATGAACTCGGCGGGCAGCTCGCTGCCACACGCGGGACAGGTCTTGACCGTGCTCATGGAGCGCGTCGTTCCGGGTGGCGCGCGCGCAGGCAGGTCACCGTCGATTCGAGCCCGAAGGCGAACCCGAAGGCTAGTATGAAGGCCAGCATGAAGCGCGAGATTCTTGGTCCGCCGACGGGGCAAGTCAAGGTCGCTGATCTCGCGGGGTTAGGGTCCACCATCGCGCGCTCGACTCCGTCGATCGAGGGCAGGCGAGCCGAAGACGACCGCGCGCCCACGCGCACCCGCGCCCACGGGCACCGCCCCACCTCTGCCGAAAGAACGACCCTCGGCCCCGCACCATTGCGCGACCGAGGGCCGACCGAGGAAGACCGGATCACCGACTGCGTGTAGCCAATGTCAGATGATGTAGGTGTTGATACTTCATCGGACTACCTCGGTCAAAAAACTTGGCTCGACGGCCGAGGATCTCGGCCTCGCTCGCCATTCCATCACTCGGCGCCAGCCGACCCCAGTGGCCACTCCCCCCCTCACGCGGTCAGGTCACGCGGTCAGGTCTTGCGGTTGTTGCAGCGCTCGCGGAGGAACGACTGGATTGTTCGCTTGAGGGCCTCGGGCATCGCCGCCTGCACCGCCCTCCGCGAGATCTCGGCGGTCCGACGGTAGGTCTCGAAGAACGTCACGCAGTCCGGGCACTGCCCGAGGTGCCGACGAAATCGCACCTGCTCGTCGTCCGGCAGCTCGCCCTCGAGATAGTCGAGGCAGAACTCCATGAGTTGATTACAGCTCATCACGGTGAACGACCGTCACGCAACACAGCTGTACGATGACTCCCGTGGCATCAGGTTACGGAATAATACTCAGGCGTGACTTTCCGGAAAGAAGAACTGTTTGTCCTCGTGCGGCAGCCGGACCCGATCGGCGGGATTCGGACCTCGACGCAAAATCTGCGGCCGTGGGGATCCGGTCGAGATCCTCCGCCTTCCGTCCTCGACCGCTAACGTCCCGGCGGGTTCGGCCTTGACACCCGCTCGACCTCCGTCGAAATAGGTCGCCCGACCTTGGTCGCAATGTCGCACTTGAGGAGCCATCGCGTGGCGGTCAGACCCTGGGGCACCGAGGATCTCGCCAAGGTATCTGGACCGTTCCAGGCGCTCTTCGACCTCGCAGCACGCCGACTCGGCTTTCCCGGGCGCGAGGGGACGGTCTTCCTCGCGGCCCTCGGTCAGGTCACCGTCGGCTGCACGCGCGTGGGCCCGCCCCTGCCGCCCGGCGGCGCCGACACGCTGTGGGCTCTTCGTCGCCGGCAACCCGACCGCGCCGAGACCGCCCCCATGGCCCTGGCCAGCCCGAGCGGAGATCGCGGAGAGCCCAGGGGCTTCATCCTCATGGACGCCCTCTCGTGCCTGGGGCTGGTGTCCGCCACCCTCGGGCTCCCGCCCCCCAAGGTTCACCGGGCCCCCACACCGATCGAGATCGGCATCGTGGCAGCCGCCCTCGGCGCGATGGTGCGCAGGGCCGACCCGTCCTTGACCATCGACCTCGAGCCGGTCGTCGACTGGCCGGGGGCGGAGCTCGCGCGCGACGCGCTGGTGCAGCTCGAGCTGCACATCCGTTGCGCCACCTTCAACGAGGGGGTCCGCGTGCAGATCCCACCGACCTGGATCCCGTCCTGCCCGGCGCCGACGCGCGGAGCCCGCCTGCTGGAGGCTCGGGTTCCGGTGCGGCTGTCGGTCGAGGTGGCACGAACCCACCTGCCGATCGGCGACTGGGCGCGGGCCGCGCCGGGAGACGCCGTGGTCTTCGACGGCGTCCCGTCGGTGGGGCACGGGGCGAGCCGGCCCTCCGCCGTTCGATTGGGCCACCACGCGGCCAGCGCCCTGTGGGAGCCGACGGGCCTCTTGCGTCTCACCTCCGACTTTCGACCGACCGATCGTCGTCGCCCGAGGATCGGGCGCGCCGAGGTGAGCTCACCTGCGACGGCGGTGGCCTCCGATCCACCGACGCCGCCACCGACGCCGCCACCGACGCCGCCACCGACGCCGCC
>CAZIOH010000095.1:0-12399 GCA_964540815.1 uncultured Myxococcales bacterium | reverse complement strand
CCACCGACGCCGCCACCGACGCCGCCACCGACGCCGCCACCGACGCCGCCGCGCGTGCACGCTTCCCCGGACGTCGCCCCTCCCCCGACCCCCGAAAGAAGGACGCCCCCCATGGCCGACGACGAACAGCTCGCCCGACAATCCACGGCCGCCATGCTCGCCATGCTCGCCTCCGCCCCGCTCGAGGTGGTGGCGGAGGTCGGTGAGCTCATCCTGCGCGCCGACGAGCTCATCGCGCTCCAGAAGGGCTCGGTCATCTCTCTGGGTCGCCCGCGATCGACCCTGGTCGAGCTGCGGATCGCCGATCGCGTGTGGGCGCGCGGCGAGCTGGTGGACGTCGATGGAGAGCTCGGCGTGCGGGTCACCGAGCTCGTCGCGCCCGAGCCCTCCTCGATCGAAGCCACCCCGGCCGCGCCCGGACCGACCGACGCCCGCGACGAGCCCGGGTGACCGGCCGTCCCCCAATCGGACGCTCGCCGATCTGCATTGATCCTAAGCGGGGCTCTTGCCGCGATCGAGGATCCGCTGGATCCGCTGGCGGATCTGGTTGTAGCGCTGCAGAAATTCCAGGTTCTCCTGGCGAAAGGCCTGGAGGTAACGCCGCTCCTTGAGCTTTTGCTGGATGCCCTCGCGCACCTCGTCGAGCGGGGCCGCGAGCTGCGCGGGGTTCTCGAGATCCCCCATCAGATCCATGACCCGAGCGCCGTCGATCATCCGGAGGAACCCGGGACGACCGGCCACGAAGGGCGAATCGTAGAGCAGCGCGACGGCGTCGGGCGCGGCAGCCTTGACCGAGCCGATCACGATCCGCCCCGGCAGATCGGGGAGCTGCTCCTTGACGAGCGCGATGTGCGGTCGCGCTCGGGTCACGAGATCGAGGGCCTCGCCGCCGCTGCGCGCGTGCGAGACGTTCCAGCCCTTGTTGCGCGGCAACGCCACCGCGAAGCGGACGGCGGCGTCCTCGGCGTCGTCGACCAGCAGGACCGCGCAGGTCTGGAGGGGCGAGCCCGCCTGGCTGCTCTCGCGCCCCAGCAGTCGATCCTCGAGGTTCAGACGCTGGCGCGACAGATCGCGCATCTGCCGCAGAAAATCCTGGTGAATCTCCGCCACGTCCTCCAGCAAGGTGGTCTTCTCGCTGGTGGCCTGCAGCTCCTCGGCGATGGCCACCATCCGTTTCTTCAGGTAAGCGAGCGAGTCCGGCTCCTTGACGATCACGTCGGCGGCGCCGTTGCGAAAGCCCACCACCGCGATGTCGAAGCCCTTGCGGGCGGTCATCACCACCACCGAGGTCAGGGGAGACTTCTCACGCACGAAGCGCAGGAGCTCGATCCCCGCGCCGGGGGTCGGGGTGTCGACGTCGAGCAGCGCCGCGGTGAAGAACTTGTTCACGCAGAGATCCCGGGCCCGCATCACGTCGGCGGTGACCGTGACGACCATGCCGAGGCGCCCGAGCGCAGCCGGCATGCCGGCGGCGATGGCGGCGTCCTTGTCCACCACCAGGACCTCCTGGCCCTGCGTCTCGGGCTGCTCGTCGTTGCCGCTCGGCACGTCGAAGGTCTAACACCGTCGGCGGTCCTCCCCAAAGGGGAAACCGTGTTACGCTGGTCGAGCTCACCCATGGCGTCGATACTCGATCGCGTGCTCCAGGCCGCCCGTCAGCTCGGCGCCTCGGACGTGCACCTCAAGGTGGGGCTGCCGCCGGTCTTTCGGATCAAGGGCGACCTGCGCACGGTCCGGGATGTGCCCCCGCTGTCGCGAGACGCGGTCGAGGCGTTCGCGCTCGGGATGATGAACGAGCGGCAGCGGGATCTGTACGGGCGCTCGTGGGACGTGGATCTGGCTCACGCCACCGCGGACGGCGTCCGCTACCGGGTGAACGTCTTCCAGCAGCGGGGCAACCCCGGCATGGTGCTGCGCCTCATCCCCCCGGAGGTCCCCCCGTTCGAGGGGCTGAACCTGCCGGGGGCGGTGCTGGATCTGGTCAAGAACGAGCGGGGCCTGCTGCTGGTCACCGGCATCACCGGCTCGGGCAAGTCGACCACCCTCGCGGCCATGGTCGACGCCATCAACGCGCGTCGAGCCTGCCACATCGTCACGGTCGAGGATCCGATCGAATACACCTTTCGCGATCGGCGGAGCATCGTCAATCAGCGCGAGATTGGCTTCGACACCCTGAGCTTCGGCAAGGCCTTGCGGGCCGCGCTCCGGCAGGACCCCGACGTGATGATGGTGGGCGAGATGCGCGATCTCGAGACGGTCGAGATCGCGCTCCTGGCCGCCGAGACCGGGCACCTGGTGATCTCCACCCTGCACACCCTCGACGCGGTCGAGACCGTGAACCGCATCGTGTCGGTCTTCCCACCCCACCAGCAAACCCAGGCCCGGCTGCAGCTCGCGGGCGTGCTCAAGGGCGTGGTCTCCCAGCGCCTGCTGCCGCGCGCCGACGGGCTCGGCATGATCCCCGCCGTGGAGGTGCTGGTCAGCACCGCCCGGGTGCGGGAGCTGGTGTCCGACCCCAAGCGCACCCGCGAGCTGCACGAGGTCATCGCCACCGGGCGCGACCCCTACGGCATGGTCAGCTTCGATCAGTCCCTGATGGATCTGGTGATGCGCAAGCTCATCACCTACGAGGCAGCCCTGTCCCAGGCCTCGAACCCGGATGACTTCTCCCTGCGGTACCGCGGCGTCGGGCGCGGCTCGGACGGGGTGGCCGAGGGGGGCGCGCCGTCGGCGACCGAGCCCGCCCTCGAGGTGGTGAACCGGGGGTTCGGCGGCGACAACCCGCCCGATCCCGACTTTCCCATCGAGCGGTTCAAGCGCTGAGGCGAGCGCAGAAGCGCAAGCGCACGAGGATCGCGGTCAATCCTGGCACGAGGCAGCGGAATGGATGATATTTGGACCAGCGTGCACTAGTCTTCACGGCCCGATGTCGCCCCCCTCCACCTCACCTGTCTCGACGGCTCCGTCCTCCAGCGCCACCCGCCGGCAATTCCTCGACTTCTTCCGCGCGCGCGGGCACGTCGAGGTCCCGAGCTCTTCCCTGGTCCCGAGCCACGATCCCACCTTGCTCTTCACCAACGCCGGAATGGTGCAGTTCAAGGACGTGTTCACCGGGCAGGCCCGCCGCCCCGAGCCCCGGGCCACCTCGTCGCAGAAGTGCGTGCGAGCCGGCGGCAAGCACAACGATCTCGACAACGTCGGGCGCACCGCCCGCCACCACACCTTCTTCGAGATGCTGGGGAACTTCTCCTTCGGCGACTACTTCAAGGCCGACGCCATCGCCTTCGCCTACGAGCTCCTGACCCGGACCTACGCGATCGATCCCGGGCGCCTCATCTACACCGTCCACGACTCCGACGACGAGGCGCACGGGCTGTGGCGCAAGATCGCCTCGGTGCCGGACGCCCGGGTGGTGCGCCTCGGAGACAAGGACAACTTCTGGGCCATGGGCGACACCGGCCCCTGCGGGCCCTGCAGCGAGATCCACTACCACCAGGGCGACGACATCCCGTGCGCCGAGGTCGCGGCCGGTCGGGCCTGCCTCGGGCCCGCCTGCGATTGCGATCGCTGGGTCGAGATCTGGAACCTGGTGTTCATGCAGTTCGAACAGGTCTCGAAGACCGAGCGCCGCCCCCTGCCTCGCCCGTCGGTCGACACCGGCATGGGCCTCGAGCGCCTGTGCGCCGTGCTGCAAGGGGTCCGCTCGAACTACGAGACCGATCTGATTCGCCCGCTCATCGATCGGGTGGCGGGCCTGTCCGGGAAGTCCTTCGTGCCCACGGACTACTCGGGCGCCTCGGCCTCGATGCGCGCCATCGCCGATCACGCACGCGCCACCGCCTTCCTGGTCGCCGACGGGGTCTTCCCCGACAAGACCGGGCGCGAGTACGTCCTGCGGCGGATCATGCGCCGGGCGGTCTATCACGGCTGGCTGCTCGGCATCCACGACGCCTTCCTGGCGGGGCTGGCCGACCAGGTGGTGATGGCGATGGCTCCGATCTACCCCGAGCTCGGGGAGCGGCGGAGCGTGATCCGCGAGGTGGCCGAGCAGGAGGAGCGGCGCTTCCGCGAGACCCTCGACCGCGGGTTGCGCATCCTCGGCGAGGAGATGACGGGCAGCGCGCGCCGGGTCGGTGGCGAGCTGGCCTTCAAGCTCTACGACACCTTCGGCTTTCCGCTGGATCTGACCCGGGTCATCGCCGAGGGCCGCGGCTGGGAGCTGGACGAGGCCGGCTTCGAGGAGTCCATGACCGCGCAGCGCCGCCGCAGCGAGTTTCACGGCTCCGGCGACACCGCCGTGGACACGGTGTATCGCACGGTGGCCGAGCAGGCCGGGCCGACCGAGTTCCTCGGCTACGATCACCTGCGCGCCACCGGCGTGATCAAGGCCATCCTGGTGGATGGCCGCAGCGTGCGGGAGGCCCAGCCCGCCGTCGACCCCGGCGCCGATTCGGACGAGATCGCCGTGGTGGTGGACCGGACACCCTTCTACGGGGAGCAAGGTGGCCAGGTGGGGGACGGCGGGACCATCCAGGCGGAGGGCGCGGTCTTCACCGTGACCGACGTCCAGCGCCCGATGCCCACGCTGCTGGTCCACCACGGACGCCTGGCCGGAGGGCCCCTGCGGGTGGGCGACCGGGTGGAGCTGGTGGTCGACGAGGAGCGACGCAACGCCACCCGCCGCAACCATTCGGCCACCCACCTCTTGCACTGGGCGCTGCGGCAGGTGCTCGGGGATCACGTGGCCCAGAAGGGCTCGCGGGTGGCCGCGGACCGCCTGCGCTTCGACTTCTCCCACTTCGCGCCGCTCACCCGGGAGGAGCGCCGGCGCGTCGAGGACCTGGTCAACCAGGCCGTCCGCGCCAACGTGCCCACCGGCACCGACGTGCTCGCGCTCGCCGACGCCAGGAAGTCCGGCGCGGTGGCCTTCTTCGGCGAGAAGTACGGCGACACCGTGCGGGTGGTGACCATGGGCGATTCCAAGGAGTTTTGCGGAGGAACCCACGTGTCGCGCACCGGGGACATCGCGCTCGTCAAGATCACCGAGGAGACCGGGATCGCGCAGGGCGTGCGGCGGATCGAGGCGGTCAGCGGCGAGGGTGCCGTGACCCACGTGCATCGCCTGCAGGCCGAGCTCGAGGCCGCGGCCGATGCCATGCGCGCCACCCCGTTCGCGGTCGCGGGCAAGGTGGAGCGGCTGCAAGGCGAGCTGCGCGAGAGGGACCGCGAGATCGAGCAGCTCAAGCGCCGCCTGGCCGCCGGCAGCGGGCGCGATCTGGCCGCCGAGGCCCGGGACGTGAGCGGCGTCAGGGTGCTGGCCGCCCGGGCCGAGGTCGCCGACCCCAAGGCCCTGCGCGAGGTGGCCGACCAGCTGCGCGGCAAGCTGCGCTCGGGGGTCATCGTGCTGGCCGGCGTCGAGGGCGACAAGGTGGCCCTCGTCGCCATGGTGACCCCGGACCTCACCGAGCGCTTCAGCGCCGGCCACATCGTGGGCGAGGTCGCCCGGGCGCTGGGAGGCAAGGGGGGCGGCCGCGCCGACATGGCCCAGGGGGGCGGCGCGCACCCGGAACGCCTGGACGCGGCGCTGGCGCGCGTTCACGAGCTGGTCCGTGGCTGACCACCGGTCCTCCGACACTCGGGCCCAAGCCCCGTTCTCGTTCTCGTCCTTGTCCTCGTCCTCGTTCCTCGCGTCCGGTCAGGGCACGGGGACGAACACCGACCCGCCGCGCCAGACCTTCGCGACGGTCCCGGCGGACGCGGGGAGCACCCTCGCGGCCGCCCTGCGCCCCCGCCTCGCCGACCAGAGCTGGAGCGCCGTGCGGCGCCTGTGCGAGACCGGCAAGGTCTGGGTGGATGGCGTGGTGGCGCTCGACCCGGCCCTCCGCCTGCTCCACCCCTCGACCATCGAGCTGCGCATGCGTGCCCCGCGGCCACGCACCACCCAGCCAGGCTTCACGGTCGTCCACGAGGACGCCCACCTCATCGTGATCGAGAAGCCCGCCGGGATCTCGAGCGTGCCCTTCGAGCGCAAGGAGACCGGGACCGCGCTCGATCTCATCCGCGACCACTGGCGCGCGCAGCGCCTCCCGGCGACGAGCCGCCCGCTCTACACGGTCCACCGGCTCGACAAGGAGACCTCCGGGCTGCTGTGCTTCGCGAAGACCAGGACCGCCGAGGCCGGGCTCCACCGGATCTTCCAGCGGCACCTCGCGCGCCGCACGTACCTCGCGCTCGCGCATGGGCGCGTGGAGGCGGGGCGCATCGAATCCCGCCTGGTCCCCGACCGCGGCGACCACCTGCGCGGCTCGACCCGCAACCCGCAGCTCGGCCAGCACGCCATCACCCACGTCGAGGTGGTCGAGCACCTCGCGGCGGCGACCCTGTGCCGCATCCGGCTCGAGACCGGCCGTACCCATCAGATACGCATTCACCTGTCGGAGGCCGGTCACCCGGTGGTGGGTGACGCGGTCTACACCCGTGACCGCCTCCTGCGGGGGGAGCCCCTCCTCCCGGCGGAGCGCATGATGCTCCACGCCGAGACGCTCGGGTTCTCACATCCGGCCTCGGAGGCTCCGCTGCTCTTCGAGAGCCCGCCGCCCCCGGCCTTCGCCCGCGTGGTCGACGCGCTGCGACCGCCCCCCGCCACCGCCCCCGGCCCCGCGAAACCGGGGATGAAGCCGGCAAGATGATCTCGTCCCAGCCGCCGGCGCCGCCCTTGGCCCTCGTCCTCGATCCGACCGTCCGCACGGCGCTCGGACGGATCTATGGCGCCATGCGCTCGGGGCCCCTCGACCCCGACAGCGTCGCCGACTTCGGTCACGACCCGGCGTTTCTCCCGTCGGTCGCGCCGTTGCTCGAGTTCCTCTACGCCCGCTACTTCCGCGTGCGGATGCTCGGGATCGAGAACATCCCGGCCACCGGTCCGGCCCTGCTGGTGGCCAACCACTCGGGCGGCCTCCCGTACGACGGCGCCCTGCTCATATACGGGGTGTTTCGCGACCATCCGCAGCATCGCCGCCTGCGCACCCTGGTGGCGAACTTCGCCTTCCGCTCCTCGTGGATGGCGCCGGTGGTCGCTCGCATCGGCGGTGTGCGCGCCGCCTCGGGACACGCCAAGCGCCTCCTCGACGGCGGCGAGCTGGTCGGGGTGTTTCCCGAGGGCCTGCGCGGGGTGGGCAAGCTCTACCGCGAGCGCTACCGGCTCGAGCGCTTCGGCCGCGGGGGCTTTGCGCGCCTGGCCATCGAGACCCGTGTGCCCATCGTCCCCGTCGCCATCGTCGGAGCCGAGGAGATTCACCCCATCCTGGCCAAGGTGACGAGGATGGCCGAGCCCCTCGGCATCCCCTACATCCCCATCACCCCGACCTTTCCCTGGCTGGGTCCCCTCGGTTTGCTGCCGGTACCGACCAAGTGGACCATCCAGATCGGCGAGCCGATGCAGGTGCCCTCGGAGGCCCCACCGGGTAGCGCCGTGGTCCAGGAGACCGCGGAGAGCGTCCGGGCCCGCATCGACGAGATGATCAGCCGAATCCTGACGCAGCGCAAATCGGTCATTTTCGGCTGAACTTCGGCCCGCGCGTGGCTCACGCTGCACTGCTTCTTCCCTACGCGAAGCCCGATGTCGCGAAGGCGATTGGCGGACCGCTTTCCGGTTGGAAAAAGCGCCCAGCGTCGTTCACATTCTCTTGCAGGTTTTTCTGCAGATTTCGCCGTGGCCTGCCGACACAGCCGAAGCCCCCGGCAAGCCGCGATTTTTTCTAATGAAAGAGACCTGCCATCGTATTATTCTTCCTACACTTGCTTACAGGTGCTTGTGACGAGGGACTTCGGCAAGGTCACGGGCAAGGTCACCATGAAATGACCGATCACGCTGGCTCACCGTCTACTACCCTATGAACACGTCACCGTTCACACTTCCACGCATGATCGATGTTGGCCAGATCATCGGCAACTACGAGATCACGGCCAAGATCGGGGAAGGCGGGATGGGGGTGGTGTACCTCGCCGTCCATCCGGTGATCGGCAAGAAGGTGGCGATGAAGGCCATCCACCCGGAGCTCTCGCGCAACCCCGAGGTGGTCTCGCGCTTCATGATGGAGGCCAAGGCGGTCAACCAGATCGGCCACGACCATATCGTGGACATCGCCGACTTCGGGAACACGCCGAGCGGCGACTTCTACTTCGTCATGGAGTACCTCCAGGGCGAATCGCTGGCCGATCGCCTCAAGCGCGAGGTCCTCATCTCCCAGGCCCGGGCCCTGGCCATCGCCGCGCAGGTGGCCGACGCCCTCGGCGCATCCCATGACCACGGGATCATCCACCGCGATCTCAAGCCGGAGAACATCTTCCTCATCACCCGGCGCGGGAACCCCGACTTCGTCAAGGTGCTGGATTTCGGCCTGGCGAAGCTGACCCAGGTCGAGGAGAAGGTCACGCACAAGACGCGGGCCGGCTCGGTGATGGGGACGCCCTACTACATGTCGCCCGAGCAGGGCGAGGGGAAGCTGCAGATCGACAACCGGGCGGACATCTATTCGCTCGGGATCATCCTGTTCGAGATGTTGACCGGCAAGGTGCCGTTCGGCGGCGAGGGCTACGGCGAGATCATCGTCAAGCACATCACCCACCAGGCGCCGTCGGCCCGGAAGATCAACCCGGCGGTCTCGGCGGCCGTGGAGATGATCCTGTTCCGCGCGCTGGCCAAGGAGCGCAGCGCTCGTTTCCAGACCATGCAGGAGTTCCGCGACGCCCTGCTGGATCCGGAGCGCTACGTGGCCGCGACGCCCACCACGGGGCTGCCGGCCGAGCTGACCGGGGTGACCCGGCTGGCGGCCCCGATGGCCCGCAGGGACATGAACTTCGGGAACCCCGTGACCGGGTTCCGCAGCGGCGGGGTGGTGATGGATCCCACCGGCGTGCCGTCCACCTTTCGCCATGGCATGGGCGAGATGGACAAGGTCACGTCGCTGCGGCCGAAGACCAACCGCAAGCTGCTGCTCGGCATCGCGGCGGCCCTGGCGACCGTGGCCCTGGTGACCGCCTTCACCCAGGCTCCGCGGCACGACGCCGGCCGTCCCGTCGCGGCGGCCCCGGGGCCAGGGCAACGGCTCTCGACCGGTGCGAGCGGCAACGAGCGGCGGCCCACCACGGTCCGCATCAACTTCAGCTCAGATCCCGACGGCGCCACCGTTCTGCGCGCGCTCGACGGGTGGGAGCTCGGCCGCACCCCGCTCTCGGTGGAGGTGCCGTACAGCGATACCTCTGTCGAGTTCAAGCTGCGTCGCGCGGGCTACGAGGACAAGTCGGTCATCATCGTGCCCAACCTCCCGGCGCCCTTCTTCGCAACCCTGCGTCCCCTCGCCACGCCCACCGTGGCGATCCCCGCGCCGTCGCCCCGCCGCGCCGGGGGTGGCTCGAGCCGGCGGCAGACCCAGCTGTCCGCGACGCAATCCGCGGAGGCCGGCGGGCCCGCCGCCGCCCCGTCGCGGCGGGTGGAGAAGCCCGCTCAGCCCGACGAGGACGAGGTCCTGGCCCCCACCGATCTGAAGTAGCCGGCCTCGCGGTGGGTGCTCAGCCGCGGACCCGATTTCGTCCCTGGGACTTGGCCGCGTACATCTGCTCGTCGGCCGCCCGCACCAGACCTTCGACGTCGCGGACCTGTTCGCTGACGCTCGCCACCCCCATCGAGATGGTCACGGCGATGCGGGTGTTCTCGAACCTGAACTCGTGCTGTTCGATCAGCTGCCGCACCTTCTCGGCGAACACCAGCGATGGACCGAGGGCGATCTCGGGCAGCACGATCGAGAACTCCTCTCCGCCGTAGCGCGCGAAGAGATCCTCGCGGCGGATCTTGGTCTTCACCGTCGAGGCGAGCTGCTTGAGCACGTAGTCTCCGGCCAGGTGCCCGTAGGTGTCGTTGATGTTCTTGAAGAAGTCGATGTCGAACATGACCAGGGACAGCGCCCGCTGGTAACGGTGGGCTCGGGCCACCTCGCGCTCCAGGGTCTCCGTGAAGTTGCGCTTGTTCGAGATCTGGGTGAGCCCGTCGATGGTGGTGAGGCGATAGATCTCCTCGTGGTAGGCGTTCTCGATGTTGCCGCCGGTGAGGAACTTGAAGATGGTGCGCCCGATCTTGATGAAGTCACCGTCCCGCAGCACGTGCTCCTCGATCGGCTCGTCGTTGACGTAGGTCCCGTTGGTCGAGCCGAGGTCGCGGATCAGCAACGACTTTCCGGTGTTGACGATCTTGGAGTGGTTGCGCGAGATGGACTCCTGGTCGATCTGGATGTCGCACTTCGACGATCGCCCGAGCATCAGGCTGGTCGCCTGGAGGTTGTACTTCTTGCCGAGCTCGTCGCCGTAGATGACGACCAGGCAGGCCTCCTTGTTGATCGCCCGGTCCGAGATCCGACTGATCGCCGTGACCACGGTCTTGGCCCGGACGTGGTCGGAGTCCGATGAGTCGTTGGGGTCGG
The DNA here is from genome assembly GCA_964540815.1 of uncultured Myxococcales bacterium. Lineage (GTDB taxonomy): Bacteria > Myxococcota_A > Polyangia > Fen-1088 > Fen-1088 > CAZIOH01. Next base: position 1,924 of record CAZIOH010000095.1, on the reverse strand, counting down.
AGGGCTTGCGGGACAAGGCTTCAGCAAAGCGTAGGTGAGCGCGCCATTTCCGTAAAGGGTGACCGTCCCGGGTGGGGCGGATCTTCGCGGAAGCCGTCGATTACCTACATGTAGGTTCGGCCGGTGGGCGCGCCAGGCCCGAGCGGGGCGCGGCTCCCGGGCGAGGGTCGACCGGTGTCCCGGGTTCGCCCGACCGCGTTGCAATTTTGCCAGCAACAAACTGTTCGCCTGCCGGCCAGACCGGTGGGACGGGCCGGACAGGCCGGACGTTTCGTGGTCCGGCCCCTACTCACCGCGTCGGGCCGGCGGGCCACCAGCCGCCACGCCCGTGCCGCCGAGCCGAGGGTGGTGCGACCAGCGGTTTCACCGCCGTGATTGCGCTGTCCGAGCCTCGTGTGCACGTATAGACTTCGAGCGCTTTCCACCGGCTGCGACCTCGGCGACGTTGGCAATGTCGGATGAAAAGCCACCACGAAATGCGGCTCTATGAATGGCTGACCGGAATCGTCACCGAGCGCGGTAGCGAAAAAGCGCTCGTCTACCGGGACACGTACCTCTCCTGGCGTGGGCTGCTCCACCGCGTCGATCGCCGGGCGCAAGAGCTGCGGTCGGCCGGGATCGTCGCCGGATCCTGGGTCGGGCTGATGCTCGGCAACGTCCCCGACTTCGTGATCCTGGCGCTCGCCCTCTCCAAGCTCGAGGCGGTCGCGGTTCCCCTCGATCCCACCATCAGCCCGAAGGATCTGGAGATGGTGCTGGATGCGGCCCCGCTGCGGGCCCTCATCACCCGCCCGCGCGGAGGGGAGGTGACCCAGACGCCCGGCGGCGGAGGCGGTTCCTCGGGGCCGGTCCACACCACCGGACCCGGGTCGGGCCCGATTCGCAGCGGCGCAGGAGGCTCCGGGCCCATCCGGGCCACGCCCGTGATCTCGAAGCACGTCCCCGAGAACCGGCGACGCCTGCAGGGGACCCTGCTCACCTGCAGCATCTACCGCCGCAATGACCCACATCGCTCGCAAGGCAACCTCGGCCCTGCGGAGCCCGAGGTGGCCCTGGTGCAGTTCACCGCCACCATCGGTGGCGATCCCCACGGGATCATCCGCACCAACGACAACCTGGACGGACTGGCCAAGATCCTGACCGACACGCTGGATCTGAAGAGCACCGACCGCATCCTGTGTGCCATTCCGCTGCACCAGAGCTACGGGTTCGACGTGGGGCTCATATCGGCGCTCTGCTCGGGCGCCACATTGTTCCTCGAGGACGAGGTCTCCGCCAAGCGCATCGCCAAGCTGCTCCGCGACCACGCCATCGACTTCTTCCCGGCCTCGCCGTCGCTGTTCGGGGCGCTGATGAAGATCCCGACCATCAAGCCCCTCAAGGTCCCGAACGCCCGCTACTTGAGCTCGGGATCGTCGCTGCCCCTGGCCATCGCCGACGGCTTCTACGAGCGGTTCGGGATCAGACCCCTGTCGGTCTATCACACCACCCAGGCAGGTCCCCTCGCCATCGACCGGGCTGGACGCGACCCGGGCGCGGTCGGAAAGCCGTTCGCGGGCGTCGAGATTCGCATCGCGGCGGGGGATGGGACCAAGCTCGGCACCGGGGGGGCCGGACCCATCTGGGTGCGGTCGCGGGCGCTGTCGCACCGCACCGTGCCCGACATCCGCCTGCCGGCCCGCCGGGGCGAGATCGCCATCGGAGGCCACGACCAGGAGGGCTGGTTCCGCACCGGGGATCTCGGTCAGCTCGATCGCAGCGGCAGGCTCAACATCACCGGGCGCGAGGACGATCTCGTGAAGATCGACGGGCGCCGGATCGCGCTCGGCGAGGTGGAGGGCTGCCTCGAGTCGTTCCCCAGGGTCAAGGCCGCCAAGGCGCGGGTGATCATCGACGATCTCGGAGGTCCCATGGTGGTCGCGCA
>CAZIOH010000094.1:2022-27861 GCA_964540815.1 uncultured Myxococcales bacterium | reverse complement strand
GGCAAGTACCGCAAGATGCACATCCCCGACGATCCGCTCTACTACGAGAAGTTCTACTTCACCCCGGGGGATCTCGGGTTCTCGGCGGTCGACACCGCGGTCGGGCGGGTCGGCACGCTGGTGTGCTGGGACCAGTGGTACCCGGAGGGGGCGCGCCTGACCGCGCTGGCCGGCGCCGACGTGCTGTTCTATCCCACCGCCATCGGGTGGCATCCGGCCGAGAAGAGCGCGCACGGGGACGCCCAGTCCGATGCCTGGCGGACCATGCAGCGGGCGCACGCCATCGCCAACGGGGTCTATGTGGTGGCGGTCAACCGCGTCGGACACGAGGGAGGCCCGCCTGGCGGAATCGAATTCTGGGGCGGATCGTTCGTCGCCGATCCGTTCGGGGTGGTGCTGGCCGAGGCCAGCCGGGACGCCGAGGAGGTGCTGGTGGTGACCTGCGACCGCGAGCACCAGGAGAGCGTCCGCCGCCACTGGCCGTTCCTTCGTGACCGCCGCATCGATGCGTACGGCGCCATCGGCAAGCGCTTCATCGACGACTGACCCATTCGATGCGAGACGATCCGACACCGGCCGCGCTCGGCTTCCGGATGCCGGCCGAGTGGGAGGCCCACGAGGCGACCTGGCTCGGCTGGCCGCACGCCCGCGGCGACTGGCCTGGCAAGCTCACGCCCATCCCCTGGGTCTACGGGGAGGTGGTGCGCCTGCTGTCGCCCGGCGAGCGGGTGCGCATCCTGGTGCGCGACGCCGCGCTCGAGGTCGGGGCCCGGCGCCTTCTCACCCGGGTGGGCGTCGACCTCGGGCAGGTGGATTTCTTCCGGATCCCGACCGACCGCAGCTGGACCCGTGACACCTGTCCGCTGTTCGTGCGCCGAGACCGGCAGGCGAAGCCCGGCAGCCCGAGCCACAAGGCAGGCGCCGGCGGCGTGGGACGGCGACCGGAGATCGCCATCACCGACTGGAAGTTCAACGGCTGGGCGAAGTATCCCAACCACCGACGCGACGACGCGGTCCCGGCGCGGCTGGCGCGGGCCCTCGGGCTGCGGCGGTTCGTCCCGCTCGTCGAGGGTGAAGGTGGTGAGCCGCGCCGCCCCCGACAGATGGTCCTCGAGGGCGGCAGCGTCGACGTGGACGGCGAGGGGACCCTGCTCACCACCGAGGAGTGCCTGCTCGATCCGGTGCAGGCGCGGAACCCGGGGGTGCCCCGGGCGGAGCTGGAGCGGGTCCTGGGGTCGCACCTTGGTATTCGCAAAGTGCTCTGGCTCGGCCGCGGCATCGCCGGCGACGACACCCACGGGCACGTGGACGACCTGGCGCGCTTCGTGTCCCCGGGGACGGTGGTCCTGGCGACGGAGTCCAATCCAGCCGACGAGAACCACCGGTGGTTGGCCGAGAACCGCGAGCGGCTCGAGGGCATGTCCGACGCCGAAGGACGCAAGCTGGAGGTGGTGCCCCTGCCGATGCCAGCACCGGTCCGGCTGGACGGGATCCGGCTCCCGGCCAGCTACGCCAACTTCTACATCGGCAACGCGGCGGTCCTGGTCCCCACCTTCAACGATCCGGCCGATCGCCAGGCCCTCGGGATCCTCGGTGAGCTCTTCCCCGATCGCCGGGTGGTGGGCGTGCACGCGGTCGATCTGGTCTGGGGGCTCGGCACCCTCCACTGCATGACCCAGCAGCAACCGAGGTAGCTCGGGGACGAGGATCGGTCAGGGATCGGTCAAGGATCCGGTGGGGGGTGGGGGCGGCGGGAGGACAGGCACGGGCGGCCTGCGCTTGGGGAGCGACTTGCGCAGGTTGAGAGGCTCGACCACCTCGGCGGCCAGCTCGACGATGCGGAATGCCGAGCGGCGCGCGCGGGCCTGGCTCTCCTCGTTGCTGGCGGCCTGCAACAGGGTGCGCCATCCCACTTCGAAGATGCGACGCTCGTCGGCAATCATCACGTCGCGCAGCAGGCGCTCGGTCTCCACATCGCCGCGCTCGGCGCACACGTCGGCCGAGGCCGACAGGCGCCCGATGTTGAAGGTGCGCAAGGTGACCTGGCTGGCGGCCGCCCGCTCCTCCGGGGTCTGCAGGCTCCGCAGGAATCCGAAGAAGCGGGAGTAGCCGCCGACGCGCGGATCGAAGGGCTGCGCCCCCAGCGCCGCGGCGCGGGCCGTCAGGCTCCGCAGGTGGGTTGCCGCGAGGCCGCAGTGCTCGGCGAGCCCGATCTTCATCTCGAGATCGTCACAGTCGACGAACCACAACGCGGCGACCTCCGCCGATTCGATCGCGTCCTTCATGGCCAGCCGGAGCAGGTCGACGGTGTCGAAGGTCTCCTTCCCGAGCGCCAGACGGAACGCGCCGAGGTGGCGCTCGAGCGAGGCCTGGTTCTTGGCGTGGAAGTCGGAAACGAAGGTCTCTGCGTCGGCCATGTCGAGGAATCCTGAATTTTCTATGCGGCGCACCGTTAAGGCGCGGCGAAAGGTGGCGATGTCTAGAAAACCTGGCGGCGCATCTGGCGTTGCTGGTGCCTCCCCCAATGCCCCCGGCCCGAAACGACGCTCGCATGCTACACCGACTCGCCGATTGTTGCCGACCTGTTTGCCGCGGCCCGCGCCGACGGCGCATTCGCCCCATCCACGACGGTGCTCGGCCCCCCCGGGCCCGGGCGTGGGCGGAGCGCGCCCGCGTCACCCAGGTCGCCGGGATCTCGGCGGTGCTGGCCATCGCGGCCGTGGTGTCGGCGTGCGGCGCTCCCGGCGATGACTCCGCCGAGTGGGCCGGAGCCCCGAGCTCGGCCTCAGCGGGCCCGAGCATCGTCGGGGGCCTCGCCAACGACATGTCCGCCCTCGGCGACGCTGGCACCGATGACCCCGATCTCGGAGGCCTTCCGCCCGAGCTCGGCCTCGCCACGAGCGCCCTGTCTTCCAGCGGGACCACGGCGGCACCGGCGGTGGTGTACCTCATCTACGCCGACGGAAAATCCGTCTCGAGATCCTCGCCCGATCCCTGCCCCGGCACGCCCCCCAAGTTCGTGTGTCAGTTCGCGACCAGCTTGCAAGCCTGCGAAGAGCAGATCCAGGCCTACCTCGATCGCTGGTACGCGGGGTTCAACATCGTCTTCACGCTCACCAAGCCGACCTCCGGTCCGTACTACACCGAGGTCGTCAGCTCGGGCGGCGGCGCCTGGTGCAACGCGAAGGACACCGTCGGCGGGATCGCGCCCTTTCTCTGCAACGACCTCGCGGGCGGGGTCTCGTACACGTTCGCCGGAGGGCGCACCGCCAAGGAGACCGCAGTCATCATCGCGCAGGAGCAGGCCCACCTGGTCGGCCTCGAGCACACCGCCAGCGCTAAGGACGTCATGTATCCGACCATCTGCTCGGACTGTGACGGCTTCGAGAACCTCGACAACGCCATCCAGGGCGACGTCTGCGGGCGCACCAAGCAGAACTCGTATCAGATGATGTTGGACCGGCTCGGCGGCTGGACCGGCGGGGTGAAACCCACGCCCTTCGGCTGCGTCGCCGACAGCTCGGCTCCCTCGGTCGACATCCTCGAGCCAGCCGACGGGGCCCAGGTGCCGAGCACCTTCACGGTGCGGGCGCAGGCCAGCGACGACTGCAAGATCGCGAAGGCCACCATCCGCGTGACGCCGATGGGCCTTCAGGCCACGTCGACCTCGGCTCCCTTCCAGTGGACCTTGACGAAGATCACCGGGCGCCAGACGGTCACCATCACGGTCAGCGACCCTTCGGGCAAGTCCACGACGGCCCAGGTGGTCGTGAACGCGCCCTCGACCGGAGGGTCTGGCAGCGGGGCCGCGAGCTCGAGCGGGACCGGCGGCAAGACCGCTTCCGGCACGGGTGGGGCCGCGGCGAGCAACGACAGCGGCGGCGCGGGCGCGAGCGGGCAGACCGGCGATGGCGCCGCCGATGCCGGTTACGTGCTCGGCGACGCCGCGTTCAGCCTGCACACGCAGTCCCCGGCCGGGTGCGAGGTCGGCGGGTGCGAGCTCGCCGGCACCTCGCCGGGTGTCGGCGGTGTCGGATCCTTCGCGGGGTTGCTGGCGGTCGGCCTGCTGTCGAGCTGGTCCCTCGCCAGGCGCCCGCCCGCCCGCCGCGCGCGGCGCACTCCCCGAGCCTGAGCAGGGGCCAGCGGAGGGGGACGTGCGTGGATCGCGACGCGCGAGCCGCACACGTGTGTGTCGCTGGCCGCCGGCCGCTCGTCGAGCTCGGACTCGGACTCGGACTCGCCGACCCAGGGTCCGCCCGAATCTCGCAGGCGGGCCGTTCGGGAGTGCATCTTTCTCGTGACGATCGCGCCTGGCGGTGACGGTGATTCGCAGCTCCGGTGTTTCCTCCCGGGAGAGACAACCGAGGACGGATCTTGGTGGTCTCACCCACGGGGATCGCAAGGAGGCAGACGATGATCAGGCACACGATGACGCGATGGGGGTATTCGTTCGCAGGACCAGGGACAGGTCGGCGCGCCGAGGTGAAGGCAAGCACGGCGGTGACGCTGTCCGTGATTCTGCTCGGAGCCTCCTCGGTGCTCGCCGGCGCCGGATGCGGTTCGGACGCGGCCACCACGCCCGCCCAGGCCACCGCGGGGCTCACGTTCTGGCAGGACGTCGCGCCGATCTATGGCGCCAAGTGCGTGAAGTGTCACCAGGATGGCGGCATCGCGCCCTTTCGCCTCGACACCTACGCCGACGCCAAGCACAACGCGGCCGCCGAGCTCGCCCAGGTGTCGGCCGGGACCATGCCCCCTTACTTCGAGAAGCACGATGGGACCTGCGGAGATTTTCACGCCGAGGACACGCTCACCGCGGATGAGAAGACCACTGTCCTCTCGTGGCTCGTGGGTCCTCTCGCCGAGGGCGCGCTCGCGCCCCTGACGCCGCCTCCGCCCCCGACGCTGGACGGGGCGATCGAGCTCGCGACGCCCGTGTTCTCTCCGGTGGCACAGGGTGGAAAGCTGGCCGCCTTCGACGAGTACCGCTGCTTCCCGATGGACTCCCCCGCGACGGCCAATGCCTTCCTGACGGGATACGTCGTCACGCCGGGGAACGCGACCATCGTGCACCACGTGCTCGGGTTCATCGTGGATCCCGCGGCGCCGAGCAGCGACGGGACCAGCACCAACGCCGCGGTCATGGCCGCGCTCGACGCCGAGTCCCCCGACCGGATTGGCTGGCCTTGCTTCGGGGCCGCGGGCGACAACGTCGAGGTGAGCGCCGTCCCGGTGACCTGGGCGCCCGGTCAGGGCGTGGTGACGTATCCGGACGGGATGGGCGTCCCGATGCGTCCCACGGACAAGCTGGTGGTCCAGGTTCACTACAACCTGTCCTCCCCCGGCTCCGCGGGCTCGAGCGACACCACCCGGCTCGGCTTGCGCTTCGCCGACCACGTGGACCGACACCTCGCGTTCGTGCTGCCCGACCCCTTCCTCGACAGCCTCTCGAAGAGCCCCCCGGACAGCTTGCCACCGGGTCAGGCCAACGCGACCTACACCTGGACCAAGACAGTGCGCGAGCTCGGGCTCGATGGGGTCGCCTCGGTCGATCTGATGGCGATCATGCCCCACATGCACGGCCGGGGCGTGCAGCAGACCGTGCGCGCCGGGAGCCCGGGAGCCATGTCGTGCATCTCGGAGCTCGACAAGTGGAACTTCCACTGGCAGCGGTTCTACACCTATCGAACCCAGCCCAGGGTCACGCCCGACACCACGCTCGAGGTGACGTGCGACTACGACACCTCGGCGGACACGGCGCCGGTGCTGCCCGGGTGGGGGACCCAGAACGAGATGTGCCTGCCGGTCATGATGATCGCGCTGCCCCCGGGCGGCCCCTGACCCAAGGTCGGCCGGGTCGGCCGGCGGGCTCCATCGAGGATTCACGCTTCTTCACACGGTCGATGGAATCTCCTTAACGATGGGAGCGCATTGTCTCTGGCGTGGGGGCAAACACGCCACCCGGAATCGAGGAGCTTGATCATGATCGGATGCATCTTGTTCGGAGCAGCCATGCTGGGATTCGCGGCCGCGGCGCGGCGGCGGCACATCGCCTGGCTGCGCTACCAGCACCCTGGCTGGGGCGGGAGCCCCACCTACGGAGGCGGCTACACCTTCGGGCGTGGCTGTCACGGCTGGGGAGGCCCGGGGGGCGGTGGTCACCACCGGTTCGGACCGTGGGGACGCGAGGATCTCGGGGGAGCCGATGGGCCCTTCGGGCATCGAGTCCCCGGGGGACGAGCGTACCTGCTGCGCCACCTCCTGCGGCGCGTGGAGACCACGCCCACCCAGGATCGCGCCATCGAGGAGGCCTTCGCCGAGCTGACCCGGAGCGCGAAGCCGCTGCGGGCCGAGGCCAAGCAATCGCGCGCCGATCTGGCGGCCGCCATGCGGCGCACCTCGCTCGACGAGGTCGCCCTCGGCGAGATGTTCGCGCGCCACGACCGCCTCGCCGAGGATCTGCGCAAGGCCCTGGTGGGATTCCTGGCGCGGGTTCACGAGATCCTGGATGACATCCAGCGCGAGCGCTTCGCGAGCTTGCTGGAGAAGGGCGGCCTCCGCGGCGCCGGGTTCCCGGCCGACGGGTGGGGCCGGGGGGCTTGGCAAGGCGGCTGGGCAAGCTCGGATGACTCGGAAGGCCGGGGCGGGCAGCTGTAGCCCTGGCGGCGAGCGACGGACGGCACGGACGACCACGGCGCACGTGGTCGACCGTCGCTGCCGGCCGATTCCCACTATGATGACGGGGTGACCTTGCGGGTTCTGTGCATCGACGACGACCGGCGTCTGTTCGAGCTCCTGGTGAGCTACCTCGGGCCGAACGGCATCACGCTCAGCCACGCGGCCGATGGGCGTACGGGCCTCGCAGAGCTCGAGCAGTCCGTGTTCGACGCCGTGCTGCTCGACGTGATGATGCCGGGCATGGATGGGGTCGAGGTCTGCCGGCGCATCCGCGAGCGCAGCCGGATCCCGATCATCATGCTCACCGCGCGCGGGGACGAGGCCGACCGGGTGGTTGGCCTCGAGATCGGCGCGGACGACTACGTCGCCAAGCCCTTCTCCCCGCGGGAGCTGCTGGCGCGGCTGCGGGCGGTCCTGCGCCGGGCCCAGCCGGCCCTGCTCGACGAGACCCTCAGCGTCGCGGGCATCGAGATCGATCTCGGCGCGCGGCGGGTTCGACAGGGTGACACCGTGGTCGAGTTGACCGGCATCGAGTTCGACCTCCTCGCGGCGCTGGCCCGGCGCCCAGGCCGGGTGGTGCCGCGGGATCTGCTGCTCTCGGAGGCGGGGCGCAACGACGTCACGGTCAGCGATCGGACCGTCGACGTTCACGTGTCGCACCTGCGGCGCAAGCTCGGCGACGATCCCCGCACCCCGACCCTCATCAAGACGGTGCGCGGGGTGGGGTACGTGCTCGCGGCCGAGCGCAGGAGCGTGCCGTGACCCGGTTCCCCGACTGGCCCACCAACCGTCCGGACCGCCCGGGTGACCGAGCCCGGGTGTCCGGTCCGGAATCCGGTCGGGACGGATGGCCCTGCCCGGCGGGTGGCATGGCCGAGCGCCTGCGCCGCCTGCACGTCGAGCTGCATCACGCGCACCTGCGGGGCCGGCATGGCCCACCGGCGCCCTTGCGCGTGCGGTGGCGCCACTTCTGCGGCGTGAGCCTGCGCCGGCGGCTCTTCATCTGGTTCGGCGCGACGATCTTCGTGACGGCGATGCTCAACCTCGGCCTGGTTCGCCTGGCGCTCCACAGCTCGCTGCGCGGGCGGGTCCCCGCGGCGCTGTTCCTGGTCGTGCCGCTCGTGGTGCTCTGGGCGGCCTCCGGCAAGATCGCGCGTCGGATCGCCCGCCCCTTGAGCGCGCTCGTCGACGTGGCCCGCGACATCGGCGCCGGTCAGATGGGCGCCCGCGCGCGCCTGCACTGGCGAGGCATCGACGAGATCGGCGAGCTGTCCCGCGCCATCAACGACATGGCCGAGCGCATCGAGCGCCAGATCGCCGACCAGCGCGAGCTCCTGGCGGGCGTGTCGCACGAGATCCGCACGCCGCTCGCGCGGCTGCGTCTGCTGGTGGAGATCGCGCGCGATCAGGGCCGCGCCGCCCTCGACCTCGACGACTTCGAGCGCGAGGTGATCGAGATCGATGGGCTGGTGGGCGAGCTGCTCGCCAGCGCCCGCCTGGATTTCTCGGCCCTCGCCGTCATGCCCATCGACGCCGCCGACCTGGCACGAAGCGCCCTGGCGCGGGCCGGCGTGGACCCCGAGAAGCTGACGGTGCCGCAGGCCGAGCTCGGCTTCGAGGGCGACCCCACCCTGATCGGTCGCGCCCTCGCGAACTTGCTCCGCAACGCCGACCTGCACGGCGCGGGCGTCGAGCGGCTGGTGGTGCGCGCGGACGAGAGCACCGTGGCCTTCGCCGTTCTCGATCGCGGCCCGGGGTTTCCCCCGGGGGAAGAACGTCGGGTGTTCGAGCGCTTCTATCGCCCCCAGCGACAGGAGGCTCCCCCGACCACCACCCATCCGGAGTCGGCCGCGGGTCTGGGGCTCGGACTGGCCCTGGTCCGACGGATCGCCGAGGCCCACGGCGGCGAGGCCATGGCGCGCAACCGCCCGAGCGGGGGCGGCGCCGAGGTGTCGCTGATCCTGCCCCGCCGACGCGACCGGGGGGCGGACTCCGGGATTCCCCCCGTCAATGACAGCCGACCTCGACGGCCGTGACCCCGGGAGTAGGGACGATCGAGAAGGAGTCGGCGGGCGCGGACTCGTCGTAGACGCGCTCCTTGAACTTGATCTCGACCCCATCGTCGAAGGATGAGGAGCCCTCGGCATATCGGATGATCTGCGGGACCGGCACCGCGCCCCGACCGGTCGCGGGCGATCGCGGTGAGAAGCTCGCGGCCACGAAGTCCTCGAACCGAGCCCGCCAGCGCGGCGCCCCGTCGGGGCCCGTGGCGATCACCGCCAAGATCGCGCTCGCGACCGGGGTCCCTCCGATGCTGGCCCCGTTCGAATCCGGGCCCGGGCCCGGGGGCGCCGCGAACACCACCCGCAACCAACCGTCGAGGCGCGGGACGACGAGGACATCCCCGCCGAGCTCCGCGTCCCACGCGACGCGCGCCTGGTGCGCCGGATCGGCGGAGGCGGCCGGCTCCGGGATGCGCACGTCACCGAGCAGCAGGGCTGCCACCTCAGCCGGCGCGAGCGCAATCCGGATCAGCGCGGCCACGTTGCGCGGACAGGCGGGACCGCGGCGCAGCTCGTTGTGGCCGACGTCGAGCAAGGCGAACCGCTCTCCGTCGGTGGCCAGCACCGCGACCGTGCCCTGCAGGCTGACCTGGGCCTCGAGGCGCAGCTTGCCAGTCCGCTCGACAAGCATGAGCACCGTGGCCCGCACGCGATCCCCGCCGAGCCAGCTCGTGGCCCGCACGCGGGCGTTCATGGAGGCGAGGTCCGCCTGGCGCGTGGCGAGGCGCGCGACCAGCTCAGCCGCGGTGGGGGCCGGGTACGTCCGCACCCGCACGGCGGCCCGCTGGTGGGCACAGCCGAGCATCCCGGCGCCGACGGAGACCGCGAGCCCGAGCGCGAGCGCGAGCCCTTGCACCCCCCTGGTCGGTCGGGGTGGCTGGCGGCGAAGGGGCCGCAGATGGACCGCCGGTGCCGGCCTCACTGCGCCGCTGCTCCCCTTTTGCTCGGTCCCTGCTTGCCTGCTCCCTGCAGCTTGCCCGCCGCCTGCTTGCCCGTGAGGTCGCGCAGCGCACTCTCGATCTTGCGCAGGATCCGCTCGGGCGGTTCGTGGGTGAGGGCCGCGCGGTAGGTGGCCACGGCCCGCACGACGTCGTTCTGCTTCGCGTAGAGCTCGCCGAGGTGAGACATGATCTCCGGGTCGCCGGGCTCGAGACGATCCGCCTCGGTCAAGCGCGCGGCTGCCGCTCCGAGCTCCCCGGCCGCGAGGTACGCGAAGCCCAAGCTGTCGACGATGCCACCCGCGCCCGGATCCAGCGCCACCGCGATCTGCAAGCGCCTCGTGGTGACCGGCAGGTCCTGGCCATGCTCCGCCGAGACGAATCCATGAAAATTCAGCGCCTCGACGTTCCGGGGATCGACCGCCAGCACGCGCCCCGCGAGCTCGAGCGCCCGCTTCCAGTCGCCCCGGCGCTCCTCGACGCCGGCCCGCACCAGCAACACGCGGGGCAAGAGGCGGGGATCGTCGAGCGACCCCTTCTGCGCGGCGTCCAGCAGCCCGGCCGCCCGGGTGGCGTCCCCGCGCTTCTCGGCCAGCAAGGCGCGCCCGATCGCCAGCTCGAGCCGCACGTCGCGCGCATCGCCGTCGCCCGTGTCGTCCTCCTCGTCCGCGGCGGTCTCCGTCGCCTTGACGCCGGCGATACGGCCGGGCCCGCCAGTCCCGGGGTCGGCGGGGGCCCTCGCGTCGGCGGCCCCTGGCGCGGCGGCGAGAGGACGGACCGCCACGAGCCCGGGGACCCCGCGCGCGGTCGACGGAGGTGCCCGGGTTCCCTTCCCGCCGGGTGAGCCGACGCCGCCGACACCGCCGACGCTGCCGGCCGGCGGTGGCGAAGGGCCATGAACCGCGAGCGCGGCCTCGCCCTCGGTCAACGCTCGCTCGGCCTCGGCCAGCGCGGCGGCGCTGCCGACCTCGCGAAGGACCTCGGCCGCGCGGAGGCGCGCGTCGAACGTCTCCGGGACACCCGACGGGACCGCGAGCAGCATCTTGCCGGCCTTCTCGTATTCCTTGCGATCGGCGAGGGCGCCGGCCTCGAGCAAGGCGAGGCGCGCCGCCGACACGCCTCGCTTGCGCGCGGCCTCGCAAGCTTCGATGGCGCGCTCGGGGCGACCGGCCGCGCGTTCGATCCGGACGATGGTCTCGATGGTGGTGTCGTCCACGGCGTCGGGCGTGAAGCGATCCGCCTCGCTGGCGGCCTCGCTGCGATCCCCGCGCGACACCAGCCACTTGAGGAACATCTCCACCACCGGCACGGACTCCTCCGAGCGGTTGATGGCCTCCCGGAAGGCCGCCTTGGCCTCCGCGGTCCGCCCGGTCGCCGCGTCGAGCGCCGCCAGCATGAGCCGGGCGTCCGGCTCGGCCGGCTCGATGGCGAGCGCCTCCTCGAGGGCCGCGTCGGCCTCCGCCAGTCGTCCAAGCGCCCACGCGAGCGCCGCCAGCTGCAGGCGGGCGGGCAGGCTGTCGGCGGCCAGATCTCGCAGGTTCTTCATGGTGCCGTAGGCCCCCTCGACGTCGAGGGCGGCCATCTGCGCGGTCACCAGCGCGAGGTGACTGGCCTCGATGGCCTCCGGGTCACCATCGCTGCGCGCCAGCGCCGTGGCGGCCTGATACCGCGACAGCGCCTGGCGCGGATCGCGCCTGGCCTCGGCCACGCGCGCCGAGGCCAGATAGCCCGGCACGGTCAGGCCCGTGCGCAGCGACGCGTCCGCCCGAGCCGCCGCATCGTCGATCCGGCCGAGGCGCAGCAACACGTCCGCCAGCTCGGCCTCGAGCTCCGCCGCCTCGTCATCGAAGGTGAGGGCCCGCGCGAGCTCGGCCGCGGCATCCTCCCAGCGGTGCTCCTCCTCGTAGAGGCGGGCGCGAATCGCGTGCTCGTAGGCCTCGGGCGAGATGCCGCGACTGACCACCACCCGTCCATCCACGATCTTGCTCACCGGCGGCAGTCGCCGGGTGGCGCAGCCCGCGCCCCCGACGCCCCAGAGCCCCACCACCGCCAGCAGGATCCCGAGCGCCCCCACCGCGCGCGGCGGGGCGGGCTCAGAGCGGGATGTTCCCATGCTTCTTGGCGGGATTGGTGTCCCGCTTGTTCCCGAGCAGGGCGAGCGCGCCACACAGGCGCGCGCGGGTGTCGCGGGGGCGGATGATCTCGTCGACGTAGCCGAGCTCGGCGGCGACGTAGGGGCTCGCGAACTTCTCCCGATACTCCGCCACGTACCGCGCCCGGGCCGCCACCGGGTCGGCGGCCGCCGCCAGCTCGTCGCGAAAGACGATGTTCACCGCCGCCTCGGGGCCCATCACCGCGATCTCGGCGGCGGGGTAGGCGAAGTTGAAATCGCCGCGGATGTGCTTGGACGACATGACGTCGTACGCGCCGCCGTACGCCTTGCGCGTGATGACCGTCAGCTTGGGCACCGTCGCCTCGGCGTAAGCATAGAGCAGCTTGGCCCCGTGCTTGATGATCCCGCCGAACTCCTGGGCGGTGCCCGGCAAGAAGCCAGGCACGTCGACGAAGGTCAGGATCGGGAGGTTGAAGCAGTCGCAGAAGCGCACGAACCGCGCCGCCTTCAAGGACGCCGCGATGTCGAGGCAACCCGCGAGATGCATCGGCTGGTTGGCGACGATGCCCACTGGCCGCCCACCGAGGCGCCCGAAGGCCACCACGATGTTCTGCGCGTACTCGGGCTGGATCTCGAAGGTGCGCCGGTCGTCGACCACCTCGGCGATCACCGCCTTCATGTCGTAGGGCCGGTGGGCCTCGGCCGGGATCAGCCCGTCGAGCGCGGCCAGCACCCGTTCCGGCGGATCCTGGGTGGGCAGGCGCGGAGGATCCTCGCGGTTGTTCTGCGGCAGGAAGCCGAGCACCTCGCGCAGGCCCGCCAGACACGCCGCCTCGTCGGGGAAGGCCCGGTGCGCGACCCCCGAGCGGGTCGCATGGGTGTTTGCCCCGCCGAGCTCCTCCTTGGAGACCTCCTCGTGGGTGACCGCGCGGATGACCTCGGGCCCGGTGATGAACATGTGACTCGTCGCCTCGACCATGAAGATGAAGTCGGTGATGGCTGGCGAGTAGACCGCGCCCCCCGCGCAAGGTCCGAGGATCGCCGAGAGCTGTGGCACCACCCCCGAGGCCAGGGTGTTGCGCAGAAAGATGTCGGCATATCCCGCCAGGGAGGTCACGCCCTCCTGGATGCGAGCGCCTCCCGAATCGTTGAGCCCGATCACCGGCGCGCCGACCTTCATCGCGAGATCCATGATCTTGCAGATCTTGGCGGCGTACGCCCCGGAGAGCGAGCCCCCGAACACCGTGAAGTCCTGCGCGAACACGAACACCGGCCGGCCGTGGATCCGCCCGTGACCGGTGATCACCCCGTCGCCCGGGATCTTCTGATCCGCCATGCCGAAGTCGGCGCAGCGGTGGGTCACGAGCCGGTCCATCTCGACGAAGCTGCCGGGGTCGCACACCTTCTCCACCCGCTCGCGGGCCGTGAGCTTGCCGCTGCGGTGCTGGCGCGCCACCCGCTCCGCGCCGCCGGCCTCGAAGGCCTGGCGCTCGCGCAGGGTCAGCCGGGCGTACGGATCGGCGGTGGCGGTGGCGCCCGGGGCCGCGGCCGCTCGCGATTCGAAGGCGGCGGGCGCGGCGCCGGAGGAAGGGATCGCGGCGGTCGACACCGGGGACGGCGCGGGTGGCGCGTCTCCGACGGGCTCGGCGAGAGGGGACGGCTCGTTCATGATCAGCTCATAACGTAACATCGCGCGCGCCGCGACCGGCGGGTGGGGCGGCCGCCAGCGCCGTTCCCCCGCTCAAAGCAGGTGGAGCGCCAGTCGCTCCTTCACATACCGGGCGATCACCGCCCGCCGTTCCCGGGGCGGCTCGAGAAACAGGAGCGCCCGGCCCCCCTGGTCTCCGTGTGGCTCGTCGCCATCGTCGACCGCGACCTCTGCCCGGAGCGACAGGGTGGCCTCGTCGTCATCCGTCACCGCCCCCCCGTCCGCGTCGATGGGCCCGGCCCCGAGACCACCGCGCGCACCAGCCGCAGCCACGACCTCCGCCCGCCCGGCGAGCGGCAAGACGAGCCGCAGCTCGACCGGCCTGCCGACCTCGAGCGGCAGGGGACGCTGCAAGGTCACGCCGTCCTCGCCGACGTTGCGCGACAGTCGAAACCAGCGTCGAGGGCCGGCGTCGAGCTCGGCCCAAACCTCCACCACCACCACCAGGGGCGCGCGCAAGCTCATGACCCGACCCTCCAAGGTCGCAAGGTCGCACCAGCGGACCACCGAATTCTCGCGCTCGCTCTCGCGCTCAACATCGCGCTCATGGTCTATCGCGTTCCTGCCGCAAATGCTTCCACGATCGCATCGTGCAGGCGCGGCCGGAACGCGCGAAAGCGTCCGTCCGTGGGCACGCTGGGGTGGATGCGGTTGCCGAGGATCACGATCCAGCGGGCGCGCTCCGGATCGATCCACAACGAGCACCCGGTGAATCCGAGGTGCCCCACCGCGCCCCGCGAGAGCAGCTGTCCGGCCTGCGATGGCCCGGTCGGCGCCGGGCCGTCCCAGCCGAGCCTCCAGGTCGAGTGCGGGACGCCGGCCGGCGTCCAGAATTCGCGCAGCAGATCGCGCGGGACCAGGCGCTCGCTCCCGTGGCCTTGCCAGTCGAGCACCAGGGCCTCCGCCAGGGCATCGAGCTCGTCGAGGTTCGAAAAGAGGCCAGCGTGTCCCGCCACCCCGCCCATCGCGAAGGCATTCGGATCGTGGACCTCGCCCACGAGGACCCGCCCGCGCGTGCCCCCGCGCGCGGGCACGCGCTCGGTGGCGGCCACGGTGCCCCTGCCAAGCAGCCGGGCGCGCTCCGCGCCGCCGTCGTCCGTGCGCACGAAGCGCGTGACCGAGAGCCCGAGGGGCCGGGCGACTCCCCGCGCGAAGAGGATCTCGAGCCCCGTGTCGTCCGCGACGCGCTCGAGGATCGAGCCGAGCAGCATGAACCCGATGTCGGTGTAGAGGGACTGCTGTCCGGGCGGATGGAGCAGCGGCTCGCGCGCGGCGGCTTTCAAGATCCGGGCGCGCGTGACGCCCGGCAGCTCGTGAAACGGGCGGTGGGCCGGGAAGCCCCCGCTGTGGCTGAGGAGGTGGTGAACCTGCATCGCGCGCCGCCAGCTCGAATCGTCCGGCGCGCGCGGAGCGTGGTCATCCGACGCGCGATCTTGCAGGGCCCGGTCCCGGTCAGGCTCCTGGCCGGGAGCCGCGAGCTCGGGCAACAGGTCGGCCACGGACGTGGCGAGCGCTAGGCGCCCATCGCGCACCGCCTGCATCGCGAGAATCGAGGTCGCGATGGCCTTGGTCAGGGACGCGACGTCGTAGACGGTCTCGACGGTGGCCAGCACGCGGTGCGGCTCGAGCGCGGCCCATCCCCACGAGGCCCTCAGCCGCTGGCGACCCTGGTCGGTTGCGCCCACGACCAGCCCCGGGACCGTGCCGTCCGACACGGCCGCGCGGCAGAGCTCATCGACCTCGCCGAACGCATCCGCCATGCACCGCGATGATACCCCGAGCATGGACCTGCACGCAGGTGGCGAGGTGGGGGCGTGGTTTGGAAGCAGGAAAAAAGATCCCGGAGAACCCTGTCGGCGCTGGCGCACGGGCCCGCCCGAGGGGGATTTTCTGTTCGTGGGCCGCGCGGCGGTGCTAGCCTACGGCCCGCACCGCATGAAGTTCGGCCAATACGAGCTACTCGAGCGCGTCGCGGTCGGCGGGATGGCCGAGGTTTTTCGCGGTCGTGTCGTCGGCGCCGAGGGCTTCGAGAAATGGGTCGCGATCAAGCGAATTCTGCCCGAGTTCGCCAAGGACGATCGATTCATCTCGATGATGCTGTCGGAGGCGCGCATCCACTCCGCGCTGTCTCACCGCAACATCGTCCAGATCCACGACCTCGGGACCTCCGAGGACGGCGAGTACTTCATCGTCCTCGAGTATGTGGAAGGATATGATCTGCGGGCGATCCTGGAAGGCGCGGCCGCGCTCGGGGTCCAGGTGCCGGATTCACTCGCCCTGCACATCGCCGACGAGCTCGCGCAGGCGCTGCACTTCGCGCACGAGCTCCGCGACTCCGATGGACAGCCCCTCGGCATCATTCATCGCGACGTCTCGCCGTCGAACGTCCTCATCTCCAACTCGGGAGAGGTGAAGCTCTCGGACTTCGGGATCGCCAAGCGCCGCCGCGAGAACTCGGTGGTGGGGTCGCTGAAGGGCAACCTCGTCTACATGTCGCCCGAGCAGGCGCGCCGGTCCGCTCTCGACCGCCGCACCGACGTGTTCTCGCTGGGCGCGGTGCTGTTCGAGATGCTGGTGGGCGCGAAGATAAGAGAGGCGACCGACGAGGTGAACGGATTTCGCCAGGCCGCCGCCGGGGTGGTGCGCTCGGCCCGGGAGCTGCGGCCGGATCTCCCGCCCGCTTACGAGGCGCTGCTGGCGAAGGCGCTCGACCCCGATCCCGCCAGGCGCTTTGCAGATGCGGCGTCCTTTGGCGCGGCCATCCGAGAGCTCGGGCGCGAGAGCGACAGACCGGTCGGACCGGCCGACCTGCAGGAGCTGATCGAGCTGCTCAATCCACCGCGACGGGCGCGCAGCCCGGTCGATCTGTCGCGGGTCATCCGTCTTGGACCCGAGTTTCGTATCAATCCCGCCGCCGAGACCCCTCCGGCCAAGCGCGATGTCGAGCCGCCGGTGGTGCTGGCGCCCGCGACCACCCGAGGCCTCGCCGCAAAGCTGCGCGCGACCGCGGCGGCGGCGGCGGGCCAAGGTGGTCAAGCAGGCCAAGGAGGCCAGGCCAGCCAAGCGGGCGGCGTGGGCGCGACCGCGCCTTCCCCGTTCCTGGCCGCGAATGGGACTTCCGGGCGACCGAATGGAAGCAACGGCAACAACGCCGCCCACAACGCCGAGACTCCCGGGGCGACGCCCCCACCGCCGGCGTCGGCGGTGCCCACCCCGGCCATGGCCGCCCCGGCCGTGCCCGCCCGGACTCCGCTCGCGCGCGTCCCCCGCGTCCCCGGGCGCTCGAACACCTCCCGGTCTTCCCCGCCGCCTCCACCCGGGCGCCGCCTGACTCCCCCGCCCGCGGCCAGCCTCACGCCGAGGCCCGCCCCCGGCTCGCACCTGGCGACCGCGCGGGCTCTGTCGGCTCTGAACGCGGTCGGGGAGACGCCCCCGCCGCTCGGGAGCCCATCGTCATTCGCGACCTCGGCGGTGGCCTCGTATTACAGCGAGGAGGTCGCGATGACCCCACCACCCGGGGCGCCGACTGCGCCGGCCCGGGAATCGGGCCCCCTTCGACGGGTGGCGGCGAGCGCGGCTGGCGTCCCCGAGCCGGAACCCGAAGACACCGCGACCCCGCAGCCGCGATCGGGAGCCCACGCGCTCACGGGCTGGTCCGCGCCGCCGGCGGTCGCGCCTCCTTCGTTCTCGTCGAGAGCCGCGTCCCCGTCCGGGGGGTTCGCTCCCCTCGGGGCACCCTTGCCTCTGGCGCACGAGGACTTCGGGCGTCGCCCGTTCGCCTCCACGGGGCCCGAACCGGCACCCGAACCGATCTGGCAGGCCGCGCCGACGGCCGAGATCCTGCGCGGCGAGTCCGTCAAGAGCGGCAGGGCGAACCGCACGGTCTCGGTCATCGTCGCCGCGCTGGCTCTGCTGGGGGCCGCGGGCGCCGTGGTTCACTTCAAGGTGATCCCGCTCGAGGTGCTGGCGGTGTGGAATCGTCCGGCTGCGCTGGTCGTCGATTCCGAGCCCTCCGGCGCGACCGCCTTCCTCGACGGTCGAACGCTGCCGGGGAAGACCCCGCTCACCGTGGAGGTGAAACGCGACCGGGCGTCGCACCGGATCGAGCTTTCGCGCCCGGGTTACGTCGTCGGCGAGACGTCGGTGCGCTTCGATCGCACCGTACCGCTGCAAGCCACCGTGCACCTCGAAGCCGAGCCTCCGCCGCCTCCGCCCGCCGAACCGACACCGTCGCCCTCGCCAACCTCGGTGCCTCCTGCGACGAGCGAGGCGAAGGCGGCCTCGACGGCGCCCGCCGACCTGAGCGCGGAGGGCACGAAGGGCAAGCGTGCGAAGTCCGAGCACAAGGCTGGCAAGGGGGCCCACGCCAGGACCGCGGAGGCGAAGGCCGCTCGCAAGGCGGCGAGATCCCACAGGAGCAAGGCGAGCAAGGCCGGCAAGGCCAGATCGAAGTCCGCTCGGGCGGGCAGGAAGGGCGCTCACCCGCAAGACGCCGCGCCATCCGGCGAGCTCTTCTGAGCGGAGCTCCCCGGAAGCGACGACCACCTCTCCGACGGCTCGCGCCTGGGCCTGTCAGGGGCCGGGCGCACAGCGATTGGCCCGGGAGCGGCTGGCTCGCGCGGGTGGGGGCGCTCCGAGGACCCGGAAGAGTCGGCTCGACCCTGGATGAAGCGCGGACGAGGCAGCAACCGACCTCGGTCCCGTCGGCGTGGTCGTCGGCGCGGTCGTCGTCGTCGTGTTCTTGATCGCGACGCCGCCGGGCGGGGGACCGCCGGACGCGATCGAATCGGCGGCGATCGAGGATCTGGATGCTCCGGACCGGGAGATCGGGTTGGCGGTGGACGGGCCGGCCACCGCCAGGTGCGGCCGCAGGGTCCGGACCATGCGCCGTCCAATGCCCTTGATGCGGACGAGCTCGTCGACGGTCCGAAAGGGATGACGCGTCCGGTACGCGACTATCTGGGCGGCCTTCGCGCCTCCGACCCCTGGAAGCAACACGAGGAGCCCGGGCTCGGCGGTGTTCAGGTTCACGACTCCCGTCAGATCCTTCCCAGCGGCCGAAGCTCGCGGCCCCGTCCCGAGGCCGACCCAGACGACGAGCGTGACCACCGCCCCGAGAACGCTTCGCCTGACGCTCGCATCGCCCATGGCACGTTATCCGTACCGGCGCCGCTCGAGTTGTGTAGACCGCGCCGGCGCCGCGGCCGTCGTCGGGCGAGCGAGGCCCAAGGGCGCGCGGCGGGCTGCTAGCGAACCGCGGCGCAGTATCTGGTGCTGGCGGCCTCGCTTGCAGTGAGTGTAAGCGCGATGGTTCCGTTCGTTCCGGCCTCGATGCAGGTGTAGCCCGAGCGGCAGTCCCCGTTTCCTCCGCAGCCCTGGAGACACAGCCGCTTCTCGAGGGACGTGCGGGCGCAATACGATCCAGAGCGCACGGCTGGCGCTCCGCCGTCGGAGCTGGACGTCGGGCCCGAGGTATAGGGCAGGCAGAGCTCGTCGGGATCGCACGGCGCATCCGCCGAGCAGGTCTTCGAGAGCAGGGCGCCCGGGAACACCCGGATGCAGACGGAGTCTCCCGGACAGGACCGCGCGTCGCACCCCTCGAGCAGACAATATCCCCCGGGCTGCGACAGATCGCAGGTGCGCGTGCCGCTCGTGGGATCGCAATCGGCGGAGGACGAGCAGGAATCGCCGATGTGTCGCCCGCACGCCAGCGTGCCGAGCACGATGACCCCGAGGCAAAGCCACGACCACCAGGGCTTGAGCGAAGACCACGTCGGTCCGAGCAAGCGGCCATTCTCGTCCACGGTTCCGCGCGTCGCGCCCGCGCCCGCATACCACCGACATGTGCGAGTGCTTAGTCCTATGTCTTCGTGTCGGTCCAGCAACGTGCGGTCTTTGTACCCCATCGCACCGACGCACGCGAATCGAACGCGAAGGCCCACGAACCCTCGATCCGGGTGCACTTGGAGCGCTCTGCTGGCTCGGAACCTGCCTCTCACGGACAGTGTGCGGACCAGCTCGAGGATGGGCATGGATGTTGCTGCTTCGACTTCCCACGTGTCCACCGAGTTGCCCAGGACCATGTCATCCCTCGACCTCAACCCCGCGCCCACCCTGGACAACGGGGATCCCGTCGGAGAGCTGCCCTCCTCCTACTGGCGGGATGTGCTCCGGGAGTTTCGAAACCATCTCTCGATCGTGGTCGCGCGTTCGAGTGAGCTATCGACGGTGCTGCCGGGCGCTGCCGCAGCACAGGCGGGCGATTGTTTGACCGACATCGAAGCCAGCGCTGCCCGCATGGAGGGGATGTTGACGTGGATGGACGCGGCGCTCACGCCGGGGGCAGCCACCATCGTGGAGCTCGGCGAGGTGATGTCCCGCGCGGTGCAACTCGCCGCGCCGGCCGTCCGCCCGCGCGTCGAAGTCCGGGTCGAAGCTCGCCCCGCCGCGGTGCGGAACCGTGGCGCGACCCTCGAGTCGGCGCTGGCGGCACTGCTCATCGAGCTCACCCGCGGACCCGACGCGTTCGCGCACGCCCCGGCACCCGGGCGCGCCGTGCGCTCGCACGAATCCTCCGCGCGCCTCGGCGACGCGCTCGATGACCTGACGATCATCCGGCTGTCGACCCGTGCGGTGCGCGGCGAGCTGGCCATCGCGCTCACCACCACCGGCGCCATTCAGCTCGTCCCGTCGAGCTGGCGCCTGTGTCTGGCCCGCGCCCTGCTGGCCTCGGTCAGCGGAGTGGTCGAGGTGCTCCCGGGTGGCTCCGGGTTCGAGGTGCGCTTCTGCCCGCTGTGAGTCCTGCGCTGTGCGCCCCGTGATCTGAGTCTTGTTTTGCCGGGGGGCTTGTCCCCCCACCCCCTTGGGGTGATGGGTCCCCCGGCATTTTTTCCCGACGTCGCCCCCCCGGCGACGGGACCCGAGGTTCATTCGGTGGCGAGGAGATACCCCTTGTCGAGCAAGCTCTTGAGCTTCTCCGCGATGGCCAGGTCGGTGAGGCTGCACTCGTCGAACACCGCGCGCACGGTCTCGGCACCGAGGGCGACCTGGAAGACGTCCAGCTCCTCGGGGGTGAGATCGCGCAGCTTCGGCTCGAGCGGATGTGGGATGGCCAGGGTCGAGCTCGCGGGCGGGAGCTTGGCCTCGAGCACACGGTACTCGTCGAGCTGCCGCATCCCCTCCATCAGCAAGCCTTCGGTTGAATCCTGCAGCTCCTCGAGCACCTCGCGCTCATCCGGCGGATCGAGCTCGAAGGAGCCATCGTTCCACCCGAGCAGACGGAACATGGCCTTGCGTGGCCCGGTGTTGAAGCTCTCGTCGAGGCTGGCGAAGTAGATCTGCCCCTTGCGCAGGTAGATCTTGCCGACCCCCAGATCGGAGCGCAGCACGATCACACCCGACTTGCGACTGGTGGACAGGAGCTGCAGCAGATCGGGCAACGGGATCTCCTCGATGTTGCCCGACATGGACTTGGACAACGGCCGCTTGTTGCCGGCCACCGCCAGGCGCGAGCGCGCCTCGTTCTCTGTGATGCTGGTGGTGGACTCGCCCACGGTTGCCACCAGCTTGATGATCGAGGTTCCGATCAAGATCCGATCGCCATCCTTGAGCTCGCAGCTGCGCGCCTTCTCGCCGTTGACGAAGGTCCCGTTGGTGGAGCCGAGATCCTCGATCGTGACGCTGCTTTCGTCGGTGATGATCTTGGCGTGCTTGCGCGACACCATGTCCTCGACCAGCACCATGTCGAGCTCCGCCGAGCGACCGATGATGATCTCGCGATTGGGTCGCAAGGGAAACTCGCCGCCCTGATACTTCCCCGAGATGAAGCGCAGGGCCCAATGAGAGGTCTCACCGGAGGGACTTCCATCCATGACGTCACGAGGCCTAAACGTGCTCAAAACCTCGCGATTTTAATGATGAGGGCGGCCATCGTCAACCGGCGTGATGGTCGTTTCCGAGGGTGGTTTGCCCCCCGGGAGCGGCGAGCACCTCGGCGACGCGAAAGGCAATTTGCTCGTCCACCAGCAAGCCGGTGTGTCCAGTCGCCACGGAGATCTGGTGCACCCCCGACATGACCGTGGTTCGCGGCGGCGCCAGCCAATCCCGTTCGGCGGCGATCGCGGTGATCTCCGGTCCGCTCGGCAACGGGGTCTGCAGGAGCTCGCGCAGAAAGGTGCTGCCCGGCAGGAGCTGGAGGCTCGCCCGGCCGAACGGTGCGGTGACCAGCCCCAGCGCCGCCGCCCAGGTCCCGCGAATGGGCGTCCCGAGGAGGACGAGCTTGCGCGTGCGCTCGGCACCTCCCAGCCGCTTGACGTAGTCGAGCGCGACCAGCCCACCCATCGAATGCGCCACGATGTCGATCTGGGGCACCCCGGTCTGGTGGATCAGAGACTCGACCTTCCGCTGGATGAAGCCCGCCGACTCGCGGATGTCCCCGAGGTGCAGGGGTCCGAGCGGATAGGTGATGACCACGTGCCCGAGGTTGGTCAGGCGGGACTCGAGCAGGTGAACGGAGCCCCGGTTGGCCATGTATCCGTGGATGAGCAACACCGGGGGCCAGGGCGCCTGGCCGCTCCCTCGCGGGGATGGATGGGCAGAGGCCTCGCGGTTCGAGCTGGAGGGAGGGGCACGATTGCCGCGCAGCAACTGACGCAGGTAAACGGCGACCTGCCCGGAGTCGGTCACCCCGTCCTCGACCCTGCGGCCGAGCTCGCGGGCGCGGAGTCGAAGCTCGTCCCTGAGCTTCATCGATACAGGCTAGTGCACCGCCGTCGAAATGACATCATTTTCGGCCGACGATCCGAGCACTTCCGGGAGGTGGTCCGAGGTCGCCCGTCAGCGCGATTTCGATGGCCGCGGGCCGGCGTGGCCGCCTTTCTTGGACCCCGCGCTCGACCCTCCGCCCGGGTGCGCGTGCTTGGCCGAGGAGGGGCTCGCGTGGCCTTCGGAGCCGTCGGCCGCGGAACCCTCCACCGCACGCGCGGCGTCACCTGGAACGGTGCGGTCGGCGCGATCGCCGTGCTCACCCTGCCGCTCGGCCGCCGGGCTGCCCGTGGGAGGCTGCGCCGCCACGGGTTCTGCCTCCGTGGCGGGGGGCAAGGGCTGGCCGTCGTCTGTCCGCGGTAAGGCGGCGCGCGCGGCGTCCGCCGCGGTCAGACGGCCCGCGCGCTGCTCGAGCTCGGCGACGGTCGACAGCACGCTGCCGAGCTCCGTGGTCGTGACGCGCGCGCCGAGGACGGCACCGCCACCCAGGGCCACCGCCAGCCCGCAGATGGCGAGCCAGAGCGGTGGTCCCGAGGCGCGGCCGGAACGGCCCGAGGCGTTGCTGCTCAGATCGACCGTGAAATCGGTGGTGGGGGGCAAGTCCGGCATCGCGGGGAGCCGCTCGGCGTGCGGGCGGCCGAGGGGGGCACGCTCGACCGGGGATGAAAAGGGAGAGGACAGCTCGGCATCGAGAGGGAACGGCTGGAGCGGCTGCCCTCGACCGGCAGCGTCGAGCCGCGCGAGATCCGCGTCCACGTCGGGTGGCCCGAGCGCGAGCAGCGGTGGGGTCCGGCTCGCGGCCGCGGCATAGCCGGGCGGCACCTGACCCGGGGTCGGCTCCTCGAACTCGCTGGTCGGCTCGTCCCGGCGCCCAAAGCCTGCCACCGGGGTGGGGGGCATGGGCGGGGGCGGGGGCGGGGACGAGGCGGATCCGGCCCCACCCGTGCGCCCGAGGGAGGACCCGGACGTGCCGGGCCCGAACACGATGGGGGCCGGGGACGCCGTTCCAGGGGTGCTGGCACCGCCGACCGGACTGACGGGAATGAAGGGCGGCGGGGCTGGCGATGGTCCACGCCCCGCAGGTCCACGTAACGTCCGCCCACCGGTTCGCCTGAACGAGAGATCCGCGGGGGGTGGGGCAGCGGGGACCGCGAGCGGGGTTCGGGACGGGGCGGCCGGAGTCGGTGCCGCCGCGGGAGGGACCGGAGGCGCCGGAGGCGGACGAGCACCAGCCGGAGTCGGGCCTGGTGACGGGTTGCCGGGGAAGGAGCCCCCCGCGGGGAGACGGGGCGTCTCGACCCTGGAGCGCGGCGCGGGCGAGCCGGAGGCGATGGAGACGGGACCGGAGTCTCGCGTCCAGACCGGCGGAGGGGTCTCGGTCGCGCGCCCCCCGGTCGCCCCGGTACGGCGGGGGGTCGACGGTCTCGGGGCGAGGCGCTCGCTCAGCGATTCCCCGGGCTTGAGGCCGGGCGGAGGCTGGAGCGGCGTCGGCGTCTTGGCGCGGGGGCGGGTCGTGTCGGTCGAAGGATCCCCCTCACCGGCTTTCTGGGTGACCTTCTTTGCGTCCTTCTTGTTCGGCGGAGCTTCGGCACCACCGGAAGGGGGATCACGCCGCCCCTCCCAGGTCGTGGTCACCTCGAGATCGGGAGGCGCGGGTTTGGCACGCTCGCGGCCACCTTGCGGGGCCTCGTCGTTCAACATGGAATCGAGATCGAAGTCCTTGCCGCCGGTCACGCTCTTGGCACCTAGCATAGCAAGGGCCGCCTCGTCGTCACGCGTCTCGTTGACGAGGCCGATCGACGCGGCCTCCTTTCCGACCAGGCCCACGCTGGCGGCCGGGACCTTCGGAGGCTCGGCGGACGCCAGCTCCGGGGCGGGCTCGTCCCGCAGCCAGCGAGACGCGTCGCTGCCCAGGATCTCCTGCAGGTGATCGGCGAGCTCGGGGGCCGAGAACGCGATCCCCGAATGGTGGGCCACGGTGCGGAGGGCGTCGGCGAACTCGGCGGCGGTGGCGTAGCGATCGGCGAGCTCCGGCGCCAGCGCGCGGGCCAGGACCGCGTCGAGGGCCGCCGGGATGCCGGCGCGCTTCTGCGAGAGCGGGAGGATCGCGTGCCCGTAGATCGCCTCGGCCGGGGTGGTGAGATCTCCGACGAACAGGCGCTCACCGCTCAGCGACTCGTAGAGACAGACCGCCAGCGAGAACAGATCACAGCGGTGGTCGATCGGCAGGTTGCGGGCTTGCTCGGGGGACATGTAGCCCACCTTGCCGCGAACCCGGTAGAAGACCGACGAGTGCGTGGAGGCGCGCGCGATGCCGAAATCGGAGAGCTTGGCCTCTCCCTGCACCGAACAGATGATGTTCGAGGGGGAGACGTCGCGGTGGATGATGTCGAGGGAGTTGCCAGCGGCGTCTCGCCGGGTGTGGGCATATGACAGGCCGGTGAGGATTCCGAGCGCGATGTGGACCGCGGCGGCCGGGGACAGCTCGCGGCGGCGCTGGCGGGCCCGCCGCACGATGGTGCGCAGGTCGGCGCCGCGCACGTACTCCATGACGATGAACAACGACTGATCCGACTCGACCAGATCGAAGGTGTGCACGATGTTCGCGTGATCGAGGGTGGCCGAGATGCGCGCCTCCCGGAAGAACAGGTCGCGAAACTCGGGCCGGGCGGTGTACTCGGGGAGGAGCTGCTTGAGGACCACCTCCTTCTCGAAGCCGCCCGAACCCAGCTTCTTGCCGAGGTAGATGGCCCCCATGCCACCCTCGGTCAGGTACCGCTCGATCCGGTAGCGTCGGGCGGCGGCTTCTGGAGACCTGGGCTGCGAGTCTCCTGTCCCAGAAGTACGTGGCATATGTCGGCGGGGGATCTTTGTTCCTGGCGAGGCGCGGGAGGGCCAATGCTCGGCGTCGTCAGGCGCCGAGCATTGAAATCAGGGACGGCGCGGGCCCGTCGAGATGGGTCGCGGAGATCTGGGACATGGGACTAGGATGCCTGGGGTCGGGGAGACTTTCAAATGCCGGGCCAGCGCCTCAAACCCCTGCAGGAGCTGCGGCGTCTCGAGGAGGACGAGGCGCGGCGCGCGCTCGGCGCGGCGATCGCGGCCCGCGAGCGGGCCGAGGCAGCCTCGGAGGCCTGGGGCGCGAAGGTCGAGGCGGCGCACCAGCGACTCGCGCGGGTCGAGGGCGCCCAGAACCGGGCGCCCGGCGAGGCGACCTCGGGCCGTGCCCTGGCCGAGCGGGCTCGATTCCGCGAGCGGCTGCGCCTCGAGCAGCTCGAGGCCGAGCGCACCTGGCGGGAGTTTCGCGCCACCGAGCTCGCGCGGGCGGTGGCCCGCGAGCGCGCGGCGGCGGAGGCGTACCGGCGGTCCCGCGCCGAGAGGCAGAGTCTCGACCGTCACGTGGCGACCGAGGAGCAGGCCGCGCGACGACTGAATCAGCGGAGGAGTGAAGAAACGTAGGAACGACGGCGCGGGCGCGCGGGGGGGGTCCGCCCTCGAGCACGTCCTCGTTCTCGTCGCCGTCGCCGGCGCCGTATTCGTCTCATGACCGGACGCGACGGGGAACGAGGACGAGGA
>CAZIOH010000094.1:0-1922 GCA_964540815.1 uncultured Myxococcales bacterium | reverse complement strand
GGGGGACCTGACTTCTGGAGCGATCTGGTAACGTGGTCGGGTGGGTCGTCTTTCGCTCAGCGTGATCGCACTGGCCGTCGCCGGCGCCGTGGCGGTGGCCGCGCTGGCCACGCCTGCCCTCCAGCGGCCGGCGGTCACGCTGGCGCTCTGTGGCCTGATGGCGGCGGGCCTGCTCGGGCTCTTCCTGCAACCCTTCGAGCGCTTTGCTGGCCTTCGCTACCTGCACCGCCACCAGGACGCGCGACGGGTGAGCCGACTGCGGCGGGTCACCTGGGGCTCGCTCGCCGCCCTGGCGCTGTCGATGGTCGGGTTCTTCGCGAGTCGGGGGCGCTGGCGGAGCCTCGAGACGGCGTCGGTCGTGATGGCGCTGGGGTTCAGCCTGTCGTTCATCGTGGGGTTGTTGTTGCGCCTGTTCTCGGTGTTCACCACGGTATCGACCATGGGGGTGGTCCTCGGGGTCATGTCGCTGATCGTGGTGCTGGCGGTGACCAGCGGCTTCGAGCGCGAGTTCCAGGACAAGGTCCTGGCGCTGAATGCCCACCTCATCGTGATCCCCTATGGCGACGTGGACGTGGACAGCGTGGAGGCGGACGAGATCCAGAAGAAGCTGGCGGGGCTGCCGGGAGTCGTGCGCCAGGCCAAGTTTCTCTTCTCGGCCGGAGAGGTGATGGTCGGGGGGGTGGGCGCGAACCTCAAGGGCATCGACCTCGCGCAAGGCGCCGACGATCTGCGGAGGGCGCTGATCGAGGGCCACATCGAGGATCTGGCGCGTCCGGCCACCTGCGCCGTCAAGGTGGCGGGCCGGGCGAGCCCGTCCGTTCGAGGGCCCGCGCCGCCTCCACCCCAGGTGGAGGCGGCCGGGCGCATCGTGCTCGGGGTGGAACTGGCGCACCGGCTGCGGGCCGGGGTGGGGGACTGCGTCTCGATCATGATCCCCTTCAGCAACGCCGGGGACATCGTGCCGCCCTCGTTCCTGTTCCGGGTGGTGGGGCGCTTCCAGATGGGGTTCAACGAGTACGACACCCGCCTGGCCTATGTCAGCCTGGCGGACGCGCGCAAGCTGGCCAGCGCCCGCCAATCGGTCTTCGGGGTCGAGCTGCGGTTCGCCGATCCTGGCCAGGCCATCGCCATGGCCAAGGAGGTGCGGCGCCGGCTGGACGGACCCTACCGGGTGGTCGACTGGCAAGATCTCAATCACAATCTGTTCACGGCCTTGAAGATGCAGAAGGTGATCATCTCGCTCTTGCTGGTGCTGATCATCCTGGTCGCCGCCTTCAACATCATCGCCTCCCTGACCATGATCGTGCTGTCCAAGGTGCGGGAGATCGCCATCCTCAAGTCCATGGGGGCCCGCAGCGCCATGCTCGCCCGCCTGTTCTTGATCGCCGGGACCAGCGTGGGGGCGGTCGGCACCGTGCTCGGCATCGGGTACGGCCTCCTCGTGTGCGAGCTGGCGCAGCTGTACGGCTACCCGCTCGACCCCAAGGTGTACCTCATCGGTCGCCTCCCGGTGCAGATCTCACCGCGCGAGATCGTGGCCGTCGCGGCGGCCACGCTGGCCATCTGCGTGCTGGCCACGCTCTACCCGTCCCTACGCGCCAGCCGCATGAACGCCGCCGACGGTCTCAGGTACACGTGAGCGCTACCTCTCGCTCGACGGACGGCCGACGATCCGGGCCGCTGGCTGCGCCGCACCTCCGGTCCGGTGCTCACATACGCACAAGTATGCTCCGCTCCGGTCCTCGGTGCGGCTTCGCCATCGACCCGGCTTGTCGGCCGCCTTCTAAGCTGCCCTCTTCGAACACGTCCGCCGACGCCTACTGAATGCCCAAAGAACAAAGGGGGGTCAGGGACGTCTCGGAGATTGGGTCAGAGGTTGGGGGTGGCGAGGGCGGAGGGGGCCGAGGCGGAGGGGGCCGAGG
>CAZIOH010000093.1:0-27901 GCA_964540815.1 uncultured Myxococcales bacterium | reverse complement strand
TGCTCGGCGAGTTCCAGACCGTCATCAAGCCGCTCGGCGACATCTTCGACCGGGTGACCTGCGTCGGCGGCTCGACCATCCTCGGCAACGGCGAGGTGGCCTTGATCCTGGACGTGGCCGCGCTGGTGGAGCAGGCGCGGGAAAACGCTCGTCCGAGCTGGAGGTCCGACCAGAAGTTGGGCTCCCCAGGCCAGGCCCTGGCTCCGTCGCCCCGATCGATCCCCAGAAACCTGCCCACCCCCGCCGCTCCCACGGCAGAGGAGATCCCCAGATGAACGCCAGTGGAAAATCGACCCCCGCGCCCACCGAGCGGGCCGGGGGGGTGGACGGAGCGGGTGCCCAGCACCTCACCTTCATGCTGAGGGGCGAGCAGTTCGCGATTCGCATCCTGGCGGTCAAGGAGATCATCGAGTACGGCCAGGTCACCGCGGTACCCATGATGCCGAGCTGGATGCGGGGGGTGATCAACCTGCGCGGCGCGGTCCTGCCGGTGGTGGACCTGTCCGCGCGCTTCTCGGAGAAGCCCGCGGAGATCACCCGGCGCACCTGCATCGTGATCGCGGAGGTCAAGGTCCGGGGAGAGTCCCGGGACGTCGGGATGATCGTCGACGCGGTGAACGCGGTGCTGGACATCCCCGCCTCGGAGATCGAGCCTGCCCCCAGCATGGGTGCGATGGTGCGCAGCGAGTTCATCAGCGGCATGGGCAAGATCGACGGCCGCTTCGTGATCATCCTGAATCCGGAGCGGGTGCTCTCGGAGTCCGAGCTGGCCGCCTCCGGCGAGCTCGGCGGCAAGCCGACAGCCTCTGCCACCTTCCGGATCGGCGCGACGCCATGACTCCGCGGCTCGGCACCTTCGATCCTCGATCCCGAACCCCGGCCCTCTCCACTCAACCCAAGGTTTCCCAATGACAATCGCAAAGAAGATGATCGCGCTCGTGGTGTCCGGCCTGCTCGGGATCCTGCTGCTGGTGGCCGTCGGACAGAACCAGATCGGGAAGGTCTACGAGTCCGCCAACTTCGCCAACGTGAACACCGTCCCCAGCCTGGTGGTGATCGACGAGGCCTTCGCCAACCTGGCGCTGCTGCGCACCCAGCTGTGGCAGCACCTGGCCGTGACCGATGAGGGCAAGCGCGCGGAGATCGAGCTCAAGATCAACGAGAACCGCCGCAAGGTCGACGACGCCTTCAAGAAGTACGAGCAGACCGGGATGATCGCCGACGACCGGGATCGGGCCGGCCTCGAGGCCTCGCGCGCGGCCCTGATCGAGTGGGACGGTACCCGCGAGCGGGCGATGGCCCTCTCCCGCCAGGGAAAGAGCAACGAGGGCCGTGACCTCCTGCTGGCCAACCAGGCGCTCGCCGCCAAGGTATGGGATGCCTTCATGGCCCATCGCCAGATCAACGTGAACGCCGGGCTCAAGGCCGCCGAGGTCGCCGTGGCGGCCAAGAGCGCGGCCACCACGATCTCCCTCTCGGTCGCGCTGGCCACGGTCCTGGCCGTGAGCCTGATCGGGTTCTTCATCGCCCGCAACATCACCCGGCCCCTCGGCGAGGCCGTCAGCGCCGCCAGCCGTCTGGCCGACGGCGATCTCACCATGAAGCTGTCGTCCGAGTCCAAGGACGAGACCGGTCAGCTCCTCGTGGCCATGCAGCGGATGATCACCAAGCTCGCCGAGGTGGTCTCCGAGGTCAACGGCGGGGCCGATGCGCTCGCCAGCGCCTCCGGGGAGGTGAGCGCGACCGCCCAGTCCCTCTCGCAGGCCTCGAGCGAGCAGGCCGCCAGCGCCGAGGAGACCAGCAGCTCGATCGAGGAGATGACCAGCTCCATCGCCCAGAACACCGAGAACGCCAAGGTCACCGACGGCATGGCCACCCAGGCCGCCCGCCAGGCGATCGAGGGCGGCGAGGCGGTCAAGGCCACCGTGGTGGCCATGAAGCAGATCGCCCAGAAGATCGGGATCATCGACGACATCGCCTACCAGACCAACCTCTTGGCGCTGAACGCCGCCATCGAGGCCGCCCGGGCCGGCGAGCACGGCAAGGGGTTCGCGGTGGTGGCCGCAGAGGTGCGCAAGCTCGCCGAGCGCAGCCAGGTGGCCGCCCAGGAGATCGGGACCGTGGCCAGCAGCAGCGTCGAGCTGGCCGAGAAGGCCGGCAAGCTGCTCGACGAGATGGTCCCGAGCATCAAGAAGACCTCGGATCTGGTCCAGGAGATCACCGCGGCCTCGCAGGAGCAGGCCTCCGGCGTCGGGCAGATCAACTCGGCCGTCAGCCAGCTGAGCCAGACCACCCAGCAGAACTCGTCCAGCTCCGAGGAGCTGGCGGCCACGGCCGAGACCATGAGCAGCCAGGCCGAGCACCTCCAGACCACCATGGCGTTCTTCCGCCTCGACGGCGCGTCGCGGACCAAGGTGGTGAGCCTGCTGCAACGCAAGGCCCCGCCCAGCGCCCATCGCAACGGCGTCAAGCGTCCCCCGAGCGCCAAGTCCGCCTCGAACCTGGCCCTGGCGGTGGCGGACGAGCCGGACGAAGCCCACTTCGCCAAGTACTAGGCTCGAGCCGCCTTGTACGAGCTGAGCGACCGCGAGTTCGGGCTGTTCCAGCGGTTCATCTTCGAGGCCGCCGGCATCTCGCTCGCGGCCTCCAAGAAGCTGCTGGTCGCCGGGCGCCTCGGCAGGCGCCTGCAGGAGCGCAACGCCGCCGGCTTCGCCGACTACTTCCGGCTGCTCGCCAGCGGCACCGAGCCCGCCGAGGTCCAGACGGCGGTCGACCTGCTGACCACCAACGAGACCTACTTCTTCCGGGAGTCGACCCACTTCGATCTCCTCGGGGCCACGGCCCGCGCCTCCCGGGGCGGCGCCGGGCCCTTCCGGGTCTGGAGCGCCGCGAGCTCCACCGGCGAGGAGGCCTACAGCGTCGCGATGGTGCTGGCGGACGCTCTCGGGGATCGGCCCTGGCAGGTGGTCGGCTCCGACATCAGCCTGCGGGTCCTCGAGCGGGCGCGCCGCGGCCACTACCCCGACGAGCGGACCCGTCAGGTCCCGGAGGCCTATCGCCGCCGCTTCTGCCTGCGCGGCATCGGGCATCAGGCCGGGACCGTGCTCGTCGAGCGCGGCCTGCGCAGCCGGGTGGAGTTCCTCCAAGTCAACCTCGACAGGGCCTTGCCGCCCCGCCTCGGGAGGTTCGACGTGATCTTCCTGCGCAACGTGATGATCTACTTCAGCCAGGACACCAAGCGGCAGGTCGTCGCGCGCGTGCTCGCGGCCCTCAAGCCGGGGGGCACCTTCTTCATCGGCCACTCCGAGAGCCTGAACGGCGTGAGCGAAGCCGTGCGCGCGACGGGACCCTCGATCTATCGGAAGGTCTGACCCGTGCGAGCCGCCTCCGCCTCCGCCATCGACATCTTCCTGCAGCCCGGGGAGCACTTCGTCGGGGACGACACCTTCCGCATCCGCACCCTGCTCGGATCCTGCGTCGCCATCACCCTGTGGCATCGCGCGCGGCGGGTGGGGGCGATGTCGCACTTCCTGCTGGCGAACCGCGGCACCAGCTCCTCTGGCGAGCTCGACGGCCGCTATGGCGACGAGGCCGTGGCCCTCATGGCCGAGGGACTCGCCCGGGCGGGCGTGCGGGTCGGGGAATGCCAGGCCAAGCTCTTCGGAGGTGGCAACATGTTCCCCGGGCTGTCCCTCGGGGGGCCGACCAGCGTCGGACGCGTCAACGGAGACGCCGCCCGCGAGCTGGTCCGGGCCCTCGGGGTGCGGGTGGTCTCCGAGAG
Source organism: uncultured Myxococcales bacterium (assembly GCA_964540815.1). Taxonomy (GTDB): domain Bacteria; phylum Myxococcota_A; class Polyangia; order Fen-1088; family Fen-1088; genus CAZIOH01. Next base: position 24,120 of record CAZIOH010000093.1, on the reverse strand, counting down.
CCTCTTCGGGGTGGGCCACCGCAACGTGGTGCTCGACATCCGCACGGGCGACGTGTGGGTGCGGCGACCGGGCCCGGGCAAGGCGGCCGGGGTGCAGCAAGGAGAAGCAGGATGATCAAGGTGCTCATCGTCGATGATTCCGCGGTCGTGCGCCAGGTCATGACCGAGCTGCTGAGGGCGGATCCGGGCATCACGGTGGTCGGCGCGGCCGGCGACCCGCTGGCGGCCATGCAGCGCATGCGCGTGGCGTGGCCCGACGTGATCTTGCTCGACGTGGAGATGCCGCGCATGGACGGCATCACCTTCCTGAAGAAGATCATGGCCGAGCGACCGACCCCGGTGGTCATGTGCTCGACGCTCACCGAGAAGGGAGCGCAGACCACCATGGAGGCGCTCGGCGCCGGGGCGGTGGCGGTCATCACCAAGCCCAAGCTCGGCGTCAAGCAGTACCTGGCCGATGCGTCCAACGACGTCATCGCGGTGGTCAAGGCCGCCGGGCGCGCCAACGTCAAGCGGCTCGCGCCGCGCCACCCGGTGCCCGAGGTGCGCCAGAAGCACACCGCGGACGTGATCCTGGCGGCGCCGACGGCGGCCGCGAGCTCGGCCATGATCCGCACCACCGAGCGCGTGGTCGCGATCGGCACGTCGACCGGCGGCACGCTGGCCCTGCAGGAGGTGCTCACCCGCCTGCCGCGCGTGTCACCCGGAATCGTGATCGTCCAGCACATGCCAGAGACCTTCACCGCCGCCTTCGCGGCGCGGCTCGACAGCCTGAGCGAGATCGAGGTGAAGGAGGCCGCCAGCGGCGATCGGGTGATCCCGGGGCGCGCGCTCATCGCCCCCGGCGGCCGGCACATGCTGCTCAAGCGCAGCGGCGCACAGTACTTCGTCGAAGTGGTGGACGGACCGCTGGTCAGCCGCCACCGGCCGTCGGTCGATGTCCTCTTCCGCTCGGTCGCCAAGGCCGCCGGCTCCAACGCCCTCGGGATCATCATGACCGGGATGGGCGACGACGGGGCCGCCGGGCTGCTCGAGATGCGCAAGGCCGGCGCCCGGACCGTCGCGCAGGACGAGGAGACCTGCGTCGTCTACGGCATGCCCAAGGAGGCCGTCAAGTGTGGCGCGGTCGAGCGCTCGCTCCCCCTCGGGTCGCTGGACCGCGAGATCCAGGCGCAGCTCACTTAGGACCGCTGCCGGTCGGTCGAGAGGTCTCGGACGTCGGAGTTCGGCCGGGAGCGAGGAGAGTCGGAAAGCCAAGCGCGCTTCCATTCCTCCTATCCCCTCGCCCCGCGGAGAGGGGATAGGGGCGGAGATCCGCCTCTCGCGCGACCTTGACGTGACATGCACGTGCGCATTTGATGGACCTCGTGAAGGATTCCCCGGCTCATTCGCTCCCGCTCCGGCTCGTCTCCGTCCTGTGGCTGGTCGCCGCCGCGCTGGCCGGGTGCCGCAGCGTGGTTCCCCTCCACCCCTTCATCCTTTCGCAGCGGCGCCCGATCATCTTCGCGCACCGCGGGGGTGGCGGCACTGGCCCCGAGGCCACCTTGCCCGTCATGCTCGCGACCCACGCGCGGAACCCCGCCGCGGTCATCGAGTTCGACGTGCACATGTCCCGCGATGGCCAGCTCGTGGTCCTGCATGACGACACCGTCGACCGGACGACCAATGGGACCGGCAAGGTGACGGATCTGACCTTGCCCGAGCTCGAAGCCCTCGACGCGGGCTATTGCGCGACGCCCGACCAGGGCGACGGCACCGACGATACCGGGACCTGCCACCACGCCGACCCCATCCGGTTTCCTTTTCGGGGCAAGGGGTACGTCATTCCCACCCTCCGGGCGATCCTCGCGGCCCTGCCGCCCGAGACCTTCATGAGCGTCGAGGTCAAGCAGCCCGGGATCGAGCGCGCGGTGAGCGATGCCCTGCGCGCGACCGGCCACCTCGACCGGATGGTGGTCGGCTCCGCCAACGACGACGAGGCCACGCGGATCCGGAGCGCGCTGCCGAGGGTGGCGGGTTACCTGCCCGTTGGGGCGGCGAAGTGCTTCGTGCTCGGCGCCAAGGCCGGCCTCGGGTACGCGGCCTGTCCCATCTACGCGGTGTTCGCGTCGCCGCTCGCCGGGGGCGGGCTGGCGCTCGACACCCGCGGGGTGATCGGTGCCGCCCACGACGTCGGGATGGCGGTGGTGTACTGGACCATCAACGACGCGCCGACCATGGAGCGGCTCTTCCGGCTGGGAGCGGACGGGATCTACACCGACTATCCCGACCGCGCGCGCATGGTCCTCGACCGACTTCGCGGCGAGGGCGCCGCGAAGTGACCGCCCGGGCGGCGGGCGGGGCGCCGGGCGATCAGATCTCGGCGAGGCCGCGCGCAACAGCCGTGCGCAGCACCTCTTCGGGCTGGGCCCCGCTGACGGCCAGGTGTCCGTTGATCAGGAAGAAGGGGACCCCGGTTATCCCCTGGGCGCTGGCTTCGGCCGCCTCGGCCCGGGTGAGCTCGCGCTCCGACGGGCTGTCGAGCAACTCGGCGGCCTCGGCCGGCGTGAACCCGTGCCGGCTGGCGAGCTCCCCGAGGACGGCGGGATCGGAGATGTTCCTCGCCTCGAGAAAGTTCGCTGCGAAGAGATCCCGCACGAGGGCCCGCTGGGTCCCCCGGGCCCCGGCGTGCCGGACCAACGTGTGGGCGGCGATGGTCGGGTAGGAGCGCGGCTGCCGGGAGAGATCGAGCTCGATCCCCGACTTTCGGGCCTCGGCCTCGAGCCGCGCCCACAGCGCCTTCGGCTCCACCCCGTACTTCCGACGCAGCATGGCCGGAATGTCCTTCCCCTCGGGCGGCGTCGCCGGATCGAGCAGGAAAGGACGGTGACGGACCTGCGCCGCACCCTCCGCCAGCGCCCCCGCTGCCTCGAGCCCGGCCAGCACGCGCTCGAGGCGCGCGTTGCCCACCAAGCACCACGGGCAAACGATGTCCGAGAACACGTCGATCGTGAGGGGCCGCGCCCGGGCGGGAAGCTGGTCGTCCATCTCTCTCGGATGCCGGGCAACCGCCGCGGTTACGGTGAGCAATGGACGCACCTGCTCGGTCTGGCAGGCGCCGAGACCCCAGGGTTTCCAGTGCACGCGGAAGACCCACACGCCGACCTCAAGGGCCCCGCGGGTTCGCCGGTAACCCGGGTGGCATCCGGGTGAGTGCGATCCGCTCCCGCTCGGAGATTTGTGGTGGCGAGGCTGGGGTGGAGATCTCTGCTGTCCGATCGCCACGACGTGACATTCCGTGCGCGGCGAAGCCGACCCGAGGAGATCCCATGCTCAGCAACTTCAAGATTGGTACACGCCTCACGCTCGCGTTCGGGTTGGTGGCGGCCCTCATGAGGGGTCCTTCGCCGAGCTGAAGGACTACGCCAACCGGACGGTCCAGAAGCTGGCAGAGGTGGTCACCGAGGTGGGCGCCGGCGCCGAGACGCTGTCGAGCGCGGCCGGGGAGCTGACCGCCACCGCCCAGAGTTTCTCGCAGGCGACCAGCGAGCAGGCCGCGAGCGTGGAGCAGTCGAGCGCCTCGGTCGAGGAGAACAGTCGAAGGGGTCTCGCAGATCAACTCCGCCATGGGCCAGCTCAGCCAGACGACCCAGCAGAACGCCTCCGCCTCCGAGGAGCTGGCCGCCACGGCCGGGGCGATGAGCAACCAGGCGCAGCACCTGCAGCACTCGATCTCGTTCTTCAGCGTGACCCGCGCGCGGGGAGGAGCCCCGAGCCCGGCGCTGACCCCGCGCAAGCCGAGCCCATCTCGCCTGGATCCTCCGCGACGTGTCGCCCCATCGCGACCGCGGAGCGCCGGCGGCGCCAGCAACGGAGGCATCGGCAACACTGGCACCAACGGAGCCATCGCCGGCCTGGAGCCGGTGGACGAGTCGCTCTTCCGCAAGTTCTGAGCGTCATCCCCCCTGACCCAGCGACCACCCCCCGGTTTCAACCTCGAGTCAAGGCCCGGTCGGGGCGGTGATCGGAGCCGCGATCGGCAGGGAGGACGCGGCGTCGCGCGGGAAGCGGTAGAGGCCGAAGTACCCCGACGCGACGTAGGCCTCGTCGCCCGAGAAGGCGATGGTGTTGGCCCACCCGAGCGTGCGCAGGAACTGCTTGCCCACCGGCCCGCTCGGGTTGGTCACGTCCACGTCGAGGATCCCGTCTCCGACGATGTTCATGTAGAGCTGGCCGTTGTGCGTGCCCATGAACTGCACGCCCTGCGTGCCGGTGGCCTGGTCGTACACCCGGTCGAGCTTGAAGCCGCCGAGGTCGAAGATCTCCAGCCGGTCCGAGGTGTCGTCGAGCGTCAGCGCCGCGGTCCTCACCGCCACGCCGCTGCCTGCCGTCGGAGCGCCGCCGCTGACGACGCCCCCGCCGTAGAAGTACCCGTAGGACGGATTGACGTTGACCAGGAGGGCGTTGCCCTCGACGACCAGATCGCTCACGGACTGGTCGCTGAAGCGCGCGGTGTCCACCAGCTCGGCCAGTCCCGGCTGGCCCGCCGCGGTCAGATCCCGCAAGAGGTTGAGCTGCGTGTCCGAGCGCCAGACGGGGGCTCCGGTGCTGTCGGTGGTCTGGGAGTTGACCACGTCCGTGGTCAGGTACGCGCGCCCCCCCGACGCGTGCATCCAGGTCCGGATCAGGGTCCCCGGCAGGTTCACCGCCGGCTCAGCCTCCCAGACCGTGCCGGCCGCCGGAGCGGTCGCCCGATGCCAGCGCTGCGCATAGTGCCGGGTCTTCTCGAACTGATAGTTGCCGACCTGCCGGTAGCCGACGTGGTCCCAGAGGTTCAGGAAGAAGCCCGCGCCGTCGGCGCCATCCGTCACCAGGCCCGCCCAGGAGCGGTCGGTGCGTACGGGAATCGGGGCGCTCGACACCACCGGCGCGGCCGGGTTCGCCAGATCCACGGTGGTCAACTTCTGCCCCGAGGTCCGGCTGGCGTTGTCGTAGGTGTAACCCAGGAAGACGAGGGCGTCGGTGGTACCGACCCACGAGCTTCCCCCGTACCAGAACCAGTAGCCACCTCCGAACCCGCAGAAGTAGGGATAGTACGGATAGAGCGACTCGCTGGTGTCGACGCTGCCGATCTGCCGCGGGGCGGTGGGATCGCTGAGATCCCACACCAGGATGTTCGTGAGGTTGACCGGGGCGGCGATCGGGGAGGGAGCGGCCTTGGTGACGTCCTGCTGGATGTTGCGAAAGACGATCAGCTGCTCGCCATGGGGGACCACGTTCTGCACCCCGACGGCCGAGAAGCGCGACACGATCTCACCGGTCTCGGGATCGGTCCCTGCGCGCCGCACGCGGAACTCGGTCAGGCCGCTCGACGCCGAGTAGGACGCCCCGCCCATGTCGGTGATCGACTCGACCACGTAGTCGCCGTAGGTGAAGACGCGATCGACGTAGGGGGCCACCTCCACCACCGACTGGATCACCGGATTCTGCAGATCCTGGATGTCCGCGATCGAGATGTGCGTGTCGGACAGGTTGATGAGCATCCGGCGCGGGGTCGTCGGGTCCTCGTGGGTGAACACGATGGTGCGACGCACCTCCCCGTTGGGATGGACCAGGGTCCCGTAGTTCTGGATCACCGTCTGGTCCGCCGGCGCCTTGGCCGGATCGAACTTGGTGACGTCGTAGGACATGATCCCCACGGCGGTCTGGGTCTGGTACCACCACCAGCCGGTGTCCTGCGCCTTCTTGGCGTAGGAGACCGGGATGGTGATGACGGTGGTGTTGCCCTCCGTCTGCATGCCGATCATCTTGTGCGCCTGGTCGAGGTTCCAGTTGATCTCGGAGCTGACCCAGTCCCCGTCGACGGCGACGCACTGCCGCTGGACGAGCCGGATGGCGTCCAGGTTGCGCACGTCTATCAGGCTGACCGCCATGCCGACGCTGTGTCGGGCCTCGTTGCCCTGGAAGCCGGTGCAGGTCTGGCTGGTGTCCTGGCCGATGCCCACCAGGTACTGATTGCCCTCGACCAGTCGAAAGAGGCTGACGCTGCCGCTCAGGCCGTCGATGGACGACCGCACGGTCAGCTTGGTCGGATCGGCGAAGCTGATGGCGTAGAGGGGATCGATGGACTGGGCGGTGACGGCGTAGGCCACCTGGCGCGTGACGTCGAAGGCGCTGCCGCGCACCGTCTCGTCGGGCTTGCCGAAGTCGAGGCTCGACAGCTTGGCGGGGGCGTTGCCGTCGCTCACGTCCCAGGACTCCATGGTGTTCTGCACGAACTGCGTGCCGCTGCAGTTGGCGGTCGAGGTCCAGGCCTGGCGCGCGAAGATGCCGTAGTAGGTCCCCTTCTTGGTGGCGTCGTCGAACACGTAGGTCTGCTTGAACTGGTCGGTCAGGCTGCCGCGCGTCTCGAACTTGGTGTGCAGGCGGATGGCCCCCGACGGATCGCTGATGTCGATGATCGACACCACCGCCCGCTGGTCGCCGGCGTAGCTGCCGCAGGTCCACTGTCCGGATGTCCCCGTGCCGTTGCCGGTGCTCCTGCCCGGGCTCCAGGTGGACAGGTACCAGTTCTCGACCACCATGAGGGCGTTGCTGGTGGCGGCGATGGCGACGTCGGAGAAGGACCGGCTGACCTGACCCCCCGTCACCGGATCGGTCTCGTTCACGCTGCCGCCCTGGAAGATCTGCAGCTTTTGCGCGAGCACGAGGTTGGTGGGGTCGGCGACGTTGAAGGAATAGACCCACGCCTGCTCGGTCGTGGGGGTGGTCAGCTCGTACCGCCAGCCCCAGTAGTAGGACTGCGGGATGTAGGAGACGACGTAGATCGTGTTCTCGATCTTGCGCGAGACGCCCTCGCGCAGCTCGCCCACGATGTCGACCGACTTCAGCACCCGCGGGTTCGCCACGTCGGTGATGTCGATGGCGACCAGCTGGGAGACGTTGCGTCGCTCGAACTGCACCTTGCCGCTGACCTGGGACATGTAGAGCGAGTCGCGCAGCAGGGCGTAGACCACGTTGCCCTGGACGAACATCTCGATCGGGTACCCGTACACCGGCAGCTGCGACAGACGCTTGGGGTTCTTGGCGTCCGCCACGTCGTAGACGACGAAGCCCTTGTAGGTGTTGAGATAGAAGAGGCGGTTGTGATCGATGCGGTAGATGTCCGCCTCCTCCACCGCGCCGGTCCGGCCCATCGGCGCGGGGGCCGCCGCGGCGGCGTCCTTGCTTCCGATCGCGCCCATGGGGGTGGTGCCGGCGGCGGCGCCGGGGGCCGCCGTGGCAACCGAGCCGCCCAGAGTCCCCTGGCTCGGGCTGCGGGTGCCCGACCCGTTCGCCCCTTCCTCCCCTTCGAAGGAGGTCTGTCCGGGCGTCGCCGGCTTGGCTGGACCGGACCCCGACCCGGTGCAGCCGAGGCTGCTCAGCACGGCCAAGGCCGACAGGACCAACGAGGCCGACAGCCCCGCCGCGCCGGCAGATCGCCTGGCCACCGGGCGGATGGGGGCCAGCGTCGTATGGCCCGTACGGTGGAACCCTCCACTCTCCGATCGCGGATCTTGGCTCATGAACACCATCCTCCGCAGCAACCGTGCCAACCGCCGGAGGTGAGTCTTTCCGCGAGGTTGGTCGACTCCCGGGCGCGGCGGGACGTCAGGACTCTGAAATTTCTGCCGCACCCGTCGGAAAACTGAGGTCCCGGTCACGGCCCGGGCCCGCGCGGAGGTCGCGGACACCTGCCCGCAGCCTGTCCGCGGACAGGTGTCGCGCCTCCGCCTGGAACCCTGCGTCCCGACTCAGGTCTTTCCTGGCATGCCGGCTGCTGAGGGGTCGTTTCGCCACTCGATGGTCGAAACAAGGAGCCCCTCATGAGACTGAAATCTCGCATCGCCCTGCGCATCGCCTTCTCGGTCGGCGTCGCGACGGCTGCGCTCGCGCACGCGGCGTTCGGGCAGCCGGCGCCGACGCCAACGCCAACGACCGCGGCGGCAGCGGCCACCGCGGAGCCGACCGCCCCCACCTCCTCCCCCGGCGCGCCGGTCCCACCGAGGCTGGTGACGTTCGTGGACGCCACCTATCCAACGGAGGCCCGGGCTGCCGGCCTCGAAGGCGAGGTCGAGCTCGAGCTCACCGTCGACGTCACCGGCCACGTCAGCCAGGCCCGGGTGGTCGCTCCGGCCGGGCACGGCTTCGACGAGGCCGCCGAGGATGCCGCCCGGCGGTTCGTCTTCGAGCCGGCGAGGCGCGGCGCGCAGGCCATCCCGGCGCGCATCCGGTACCGCACCACCTTCGATCTCGCCCCGGGCCCCGCCCCGGCCACCACGGGAGCCCTGCTCGGCCGCGTCCTCGCCCGCGGAACGGGCCAGCCCGTCGAGGGCGCCGCGGTCACCCTGAGCGCGTCGGGCGGCTCGGGCGAGGACACGCGCACCGCGATCACCGACGCCGCCGGGAGCTTCCAGCTCCGCGAGCTGGCGCCCGGGCGGTTCGAGGTGAAGCTGGCGGCCTCGGGCCTGACGCCGCTCACCGCCGAGGAGGAGATCGCGCCGGGGTCGACCACCTCGGTGACCTATCGCCTCGAGAGCGCCAGCCCGACCACGGGCGCCGGACCCGCGGCGCTCGAATACGGCGCGACGGCCACCATCGAGGCTCCCGCGCGCGAGGTCACCAAGCGCAGCCTCGGCGGTGACGAGCTGCTGCGCGTGGCGGGCACCCGCGGCGATCCATTGAAGGCCATCGAGTACATGCCCGGCGTGGCCCGCTCGCCGCAGGCCGAGTTCGTGATCATCCGGGGCTCCTCGCCCGCCGACTCGGAGGTGCAGTTCGAGGGGGCCCCGGTGTACCGGCTCTACCACTTCGGGGGGCTGACGAGCTTCGTGCAGCCGCGCCTGCTCGCCAAGATCGACCTCTATCCCGGGAACTTCTCGGCCCGCTTCGGACGGAAGATGGGCGGCATCATCGACGTGGCGGTGCGCGATCCCAGGACCGACGGGCTGCACGGGATGGTCGACATCAACCTCGTCGACAGCTCGTTCCTGTTCGAGGGTCCGCTCGGCCCGAGCTGGTCGTTCGCCATCGCCGCCAAGCGCAGCTACATCGATCTGTTCATCGACAAGCTGGTGCCGAAGGACGAGCTCCAGGTCACCGCCGCCCCCGTGTACTGGGACTACCAGGCGATGCTGGCGTACAAGCCGAGCAGCCGGGATCGCCTCCGGGCCATGGTGTACGGCTCCTACGACGATCTCCGCCTGATCCTGGCCCACCCCGACGACGCCGATCCCGCCATCCGCGGTGGGCTCAGCTCGCGCAGCGTGTTCCACCGGGGGCAGCTCACCTGGCAGCACCAGTACGGCACCGCCATCGAGCACGAGATCAACCTGTCGGTCGGCCCCTACTCGTTCAACCAGAGCGTGGGCCCCGGGCTCACCTTTCAGATCCCGGGGTACGACAGCTTCCTGCGCGCGGAGTGGCGCGACCAGGTGTCCGAGCGGGTGCGGCTGATAGGCGGGCTCGATCTCGCGTACACCTGGTTCAACGGGAACTACAACGGTCCAGCCGTCACGCAGCTCGACGGTGATCCCAACCCCTTCGGGCCTCTCACCGGTCAGCAGAACGTTCAGGTCGACCGCCGCTTCGACTCGTTCCGCCCGGCGGCCTACGCCGAGGCGGTCTGGCAGGCGACCGATCGCCTGACCTTGGTCCCCGGCGGGCGCGTCGACTACTCCTCCGACCTCCAGCGCTGGACCTTCGATCCGCGGCTCACCACCCGCTTCCAGCTCACCGCGACCACCACCCTCAAGGGGGGAGTCGGCCTCTTCTCGCAGGCGCCTCAGTTCCCCGAGAGCCTGCCGGTCGTCGGGAACCCGCACCTGCGGCCATCGCACGCGCAGCACTACAGCCTCGGCGTGGAACAGGACGTCGGTGCGCGGCTCAAGCTGACGGTCGAGGGGTTCTACAAGCGGCTGAGCCTTCTCACCGTGAACAGCCCGGTGCCGGGCCAGAACCTCGACAACGATGGAATCGGCCGGATCTACGGGGCCGAGGCGTCGGCCAAGCTGCGACCGACCAGCCGGTCGAGCGGATTTCTGTCCTACACCCTCTCGCGCAGCGAGCGGAACGATCACGGCACGACGTGGCGCCTGTTCAACTGGGACCAGACCCACATCTTGACCGTGGCTGGCTCGTACCGGCTCGGCCGCGGCTGGGATCTGTCGGGGACCTTCCGCTACGTCACCGGCAACCCGCTCACTCCCGCCGTCGCCAGCGTCTACAACGCCAACACCGACACCTACAAGCCCGTTTACGGCGCCATCAACAGCGCGCGCAGCAACGCCTTTCACCGGCTGGATCTGCGCGTCGAGAAGAGCTGGGCCGTCGCGAGCGGCAACCTCGCCCTCTACCTCGACGTGCAGAACGCCTACAACCGAAAGAACGAGGAGGGCCGCGGCTACAACTACGACTACACCCAGTCGGGCGTGGTCTCTGGCCTCCCCATCCTCCCCACCTTTGGAATCCGCGGCGAGCTCTAGCCAGCCGCGACGACAGACAGGAGAAAGCACCATGACGACCAGCGTACGCAGCTTCGCCAACGGACCCGAGACCAGCCATCGACTTGCCCTTGCCCTTGCCCTCGCTCGCCGAGGCATCACGACCCGGGCGATCGGGACGACCGTCGTGACCGTCCTGGTCGGCTCGGTCCTCGCCGGATGTGGTCCGAGCTTCGACCCGGCCTCGCTCATCGAGACGGCCCGCGTGGTCGGGGCCCGGGTGGAGGTGGTCGGCGCGCCCGACCGGGCCTCGCCGAAGCCGGGCGAGACCGCCCAGGTGACCTGGCTCGTCACGGCACCCGACACGCTGCCGCCGCTCGCGTGGGCCTACGCCCTGTGCGTTCCTGGCACCGTCGATGGCAAGGTCGCGCTCGGCTGCAAAGGCGCTCCCCTGGCCGTCTTCCAGGGGACGAGCGCTCCCCCACGAATCTCGTTCACCGCTCCCGCCGCAGAGGCGCTCGGCGGCGCGGCCAGCCTGAACGTGTACGGACAGATCTGCGCGGGCGTCGGCTCGACCCCCACCTTCGACCCGGACAGCGGCATCCCCGGCTGCACCGGCGACGGCGCGAGCACCACCGCCTCGGTGTCGATTGGCCTCGAGCTCGGCACCGACGTCAACCACAACCCGACGGCCGATCGCGCCTTCACCCTCGACGGTCAGCCCTGGGCGCCCCTGGCGGCGGCGAGCGACCCGTGCGTGGTCGGCCCGCGGATGCCGGCTGGAACCAAGGACCACCTCATCGGGACCACCACGGAAGGCTCCGACCGGGAGACCTTCACGGCACAGCTCGGAGATCCGCCGGTGCCCACGGCGGCCCGCGAGAGTCTGCAGATCTCGCACTTCACGACGGCCGGCAAGCTCCAGAGCCAGTTCGCCTTCGTGGAGGCCGCCGATAACGCCGCCGAGACCACCGTGACGGTGAAGTGGGAGGCCCCCAAGGCCTCCGAGGTCCCGGCGGCCGGCCTCCCCGTGACGTTCACCTTCGTGGTGCGCGACGATCGGGGCGGCACCGACTGGACCACCCGCACCGCCTGCGTGACACGTTAGAGCGGGCTTGATCACGCTGCGCGGATCCCCTACCGTTCACCGTCGATGGCCCGCCGCCGGCGGGGTCGACCGTGAAGCTCGCGCTCATCGTGCCCGGAGGGTTCCACCCGGGGGGCCGGGACAACGTCATCCCGGCGCTCGTCAGCCTGGCCGAGGAGCTGGCCCGCCGCCACACGGTGCACGTGTTCGCCTTCGGCGGGCCGGGACCGGTGACCCACGATCTCATCGGAGGCGCCGAGGTTCACCAGCTCGGAGATCCGGCCACCATCGATCCCCCTCGGCGTGCCCGCACCCTTCGGTTGCTGGCCAGGCTGGCCCGCCAGCTGGCGGGGGAGCTGGCCGACGCGGACCGGGCTCGGCCCTTCCAGATCCTGCATGCGTTCTGGGCCAACGAGCCCGGGCTGCTGGCGGGCGCGCTCGGCCGCTGTACGGGGCGACCGGTGGTGGTGAGCGTCGGGGGTGGCGAGGCGGCCAGGCTCCCCGACATCGGCTACGGCGGCGCACGGTCGCTGGCGGGACGCGGGACCCTGGACCTGTCCCTGAGGCTCGCCCGCGCCGTCACGGTCGGCAGCCAGTTTGCTCGAACCTTCTTGCCGGGGTGGGCGGCAGCGCGCGCGACGGTGGTTCCTCTCGGGATAGATGGGAGCCGCTTCGCGGCTTCGCCCGGCGGCCGGCCCGTCGGTCCGCCGTGGCGGCTCCTCCACGTGGGCAGCCTCAACCCGGTCAAGGACCACCGCACCCTCCTCCACGCGGTGGCGAGGGTGGTGGCGGACGGCACCGATGTGACGCTCGACTGCATCGGCGAGGACACCCTCGGCGGTCGGGTGCAGTCCGAGGCGCGCGCGCTCGGCCTGGGCGAGCGGGTGCGATTTCATGGGCACCTGCCCAACCCGGAGCTGGCGCCGTTCTATCGGAACGCGCACCTGCAGGTGGTCTCCTCGCGCTACGAGAGCCAGTCCGTGGCGGTGCTCGAGGCGGCGTCGGCGGGTCTGCCGACGGTGGGTACGGCGGTGGGCCTGCTCGCCACCATGGCGCCCGCGGCAGCCGCCGTGGTGGCCCCGGGCGACGCCGAGGGCCTGGCCCACGCCATCGAGCGCCTCCTCGACCACGGGCTGGAGCGCCGGGCGATGGCCGAGGCGGCCCAGGCCTTCGGACGCGCGCACGACGTGGCCTCGACCGCGCGGGCCTTCGAGCGGATCTACGCCGACCTCGGGGCCGGCCCGAGCTGAAGCGCATCGAGCCGAGCCCAGCCGCACGAGAGGCGCGAGAGGCAGAGGCGCGCGCGGTTCATTCGCCCGGGCGCGGGAGCTTGCGCCCGAGGAGGACCGGCATCCGTGGCCCGTGAGCTCCGGCTCGCCATCGCCCCACCATCCCCCGCAAGGTTCCGAGGCCAGGGCTCAAGGTGACGAAGTGAAAGCGGCCGGCCCCGTCGAGCTCGGCCCGGGTCAGCCCGTGGTATCGCCGGGCCAGATGCGCGGCCCCGAGGGAGCCGTAGTACTCGAGCGTCCGGAGCCAGGCCCGGTGGCGGGCGAGCCCATCCGGATAGACGGGCGAGTCGGCGATGAGCAGGATCCCCGTCGGCCGCAGCACCCGCGCGAGCTCGCCGAGGGCCGCCGCCAGATCGACGGCGTAGTGCAGGGAGGCGGCGGCGATCACCACGTCGAAGGTCTCGTCCCGCAAGGGAAGGGCCTCGAGCTCGCCGCGCACCCGATGCACCCGGGGATCGTCGATGGCCCCGAGACCGGCGGAGGTGGCGTCGACGTCGATGGCCGTGACCCGGTGCGTGCCGGCGAGCCGCCGCGCCAGCCAGCCATTGCCCGCGCCCACGTCGAGGATGCGCTGGCCCGACGGGCGCAGGGCGAGGGCGGCCCGCATCACGAGGTAGTGAAGCGCGCGCACGCGCCACACGGCCGCGTTGCGTCCGGTGGCGTCGCGGAAGGGCAACTGACGCGCGAAGGCCGGATGATCCGAGGCAAAGCCCTCCTCGACGCGCAGACGGTGGTAGTCCGCGAGGAACCGTCGCAAGGGCCCTCCCTCGGGCTCGTCGCCGATCATCCCAGCCATCCTTTGGCTTCTCTGGTCGCCACGCCGGCGGCCCGGACCGCGCGATAGGCGGCCAGGGCCCGCTCCCCGACCACCGGCCAGGCGAGCTCACGGTCGAAGTACGCACGCACGCCCCGACGGCGTCGGGCGGCCTCCTCCGGGGAGGCGTCCGCCGGCGAGCAGGCCACCATCGCGGTCGCCGCCGCGCCGGCGTCGCCCACCGGGAACAAGGCCCCCACCCGGCCCCCATCCAGGATGCGCCGGAACGCAGGGATGTCGCTGACGACGGGGGTGACCCCGAAGGACAGCGCCTCGAGCAGGGCGAAGCCGGAGCCCTCGTGATGACTGCCGAGCACGAAGACGTCGGCCGCTGCGTACAGGCCGACGAGCGCCGCCTGGGGCAGGCGGCCACGCAGGTGGACGTGCCCGGAGAGCCGCGGCCGGAGCGAGACGGCGCGCTCGATCTCGGGCAGAAGCTCGGCGGTGCTGAACACCATGGTCAGCGACGCCGTCGGGCGGACAGCGAGCAGGCGCTCGAATCCCGCGAGCACGGTCAGGGGATCCTTGTTGGCATCGAGCCGGCCCACCCACAGGAGGGCGGGCGACCCGGGCAACGCCGGGCGGGATTCTCCGGCGGCGGCCGCAGCGACGGCGGGACCATCGCCGAGATCGGTGCTGCTCTCCAGGATCTCGTGGACGCCTTGCCGGGCCGAGAGGATGCCGGCCGCACGCCAGGGCCGGGCCAGCTCGTCGGCCGTGAAGAAGAAGCCATCCGCCGCGCGCAGCCCCACCCGATGGAGCGCGCACCAGCGGCGGCTGCGAAATCCCGCCGAGCCATCGTGGATTCCACCGTGATCTTGCACGACGATGGTTGTGCGGGACGGCAGCCGGAGGCGGAGATGGCGGACGAGGAGCGGGAAGATCAACCCATCCACGTGCACCACCGCCGGAAGGGCCGCCTCGATCGCGCGCACCACCCGCTCTCCCCAGTACCACGGGGGCACGAGGGGTGGACCACCGTCGCTCACGAATCGGTAGAGGACGCCTTCGCGCCGCAGCTCCACATCGCGGTGGAAACGCTGCACCACCGTCACCGAACCAGCTCCCGCGCGGAGGAGAGCCTGGCTCCACCGGCCGAGCGTCGCGTAGCGCCCGAGCAGCGCCTCCGGGTCCCGGACCCCGGGCTCGAAGGGGCAGCTGACGAGGACGATGGACAGCGGCGGGTCCGCCGGGGGCTCTGCCGGCGAAGGGGGCGGCGTCTCACCCCGCGCGGCGCGGAGATACGCTCCGGTGTGCAGCACGGCCCGGACCAGCTGTCGCGCGCCGGCGCGAAGGCGGCGCGCGCGCGCCAGGCGAACGGTCTCGGTGAGGGCACCCTCGACGATGGCGCGTTCACACAGGCGATACCCCTGCCTGGCCATCTCCGCCTGGGCGGGGGTGTTCTCGGCCGACGCCACCAGCTTCCGGCGCACGTAAGGCAAGCCGATCGTCCGACCACGGGGTCTGATCCAGGTGGGAGCGGGGTGTTGCCGGTACTCCATCACCACCTGGTCGACGAACGCGAAGTCCCCGAGGCGCGACAGGCGCAGCCACATGTCGTAGTCATCCGCCGGAACGGCGCGGGCGTCGAAGGGACCGACGCGATCGATGGCGGCCCGCCGGATCACCGCCGTCCCCACCGGGATGCAGGTGCAGATGACCAGGTTCGCGAAGCTGGTGGGCCGCCCCCGGGGCCAGGCGACTTGCCGACCGCCTTCGACGCCCTGCCGATCCCGAAGATGGCGCTCGAGCTCGCCCCGCCGGACGAGCTGCCCCGCCTCATCGATGAAGCGTCCGAGCCCGTGCGCGCCCACCGCGCCCTCCGCGCGGGCCAGCGCCGCGAGGAGGACCGACAGAGTCCCCGGGAGCCAGCGATCGTCGTGATCGAGAAAGGCCACCAGCTCGACGCCATCGCCCAGCTCCGCCAGACCGCGGTTTCTGGCCATCGCCACGCCCTGGCGCTCTTGCCTGACGAAGCGGATGCGCGGTTCGCGGGCGGCCGACTCCGCGGCGACCACGGCCGTCGTGTCGGCCACCCCATCGCCCACGATGACGAGGGCCCAGTCACCGAAGGCCTGCGCCACGACGCTGTCGAGCGTGTCCCGCAAGAACGGGTTGTGTCCGTGCGTCGGCACCACGATGCCGACGGTGGCGGGGACACGGGTCATGGCGGGCAGGTCATGATGAGAGGGAGCGCGGGATCGGGATCTGATAGCCTCGCCGGAGGTGACGATGAAGCGCATGACCGCCTCGCGACCGGGGCAGGCTCGGCCGTCCGGGGTCCCTTTCTAACATGGACATGGGGCGGGAGCCCGGGCGACGCCGTTGGTGGTTGTCGTTGTTGCTGCTCGTCGTCTACCTGGCCGCGGCCGGATACTCGGTGGCCCATCACGAGCTCTGGGGCGACGAGATTCACAGCTGGAACATCGCCAAGGCCAGCTCCGGGTGGCGTGAGCTGTTGGCCAACACCCGCTACGAGGGTCACCCGCCCGCGTGGTACGCCATCCTCTCGGCCATCTCCAGGTTCACCCACCGCCTGAGCTTCCTGCAGGCGGCCGGGTGGGCGATCGGGGGCGGGGTCGTGGCCCTCGTGTTGCTCGCCGCTCCGTTTCCCCCCGTCGTCAAGGCGCTCCTGCCCTTCGGCTACTACGTCTGGTTCGAGTACGGCACCCTGGCGCGCAACTACGCCCTCGGGGTTCTCCTCATCTTCGGGGCGTGCGCGGTCCTCCTCGGCCGGCCGTTCAGGGGTCGGATCGTCGTCTACTACGGCCTCCTCACCCTGGCGTCGAACACCCACCTCCTGGCGCTGCTGCTGGCGGGCAGCCTCCACCTCGGCTGGTTGCTGCGCATCCCGGTTCGGGGGGCGGCGGCGCGTCGAGGCGTCGCCCTGCAGCTCCTCGTCGGCGGCCTCGTCATGCTGCCGGCGGCGTGCTTCATCTTTCCCCCGGCCGACAGCGGCATGAACGCGGGCTTCTGGGTGCGCTCCTGGCAGGCGGCGCGCCAGCTCGACACCATCGTTCGCGCGCCTCTGCGGGCCTTTCTGCCCATCCCGGCCTGGTGGCGGCCCGACTTCTGGAACACCGAGTTCCTGGTCGAGCTCGGCGAAGGTCACGGCGCCGTCCGGATGCTGATCCCGTTCATCTCCCTGGCGCTCGTCCTCGGGGCCTTCGTCTGTCTGAGGCCGGTCCGAGCCAGCCTGCTGGTCTTCGGGGCCAACCTGCTCGCCACCTGCGCCCTGGCCGCCACCTTCCCCCTCACCACCGCACGCTACACCGGCTTCATCTACATCGGCTTCCTGGTGGCCTACTGGCTGCGCTGCCACGAGGCCAGCGGTCCCACACCGGCCACGCGGATCGGCCAAGGTCGGTCCGGTCCGCCTGGCCGGTCCGGTCGGTCTGCGCTGGGCGGGCACGGCGTGGTCGTCGTGCTCCTGGTGCTGCAGGTGGCGGGTGGCGTGTTTGCGGTCTCGCGGGACGCCCGGGCCGCCTTCTCCGAGGCTCCGAGGGTGGGCGAGCTCATCGCGGAGGTGCCCCCCGGCGCGGAGCTCGTCACCGACGTCTGGACCGAGGACACGGTGGTGGCCTTCACCGACCGTCCCCTCCCGTGCCTGGGGCTCGACCGATCGGTGGCCTTCCTGCGGTGGGACACGGAGCTCGAAGCCCGCACTCCGACGTCCTACTCGGTGGGCCTGCGAAGCGTGTTCCTCCGGGCGGGCGCCGCCTCGGTGTACCTCGTGTCCTCCCAGTCCACGAGGACCATCTTCGAGATCGATCGCGCCGCCGAGGCGGCCTTCACCTTCACGCTGGTCGATCGCCGCGAGGGCGCCATCGAGCGGTGGAGCAATCTGTACCTCTATCGGGTCACCGCCCGACCGGTCGGCCACTCATCCACGCGAAACTAGTGCTGGCGGGCGAGGCGGGCGACGAGACCACGGACCCTCCGCCAGATGGCCATCGCCGACGAGAGCTCGACGCGCCCCTCGAGCAAGGGGATGGCGCCGTTCGAGAAGCGGGCCTTGTAGGCGGAGTCTCCCTTGCCGAGGTCCACCACCCGGACGCCGAGGTCACTGCTCGCCCGGGCCAGATCCGCGAGCAGGATCGACCCTGGCGAGTGGCGCGCGAAGGTCGGGTCGTAAGTGGGGAACCAGTAATGGAGCACGGCACGGCTCCGCATCCCGAGGTGCAGGGCCACCGGCCGGTCCCCCGCCCAGAGCACCGAGAGGAGGCCGGCGCAGGTGGGCTCTCGGCTCTCGAACACCCTCTGCAAGATCTGTCTGGTCCACGCATCGGTGAAGATGTCCCGGCCGCCGGTCCGATGGTACTGGGCCGATTTCAGGGACCGCATCAGCTCCAGCAGGCGCCGCTCGCGGCAGTCGAGCTCGACCCGCACCGGACCGGCCGCGCGCTCCAGCCGGCGCCGAGCCGCCTCCACCTTGGACCAGATCGACGACCGTCCATCGACCCGTCTCCGGTACTCGGCGAACCCGGCCCCGAGATCGACGATCGGCGATCCGGCGTGGGCAGACGCGTACGGGCAGAAGGACGTCTGCGCGGCGAGCAGGTGATGGAACTCGAAGGCCCGCAACCGGCAGCGACGAAGAAGCTCGCGGGGCTCGAGCTTCAGGCGCGCGCCGGCGATCACCCCGTGGTGGTCGGACAGGCCGCGGCCGAGGGGGTGCGCGACGCCGAATCGGCGACGGTGAAACGGGAAGAACCCCACGATCTCTCCGTGCGCCCACAGGCGGCCCACCCACACGTCGTCCGAGCTTCGGCCCACGATCCGCGCGAAGGCCGCCGAGAAGAAGGGGCTCTGCAGCTCGGGGTTGGCATCGACGATGGACTGCCACGCCTCCCAGTCCGCGGCCCCCAGCTCCGCCCAGGGCCGGCAATCCAGGCCGTCGAAACCCGGACGCTCCCGAGCACCGGAAGACGCGTGGGTTTGCATGGGTTCCCCAAGGTACGCTCCCATCCGTTCATTGGCCAGCCAGGCGGGCCAGCCAGGTGGGCCGGCGAGGTGGGCCAGCGAGGAGCGGGGTGGTCCGGGTGTGCCCGGTCGGCTACGCTCGCTCCCGGTGGACATGTCCGAGGTCGTGACCTCTTTCGCGACGGCGCTCGCCGGCCTGGCCCTCGTCGGCGTCGGCGTGGCGGGCTGGCTCGCGCGCGGGGCGCGGCGGGCCCGAGACGGGGCGGTGCGGCGAGCCGCCGCGCTCGAGGCCGAGCTCGGGGCGCAGCGCGGGACGGTGGAGCGGCGGGAGACCGTGCTGCGCACGGTGGTGGAGACCACCCCGGTGGCCATGCTGCTCTTTGCCGACTCGGGCGACATCGCCTTCACCAACCGCGCCGCGCGCGATCTGTTCTTCGACGGGGCGGCGGTGGAGGGACAGAATTTTCTGTCGATGATCGCGCAGGCCCCGGTCTCGCTGCGGCGGGCCCTGCTGGCGGAGGGCGACGAGCTCTTCAGCGTGGACGGCGACGGTGGGCGCGAGACCTTTCACCTGTCGCGGCGCCGGCTGGCAGACGGTCAGACGCTGATCGCCGTGCGCAGCCTCACCCAGGAGATCAACCGCCACGAGGTGGTCAGCCTGAAGAAGGTCATTCGCATCATCAGCCACGAGATCAACAATTCTCTCGGGCCCATCTCGTCCCTGGTCGGGTCCGCCAAGATCATCCTGCAGCGCCCCGAGCACCTGCCCAAGCTGGCGACGGTCTTCGACACCATCCAGGAGCGGGCGCTGCACCTGCAGACCTTCCTCGACGGTTACGCCAGGCTGGCCAAGCTCCCGGCCCCCCAGCCGGTGTCGGTTCCCTGGGGCCCTTTCCTCGAGGGCCTGCGCGGCTTCTGGCCCGACCTCAGGATCGGGGAGCCACCCGGCCGCCCGGGCCACTTCGATCGTGCGCAGATCCAGCAGGTGCTCATCAACCTCATCAAGAACGCGCACGAGGTGGGCGGGCCGACGAACGAGGTGGAGCTGGCAATCGAGGCCCCGCCGGAGGGCGGTTGCCGGATCACGGTCCTCGATCGCGGACCCGGAATCCCGGACGAGGTGATGCAGAACATCTTCCTGCCCTTCTTCACGACCAAGCCGACCGGCAACGGGCTCGGCCTGGCGCTCTCCCGGGAGATCGTCGAGCTGCACCAGGGGAGGCTCGGCCTCGCCCGCCGCGAGGGAGGCGGCATGGCCGTCAGCGTGTGGCTACCCGATCGAGAAGGTGCGGCGTCAGGCGCCCCCGGGAGCAGCCGGGTGCGACTGACCCTGACCCGCGCATAGTGCGTCAAGGGACGGGGCCGGTCGGGGAATGCCCGGGTTCCGGGCGGATCCAGAGGGCCAGCGAGCGCGCCCTCCTCTTCCTCTCGTCTAGAATCTGCCGCCCACCTCGGCGCCGATCCAGCCGGGGCCGCGCAGCATGGGCGCGAGGCGGAGCAGCGCCGCCGTGCTGTCGGGCGGGCGCGGACGCCTCCCGTCCCGTGGGCTCAGATCCTCGGGGTCCGGTCGATCGGTCTCGTGAAGGAACAGGCCGGAGGTGAGCAGCCCCGCCGCCGAGGCCAGGCCGATCACCGCGACCAGCCGGTCGCGATCGCGATCGGCGACGGCGCCGTGGTAGTCGCTCAACTCCGCGCTCGTCACCGGCCCCATGGCCTGCTTGCGCAGGAACTCCTGGGCCCGATCCTCGGCCCCGACCGCCAGCACCCCGAACAGGATCCCCGATCCCAGCGCCACCCCGCCGCCGATGAAGAGCGCCCGCGCGGTGCGACGTTGCCAGGTCTCCTGCAGGGCGACGGAGACGTCTCGGCTCTCTCCCGCCGCCAGCGTGAGCTCCTCGACCCCGACCCGGTGACCCTTCTCGGCCACGCTCAGCCGGTGTGGGCCCCGCGACAGTTGCAGGGGCACCCGCTCGCCGCCACGGCTCGCGAAGACCCCATCGACGTAGAGATCGGCATCGGCCGGCGTCGAGACGACCAGGGTCCCCGGACGCTCCCGCAACGACATGGTCACCGGAATCAGCTCGCCGGCCACGGCCAGGAGATCGCGCGCCTCGGGGAAGAAGCCTGGGGCAGAGACGTCGACCCGGTGCTTCCCGGGCTCGACCTCCCGGATGAGCGGCGACGCCGAGGGCGGGTCGCCGTCGAGGGAAAGCCGCGCCTCGGGAGCCTCGGTCGTGATCATGAGTCGGGTGGCTCGCGGCGACGAGCCGCCTCCGGACCCGGGGCTTCCGGGGCTCCCCGGTGACGCGGGAGGCTCTGCGCCAGGCGGCATGGCGCGCAGCTGCCCGGCGACCAGCGCGGCCGCCAGCGGCTCGAGCTGCGACAGCGCATCGAGCGCGTCGGCGCGCCTCCCCGCGGTCGGCACCTGATCGATGTACCGGCGGTACAGCAGGATGGCCCGCTCGAGATGGGCGCGATCGTGTCCGACGAAGTACTGCCGGCGTTCGGCCTGCGCCAGCGAGAACGCGATGGCAGGCAACGGGGTGAGGGCATAGGCCGCGTCGAGCGCCTGGATTGCCGCCAGGTAGTCCCCCGCCGCGTAGGCGGTCGCGCCAGCCTGGAAGGACGCCTTGGCGCGTTCCACCTCGACCGATTCTTGCGCGCGCGCGGGCCGGTCGAACGCGATCGCCACCAGCCAAGGGGCGAGGACCAGCGCCAGGATGGTCGGCCCACGACGCGACATCATGGTGAGGCCAGCTTCGCTTTCAGCACGCGCAGATTGCCCGCGGCCGCCACCGCCAGATCCGGCACGCCGTCGCCGTCGACGTCGGCGGCCACGATCCCGGTGCCCTGCGGCATCTCGGCCAGCACCTCGGGGGGACCAAACTCGCGGGCCCCTCTCCGGGTGGCGGTCACCCGGAACACGCCGCGGTCGGTGACGTAGGCGAAGCCGAGAGGCCGGCTGGTCGTCGCCGGCAGCACCGTGAACTGGCCGGGGGGCAGCTCCCCAGCCCCGAGCACGGTCGTGACGTGGTCGCGATCGAGCCCCCCGGCGCCGTCGTTCCACAGGACCAGGAGCTGGCGCTCGGCCTGCCCGGCGGCGCCCGTCAGCAGCGCGACGTCGACGTGGCCATCGCCGTCGGCGTCGACCGGCAGGAGTTGCCCGTGCTGGCAAGGGGCGTCGACGACGACGGGGTCGCGCATGGCGATCTCCGACGACTCGCCATCACTGGCGGGGGCATCGACGATCAGCAGCCCGCAGTGGGTCGTGTCGTCCGCCGCCATCATCCACAGCGCCTCGGACCTCCCGTCCCCGTCCAGATCGGCCGAGCCGCCAACCAGGCTGACCCCGAGATCGGCCCCCATCCCCGTCGCCGGATCCGGCCCCGGGCCAGCCAGGTACAGGGGCTGCAGGCGCGGATCGAGGTGACCGCCGAGATCCACGGCCCGACCATCGGAGTTCTGCAGGCCGGGCAGGAGCCAGAACCGGTAGTCGTCGAGCTCGGGATTGCCTTGCGTCGCGAGCGCCATCACCTGGTCACGTCCGCCGCCGGAGAACGCGCCCACCGTGACGCCGACGGCGGACGATTCGGTGAGCATCCCCGCCGGCGAGACGCCGATCAGCCGGTAAGGCGCGAAGGGCAGCCGATCGCCGCTGCCCGCGAGCACCGCAAGCGCCGAGGCCTGGCCCGCGGGGCCGGTCTCCGTGGACGCCACGATCAGGTTGCCGCGCCCGAATTCGCGCAGGACGCCGAGCTGCTCGATGTGCTCGATCCGGGCGACCGGGACCGCCGACCCGGGCGCGCCGTTCGGGTTGCCAAAGGCCACGCGCAGGGTGTCGCGCTCGGTCTCGGCGCCGGCGGACTCGACGAACGCCAGATCGTCGATGAGATCTCCGTCGAGATCGGTGGCGGCGAGATATGCCACCGTGCCGCTGGTCGGAAGGCTGAAGGGGAGCAGGTTCGGGGTTCCGGTCCCGTTGAAGAAGTCGATGCCGAGACGGTCGCTCGACGCCGCGACCACGTCGGGCTTCCCGTTGCCATTGAGATCCGCGATGCGCGCGGTGGTCCAGTGCGCGGGGTCGAGCAACGTGACCGGGGCATAGACCGGGGGTCCGGCTCCGCTCGGCGCGGGCATCGAGACCAGCAGGCCGTCCGCCAGCACGAAGTCCACCACCCCATCCCCGGTGACGTCCCCGGCCGCGAGGGGCATGGGGATGTCGGGCGACATGGCCTGCGGGTTGGCGAGCTCGAGCCGGTACGGGACCGCGGTGGCGGTGAGGGCGCGCCCGTCGCCCCGAGCCACGTAGGGCTTGCCGCCCGCGCCGACCAGGACGTCGAGGTGGCCATCTCCATTCAGGTCGACCAGCATGGGCGCCGCGTCGATGGGCACGGGTGGATCGAGCGTGATGGTCGAGGCGACGACGGCGTCGCGCCAGACGACGTCGCCACCGTCCGCGCCGCGGGTGCACGTGTCGACCATGGAGAAGGCGGTTGCACCCCGGAGGGCGAGGACCAGCTCCCGGCAGGGCGAGGTCGCGGGATCCTCGATCACGTCCCCGGTGACCGGATCGCCGACCAGCGCTTCGAGCGGACCGGGCAGATCGCCCTGATGGCGGAGGCTGCTGCCCTGATCGAACACGTAGAAGCCCGGCACGCCCGCGATGGTGGTCAAGACCACGACCGCGCTGGCGTCGCCGATCGGGAGATCCCGCACCGCGATCATGCGGACCAGAGCCCCGCTCAGGCGGTAGGAGCTGAACGCCTCGGGCACGAAGCCGCGATCGCTCTGGCCGAGCAGGACGCTGACCGAGAAGCGCGCGTCGCAGAAGACGATGTTGCTCTTCCCCGTCCCGGAGGATCGGGTGATGACCGGCGCGTAGAGCGGCTTCGGGAAGGCGCGCGTCTCGCCGGGGTTGCCGGCGCCGTCGAAGTAGTGCAAGCGCAGCTTGGTGATCCCGCGGATCCCGGGCGTCTCGAGATCGACCACCTCGGCCCGGCCATCGCCGTCGAAGTCCCCGGTCATGAGCAGCGACGCGCCCCCGACCGCCAGCTCCGGCGACACTTCGAACTCCCCGGTGGGGGGACGACAGAGCCCCTGCACGCCACAGCCCCAGCCCGCAGGGCACGACGGGCGGCTGCCGTCCGCGCGGGGCGCACAGTCGAGGTGACACTGCCCCACGGCGCCCTTCTCGATGCACACCGACGTGGCGTCCGGGGCGAACCCGTCACAGTCCTCGTTGGCCTCTACCACGTGGTTGCCGCAGGTGCCCGCGGCCAGATCCGGCAGGCTCGCGCATCCCGGAGCGACCAGCGCCGCCAGCGCCAGCGCCAGCGCCGGCACGCGCGGCCCGACAGGTGGGTTGCGACCTCGGCGCCGGAGCCCCCCACTCAAAACGGACTCTCGAGGTCGCTCGGGATCGCCGTGGCACGGGGAAGGGGACCCTCCGGCCGCTTCTTCGAGCGCCGGGCGCCCGCGGCCCCGGGGCTCGGGGCCGGCGCGGACGCGCTCGGAGGTGGTGGCGCCGGCGCGGCAGGTGCGGCCAGT
>CAZIOH010000092.1:0-28138 GCA_964540815.1 uncultured Myxococcales bacterium | reverse complement strand
TCACCCCCCAGCTCTACGCCTGGAAGGGCGCCAAGTGGATCAACCGCATCGAGCTGCTGCGCGCCGATCGCCCCGGCTTCTGGGAAGAGCGCGGCTACTCCATGACCGCCTACCCCTGGCGCAACGACCGCTATCGCTGAGGGGCTCCAATCTCAGCCGATATCGTTCTGAGAACCACGGCGATGTGGCGTTTTCGCAGAATTGACTGAGCGCGATGAAGGAAACGCGTGTTGCCGCCCTTCGCCTGCTGTCTGCCCAGGTTTCGTACCCGAGGTCGAAACGTGTTGTAGGATGTCCACGAATTTTTGCCGCGACGGCGGCCCGGCCACCACGGAGGACTGTCATGCGAACTCGAGTATCGACTCGAACCCTCGTTCCAAGCGTTTTCGCTCTCTTGTTCTGCGCTTCAGGCGCGGCGCACGCCCATTTCAACCTCATCATGCCGCCGCCGCTCTCCACCGACACGGGGGGCGGCAAGGGCCTCCCGCCCTGCGGCCCATTGACCCCGGCGTCGAACGTGGTCACCAAGGTTCAAGGTGGCCATCCGTTGACGGTGTCAGTCATGGAGACGGTGGCCCACACCGGCTTCTACCGGATCGCCCTTGCGATCAACGCACGCACCGAGTTGCCCCTGGACAACGTGGTCCATGATGCGACCGGGAAGGTCCTCCCTCCGAGTGGAACGCCCGCCGGAACCTCAGCAACGGCGGACTTCGAGAATCCCCCGGTCTTTCCCGTCCTCGCCGACAACCTGTGGCCACACCAGGGTACGGGACCGATGATGTTCACCACTTCGGTGACCTTGCCGAACGTCACCTGCGCCAAGTGTACTTTGCAGGTGATCGAGTTCATGGCGATGCACGGCCCGAACCAGGCTGCTGGGGGAGGTCCCTCGGGCGGTTACTTTTACCATCACTGTGCGGACCTTCAGATCACGGCGGACCCCGCGCTGCCGATCGTCGATGGGGGCATCGCCGGCGGAACGACGGACGCGGCCGCCGCTGAGGCGGGGAGCCCGGCCCCAGATGCCAGTGTCGCGGAGGTCGGGGGTGGCAGTGGGGGTAGCGTCGGCACGGGGGGGGCGACCGCGAGCGGCGGTGCCACCGGGACCGGGGGGGGGGCGTCTCTGGGTACCGGTGGAGCGGTGGTCCTGGGCAGCGGTGGCTCGCCCGTCGCCACGAGCGGTGGCTCACCCGGGAGCGGCGGAAGCTTACCGCCAGGAACCACCACCGGCGGCGCCTCGGGCACGAGCAGCACCGGGGGCTCGGGAACCGCGAGCACCGGCGGCGGGAGCAGCAGCGGTTGTTCGTTGGCCGGCGGAGCGCTCGGCTCTTCGGGTGCGCTGGGCGTGCTCCTGGTGATGGGAGCGGCGCTGAGGGTACGGCGACGACGGGGCTGAGATAGACCCGCGCCGCTCGACCGGCGAGCCCCGCGTGCAGCGCCGATATGTCTCGAGCGGCGGGTGGCGCGACGCACGAGCCCGCGAGTAGAGTGCGTCGGGTGGGGGCCCCGTCGACTCAGCATGTTCCGCCACCGGCGGCCAGGAGGCCAAGGCGCCGGCTCCTCGTGGTCGGTGGGGTCGCGGCGGCGATCCTGATCGCCGGGTATGGGGCGCTCCTCGGATGGCTCCGGCTGGACGAGAGCGCCTTGGTCTTTCGGCCCGAGGCGGGGACGCCAGCCCAGTCACCGCCCGGGCTCGGTCTCGACGCCCGCGACGTGACCTTCGTCGGGGTCGATGCGACGCCGCTCGCGGCCCGCATCGTCCCGCCGCCCGAGGATGGACATGCGGGGCGCGCCGGGACCGCGCCGTGGATCTTGTACTTTCACGGCGCGTCGGGAAACGTGGGAACGGCCGGATATGCGCGCGCCTGGGCGCGGTTTCGCCAGCTCGGGTTCGGGGTCTTCGCCGTCGACTATCGTGGCTATGGCGCGAGCGGCGGACGGCCGAGCGAGGCTGGCCTCTATCGCGACGCCGACTCCGCGTACGCCTACCTGACGGGCACGCTGCACGTCGCGCCGCCCCGGATCGTCATCTATGGCTACTCGCTGGGGTCGGCGGTGGCCATCGATCTCGCGGGTCGGGTGCCGGCCGCCGGCCTGGTGGTGGAGGGCGCCTTCACGTCCATTCCAGACCGGGGGGCAGAGCTCTATCCGTACGTGCCGGTCCGCTGGCTGGCGCGAATTCGGTTCGCCTCGATCGACAAGATCGCGCGCGTGTCGACGCCCAAGCTGTTCATCCACGGCCAGGACGACACCATCGTCCCCATCGCGCACGGTCGGCGGCTGTTCGCCGCCGCCCTCCCTCCCAAGGAATTCAAGATGGTCGCGGGCGGACACACCGATGCGTTCGAGCGGGACCCGGCGTTCTTCGCGACCATCGCCGCCTTCACGCGGGAGCTTGGCCTCCTCCCCGCGGCGGCTCCATCGCGATGAGCGCCGCGCGGCGCAGACGCCGCCTGCGGCTCGCCGGTTCCGCGCGTCAATATTTCTGCCACGATTCAACTTCGAAACGGTCTGGAGCAGAAACTGGTGTTACCTTGAACCGGTTCTGTGCGGAGTGGCTACTGTCACCCCGGAACGCAGGCTCAGAGACTCTCTGCCGAGTGAGTGCCATGAAGACGTCAATTTCCGCCAAAACTCTGATGGTCGTGGCGGTCGCCCTCGGCGGCTGCGTCGGTACGGTCAACGCGCCCAAGACCGGGGGTGGCAACGCGCCTCCAGGCTCCGGGGCCGGCACGAACGCCGCTTCCGGCAACGGGACTGGCACCGGAACCTCGACAGGCTCCGGGAGCACGCCTACGGCTGGGAACGCCTCAGGCGGCTCCTCGACCGCCGCCGGCGGCGGAGCCTCCGCCGGGTCCGCTGGCGCGGGTACTGCGACCGGGGGCGGGACGACCCCCGCCGTGGTGGCCACCGATCCGGGCCGCGTGACCCTGCACCGACTGAACCGCGCCGAGTACAACAACACGGTCGCGGATCTCTTCGGGACCACCACCCGGCCGGCCGATGCGTTCCCGGCAGACGATCCGGGCGGCGACTTCGACAACATCGCCGACGTGCTGAGCCTGTCGCCGCTGCACCTCAGCATGTACCAGACCGCTGCCCAGAACTTGCTTGACGAGGCGTTCTCGAACGCGACCGAGCGGGCCAAGCTCGTCACCTGCGATCTGGTGGCACAGGGCACCACCTGCGCACGCTCCATCCTGACGGCGTTCATGCCGCGGGCCTGGCGTCGTCCGGTCGCCTCGACCGACGTGGACAGCCGCATGACCATCATCACCGCGGCGACGGCGCAGGGTCAGACCACCGAGCAGGCTCTCAAGTTGGCCCTGACCTCCGTCCTCATGTCCCCGAACTTCGTTTTCCGGGTCGAGCTCGACCCAGACCCCCTCTCCACGGTGCCGCACCCGCTCTCTGGTTACGAGCTGGCCTCGCGGCTCTCGTACTTCCTCTGGAGCACCATGCCCGATGACGGCCTGATGCAGGCCGCGGCGGACGGCTCGATCATGACCCCCGCGACCCTGTCGGCGCAGGCGGACAGGATGCTCGCCAGCCCCAAGGCGCAGTCGCTGGTGTCGAACTTCGCCGGACAGTGGCTCTACATTCGCCAGACGCAGCAGCTGCAGCCGGATCCAACCGCCTTCCCGCTGTTCGATCAGCCGTTGCGGGACGCCATGCAGTCGGAGGCCGAGATGCTGTTCCGGGACGTGGCCCTGAACGGCGCCCCGGTCGACACCTTGCTGACCGCCCAGTACCTCTATGCGAACGACCGCCTGGCGCAACACTATGGGCTGCCCGCGGTCAACTCGACCACCCCCGTCAAGGTGGCGCTCACCGGGACCAGCCACCGCGGCGGAATCCTCGCCCAGGGGGGGTTCCTCACCGCCACCTCCCACCCGGTCAAGACCTCTCCGGTCAAGCGAGGCAAGTGGGTGCTGAACCAGCTCCTGTGCTTCGACGTGCCGCCGCCTCCGCCGGGGGTGCAGACCAACCTCGACAACAGCACCGTGACGGGCACCTTGCGTCAGGTGCTGGAGGCTCACCGCGCCAATCCCAACTGCGCGAGCTGCCACATGCTGATGGATCCCATCGGGTTCGGGCTCGAGAACTACGACGCCGTCGGCGCCTACCGGACCCAGGATTCGGGCCTCGACATCGACTCCGCCGGGAAGCTTCCCAGCGGGGCGGCCTTCAGCGGCACGGACCAGCTCTCCGCGCTGGTCGCCGCGGATCCCAGCTTCCCGGGGTGCGTGGTCCAGAAGCTGTACGCCTACGCGCTCGGGCGGCTGCCCGACAAGACGCCCACCCAGATGGACACGCAGACCTTGGCCAGCATCACCACCAGCTTCAAGACCAGCGGCCTCGCCTTCAAGAACCTGGTCAAGCAGATCGTCACCGCACCGACCTTCCTCAACCGGCGTGGCGAGCCGGCTGCTCCATGAGACGTTGAACCAGCGGTGGAATCAGGGTTGAGCGTGCGGGACGTACCGAACAAGAGCCGACGGACAAGAGCCGACACAGAGAGCTGACAATGAAGAACAACCATCCATTCCAGCAGCCAGTTCTGGCGATGACCCGTCCCTCCGCCGTCTCCCGGCCCACCCGGCGTGCGTTCCTGGCCGGCGGCTCGGTGGTGGTCGGCCTGCCGTTCCTCGAGTCGCTGCTGCCGCGAGGTTCCCGGGCCGAGGCCGCGACCCAGCCGCAACGCCTGATCTACTGGTTCATCCCCAACGGTATCAACGGCAGCACCGCCAACGCCTGGAAGCCGGTCGAGGTGGGCGCGCAGTACACCACCACCCCGATGCTGATGCCGCTCGATCCGCTCAAGGCCGACTTCCAGGTGGTGAGCGGTCTGCAGAACATCCTCGGCAAGCCCGACGGCCCGGGAGACCATGCCGCCGGTACCTCCTCCGCCATCACCTGCGCGCACGCGACCAAGTCGCTGACCAACATCATGCTGGGCACCTCCGCCGATCAGGTGGCAGCCAAGGCCTTCGGCTCCCAGACCCGGCTCCCCTCGCTCCAGCTCGGGATGAGCGGCGGCAACGCCACCGGCGACTGCGACAACGGCTACAGCTGCGCCTACGCCCGCAACATCTCCTGGTCGGGGCCGAGCACCCCGCTGCCGAAGATCACCGATCCGGGGACGGTGTTCGATCAGATCTTCAAGGGTTACACCCCCGCCGGGCAGTCCCAGGCCGACGCCGACAAGCGCCGCCAGCTCAACCAGAGCGTGCTCGATCTCGTGGTCAGCGAGGCCAACAGCCTCAGCCTCAAGCTCAGCCACACCGATTCGCACAAGGTGCAGGAGTTCCTCGACGGCGTGCGGGGCCTCGAGCAGCAGATCGACGGCATGACCACCGGCGGAACCCAGTGCACCATGGGGACCCGTCCCACCACCGGCACCGACTTCCCCGCCAACGTCAAGCTGATGTGCGACCTGATGGTGCTGGCCATGCAGTGCGACGCCACCCGCATCATCAGCTTCATGCTGGGCAACGCCGCGAGCGGGCAGACCTACCCCAGCCTCGGGATCACCGACGGTCACCACAGCATCTCGCACCACGGGAACAACCCGACCAAGCTGGCCCAGCTCCAGACCATCGGGACCTGGGAGGTGCAGCAGCTCGCGTACCTCATGACCAAGATGAAGGCCATCACCGAGGGTTCGCAGAACATGCTCTACAACTCGGCGATCTTCATGTCGAGCGACGTGTCCGACGGGAATTCCCACACCCACGTGGACATGCCGATCATCCTCGCCGGGCACGCCGGCGGCAACCTCTCGACTGGCCGTCACCTGGCGTATGCGACCACAGCCGCCCAGATGACTTCTAACCTGCTCGTGAGCATGTTGTCGGCGGTCGGTGTCCCGACCCCGGTGGTCGGCGACAGCACCGGGCCGCTGCCCGAGCTGATGGCCTGACAGCGGGCTTCGCCCGGTCCCGCTGTCTGACCACCGTCGCCTGGCTATTCTATGCCCTGGCGCCGCGGAGCGTGGGCTCGACCTCCACGGAGAGCTTCTGGAGGTTACGGATGATGGTCACCGCGGACCCGATCCCGGCTTGCTCCTCGGTCAGGATTCGGTGCAGATCATCGATCCCGGCGATGGGCTTGTCCCCGTAGGCCACGATCAGATCCCCCTCGCGCAGGCCTGCACGCCTCGCCGGGCTGTCCGGTTCGACCGCCGTCACGAACACGCCGCTCTCACTCGGCAGACCGTGAAAGCGCACCACCCGCCGGTGAAGGGGCACGTTCTGACCCGCCACGCCGAGGTAGGACCGCCGGATACGTCCCTCGTGAATCAGCTTGCCCATCACGAAGCTGGCGGTGTTGGCGGCGATCGCGAAGCAGATACCCTGTGCAGGCATGATCATCGCCGTGTTGACGCCAATCACGCGGCCGCGCGCGTCGACCAGCGGTCCGCCGGAGTTGCCCGGGTTGAGGGCGGCGTCGGTCTGGACGACGTCATCCACCAGGTGGCCGGTCTTCGTGCGCAGCGAGCGGCCGAGCGCGCTCACCACCCCGGTGGTGACGGTGCAGTCGAAGCCGTAGGGATTGCCGATGGCGATGGCCACCTGCCCGACCTGCAGCGTCGAGGAGTCGGAGAACACGAGCGGGGTCAGGTGCGGCGCATCGATGCGCACGAGCGCGATGTCGGTCGGCGGATCGTCGCCCACCAGGTGCGCCGTGAAGCGCTGACCGTCGTGGAAGATGGCGTGGATGCGCCTGGCGCCGCTCACCACGTGGCTGTTGGTGAGGACGTACCCGTCGGGCGTCATCACGAACCCGGACCCGCTGCCACCGGCTTCGTCGTTGTCCTGGTGCCGGCGCCGAGGGCCGGGCCCCCCGGTGCGGGGCTCCGAGCCCTGCACCTCGATCTTCACGACCGAGGGGCTCACCTCGCGTGCCACCTCGACGACGGTCCGCGAATAGGCATCGAGCAACTCCCGATCCCTTCCGGCCGTCTCCTGCCGCTCCTCGTGCCGGCCTTCCGCGGCATCTCCGGTGGCGCCGTTGTCATTTCGAATTCGAGCTGGATACATCATCACGTGACTCCTTCCGGACGCATCGCCGTCGTCCGTCGTCCGTCGTCCGTCGTCTGTCGAGCGGGCCCGCGGGCAGGGGTCGGCGATCCGCACCCCTGCCCCGCGAGCGCGCCGAACGCGCAGGCTCCCGGCCGGGCCTAGAGAACCAGCGCGCCTGTGCGGATCAGATACGCGAACCGCTCGCGCTGGTCGTTGTCGAGCAGCGCATGGATCCGCGACAGGGCCGTGGTCACCGCGTCGCGGAGGCGCTCGGCGGTCGCGACCCGAAGATCGGCGGCCTCCTTGGCGCGCGCCGCATCGAAGGTCTCACCCCCGACCGCATCCGCGAAGGCCGACAGGGTCCGCCGTCGGTCGACCTCACCCTGCGCCCGCTCGGTCTTCAGCTCGTCGAGGATGCGTGCGAGCTGGGCCACCTGACGCTCGTCGAGCTCGAGCTTGTACGCCAGGAACCGCAGGGGACGCCGTACCCCGAAGCCGCCGCCACCGAACCCATCGCCGTCGCCGCCCGCTGGCTCACCCCCACCTCCGCCGGCGGCGTGCCAGTCCCCTCCACCCCCACCATGTCCTCTGCCCGCGGCGAATGCCTCGCCACACCCGGCGTGCCGCGCACGCCACCACGAAACCATTGCTGGATGCATGTTCTTCTCTCCTTTCGCCGAGGCCATCAGCTCCCGGCGGGTTTTCGTCCGTGGGCATCATGCCTCACGGATCTGCTGCGACATCTTCTAGACTAAACGCCAAATCGCCATCGTCAACTCGCCCCGCCCCCCCGCCTCGCCGTCCCGTCGCCCCCCGTGGCGGCGACGACGCGCTAGGATAACGAAGATGAGCGCTCAAGAGACCACCCACCCCGTCCGGGACACGGCCGCCGGGGAACGTTTCGTCGCCGAGCATCCCGGTTGGACGATCGCAACCGACGGGCTGGAGAAGACCTACCCGTTCACCGAGTACGGCGCCGCGCTGGCGTTCGCCCTCCGGGTCGGGATGGCCGCCGACAAGCGCGACCACCATCCCGAGCTCCACATCTCGTGGGGCAAGGTCGGTGTTCGGTGGACCACCCATGACGCGGGCGGGATCACCGCGCTCGATCTCGAGATGGCCCAGGTCGGCGACTTGGCCTATGGTCCCTGACGGCGGCATGAAGCTGCTCGGTACCACCACCTCGCCGTACACGCGCAAGATTCGCGTTCTGCTCGACGCGCTCGGCGGCCGCTACGCGTTCCTCGACACCCGCTCGACGGAGGGGGCGGCGCTGCTCGCCGAGGTGGCCCCCCTAGGGAAGATCCCGGTGCTCGTGTCCGGTGTCGGACGTCCGACCCTCGCGGACTCCTCGCTGATAAGCCAGTGGCTGTGGAGCACCGAGGAGGGGCGGCTGCGCGCCGCGGGTTGGAACTTCGATCCCACCGACTGGGAGGACCGCGCGTTGCAAGTCGTGGTCGAGGGGTGCCTGGACGCAGCCATCAACCACCGCTACCTGCGGCTCGACGGCTTCGCGGACGCTGGCTACATCTCGAAGCAGCGCCTGCGGGTCGAGCGAACCCTGAGCTGGCTCGATACCCGGCTGGTTTTTCAGGGCCCGGTGACCGCGGCGCAGCTCTCGCTCGGTTGCGCGCTCGACTGGATGGCATTCCGCAACGTGGTCGAGCTCGCCCGCTGGCCGGGCCTGACCGCCTTCCGGGAGGCCTGGACCGCGTCCGGGCTCGGCGCCGGTTCCGAGCCCGTCGAGTGAAGAGCGCGTGACCCATTGGTCTGGCCGCCTGCCCCACGACGGGACCGGCGCCAGGGGTGACCTGTCGTCCCGGACCGCGAAGCCGTTGCGAACTCGGGACGGGTGTCCCGCTGGCGTAACCTCGAGCCTCGGCCGACCAGCCCAACCGACGATTTGAAGACGACTTGACGGATGGCGAGCCCGCGCCGGCCGAGGGCGCGGAACTTGCTAAGCATCCCGGCTTGGGCTCGACGATGGTTACCAACTCAAGCGACATGGCCCCGGATGGCGGGCCAGTGCCGCCGCCGGGGAATCGGCTCGAGATCAGCCTGAACTTGCCGACCCGCACGATCGTCAAGCTCGCGCTGTTCCTGCTGGTGGGCTGGGCGGGCCTGCGGCTGTGGGCCGAGTTCGTGTTGCTGCTGATCGCGGTCGTGCTGGCGCTGGCGCTGCACCCGACGGTCGGATGGCTCGAGCGCAAGGGCCTCTCGCGTGGCGTCGGCATCCTGGTCATCGCGCTCGGGCTGTTTGGCCTCAGCCTGGCGTTCCTCACCTTCGTGACCACCGCGCTGGCCCAGCAGATCGCCCTCCTGGTCCAGGACTTCCCGGCCTTTCGCAACCGGCTCGAGCACCGATTGCCCATGCACTATCCGGTGCTGAAGCGCATCGTGGACGAGATCTTCGCGCTGCCGAGCTCGCCGGAGATCGCGGTGCACCTCCACCAGCCTCTGGCGCTCGGGACGTCGGTGCTGGCGGGCGCGCTATCGATGTTCTTCACCATGATCGTGACGCTCTACCTGCTGCTCGACGGCAAGCGCCTGTACGCGTGGCTCATCGCCTACGTTCCCCGCCGCCACCGCGATCGGATGGCCATCACCGCCGAGGAGGTGTCGGTGGTGGTGCAGGCCTATGTCCGTGGGCAGGTCATCACTTCGGTCTTGTTCACCGCCTGCGTGGCCATCGTGCTCAACGTGTTCCGGGTCCCGGCCGCCATTCCCCTGGCGCTCCTGGCCGGCTTCTGTGACGTCATCCCGGTGGTGGGGATCATCGCCGCCACCGTGCCGGCCGCCATCCTCGCCTTCAGCGTGTCGCCCACCGCCGGCGTCGCGGTCTCGGCATTTTATGCGCTCTACCACACGCTGGAGTCCTACTACATCGTCCCGCGGGTCTACGGCTCGAGCCTCAGGCTGTCGACCCTGGCGGTGCTGCTGGCGCTCATGGTGGGGACCGCGCTGCAGGGGCTGATCGGCGCGATCCTGGTGCTGCCCCTCGTGGCCGCTTATCCGATCATCGAGCGCATCTGGCTCGGGCGTTATCTCGGGCACGAGGTCATCAAGGACCACGGCGCCCTCGCGGGCTCGGTGGAATCGGGCAACGAAGAGGTCGTGGAGACCGTGCTGCAAGGTGAGAAGCATCCCTGGGAAGGACCGACCGGGACCACCGCACCACTCTGGAATCCGCTCACCCGACGCCGCTGACGAGGACCAGGAGGAACCATGACGCTGAAGAGCCCTCAGGTGATCCGACAGCCGAGCCGGCAACTCCTGCTGGTCGACGACGACGACGAGCTGCGCTCCAGCATGAGCGAGGCCCTGGAGAGCGCCGGCTTCGTGGTCACGGCCGCCTCCAATGGCCGCGAGGCGTTCGCGCGGCTCGCGAGCGCCGCCCTCCCCGACGTGATCCTGCTCGATCTCTTGATGCCGGTGATGAACGGCTGGCAGTTCTGCGAGGAGCGCAAGAAGGTTCCCGAGCTGGCAACCATCCCGATCATCGCGATGTCGGCGGCGGTCAGCAAGGATCCCCGGTCGCCGTACTACCTCGACGTCGACGACTTCGTGGTGAAGCCAGTCGAGCTCGACGAGCTCTTCGCGAAGCTCGAGGGGTTCACCGGCGCCATCGAGGACGACGCCGGCCGACGGCGGTCCGGGTGAGGCGAGAAGGACGCACCATGCCCACCAGCGCCAGGACCTCCACGCCCACTGTCCCCTTCGATGACCTCGACGCCGATCAGCCGAAGGCGTCCTTGCCGCCAGTGACGACGCCAGCGGCAGCGACAGCGACAGCGCAGGCGTCACCGGCCCCGGCGCAGTCGCCGGTGGCGGCCCGGCTCGCCGGCCCGCCGCCGCGCGTCGGGCGCTACGAGGTCCTCGAGCGGATCGGGATGGGTGGCATGGCGGAGGTCTTTCGCGCCCGAGCCACCGGACCGCGCGGCTACCAGAAGGATCTGATCATCAAGCGGATCCTGCCGCAGCTCGCGGCCCACCCGGATTTCGTGCAGGGCTTCGTGGACGAGGCGAAGATCCTGGGGATGCTGTACCACCCGAACATCGTGGGCATCTACGACTTCGGGGAGGATCACGGTCTTCACTACCTGGCGCTCGAGTACCTCGACGGTCCCACGGTGGGCTCGATGCTGATGCAGCTGCGCAACGCCAAGCGCCCGCTCCCGTTCGGGGCCGCGGCGTTCATCGCCCGCGAGGTCTGTCGCGGTCTGATCGCGGTTCACGCCCTGCAGGACGTGAGGGGACGACCCATGAACGTGATCCATCGCGACGTCACCCCGTCGAACGTCATGACCACCCGCGCCGGCGCCGTCAAGCTGCTGGACTTCGGGATCGCCAAGATCTCGGGCAGCGAGAACGTCACCCGGGTGGGTCAGATCAAGGGCAAGGCGGGCTATCTGGCGCCCGAACAGATCCTCGGAGGGGTGGTCGATGGTCGGGTCGATCTGTTCGCCCTCGGCGTGGTGCTCTACGAGATGCTCAGCCTCGAGCCGCTGTTTCACGGAGAGGGGGGGGACATGGGCGCGGTCTATCGGACGCTGGAGAAGCCCATCGCGCCGCCCTCGACGTTCCGCGCCGATACCCCGCTCGCCTTCGACCGCGTGGTTCTGAAGGCGCTGGCCCGCGAGCCAGGCAAACGCTATCAGACGGCGGTGGACATGGAGCGCGATCTGGACGCGGCCTTCGTCGAATCGGGGCTCTCGCCCGCGGATGTGGCACGGGTGCTCGCCGAGATCCGGTCCTTGCGCCCCGGGCGCCCCGCCGGTTCCGCGGCGGCGCCCTGACCGAGGCGGCGCCGGCGAGGGCGCCGGTCCGGATCCCTCGGCGCCGTCGGCGCCGTCAGCTCGGCCCCGATGGTTCGCGAGAACGTGCGGGGGCCATCCACATAGAGGCGGCGACCGAGGGCGAATGCTTCCTCGCGCAGGACCCGGCGGCGGTGCTGAAGCGCCCGCAGCACGTGCAGACGAGCCTTGGGCTCGGAGAAGTGGCGACGGTGGCGCTCGATGGTCTCCTCGAGAAACGTGAGGTCGTGCTCCTCCCCCAGTCGGTCGTCGAGCCGTTCGAGGGCGAGGAGCCGGGCGCGAAGGTTAGCAAGGGCCGCAAGATGGGGAAGATCCACAGCGTCGGCAGCGTCGGCAGCGTCGGCAGCGTCGGCAGCGTCGGCAGCGTCGGCAGCGTCGACAGGATCGGCGACGTCGCGTGGCAGGCCGGTGCCGTCCGGCGCCCTCGCGGCATCGGACGGGGAGGAATCCAGGCTCGGATCGGATGCGGCGACGGGCCCGAGCTCGGTCAGCAAGAGCTGGACGTGGTGTCGGTGGGCCTTCGAGGCCCGGCGCCAGGCGTGAATGGCGTCACCTGGGTCTCGCGGGAGCGCCAGCGCCCGCTTCATCGCCCGTCGCGCCCGGGCGTACCCCGCCTCGAAACCCTTGGAGACGCCGCGACGGAGATCGCCGTGGGGACGCCAGCGCACGATCCGCTTGCGGGCCCGGGCGAAGCGGGCGCGCAAGCGGCGCACCTTCTCCTGCCGTTCGAATCGACGGGCCCGGCGGGTCCAGATGGCGCCGAGTTGCGTTCGAAAGCCACGCAGGAACGGTTGCCAGTCGGGCGACATGCGGGCCGTCAGGCGGTCGAACGTGGTGATGACCACCGCGGCATCCCGCAGCGGGGCCATCCGTCGCGCGAGCCTGGCGAGCTCCCGGCTGATGCGTCGGGCCCGCCTGCGCGTGCGCGCGCCGTGGCGCCCCGTCCGGACCAGCCGCAAGATGGCGCGGGTCTTCTTGAGGGTGGTGCGCGCCGCGTGAACCCGCACATCGACGGGTGGCTCGCCAGGCCGGAGCGCCGCGCGTCCCTTGTCGAGCTGCGCGGTCGCCAGTCGCGTGAGCTGGCGGCCGAGGGATCCGGGACGTTGCGCTGGGTGGGTCAAGGGCCTTCCTCCTGTACGGAGCTTGCCACCGCCCGGGGCGAAGCGCCTGGCTGGATGGAGGAAGACGAGGATGGGCGCGGTCACGCCGCTGGCGCGGCGGCAGGACCCGGCCCGTGGCGCGCCCGCTTTTCGATCCGGCTGCGCAGGCGCAACGCCGGTCGTTCGATCAGGTAGAAGGACAGCAACGCGCACGTCGCCGCGAGGCCGAGGTTGAGCGGAAACCGGGACACGAGCGCGGTCGAGTGCCGGTCGAGGAACGGCTGCTGCCACAGGTAGAGCGAATAGCTCAGCGTTCCCACGTACACCACCGGCCGCGCATTCAGCAGCCGTCCGGCCGCGCGGTCCGGGAACCGGACCACCCGCTCGATGACGAGGGCGATGGCCAGGTTGGTGGCCGTCTGCCCGAGGAGGCAGTCGAGCTTGGCCGATGGCTGGAACGCGGCGCCGAGGCCCACCGCGGTCGCCAGCCAGGTGCCGAGCCCATCGAGCGCCACCCGCGGCGACGCGCCGGGTGCCGGCTCGAAGAGCCGGGCGCGGTGGCAAGCCAGCAGGCAACCCGTGGCGATCGAATCCGCCACCGTGGGGAACGTCTCGCCGATGCCCACCCGCAGGGACGGAAACCCCACCAGCAAGACCAGACGCAGGACCGGCGCGGCGACCACCGTCGCGAGCGCGACGCGCGCCGCGCGCC
Organism: uncultured Myxococcales bacterium; assembly: GCA_964540815.1. Taxonomy (GTDB): domain Bacteria; phylum Myxococcota_A; class Polyangia; order Fen-1088; family Fen-1088; genus CAZIOH01. Next base: position 14,484 of record CAZIOH010000092.1, on the reverse strand, counting down.
GCGAGCCCAGGTACTTCACCAGGAACGGCCACAGCAGGTAGAACTGCTCCTCGACCGCCAGGGACCAGGCGTGTCCGAGGTACCAGGAGCGGGCGTGGTGATAGTTGGTGGTGTAGGTCATGGCCGCGACGACGTCGTGGCGCGCGAGTGTCACCCAGCCGAGGGCGGCAGCCGCCGAGATCAGGCCCACCAGGGCATAGAACGGCGGAAAGATCCGCATGGTGCGCCGGAAATAGAAGTCCCGCAGCGAGATGGTCCCGGTCTTCTGCTCCTCCGCCAGCAAGAGCGAGGTGATGAGAAACCCGGAGATGACGAAGAACACCCGCACCCCGAGGCCTGCCAGTGCCCCCAGCACGAAACGTGGAACCGGCAGCGCGAATCCGACGGTCCCCGACAGGTGCGCGAACAGGACGAAGACGATCGACACGGCCCGCAGGCCGTCGAGCGAGGGAATGCGAGGAGAGGATGGACGGGCCGTCGACATGATGGAGGAGCGCGAGCTCATTGGTAACACGGTGGTCGGGAGGTGCACTAGTCTTGGTCCGTGTCTTGGTCCGTGTCTCGGCCAGGCCCATCCAGACCTTCACCTTCCAGGCCATGAATGATCAGCCGTTCGGCCTCCTCGGCCGGAACCGGGCGCGAGAACAGATACCCCTGGGCGCTGGTGCATTCCAGGTCACGGAGCGCCCCCTCCTGCGCCGCCGTCTCCACGCCCTCGGCCGTCACCTCCATCCCGAGGTTGTGCGCCAGGGCTACGATGGCCTTGACGATCTCCCCCTGCCCGGGGCCACCCGACATCCGGCTGATGAAGGACTTGTCCACCTTGAGGGTGTCGATGGGGAAGTTGTGCAGATAGGAGAGCGACGAGTAGCCGGTCCCGAAGTCGTCGATGTGCAGACGCACCGCCAGCTCGTGCAGGCGCTGGATGACCTGCGACGAGGTCTTGAGGTTCTGCATCAGCGCGCTCTCGGTGATCTCGAGGGTGAGGGTGGCGGGGGCGAGGCCGGTCTCGGTCAGGATGCGCTGCACCTGCTCGGCCACGTTGGACTGGGCGAGCTGTCGGGTGGACACGTTGACGCTGATGGTGAGCTCGGGCACCCGTGGGTACGCGAGCTGCCAGCGGCGCATCTGCCGGCAGGCCTGGGTCAGCATGCTCTCGCCGATGGCTCCGATGAGCCCGGTCTCCTCGGCGATCGGGATGAAGATGTCCGGCATGACCAGGCCCCGAGTGGGATGGTACCAGCGCGCCAGCGCCTCGAAGCCGCGCAGCCGGCGGGTCTTGAGGTCGACGATCGGTTGATAGAAGGGGACCAGCTCGTTTCGCTCGAGGCCGCGGCGCAGGTCGGTCTCGAGGCGCAAGAGCGAGACCGCACGCTGGTGCATGTCGACGTCGAAGACCTGGTGGCGCGAACGTCCGTTGGCCTTGGCCCGGTACATCGCCGTGTCGGCGTCGCGCAGCATGTCCTCGGGGCGCTCGTAGTGGGCGCTCGAGAAGGCGATGCCCACGCTGGCGTTGGAGAAGACCTCCTGCCCGTGCAGGGTGAACGGCAGCGACAGCTCCTTGTGGATGCGGTCGGCGACCTGGACCGCGTCGATCTCCTCGGCGATGTCCTCGAGCAGGACGGTGAACTCGTCGCCGCCGAGGCGCGCCAGGGTGTCGCTGGGGCGGATGCAGCGCTCGAGGCGGTGGGCCATCTCGATCAGGAGCTCGTCGCCGGCGGCGTGGCCGAGCCCATCGTTGATGCCCTTGAAGCGATCCACGTCGAGGTACAGCAGCGCGAAGCGCAGGCGGTCGGGCGCGCGGCGGGCGCGCTGGAAGAGGTGCTGGAGGCGGTTCATGAAGAGGGCCCGGTTGGGCATCTGCGTGAGGGGATCGAAGAAGGCCTGGCGCTCGAGCTGCTCCTCGAACTCCTTGCGCAGGGTGATGTCGCGCGAGATGCCGAAGGTCCCGACGATGTTCCCCTCGGTGTCTCGGAGCGGCATCTTGGTGGTGGAGACCCAGCGGATGGTGCCGTCCGCGCGGGTCTCCTTCTCCTCGACGTTGACCAGCGGCAGCCCGGTCCGCACGATCTCCTGTTCGTCGCGGAACGCCTGCGTGGCGTGCTCGTCGGTGAAGTAGTCGAAGTCGGTGCGCCCGACGGCGTGGTTGGGATCGGCGACCCCGAAGTGGCTCGCGGCGTAGGGATTGACGCGCGTGAAGCGGCTGGCGCGGTCCTTGAAGTAGATGGCGTCCGGGATGGTGTCCATCAGCGTCTCCAGCAGGAACACCTCCTCGCGCAGGCGCGCGATCTCGTCGTCGCGGTGCTGCCTCGCGGGGGCTGCGCGCCGACGGTCGGACGCGGTCTCGGACATCGCGGATGGACGTTTCATGGGTGCGGTGACGCGCAGGGAGGCGTGGCCGAGCCCCCCGCTCGGATCTGATCTCTCGGTAGACGCCGGGGGACATTGAAGCGGCGCGCGTCGAATTCGGGCAGCCGCAACGCGTAGGGTCCACGCGCCGAGACCGGCGGGCCGCATGGTGTCGGTGACCGGGCGCGGCGCAAGCCTGTGAGACCCGCTGGATTGGCTCCCGGGCTCATCCCTGGCGAGCTGCGGGGGGGGGGGCATCGTCCGTCGTCCCGGGGCCGCAGGTGCTCATCCCGGGACAGATTTCCATTTGGTCTGTTGCAAAATTCGTCTGCGTGATAGTTAGGTAGGCATGATTACAAAGCGCTCGCAGTCGGCCGCGTCGTCGGGGATCTCGCTGCTTCTCCTCGCAGCCCTTTCACCCCTCACCGGCTGTTCCAGCAGCTCGCCCGCCCCGGTCACGGGAAGCGGCGGCAAGGTGGGCAGCGGAGGCGCGATGGCTGCCAGCGGCGGAGCCAACGGCTCGGGCGGGGCAGTGGGCAGCGGAGGCGCGACGGCGAGCGGCGGCTCTCCCGGGACCGGCGGGGCGACGGGAACCGGCGGAGGCTCCACCGGAAGTGGGGGCTCGTCGGGCTCGGGCGGCGCCGGCGGTCAAGCCGGCGGCGCTGGCGCGGGGGCGGGTGGAAGTCCAGGTGGGACGACCGGGACGGGGGGCAAAGGCGGCGGCGCCGGCAGCGGTAGCGCCACCGGCGGGAGCGCCGGGGGAGGAGCCGGAACCGGCGGCGGCGGCGGTGCGACGAGCTGTGCCGGTCACGCCGTGGCGTTCAACATGAACATTCCCGGCGGAAGTGATCCGGCCATGGCGAAGGTGCAGGTGACCATCCCCGCGCCGAGCACCGATCTTCCCACCCTGAACGAGAAGCGCACCATCGAGTTCTGGGCCTTCGTCAAGTCCACGAGCTGGACGGCGGACACCAACACGATGTTCTTCTACGGCACCAACAACCGAACCGCCGATGGCTTCGGGCTCGACTTCGGGAACACGGCAGGCGGGATCGGCACGATCGATCCGTTCACCAACAACGGCGCGACCGATCCGCTCGGGGACAACAAGCCGAGCGGGCTGATGGCCAACGTGGATCAGTGGGCGCACTTCGCGATGGTCTGGGATGGTGCGGACGTCCGCGCTTATGTGAACGGCGTCGAGAAGGTGACCGTGCCGATCCCGATGCTGACCACCGGTCGCACCGCCCTCATCATCGGTGGCTATCCGCCGGCCTTCTTCAATGGGTACATCGACGAGTTCCGGATCTGGAACGTGGTGCGTGCGCCGGCGGACATCATGAGCACGATGCACAAGACGCTGGTCGGCAACGAAGCGGGCCTGGTCGGCTACTGGAAGTTCGACGAGACCATGGGCACCACCGCGGCCGACTCGGTGACGAGCGCTGGCCACACCGCCCACGACGGCGTCCTGATGGCCAACACGCCGGCGAACCTCCCGATCTTCGTCGCCTCGACCGCGCCGATCATGTGCCCGTAGCCGTCTTCGCCAGGAGTCGGGCCGAGCTCGGCCTCATCGAGGAGGGCGTCACTGAACGTGTCTCGGAGAGCGAGCCTCATGTTGCGCGATCGCAGACGAACAGCGGAATGGTCCTGGGCTGCTCGGCCATGTCTGCCCCACGCGCAGGTGGTCGTTCTTGGCCGATGGCACGGAGGTCGATTCTCGTGGCGTGTCGCCGCAAGCCATGGCGACTTGTGATACGGTCGGCTTCGAACTGGATCAGAGGGTCAGCCTGTGTCGTCCACCAACTTCTCGTCCGCCTGGAAGGTCGCCCTCGGGTTGGTTTTCGCCGCCGGGATCGCGGGGGTCACGACGCGGGCGCAGGCCGCGGGTGAGGACGTCGAGGCCATCTTCAAGAAGGGTACCGAGCTGCGACGTCAGGGGCGCGATGCCGACGCTCTGGTCGAGTTCCAGAAGGCGGCTCGCCTCCAGGATTCCCCGCGCGCGTGGGCACAGGTCGCCCTGGCGGAGCAGGCGCTCGGCCTGTGGCTCGACGCCAACGCCCACCTCGGCCGGGCGCTCGACAAGCGAGACGACACCTGGATTCAAAAGAATGAGAGCGCGCTCGAGGTCGCGCACCGGACCATCCGGACGCACCTGTGTCAGGTCGAGGTCTGGGGCGCTCCGTCGGGGGCACAGGTGGTGATCGATGGCAAGCGGGCGGGCAGCTTGCCGACCGTGGCGACCTGGCTCGAGCCGGGGTCGGTGGCCCTCGAGATCACCGCCGCGGGGTTCGTTCCGCTCGCCAAGACCCTGAACCTGCCGGAGGGCGGGCACGTGCGCGAGCACGCCGACCTGCGGCGACCGCGCGTGCTGGCCGCGACCCCGGCCGCCGCGACGACGGAGCCCCAGGTGTCGGGGGCGGCGCCTCCCGAGGATCGCCCGCCGGTCGCGGACGCTCAGGTGGCCGAAGCGGCCTCCGAGCCCAAGTCCGGTGACGCCCGTGGTGACGCCTCCTCGCCCACCCACCTGCGTCCCTATGCCTGGGCCGCCGCCGCGGGTGCGGCCGCGGGCCTCGGCGTCGGGGTCTTTGGCACCGTGAAGGCGCTGCTCAAGCAGAACGAGTTCGAGAATCACACGGGCCCGAACCCATCGAGCCCGACGATGTTGATCCAGGACTGCGCCACCGCGAAGCTCTCAGCGGCGTGCAAGACCATCAGCGATGCGCACGACAGCGCGGTCAAGCTGGCGGTGGTCGGATACGCCATCGGAGGCGCGCTGGCGGTGGGCTCGGTCGTCCTGTTCGTCCTGTCCTCCGAGTCAGAGCGCCCGTCGACGGACTCCGCGGTGGCGTGCCTCCCTGATCTCTTGAACCCCGGCGTCTCGTGCAGGCTGCGTTTTTGAAGCAGAGGTTGACAACATGAGCGTTCGGATGGTCGTCACGGTGTGTGCGCTGGTTTCGATCGGGGCGGGATGCAACTTGCGCAAGGAGTTGCCTGGCAGCGGCGACGCGGGCAGCAGCACCGTCAATCTGCCCGACGCTGGCAGCGTGGACGTCGCCCGGCCGATTGGCGACGCGAGCCCGGCCCAGGCGTCGGGCGGCAATTCGGGGCCCAGCGGAAATGGCGGATCGGGTCGGGCTTCCAGCGCAACCGGCGGTGCCGGGGTGGGAACCGGCGGTGTCGCAGTTGGCACCGGAGGAGGCGGAACCGCGACGGGGGGAGCCCAGGCCGGCACCGGGGGAGCGCAGGCCAGCAATCCCGATTCGGGCGTGGATGGTCCACTTTCGATGCGGGGGTTCGGCGAGGCCTGTTCCAGCAAGAACGACTGCGCGTCTGATAACTGCGCCGACGGGGTGTGTTGCGACACCGCGTGTACCGACAGCTGCTCGGCCTGCAACCTCGCCAATTTCGTCGGCCACTGTTCACCGGTCGCCGCCGCGGGCACCGCGCCGGCCCCACATCCAGCTTGTCCCAAGGTGCCTGCGAGCACGTGTCAGCAGAACGGACTATGCGATGGCAAGGGGGCTTGTCAGCTCTACGGCAGCGGCGAGTCCTGTGCGGGCGGAGCCTGCAGCGCGGCCACCCAGATGTCCGTCACGGGCTCCACGTGTGACGGCGTCGGCGCTTGCAAAGCCGCCCTGGCGGTCGCGTGCAGCCCATTCAAATGCAAGGCGGACGGTACCGCGTGCGCGACGACGTGCACCACCGACGCCGACTGCCAGGGGCAGCCTTGCGTGGCGGGCTCATGCGGAAAGGTCGCGAACGGCAACAAGTGCATGTCGGCCGGACAATGCACATCGGGGAACTGCGTCGACGGTTACTGCTGCGATCTCGCGTGCGGTGGGTCCTGCCAGGCGTGCGATCTGGCGGGGTCGATCGGGAAATGCACGACGCTGGCCGCGAACCAGACGCCGCGCAACGGCCGAGCTGCCTGCGCCGCTGGCACCTGCGGAAGCCGGTGCGACGGCACGAGCACCTCGTGCGTCTTCGCCCCGAAGACGACGTCGTGCGGGGCGGCGAGTTGTTCGGGTGGAACGGTCAAGGCGGCCGTGAGCTGCGACGGTTTGGGGGCGTGCCCCACGGCCACCACAACCTCGTGTGGAGGCTACGTCTGCTCGGGGGCCGCGTGCAAGACCAGCTGCACCGCCGACGCCGACTGCCTGGCGCCGACTCCCTATTGCAGCGACGGGAAGTGCCAGGCGGCCAAGCCGCTCGGGCGCGCGTGTACGACCGGCAGCGAATGCGCCATGGGCAATTGCGTCAATGGCGTGTGTTGCGGAACGGCGACCTGCCCCACCTGCCAGGCCTGCAACCTCGGCACGCCGGGCACCTGCACCGCCAAGCCGGCGGGGACTGGGGACTCGGCATGCATGACCGCGAACTGTCAGACCGGGACCTGCAACGCCTCGGGCACTTGCGCCCAGGCCGCGGACGGCGCCATGTGCGGCACGAACCGGTTCTGTCGAGGGGGAACCTGCGGAGCCTGCACGCCCAACCAGACCTGCCAGCCTCCCAGCAACCCGTGCAAGACGGGGACGACGTCCTGCACGACAGGGAGCATGGCGTGTCTCGAGAGTGGGAACGTGGGCGCTGGCACCCCTTGCGGCGCAGGGGCCTCTTGTGCTGGCAGCACCAAGACCAACGCGGCGGTCTGCAACGGTTCCGGCACCTGCGCCGCGACCATGATGACGTGCGCGAACGGTTGCAACGCGGCCAGGACCGACTGCCTGACGTGCTCTGCGGGTCAAACATCCTGCAGCGGAACCTGTGTCGATACGACGTCGAACGCCGCTCACTGCGGGGTGAGCTGTGGCGCTTGCGGAACCGCGACGCCAATCTGTCTCAACAGCACGTGCGTTCAGTGCACGAGCGACAGTTACTGTTCAGGGGTCAAACCAAGCTGCGACGTGCCGAGCCACACCTGCGTATGTCGGAGACCGAGCGCTGGCAACGTGATTCCCAATCCGGGTTTCGATACAAATCTCAACGGCTGGTTGTTTGACCCAGGGTCAGGCGCGTCGTGGAAATCAGATGACGCCGACGGCTGTGTGGGATCGGGATCGCTCTACGCCACCGACCCCAATCTCTATCCCGCGACCCCTTGCCTGAAGGTGACGCCCGGAGTGCTCTACAACTTTGGCTTCAGGTACAAGCACGGTATCACACCCGGTGCGTCCGTCTCTTGCTACCTCACCCCATATAAGGACTCGAATTGCTCGATGGGGAGCGCGGAGGATACTGCGCCTGGGATACTTCCGTCGCGATCTACGAATTGGAGTTCGGTATCAACAACTTGGGTCGTCTATCCGGATTCGCCCTACACTCAGGTAAGTTGCCCACTGCAGGACGGGAGCATCGATCAGATCTATCTGAACCCCAACGCAAACGCCTTCTGAAGCTTGGAGAGCCCTGGCGGTCGAAGTGACGAGCGAGGCGTCACACTAGCCGACCGACCGTTCCTTACGCGTCGAGCGCAAGTCGGGCCCACACCTTGCCTAATCGATCTGAGCCTGAGAAGGTCTGACTTTGCAGCCGCCACCGATGGGACACTGCGGCGGGACGCCCCCCCTTCAGGCCGCCTCAGGTCGGCATTCCCGCCATCCAATTCCTGCAATGAGGATTTCAATGACCAATTCTGGGCACGAAAGCACTTTTTTCGGATTGGCCAAGGTGGCCTTTGCCCTCTTCCTGGGTACGGTGGTTCAGGCATGTACGACTCCCGCGACAGCCGATCCTCCTGCGTCCGGAACGGGAGGTCGGGCTGATGGTTCCGGCGGAGCGCCGGGATCTCCGGGAACTGGCGGATCATCGTTGCTCGCATCAGGGGGCGCGACCGGTTCGGTAGGTTCTGGCGGCTCGGCTCCGGTTTCCTCGGGTGGGAATTCTGGGACGATCGACCCGAGCGGTACCGGGGGAACCGTGGGCGGGGGGACGGGGGGCTCACCCGGATCGATCGGTGGGTCTTCAGCAGCCACGGGAGGGAAGTCAGGAATGGGGTCGGGTGGCACACCCGGCTCTGGTGGGACGCCCGGCGCGGGAGGTGTTGCTGCCGGGGCAGGCAGCGGATGCAATTGGGTTCACAATGCTGACGGCACCTGGGCGTTCGGCACGCCTGCCCCCGCCGACAAGATCGTCCTTTTTGACGGGACCACCCTCGCTGGGTGGCACAAGTTGAACATGCCCGGCACCCCGATCGATTGGAAGCTCGTGGGTGACGGTTCGATGATCGTGGTTCCCTCCGGCACCGGCCAGGCCGTGGAAGTTCAGAGCGACATGAAGTTCGACGACCTTTGTCTCCACGTCGAGTACATGACTCCCGTCTTCATGTCTGGAGTGGGTGTTCAAAAGCAAGGCAACAGCGGTGTCTATCTGAAGAGCGCTTACGAGATGCAGATTCTCGACACCTCAAATTTGGGGCCCCTCATCGACGGATGTGGCGCTGTCTATCAAGTATCGCCGCCCATGGTTGTCGCCTGCAACATGTACAAGGTCTGGAATACCTACGAGATCGAGTTCAAGGGGTCGGTATGGAATGGGACGACTCGGACAAAGAATGCCTCGTTCGTCAAGGTGACTCTCAACGGGAAGCTCGTTCAGATGAACGTGGATTTGGCCTTGGATCCCCCGGTGACGAAGGCTGGGATCAACGACGTGCCCGGCCCTCAACCAGTCGGCCTTCAGGACCACCTCGACACCGTGAGCTTCCGGAACATCTGGGCGACGGTTCCAAAGTACTGAGCCGGGGCGGCGCCCGGCTCGGCCGCCGGGTCCAGCCTTGGGGGTTGATCCGTGCGCCCGCTGAGTTAAGTTGCGCCTTCCTGAACCCTGACCCTCAACCCAAGGGGCACATGGCAAATCGACGAGTTGTGACGTTCTTGGCGGGGCAAGTGGACCAAGCAGGCCGAGTCGGCAGAGCGGTGGGGACAGCTGCCCTGGCGTTTGCACTGCTCGCGGGGTGCCAGAAGCAGCAGGCGCCCGCCGAGCCGAGCCCGACCGCCGCGGCCCCGGCTGCCGCCCCGGCTCCTCCGGCGGCCAAGCCCACGCTGACCATCTGGTGGGCGCAGTGGGCCCCCGCGGACGGCCTGCAGGAGCTGGCGGGCGAGTTCGCCCGGAAGGAGGGCGTCGACGTCACGGTCCACCAGATCCCCTGGTCGAGCTTCCAGGACCAGGTGTTCCAGGAGTTCGGCAAGAGCCAGACCGCGTTCGACCTGGTGGTGGGCGACAGCCAGTGGCTCGGCCGCGGGGCGACCAAGGGCCTCTACGTCGATCTCACCGACTGGCTGCCGACGGCGGTCGCCATCAAGAGCCTGCACCCGCTGGCGTTCAAGTACCTCGCCGAGTATCCGACGGGCTCGGGCCACTATTTCGGGGCGCCCGCCGAGACTGACGCCATGGGCTGGGCCTACCGCAAGGACTGGTTCGAGGACCCGGCGGAGAAGGCCGCCTTCAAGAAGAAGACCAAGAAGGAGCTCGCCGTCCCCGAGACCTGGGAGGATCTCAAGACCATCGCCGAGTTCTTCACCCGGCCGGACAAGAAGATGTACGGAGACGTGCTCGTCACGGGGCGTGGCTACGACGACATCGTGATGGGCTTCGAGCAGCTCCTCTACGCGTTCGGCGGCTCGTGGGGCGACGCGAAGACCATGAAGGTGACGGGCGCCCTCGACGGGCCCGGCGCCGTGAAGGGCCTCGACTTCTTCAAGGGCCTCCTCAAGTACTCGCCGCCCGGGGGCAGCAAGCTCGGTTACGGCGAGGCCCTCGAGCCGTTCGTGAACGGATCGACGGCCATGCTGATGAACTACTTCGCCTTCTTCCCGGATCTCGCCAAGAAGATGGCCGGCAAGGTTGGCTTCTTCGCCATGCCCAAGGAGGGAGCGCGCCGCTTCGCCAGCCTCGGCGGCCAGGGGTTCTCGATCTCGACCAAGGTCGCGCCCGCGCAGCAGGCGCTGGCCAAGAAGTTCATCGCCTGGTTCTCGCAGGTGGACACCCAGAAGAAGTGGGTCCAGAAGCCGGGTGGCTTCACGGCCAACGCCGAGATCCTGGCCAGCGACGACTTCAAGAAGGCCAGCCCCTACAACACCGCCTTCGCGCAGTCGATGGACATCATGCAGGACTTCTGGAACGTGCCGGTCTACAACGAGCTCATCGCCGCCACCGCCCAGCAGATCGGCGAGGCGCTCGATGGCAAGAAGTCGTCGAAGGACGCGCTCGCCGCCCTGGCAGCCGAGCACGAGAAGATCCTTCAGGCGGCGCAGTAGGTCTGTGAAAGTTCCTTGCTGTGCGGGCCCCTCTCCCTGGCCCTCGCCCCGCTCCGCGGGGCGAGGGGATAAGAGCGGGGAGGGGGGATCGCCCGTGATCCGCAGGGTCTTCCGCAGGATTTTCCGCGGGGATTCGCGCAGGGCCTTGCGCGGGAGGGGGAACGGTCTCGTTGGATCGTGGCGGCCGTTCCTCACGAACGAGGGCCGAGCCCAGCCGCCTTGTCGTTCCCTCGCCCCGCGGAGCGGGGATTGGGTCAGGGAGAGGGGCCCCACTTCACGTCCGGGCCTTCTCGTCAAACGTCCCCGTGCCCCCTGGTGCTGGTTCGGATGAGCGGCGAGGCGGATGATGTCTCGGCGTCCGAGGCTGCTCTCGGCCGGGTCACGGGCGGCCGTGGGGCGCGGCCGTCGCGGCTGCTCGGGTGGGGGTTCGTGGGGCCAGCTCTGGCGCTGCTCCTCGCCATGAACCTGTTCCCGCTCATCTTCAACATCTACCTCAGCTTCACCAACGCCGATCTCTCCGGTGGGCTCGTGAAGGCGGTCGGCACGCGCAACTACACCATCCTCTTCGGCAACGCCCGCTACGCCAACGCGCTGACGGTCACCGCCCTCTTCGTGGTGCTGTCGGTGTCCATCGAGCTCGTGCTGGGCTTCGTCCTGGCGCTGGCGCTGCGCGACCACGTCCCCGGCAAGCCGGTGATCCTCACCATCCTGCTCATCCCGATGATGCTCTGTCCGGTGGTGCTGTCGCTGTTCTGGAACCTGATCCTGAACGGCAACTACGGTGTCCTGAACCAGTTGCTCGCGGCCCTGCACCTGCCGCAGCCGCAGTGGCTGACCGACGACGACCTGAAGCTGGTGTCCATCCTGCTGGTGGACGTCTGGATGTGGACCCCCTTCATGATGCTGATCTCGCTCGCCGGCCTGAACGCCATCCCGAAGTACATCTACGAGGCGGCGGAGATCGATCGCGCCAGCCGATGGATGGTGTTCCGGACCATCACGCTGCCGATGTGCGCGCCGCTCCTCGGCCTGGCGGTGCTCTTGCGCGCCACCGACGCGCTCAAGCAGTTCGACCTGGTCATGGCCATCACGGGCCCGAACGATGCGACCACCCAGACCCTGTCGGCGCGCATCTACCAGGTGGTCTTCCGCGACTACAAGGTCGGGCTCGGCTCGGCCTACGGCGTGGTGATCCTGGTGGCGGTGATCGCCGTGGCGACCATCTTCGTCCGGTACATCGACGGACTCAACCAGCGCCAGGGGAAGGTTCAGCCGTAGCCCCCGAGGCCGGCTCTCCGACCATGAAAGCCCTCCGCGCCCTGGTCATCGTCAGCTACTTCCTCCTGGCGAGCTCGCCGCTCGCCTGGCTCGCCCTGACCTCCGTCAAGACCTACGACGACACCATCAGCGCCCACGCCAGGTGGATCCCCTGGCCCTCGGGTTCGGGCAGCGCGGTCACCACCGACACCCCGCGCTTCGCGCCCACCCTCGACGCTTACCGCAACCTCTCGCGGCCGGTGGCCGGCACGCCGCACGACTTCTACCACTACCTCGGCAACAGCGTGGTCATCGGGGTGCTCTCGACGCTGGCGGCGGTGTGCCTCGGGACCATCTGCGCCTATGGGTTCTCGCGCTTCAGGATCCCCGGCACCAAGGACTGGCTGTTCTTCATCCTGTCGACGCGCTTCCTGCCGCCCCTCGCGGTGGTGGTGCCGGTGCTGGTGATGTACCGCTGGTTCGCCCTCGAGAACACCCACCTCGGCCTCATCCTGCTCTACACCAGCTTCAACCTGTCGCTGGCGGTCTGGCTGATGAAGGGCTTCGTCGACGAGATCCCACGCGCCTTCGAGGAGGCCGCCCTGGTCGACGGGTACTCGCGCCTGAGGACCTTCGTGCAGGTGATCATCCCGCAGGCCGCGACCGGAATGGCCGTGACCGGGGTGTTCTGTCTCATCTCGTCATGGAACGAGTTCGGCTTCGCCATGACCCTCAACAACACCGAAGCCAAGACCGTCCCGGTGTACTTCGCCGGACTGCAGGGAAACATCGAGGGTGTTCCCTGGCCGCAGATCGCCGCGGGCATGATGATCTTCGTCGCGCCCATCGTGCTCTTCACGGTGCTGGTGCGCCGCCACCTCCTGCGCGGAGTGACGTTTGGAACCATCAAGCAATAGCGGGGTCGGGCCGGGGCCGCTTCCCACCTCGGGCCGGAGCCGCCGATCCGAACACCGGTTCGAGAACCGGTTGATCGTCGGCCTCGACCGAGCGGCGGTCGGCGGGCTGGTGCTCGGGCTCGCGCTCTACGTGCTGCCCCTGTGGCGGGAGGGCCGCCTCGGCTGGGCCTTCTTCGTGACGTTGATCTCCACCTTGCTTCACATCTATACGTCTCACCAGAGGAGCACGTGAGCTTTCTGACGCTGACTGCCCTGGAGAAGACCTATTCCGACGGAACCCGGGCCGTCCGGGGGATCGATCTCGCCATCGAGCAAGGGGAGCTCATCGTCCTGCTCGGGCCTTCGGGCTGCGGAAAGACCACCACGCTGCGCATGATCGCCGGGCTCGAGCTGGCCACCGGGGGGCGGATTCGCCTCGGCGGCGACGACGTGACCCTCCTGCGTCCGTCGCGGCGCGACGTCGGGATGGTGTTCCAGTTCTACGCGCTCTACCCGCATCTGACGGTCCGCGAGAACATCGGGTTCCCGCTGCGGGCCGCGGGGGTGGCACGGGCGGAGATCGCGGCCCGGGTGGACGGCGTCGCGGCCCGCATGGATCTCACCCGGTTGCTCGCCCGCTACCCCCGGCAGCTGTCGGGCGGTGACCAGCAGAAGGTCTCGCTCGCCCGGGCCATCGTCCGGCGGCCGGCGGTGTACCTGATGGACGAGCCGCTCGGGACCCTCGACGCCGATCAGCGCCTGGCCATGCGCGAGCTGATCCGCGCCGAGCAGCTCGCCTCCAAGGTCACCACCATCTACGTCACCCACGACCAGGAGGAGGCCATGAGCCTGGCCGACCGGATCGTGGTCATGGAAGGCGGACGCATCCGCCAGGTGGGAACCCCGGCCGAGGTCTACGATCGCCCGGCCGACCTCTTCGTCGCGAGGTTCGTCGGGAGCCCAGGGATGAACCTGATCCCCGGCGAGCTCCACCCGGGGACAGGACCCGACCAGGCCGACGCCCACCGGGACGTCCACCCGCCCGCGCATCCGCCCGTCCACGCGCCCGGGGGGGACAGCGGACCGTTCTTCACGGCGAAGCAGGGCAGGGTGCCGCTCGGCGCCTCGCTGCCCGAGTCGGCCCGGACGGTCGGTCGCGCGACGCTCGGGATCCGCTGCGAGCACGTGCACGAAGATCCGCGCGGCGCGATCCCGGGCACCGTCGTGACGGAGGAGTACCTCGGCAACGCCAGCAACTTGCACCTCGAGACGCCGATGGGGCGCCTCATCATGCGCGCCGACGGGGCCTCCATGCGTGAGCGGGGCGCGACCTTGCGCCTGCGGCTGGATCCGACGCAGGTGTCCCTCTTCGACGCCACGACGGAGCAGCGCCTGTGAGCCTGCGGCGAACCACCGAGCGGCCGGTCGAGCGCGGCGACCCTGGCGCGGCAGGGGCAGAGGCACGGGCCGCGCTGCCCTTCTTGAGCCTCCGCGGCGTCTCGAAGCGGCTCGGCCAGACCCAGGCCCTCCGCGGCATCGAGCTCGAGGCCCGCGCCGACGAGCTGCTCGTCGTGCTCGGGCCAACCGGTGCCGGCAAGACCACCCTGCTCCGCACCATCGCCGGCCTCGAGGAGCCGGACGCCGGGACCGTGCACATGGCCGGCATCGACGTGACCGCGCTCGATCCGGCCGCCCGGGACGTGGCCCTGGTCTTCCAGAAC
>CAZIOH010000091.1:0-28226 GCA_964540815.1 uncultured Myxococcales bacterium | reverse complement strand
CCAAGAGCATCGTGAATGTCGGTAGCGAGACGAGGATCCGGCTGCCTTCGATCGGTGTAGCCCACCCCGATCTGATCGTACCGTTGCTCCATCGGTCGCCGCATGTGCCTTGTCCGTCCAACGATACTGGAATTCGGCGGCAGGCGCCGCCCGGCCGCTGCAATCCGGTTAGCCGCCGCCGTCGCCTTGTGGACCTGCTTGGCTGCCGGAATCCTGGGCGCGTTCGGCGGCGCGCAGTCGAGTGGCGACGCGGGTGCTGACGGCAGAGTCGGCGACGCGGCGACCGGAGGCAGCGTCGTTAGCGGCGGGGCTGGAGGCCGCTTCGGCACAGGCGGTGGCGCGGCGGCGGCCGCGTCGGAGTCGGCGGTTGTCGGCTGCTCGGCCGAGCTGTGCTCGAGCGATTGTCCCTCGGCTCTCCGGAGGTCATGCCGGCGCACGCACGCCTGGCAGGCTCGGATCAGTGGCGTCGATCTGGCAAGGGGTCGATGCCGGAACGACCTGAGAGGTCTTTTCGCATTCGGCGAGCGACCCGAAGCCGTTCTCGTTGCCACCACAGCCCCCATGGGTGAAGACAGTCGCACGACCGGGTCACCGCGTCGTAGCGAAAGGGGCGGATGGCTCCGGCGCACGTCCCTGGATCGAGAGGAAGGAGACATCGCACGGGCGGGCCATCCTTGGGGGGCACGTCCGCGGACCCCGAGCCATCGGCGGCGCCAGCGTCTCCGGGCGCGGGCGTCGTTCCTCCCTCGCTGGCCACACCACCACGCAAGGGAGAGGACGACGCCGGCAGTCCCGAGGCGGATCGACCGTCGCGGTGCCTCGAATTGTTGACGCTCGGCCAGACCGGGTCCGGCCGGACCCCGAACGATGCTTGCCGATTTCTGGCCGTGTGGGAAAATGTGGTTCACGCCCTCGAAACCGGGCGGCCCTTTTTTCCCGAGGAGGGATCATGGCGAGCTACCGGACCGTGTTTGGCTCGATCGCCGCGTACGAGAAGGGATCCATCGAGATCATCAACGATGATCCCAAGCACTACGTGTACTCGAACGTCTTCGAGGTCGTCGCCAGCGCCAAGCCCTACGAGAAGATCGCCGTCGCCAAGAACCTCGAGTACGTCATCGAGGCCATTCGGGCCGAAGGGCGATCGAGCTGGATGTCGTGTGCCCACGACGAGTTCGTCGTGGTGATGGACGGCGAGGTGGAGGTCGAGCTCGTCAAGCTGACGGGCGATGGCGCCCCGGCCGCCGACACGCCGCCCACCGCTCTCGGCGATACCCGAGCGAGCGCCGCCAAGGCCGAGCCCGGCACGGTCCGGCCCGGCACGGTCCGGCCCGGCACGGTCCGGCCCGGCACGGTCCGGATCGAAGGCGAGCCGCAGGGCAGACGGATGGGCCGCATTCGCCTGCGGCGCGGCCATCAGGCGCTCTTGCCCAAGGGCGCTGCTTACCGCTTCAGCGCCGCTCAGCCGGCGGCGCTCATCCAGCAGACCCAGAAGGGCGATCTCACGATCGAGAAGTGGGCCGACATCTGCGTTCGCTGATTGAACCGCCTTCCGCAGCGCGAGGAGAGCACCATGACCGCCACCGCCCGCATCCATCCTTCGGATCCCGCTCGGCCCGCTCCGGCAGCGCCCGCCAGCGACACCGTCGCCGGCTACCACGCCTTCACCTTGGGCCAGTTCTCCTTCGCCCGTGACGAATACTTCGTCACCGTGACGTGGCCGGCCAAGGGCCACCGCCAGTCGCACACCATGAGCGCCGACGCGTTCCTGCGCGCCCTGATGCGCGACGTGGCCTGGAACTTCTTTTATGGCCTGGTGAACTTCGACGCCGTCTTCGGCACGCGCAACCTCTACGGCCGGGTCGAGATCTTCGCCGGCCGCTACAACGAGGCGATCCACGGCGCCGGCTTGTCCTACGTCGAGGCCTTCGACAGCACGGACGCGATGGCGCGCTTCAAGGAGATCCTCGCCGACTGGGTCAACGCCGGCTTCGATCCCTTCGCCGCGCCCGCCGAGACCGAGAACAGCCCCTTCGGCGAGAAGAACGGCAACAACCTGGCCGCCATCGATCGGTTTCGCATCGCCACCAAGCGCATGACCGGGCTGCCCGGGGACTCGCCCCTGCGCAGCGACGCCGACGGCTTCCCCGTCAACCGCGCCTTCGCGGACGTCGATCAGGGCGAGCCGGAGATCGAGGTCGAGCCCGGCTTCGAGGGGGAGGTGCACGCGTTCAACCTCTTCAAGTACCTGTCTCGCTCGGACGTCACCTGGAACCCGTCGGTGACCTCGGTGTGTGGGCGCAGCTTGTTCTGCCCCACCACGGAGGAGTACATCCTGCCCATCATCCACGGCAACGACCGCGTCGAGTGGTTCTTGCAGCTCTCGGACGAGATCACCTGGGAGGTGGCGGACCGGGAGACCGGGCGTCCGCGCTCGCGCTTGACCATGAAGGCGGGCGACGTGGCGGCCATGCCCGCCGACATCCGGCACCAGGGCTTCTCCAAGAAGCGAGCGATGCTGCTCGTATGGGAGAACGCCACCGCCGATCTGCCCCAGCGCTACGAGCGCGGCGAGCTCAAGCCCTGGCCGGTGGACTTTTGACGAGCGGCACACCGGGCGGGCCCATTCAGAGCCGCCTCTTCATCGACGGTGAGATGGTCGACGCGCTGGCCGGGGGACGCCTGACGGTCCTCAACCCCCACGACGGCTCCGTCATCACCGAGATCGCCGAGGGACGGCGCGAGGACGTCGATCGCGCGGTGGCGGCGGCGCGCGGGGCCTTCCCGGCCTGGTCGCGCCTGGCGGCCAGCGACCGCGGGCGGTTGCTGCTGCGGCTGGCCGACGCCATCGACGCCCACGCCCCCGCGCTCGCCCAGCTCGAATCCATGGACACGGGCCATCCGCTGCGCGACACGAAGAACCTCGACGTGCCCCGGACGGCGGCGACCTTCCGCTACTTCGGCGGCATGGCGGACAAGGTCCAGGGCAGCGTCGTACCGGTCGACGCCGGCTTCCTCAACTACGTCCTGCGCGAGCCGCTCGGCGTGGTCGGCCAGATCGTCCCCTGGAACTTTCCGCTCATGTTCACGAGCTGGAAGATGGGGCCGGCGCTCGCCGCCGGGAACACGGTGGTGATGAAGCCCGCCGAGCTGACGCCGCTGTCGAGCCTGAAGCTGGCCGAGCTGGTGCGCGAGGTCGGCTTTCCGCGGGGGGTCATCAATATCGTCCCGGGCTATGGCCCCGTGGCCGGGCAGCACCTCGCCGAACACCCCGGCGTCGACAAGATCTCGTTCACTGGCTCGACCGCCATCGGCCGCAAGATCGTCGAGGCCTCGGCCGGCAACCTCAAGCGGGTGCAGCTCGAGCTCGGCGGCAAGGGCGCCAACATCGTCTTCGACGACGCGCCCCTGACGGCCGCGATCAACGGCGCCGCCTTCGCGATCTTCCACAACCAGGGACAGGCCTGCATCGCCGGCTCGCGCCTGCTCCTCCACGAGTCGATCGCCGACGCGTTCCTCGACGGCTTCCTGACGCTGGCCCGCTCCATCCGCATCGGCAACCCGCTCGAGGCGACGACCGAGATGGGCCCCCTCACGTCGGCACAGCACCGCGAGCGCGTGCTCGGCTACCTCCAGATCGCCCTCGAGCAGGGGGGCGAGGTGCTGCTCGGGGGACAAGTGCCGGCGCGCGACGAGCTGGCGAAGGGCTACTACCTCGAGCCGACGGTGGTGCGCGCGCGGCCGAACGATCGCGTGTGCCAGGAGGAGGTGTTCGGTCCCTTCGTCACCGTCACCACCTTCCGCTCCGAGGATGAGGTGATGGCCATCGCCAACGGCACGGCCTACGGGCTCGGGGGTGGGCTCTGGACGCGCGATCTGCAGCGCGCCCACCGCGTCGCCGCGTCGATGCGCACCGGCATGGTGTGGATCAACTGCTACAAGAGGGTGAACCCCGGCTCGCCCTTCGGCGGCGTCGGCAACTCCGGCTACGGGCGCGACATGGGCTTCGAGGCCATGCACGACTACACCGAGGCCAAGTCCATCTGGGTCAACGTCGACGCCAAGATTCCCCCCTACTACCCGCGTGCGTGAGCGCAGGAGCGCGGGACGGGCCAGCGGTTGCGAAACTTCGTTCACATCGGCCTGCCGTCACGGGTGGTCTTCGGGGCGGGCGCCTTCGCCGGGCTCGCGGCGGAGGTCGAGCGCCTCGGCATGCGGCGCGCGCTCGTGCTGAGCACCCCCGGACAGCGGCGCCTCGCCGACGAGGTGGCCCGGCGCGCCGGTGAGCGCGTCGCCGGGATCTTCGCCGGGGCGGTGATGCACGTCCCCGTCGACACCGTCCTCGCCGCCCGCGCGGCGGCGGAGGCGGTCGGTGCCGACGGGTGCATCGCCATCGGCGGCGGATCGACCATCGGCCTCGGCAAGGCCCTGGCGCTCGAAGCCGCGGCGCTGGCGGTGGCCGCCGGGGAGGCGGCGCCGGGGTCGAGCGGAAGCGTCGCCGCGGCAGAGCGCGGCCGCCCCTCGGGCGCGCTGGCGACGCTCGCCATCCCCACCACCTTCTCCGGCTCCGAGATGACGCCCGTCTTCGGCGTGACCGCCCGGGGCCAGAAGAGGACGGGCCGCGACGAGCGGGTGCTGCCTCGAGCGGTGATCTACGATCCCGAGCTGCTGGCGACGTTGCCGGTCAAGGTGGCGGGGCCGAGCGGCGTGAACGGCATCGCCCACTGCGTGGAGGCGCTCTACGCACGAGACCGCAACCCCATCACCTCGCTGATGGCAGAGGAAGGAATTCGCGCGCTCGTCGCCAGCCTGCCTCGGGTGGTCGCCGACGACTCCGACCGCGAGGCCCGGGCCGAGGCGCGCGGGGAGGCCCTCTATGGCGCCTGGCTCGCCGGGAGCTGCCTCGCCGCCACCAGCATGGCGCTGCATCACAAGCTCTGCCATCTCCTCGGTGGACGCTACGACTTGCCGCACGCCGAGACCCACACCGTCCTCTTGCCGCACGTCGTGCAGTACAACCGCGACTTCGCCGTCGAGGCGATGGCCCGCCTGGGGCGGGCGCTGGGCGGCGCCGATCCCGCAGTGGGTCTCTTCGATCTGGCCCAGCGACTGCACGCGCCGCTCGCCCTGCGACAGCTCGGCCTGCCGGAATCGGCGCTGGACGAGGCGGCGGATCTGGCGATGATGGGTACATACGACAACCCGCGGCCGCTCGAGCGAAGCGGGATCCGGCAGCTCTTGCAAGCGGCCTGGCAGGGCACGAGGCCGGGTGGCGCCGCATGAAACGACAACCCCGAGGAGGCACGTCATGAACGATCCAGGTTTTCGCCGCCGGACCCTGCTCAAGGCCGGAGGCGCGCTGGCTGGCGCGGCCGCCCTCGGTGCCACTTCCCGGGCCCGCGCCGACGCCAAGGTCTTCAAGATCGGCCTCGTCTCGCCGCAGACGGGTCCGCTCGCGCCCTTCGGCGAGGCCGACACGTTCACCATCGCCCAGATGAACAAGCTCCTCGCCGGCGGCATCGACGCGAACGGCAAGAAGATCGCCGTCCGGATCATCCAGAAGGACAGCCAGTCGAACCCCAACCGCGCCGGAGAGGTGGCGAGCGACCTCATCCTGAAGGAGAAGGTCGACCTGATGCTGGTCTCGTCGACGCCCGAGACCGCCAACCCCGTCTCGGACGCCTGCGAGCTGAACGAGATCCCGTGCATCTCGACGGTGGTGCCGTGGCAGCCCTGGTTCTTCGGGCGCAAGGGCGATCCCGCCAAGGGCTTCGCGTGGACCTATCACTTCTTCTGGGGGCTCGAGGACGTCATCGCCAACTTCCTCGCCGGCTGGAAGTCGGTGGCCACGAACAAGAAGGTCGGCGGCCTGTTCCCCAACGACGGTGACGGCAATGCCTGGGGCGACAAGAAGCTCGGCTTCCCCAAGCCCCTCGCCGACGCAGGCTTCACCCTCGTCGATCCCGGGCGCTTCCAGAACATGAACAACGACTTCTCCGCGCAGATCGCCACCTTCAAGAAGGAGGGCATCGAGATCGTCACCGGGGTGGTCATTCCCCCGGACGCCAAGACCTTCCTGACCCAAGCCAAGCAGCAGGGCTTCAATCCCAAGGTGGTGACGCTCGGCAAGGCGCTGCTCTTCCCGGCGGCCATCGAGGCGCTCGGACGCGATGGCCTGTCGAGCGAGGTGTGGTGGTCGCCCGCCCACCCCTTCAGCTCGTCCTTGACGAAGCAGACCGCCAAGCAGCTGGCGCAGTCCTACGAGAGCACCACCAAGAAGCAGTGGACCCAGTGCATCGGCTTCGTGCACGCCCTCTTCGAGCTGGCGGTCGACGTGTGCAAGCGGACGCAGGATCTGGGCAGCGCCGCCTCGGTGCGCGACGCCGTCGCCGCCACCCACCTCGACACCGTCGTGGGTCCCGTCAAGTGGGGCGGGGCGGGACCGTTCAAGAACGTCAGCAAGACGCCCCTCGTCCTCGGCCAGTGGGTGCGGGGCAAGGCACACAAGTACGAGCTCGTGATCGTCGACAATTCGGCGGCGCCCAACATCCCGAGCGGTGGCAAGCTGAAGCTGCTCGGCTGACGAACGACGGCCCGGACCCGCGCCACCCGCCAGACGCCAGACGCCAGACGCTTGCCGCCGCAACCCGCACGACCATGACCGCCGCTCACCTGGTGCTCGACGACGTCAGCAAGAGCTTCGGCGCCCTGCGGGTAGTCGACGGGGTCAGCCTGCGCGTCGGCGCAGGGGAGACGCTGGGCGTCCTCGGGCCGAACGGCGCCGGCAAGACCACGCTCTTCAACCTGATCAGCGGTGACGTCCGCGCCGACGGCGGTCGCATCGTGCTCGAGGGGCGGGACGTCACCCGGCAGCCGCCGCACCGCCGCTGCCGCCTCGGCATCGGGCGGTCGTACCAGATCCCGCAGCCGTGGGGGGCGATGACGGTGTTCGAGAACCTGGTGGCGGCGGCCTCGTTCGGCGCAGGCAAGGCGGAGCTCGACACCTACCCGCGCGCCGTCGAGATCCTGCGGCAGACCGGGCTCCTCGGGCAGGCGAACCGGCCGGCGGCGGCCCTGCGCCTGCTCGATCGCAAGCGCCTCGAGCTGGCCCGGGCGCTGGCGACCGAGCCGCGCGTGCTGCTGCTCGACGAGATCGCCGCCGGGCTCACCGAGGGCGAGGCGGCCGTGCTGGTCGAGGAGCTTCGGCGCATCAAGGCCGCCGGCCTGACCATGATCTGGATCGAGCACGTCGTGCACGCGTTGCTGGCGGTCGCCGATCGCCTGCTGGTGATGAGCCAGGGCCGCCCGCTCGCCGAGGGGCCCCCGGCGAGCGTGATGGCGGATCCGGAGGTGCGGCGGGTCTACCTGGGGCTCGAAGCGTGACCCGCCGCGGGCGAGGGGACACGACATGAGCCTGCTCGAGACGCGCCGCCTCGACGGCTTCTATGGCGACTTCCAGGTGCTCTTCGGCGTAGAGGTGACCGCTGAGCCCGGCGAGATCATCGCGCTCATCGGCGCCAACGGCGCCGGCAAGTCGACCCTGCTGAAGACGGTGTGTGGGCTCCTCGGGGCGCGCCGCGACGGCGTCGTCTTCGACGGAGCGCCCATCGGGGGGTTGCCACCGGGGGAGATCGTGCGGCGGGGCATCGCCCTCGTCCCCGAGGGGAGGCGCCTCTTCCCGAGCTTGACCGCCGAGGAGAACCTCCTCATGGGGGCCTTCGCGCGCCGCCGCGGACCCTTCACCCTAGACGCCGTCTACCGCCTCTTCCCGGCCCTCGCCGAGCGGCGGCGCGCCCCCGCCGGCATGCTGTCGGGCGGCCAGCAGCAGATGGTGGCGATCGGGCGCGCCCTCATGACGAACCCGCGCCTCCTCTTGTGCGACGAGCTCTCGCTCGGCTTGGCGCCCGTCGTGGTGAAGCAGATCTACGATGCGCTGCCGGAGATCTGCGCGGGCGGCCTGACCGTCGTCATCGTCGAGCAGGACATCAGCGCCGCCCAGCGCGTCTCTGGCCGCCTGTATTGCCTGCAAGAGGGGCGGGTGACCCTGACGGGGCCCTCCCAGAGGGTGACGCGGGCGCAAATCTCCCAGGCCTATTTCGGTGTCTGACGGCATCTCTGACCAGGGGTCTGATGGGGGGGGCACATGGCCGGCTGGGTGAGCACCCTCATTCAGGGCGTCCTCCTCGGGGGCCTCTACGCCCTCTTCGCCATGGGCCAGTCCCTGATCTTCGGCGTCCTGCGGCTGACCAACACGGCCCAGGGCGACTTCATCATCCTCGGCAGCTTCGCCGTCCTCTCGCTGGCGGCGCGCCTCGGCGTGCCCGCGCTGGCGGCGCCATGGCTGGCGCTCGTGATCCTGTTGCCGCTGGCGTTCGCCGCCGGTTATGGCCTGCAGCGGCTCGTCCTGAACCGGGTCCTCGGGCGCGATCCCTTGCCCTCCTTGGTGGTCACCTTCGGGCTCGGCATCGTCATTCAGAACTTGCTCCAGGAGATCTACAGCGCCGATCCGCGCTTCATCGAATCGGGGGGGTTGAACGACGCCAGCCTGGCGCTCGGCGGCGGCCTGGCGGTCGGCACGCTGCCTCTCCTCATCTTCGGGGTGGCGGTGGCCATCGCCGCCGCGCTGCACGGCCTCTTCACGCACACCGCCATCGGCCGGGCCTTCCGCGCCGTCAGCGACGATCGCGAGGTGGCCGAGCTCATGGGGCTCGATCATCGCCACGTGTACGCCCTGGCGACGGGCCTCGCCTTTCTGCTGGTGGCGGTGGCGGGCGGGCTGCACGGCATGAAGACCACCGTGGCCCCCTCCGACGGGCCCGCCCTGCTGCTCTATGGCTTCGAGGCGGTGATCATCGGGGGCATGGGCTCCTTCCTCGGCACGTTGCTCGGCGGGATCATCCTCGGGGTGACGCAGGTCATCGGCTTTCGCTTCGATCCCGGCTGGGGCGTCTGGCTCGGGCACATGGTGTTCCTGGCGATGCTGCTCCTGCGGCCCGCGGGCCTGTTCCCGAAGACGCGGTGACCCCATGCATACGCCCCCTGTCCCTTCTCCTGCGCTCGGCCCCGAGGTTCGCCGCTCCACGCGGGCGAGCCGCATCGGCGCGTGGGGCGCGGTGCTCATCGTGGCGTGGCTCGGCACGCTGCCGCTGTGGGCCGAGCCCGGCACGCTGCGCGATCTCGACGAGGTGGCCTGCTACCTCATCTTCGCCATGATGTGGAACCTGCTGGCGGGCTACGGCGGCATGGTGTCGATCGGCCAGCAGGCCTTCCTCGGCCTCGGGGGTTACGCCCTCCTCGTGCTCGGCAACTTTCTCGGCGTCAATCCTTTCGTCGCCGTGCCTCTGGCAGCGCTGGTGACGGCGGCGCTGGCGGTGCCGATCGCGCACCTCGCCTTCCGGCTGCAAGGGGGAACCTTCGCCATCGGCACCTGGGTCATCGCCGAGGTGCTTCGCCTCTCGATCGCCAACGCCTCGGTGGTCGGCGGTGGCTCGGGCACAAGCCTGACCGCGTTGCGCGGCATCGACAAGACCACGCGCGTCCACCTCACCTTCTGGCTGTGCCAGGCGGGGGCGGTGGGGGCCATCGCCCTCACCTACGGCCTTCTGCGCTCGCGCCAGGGCCTCGCCTTGCTGGCCATCCGCGACGGCGAGACGGCGGCCGAGAGCCAGGGCATCCACGTGCGCGCCACCAAGCTCGGCGTCTACGTGGCCGCCGCCTTCGGGGCCGGCCTCGCCGGGGCGCTGTACTTTCTCGGAAACCTGCGCATCTCGCCGGACGCCGCCTTCAACGTCAACTGGAGCGCCTTTGCCATCTTCATCGTCATGATCGGCGGCATCGGCACCATCGAAGGCCCCATCGTCGGCACCGTGATCTTCTACGGGCTGAGCAAGCTCGCCTCGGACTTTGGCGCCTGGTACCTCGTCGGCCTCGGCCTCCTCGCCATCGTGGTGACCATCAAGTTCCCTCACGGTCTGTGGGGCACGCTGTCTCGTCGCTTCGACCTGCACCTCTTTCCAATCCGGCGCCGCCTGGTGCGGCCGACGGCGCAAGATAGCCCTGGTCTTTGAAGTCCCTCACCACCCATCCCAGGGAGGAGCTCGACGCATGCGCAACCTCACCGAAGCCAACCTCACCGACGCCGTCATCGCTCGGATCGCGCCCGGCAGCGACGCGCGCTTCCGCGCGGTGGCGACCAGCCTCATCCGGCACCTGCACGCGTTCGTGCGCGAGACCGAGCTCACCGAGGCGGAGTGGATGCGCGGCATCCAGTTCCTGACGGCGACCGGGCACAAGAGCGACGACCGGCGGCAGGAGTTCATCCTCCTCTCCGACACCCTCGGGGTGTCGATGCTGGTCGATGCCATCAACCACCGCAAGCCGGGGGGCGCGGCGGAGACCACCGTCCTCGGGCCGTTCTACCGGCCCGGCGCGCCCGCGCTGCCACGCTGGGCGAACATCGCCGAGGGAATGCCGGGCGTGCCGACGTTTCTCTCGGGCAGGGTGCTCGACGTCGAGGGGCGGCCGATCGCCGGGGCCACCCTCGACGTCTGGCAGACCGATAGCGAGGGGCTGTACGACGTGCAGCGACCGGGCGACGAGGTGTCCTACGCGCGCGGGTGCTTCACGGTGGCGGGCGACGGGGAGTATGGCTTGCGCACCGTCAAGCCAGTGAGCTACGCCATCCCCACCGATGGCCCGGTCGGCGTGATGCTGGCGGCGATGGGCCGACACCCCAACCGCCCCGCCCACGTTCACCTCATCGTCTCGGCGCCCGGCTTTGCGCCGGTGACCACCCACCTCTTCGTGGCGGGAGATCCTTACCTCGATACGGACGCGGTGTTCGCGGTCAAGGCGTCGCTGGTCGTCGACTTCGTCACCCATCCGCCCGGGCCCACGCCGGACGGCCAGAGCTCGGTCGAGCCCTTCAGCACCGCGAGGTTCGATTTCCACCTGGTGCGACGACCGCAGTGAGCGCGATCGGCCCGGGTCCGCCGTCGCGGCCTTCGCCGGGTCGTTAGCTATGGGGATTGCATTCCGGGTCGAGCGCGCGCCTGGGGCGCGGACAAACCTCCCTACTCGGTTCCCCACTGGGGCGTTTGGGGTGGGCGAGCACGCGCCGGCGCGACCCCTTGTCGTTCGGCGCCGTCGTCGCGAACCTTCGCATCATCGACTACCCCGAATCTTGATCCTGGCAACTCCATTCGGCGCCTCGCGAGGCTGCCTAACCTTGTATTGGACAGCGACCCGACGAACAGGTCACACGCGATCCACCAGCACGAAGATGCACCCGGTGTCCGAGTAGACATCGGCATCCACACTTCCTGGACTGGCGATGCTCGCCCACCCCGGACCCAAGCGGCTGCCTGCTTGGACAAGTTCTCCCTCGAGGATGAATAGGAACTCAGGATGTTCGTGCGTGTGCACGGGGAATCGGGCGCCCGGCTCGAATCGAACGAGCTGCATTTCCCAACCGTCAGTGGTCGCGATGTCCTTCACGAAGACTCCGGCAGCCATGGTGGACGGTCTCCACGGGACTTCGTCGCAGTTCACAGCCTGAAACGGTCCTGGTTCCAATCCACGCATGCCTTCCTCCAGGCTGTCTAACGCGTTGGCGTTCAGCGGCCGGCCGGTCGCCGGCCCGGCCGCTGCAACGCCTTGTTAGCCGGCACACCCTGAGAGCCGGGCAGAGCTCCAGACAGAATGATTCTTTTGTCACCGAAAGACGCCACCAATTCCAGTTGCCCACCGAGGGCGGCGATGTACCGGCGGAGCGTGGACACGAGGCACTCCTCGAAGTCCTCTCGGCCCTCGAGTCGTGAGACGTCAGACTGGTCAATCGCCGACTCCGCGGCAACTTCGACCTGCGTCTTTCCTACCGCTTCACGAATAGCTCGGATCGTGAGATGTACCCCTCTTTGGGCGTGAAGACCGCGTCCCAGTATGCGAACCGGCTCCGATTCCGCGATGCTGCGACGCTTGGCTGTTGTGCGCATCTTTGACCTCCGCTGCCGTAGACGGTGCGCTCCGTGGCGGTCGCGGTGCGCGCGCTGATGATCCGATCGCGCTGACCGCGCTCGACGTGAACCACGCACAGGAGACGCTCGCGAAGCGAAGTCCCTATGACCACCATGTTGCTCGCTACCGTACCATCATCGAGATAGACCGCCATCGGATCCGCGAATAGTGGCGGCTTCAGGGAAGGACACTCCGTGCTCTTCCAGATTCGACTCAGCCTTGGCCGAGTCCCACTCGAAATCCCCCTCCACCACCGTCGGCATCGCATACTCAAGCAGGGTCTATGCCCCATACCAGGTCAACTCCGTCCGTCCGGCTAACGCCTTGGCGTTAATCCGCGGGCCGCGGGCCCGGCGGGTTCAACGTAACTCGTCTGACCTGACTCCCGAAAACTGGACCACTTCGAATGCGAGTCCTTCAATCGGAGGACTCATGAAGAAGAGCCGGTACAAGGAAGAGCAGATCATCGCGGTCGTCGCAATAATGTGGTGAAGCCCTCGGCGTACCGCCGTCGGCTTTCTGCGTGGCGAGTTCGAGATGAGCGAGTGCCGGGCCTGCACCGTGCTCGGCTTCCGGCGCTCGACCTGTCGCCACGTACCCAGGCGGACGATGGTCACGAGATCCGAGCTCACGCTGCGGCCCGACCGCGGTTCGGCTATCGGCGCATTCCCGTGCTTCTGCGGCGCGGCGGGTGGCGCGTAAACCACAAGCGGGTCTACCGCATCTACCGAGCCGAGGGTCTCGCTGTCCGACGGAGAAGGCGCAAGAGAATGGCCGTGGGTATGCGCACGGTGCTGCCACCACCAAACCGACCTAACGAGCGTTGGTCGATGGATTTCACGCTCGACACCCTGGCCAGTGGCCGACGATTCCGGACCCTGAACGTCGTCGACGACTTCACGCGCGAGTGCCTGGTCGTCGAGGTTGACACGTCACTCGGCGGAACCAGGGTGGTGCGCGTGCTCGAACGCCTGCTCGCAGGTCGAGACCGACCAGTGGTCATCGTCTGCGACAACGGGCCTGAATTCGGCGGGGAGACGCTCGACGCGTGGGCCTACGCCGCCGGCGTGAGGATCCGCTTCATCCGTCCTGGCAAGCCCGTGGAGAACTGCTACATCGAGAGCTTCAACGGGAAGTTCCGGGACGAGTGCCTGAACCACCACTGGTTCCCCGACCTCGACGACGCCAGGACCAAGATCGAGGACTGGAGGCGCGACCACAACGAGGTCAGGCCGCACAGCTCACTTGGCGACCTGACGCCCAAGGAGTTCATCAACCGTAGGACTCGCAGCCTGAGTGGACCAGCGTTGGGGAGCAGGTCAGTGCTTACATCCTTGTGGCCGAGGAGCTGTTGGATGGTTCGGATGTCGGAGCCCGACTCGAGGAGGTGGGTGGCGAACGAGTGCCTCAGGGTATGGGGAGACGGGCTTCGGCATGCTGGCGGCGATTCCGGTGCGACGGATGGCGCGATGGAGAACGGTTTCGTGGAGGTGGTGCCGCCGAACCTCAGCGGTCGCGAGCTCCGAGGACCGCCAGCACCTCGAGGTGGGGGGTGTGGGGGAGCATGTCGAAGGGCGTGATGGTGCGGGGGGCGTACCCGAGCCCGAGCAGGACAGCGAGATCGCGCGCCAGGGTCGCGGGAGAGCAGCTGAGATAGGCCACGAGCCGCGGGCGCAGGCGCGCGACCTCGGCGAGGACCGCGGGCGCACACCCTTTTCGCGGGGGATTGAGGATCACGACGCTGGCCTCGGCGAGCGTCGCCAGGCACGCGGCGGCGTCGCCGCCCACGAACGTGGCGATGTGGGCGAGACCGTTGGCGGCGGCGTTGGCGGTGGCATCGACCACCGCGCCGGCGTGAGACTCGATGCCGAGCACGCAGCCGGCCCCCGCTCGCGCCAGGGTCAGGGCGATGCCGCCCACACCCGCGTAGGCGTCGACCACGGTGTCGCGCGCGGTGGGCGCGACGGCGGCGGCGATGGCGCGATAGGCGAGCGCGGCCACCTGGCGGTTGGCCTGAAAGAAGGCCCGCGCGGACAGGCGCAGCCGGATGCCGTCGATGGCGTCGTCGAGGGTGGCGGCTCCCCACACCAGCGTCTCGGCCTCGCCCCAGATGGCATTTCCGGCGGAGGGGTTGACGTTGTGCAGGACGCCCACGATCTCCGGGTGGGCGGCGCGCAGCCGATCGGCGAGGTCGGCGGCCATCGGGAAGCTGGGGCTCGAGGTGACGAAGGTGATCTGGACCGCGCCCTCGGCGTTCGAGCGCAGGACCACGTGGCGCAGGCTCCCGACCCGCCGTCGCTCGTCGTAGGCGACCACCCCGAGCTCGGTCGCCACCCGCGCCACCTCGCCCGCCACGGCGTCGAGCGGGGGCTCGGCGATCGCGCAGCCGGACAGATCCACCACGTCGTGCGTCCCGGGCGCGAAGGCTCCCAAGATCAGGCGACGAATCAGGCGAGCGTGGGCTCCCTGGGCGGGGGCGTCGCCGAGCCGCGGGGAGGCGCTCGCGACGAGCCCGCCTCCGGCGGCGACCAGCTTGGACTTGTTTCGATAACCGAGCGTGCGCGGCGAAGCCACGGCGGATCGCAGCTCGACCCCCGGGCCATCGAGCGTGGAGGCGAGTTGCCGGCGCAGGGTGGCCTCCTTCCAGGCGAGCTGAGCCGGGTAGTCGAGGATCTGCAGCACGCATCCGCCGCAGCGACTGGCCGTGGCCGCGGCCGCGGCCGCGATCGCGGTTGCACACATGGGCGTCACCCGGTCGGCGGAGCGTCGAACCAGCTCGAGCAGGGTTGCCCAGCCCACCGGTCGGTGGTGCGAGACGGCGTCGATGCGTGCCACCACCTCCTCACCCGGCAACGCCCCGGGGACGTGCAGCTCGACCGCGACCTGGCCGGCCTCGGTGCCTGCCTCGGTCCCGGTCACCGGCGCGCGCGCGGCCTCGAGCAGGCCGACGCCGGCCCCTTCGCCGTCGAGCCCCGTCACGGTCAGGCGGAGGGTGGTTCCGGCTCTCACGCGGCGGCGCCGCCGCCGCCGTCACCGTCACCGTGGCGGGGCGCTCCCGGCCAGGTCCGGGCTCCGAGCGCCACCGCCAGCTTCGGCAGCGAGACGTCGTAGCGGTAGGCGGTGCCCATGTGACCGTCCTCGAACTCCTCGTGCTCGACCGCGACGCCGAGGCCGCGCAGCCGGGCGGCCAGGATGCGCGCCGCGAGATCCAGCGCCCACTCGTCGCGCGTCCCCGCGTCGAGGTAGACCAGCGACATGCCCCGCAGGGCGGCGGCATGCTCCGGCAGCTCGAGCATCTCGACCGGATCGTTCGCCTTGAAGCGGGCCCACACGGCAGCGTCGATCTCCCCGGTGTCGAGGTCGAACGGCAACCCGAAGCCATGGGGCAGGGCGGGGTCGGGTGCGTAGGCCGCCCCGAGCGCCACCATCATCATGGCCGTCACGTCTTCCGACCGCTTGGTCGGCGCCCCGTCGAAGTGGCGCAGGAAGCCGGCGACCCCGCCGTGGCGGCGCAGGGTGCGGCACACCTTGGGGATGTCGCCGAGGATCGAGAGCTCGAAGTAGGCGTCGCCGGCGTGGCTGGCGATGGCCCCGAAGAGCTGCGGTCGGTGCATTCCGAGCACGAGCGCGCCGTAGCCGCCCGAGGAGCGGCCGCAGACGGCGCGCCCGGCGCGCGTGGCGACGGTGCGGAAGGCGGCATCGACGGCGGGGACGATCTCCTCGCACAGGTGGGTCTCGTAGCGGCCGCTGGCGGGTGAATCGAGGTACTGGCTGCCGCCGTACCGATTGAAGCCGTCGGGCGCGGCCACGATCACTTCACCCATCGCCCCGCTGCCCACCAGGCGATCGAGGCGCGCGTCGAGCGCCGGCTGCCACGGGGTCCCCTCGAACAGCGCCGCCCCGGTGCTGCCATAGCCGGCGAGGACGTAGATCACCGGAAAGCGCCGGGCGCCGTCGGTCGCATAGGAGGGTGGCAGCCAAACCGTGAGCGCGCGCGCCACCGGATCCCCAAGGGGATTTCCCGCGAGGACGCGGCTGTCGAGGCGCAGGACCTCGCACCGGCCAAGGGCAGTCATCGGATCCTCAGTTGCAGCCGATGGGGGCGGTGCCGAGCGCGAGATCGTCCATCCAGACGTCGTTGGTGGCGCCGCTGAAGCTCTGCCAGCCGAGGATGACCTCGTTGAATTTTCCAGCCAGCCAGGTCATGGGCATGACCCCGTTTTGCCACTGGTCGGGCGCGGTGATGGCGTGGACCAGGACGCCGTCCGCCCAGGCCTGGAGCACGTGCTGCGGCTGATCCCCGAGGAAGGCGACCTCGATGCAGGCCCACTTGTTGGCGGCGACCACCGGCCCCATGCCCCACTGGGCCATCTTGGGGGCGATGTTGTCGGTCGGCACCTCGTTGGTCCCGATCACCCCCTTGATCTCGCCGAAGCGCACCTCGTTGTTGGCGTCGCCCGAGGTCTTGCGAATCCCGATCAGGGTCTCGTGGTTGGCGCCGGGGTTCATTCCGAGCTGCCGGGTCATGTAGACGTAGGCGCGCACGTAGAGCTTGTTCGTCCCCGCCGGGAGCGCCCGGGTGATCATGGCGGGGTTGCCGCCTCCGTGGAAGTGAACGGAGCTCTTGCCGCCGTGCGCCTGCTTGTTGTCGATGAGCGCCAGCGTGTCGCCGTTCGGATTCGGTCCGTTCTTGATGTAGCCGATGAAGTTGTCCCAGCCGGCCGGCGGCTGGCCCACCGTCCCGGACTCGAAGTCCTCGGTCAGGAACGGCGCGGCCCCCGCGGAGATCCCACCGCCACCGCCGGGACCGCTTCCACCGCCACCGCCGCCTCCGCCACCGCTCTGGACGCCGTTCGCACCACCGGCCGCTCCGGTCGCGCCGCCCGTCGTGCTGGCTCCTCCGCTGCCGCTGGTGGCGCCCCCCGAGCCGGAGATCCCGCCGCTGCTGCCGGCCACCGAGGCTCCTCCGCTCGCCGCCGATGCGCTTCCGCCCGTTCCCGGGCCGGCGGTCCCACCGCTTCCCCCGCTCCCCCCCGACGGCTTGGCCCCGCTCCCGCTGCTACAGCTCATCGCGGGGAGGCAGAGAAGCACCGGCAAGAGCCAGAGGAGGACGGCCAGCCAGGCGCGCGAGGGTCCGCGGTCACGCGAGAGGGGGGAGCGCATGGGCCGAACTTAACCGCAACCCCGCTGCCGGTCGACCCCATCGGGCCCGCGACGCCCTCAGGCGCCCATGCCCTCACCTTCGTCAGGCTGCCCGGCGCAGGGCGGCGGAGCGGGTGCCGAGCAGGCCCACCGCCGCGCCGAGCAGGCCCACCGCGACGAAGAGGGTGGTCGGCGGCAGGTGCGCGATCACGAGCCCGGTCAGGCCGGCCGAGATCCCCGTCATCCCGAACACCATGACGTTGACCAGCGCGAACAGTCGACCGTGGAGCCGGCCCGGCACCGCCTGCTGCATCATCACGGTTCGCGGGATGATGATGAGCGGGAGGGCCAGCGCATGCACGAACAGCACCCACTTCACGAATGTGAGGTCGTGGGCAAAGCCGAGGGGGATGAGCGTGGCCCCATCCAGGAAGATCCCGAGCAAGATCATCTTGCCCTTCGGCCACCTCCGCCCGCCGAGCCCGACCACCAGCGAGCCCACCATGAGCCCGAGGAACAGGTGGAACATGGCGCGCATGTACCCCTCGGGCCCGAGGCCGAGGGTCTCCTTCACCAGGATGGGGGTCGCGATGTAGGCCGGCCCCATGATGACCAGGTTGTCGAGCGCGGTCAGCAGCAGCACCGTCCGCAGCGCCGGGATCGCGAGCACCGTGCGCAGCGCCACCGCCGCGTCCGCCCGCAGCCCCCGGAGGGTGAGCTGCGGCAACCGCGCATGGGCAGCGGCGTGGGATTGCTTGCGGCCGAGGCGCGGCAGCGCCAGCAAGCACACCGCCGAGAACGCGAAGGTGGCCGCATCCACGCTGAAGAGGTGCACGAACCCGAAGTGGCGGGTGGCCGGCTCGCCGAGGAGCGGCCCGGCCACGAACGCCGCCTGCTCCGACAGCTGGAAGACGGCGACCGTGAAGGTCAGCCGGCGCCCGGGCGCGATCTCGGGAATCAATGCCTTCATGGCGGGGTTGAAGAACGCGGAGCCGGTGGCGAGCACGGCGAGCAAAGCTCCGAGGACCGCCGGCGCGAGCGCGTGATGCGCGAACAACACCGGGATCGAGGCCACCGCCAGGAAGCGCACCGTGTCGGCGGCGATCATGATCGCGCGGCGATCGTGGCGGTCGACCAGCGCGCCGGCCAGGGGACCCACGAGCAGGGTGGGGGCGAAGTTCAGCGCCACCAGCCACCCCGTGAGCGCCTTCGACCCCGTGACCTCGAGCGCCAACCACACCATGCCCACCAGATACAGCGAGTCACCGAGGTGCGAGATGACCTGTCCGAGCCACAGCAACACGAGGGCCCGTCTCCAGTGCGGCCGACGAACCTCGGAGGGCGCGCTGTCGAACGGGGCGCCGCCCTCCGCCACCACCCCGCCATCCGGGAGGGACGAGGTCACCGCGATCACGGCGGCGGCGCGGGAGCCCGCCTCAGGACGCATCTGCCTCGGGTCGGCGCGCCCGTGTGGCATAGTGCCGGCCAAAGCGATGAAGCCGCCGAGTCACCGTGAGCCCGGTCGTCAACCCACGCATGTGGTGGAGCCTCGGCACTTTTGCGGCGCGGTAAAGCCGGGGCAAGCCGGGTGGGGGCGGTCCGGGTGGAAGGTGCGCGCCACCGCGCTGCTCGCCGGTCTGTCCTTTGCGGTGGGGGGGGGGGCCGAGGCGGCCACCGTCGTCACGAAGACCACGACGCCGCTGCCGACCGCCGCTCCGGCAGGGAGGGGCTTCGCCGGGCTCGCCGAGCGCGACGTCCACACGTGGACCCTCGGCAACGGGCTCGAGGTCCTGTTCCTGGCGAAGCACGACGCGCCCGTGGCCACGGTCCAGATCTTTTACCACGTGGGCTCCAAGGACGAACATGTGGGCAATCGCGGCGTGGCACACATGTTCGAGCACATGATGTTCAAGGGCAGCTTGCACGTGCCGCCCGAGGGGCACGCGCGGATGCTGAAGGAGGTGGGGGGGCAGGTCAACGCCTTCACGACCGAGGACGTGACGGTGTTTCACCAGACCGTTCCGCCGTCGTACGTCGACTTCGCGCTCGAGCTCGAGGCCGAGCGGATGCGCAACTTGCGGCTGTTCCCCTCGACCGTGGACTCCGAGCGCAAGGTCGTCGAGGAGGAGAAGCGGCTGCGGATCGACAACAACCCCGTGGGGCAGGCCATCGAGGCCTTCCGCGCGCTCGCCTACACCAAGCACCCTTACCAGTGGACGCCGGCCGGAACGCTCGAGGATCTGGATCGCGTCACGCCCGCCGATTGCCAGGCCTTCTACGACACCTACTACCGACCGAGCAATGCGACCCTGGTGGTGGTGGGCGATGTCGAGGAGGCGTCGGTGCGCGCCTCGGTCGAGCGCCACTTCGGTGGGCTCGCGGCCGGGCCGGTGGTGGCGCCGGCCTACCCCGTCGAGCCGGGCCAGCGGCAGGCCCGCGCGACGACGCTGACCCGGGAGGTGAACTTGCCGGTCATCGCCACCGGATTTCACATCCCGGCGGCGGCCCATCCCGACATCCCGGCGCTCGAGGTGCTGGCGACGGTTCTCTCGGCCGGCGAATCCTCGCGCCTGAACCAGCGGCTGGTGCGCCGGGACAAGGTGGCCGTGGCAGCGGGGGGCGTGGCCGAGGTCATGGAGCACCCGGGGCTCTTCATCGTCTACGCGGCCCACCTCCCGGGCACCGACCCAGCCGGGTCGCAGGAGCGGGTTCGCGCCGCGCTCCTCGACGAGGTTGCCCGGGTCCGGAAGGGCGGCGTCGCGCCCGCGGAGCTCGCCAAGGCGCGCAACCAGCTGTCGGCGGGCTACATCTTCGGGCTCGAGTCGAGCGAGGGCATCGCCCGCGAGCTCGGGCTCGCCCAGGTGGTACGGGGCGACTGGCACCGGTTCCTCGACGCCACCCGGGCCTACGCGCGCGTGACGGCCGCCGACGTGGCGCGCGTGGCCCGCATCTACCTGGTGGAGGACAACTCGACCACCATCATGCTCCGCCCCTCATCCCCATCCCCATCCCCGTCCCCATCCCCGTCCCCGTCCCCGTCGCCGTCTTCGTCCCCCCCATCTCCGTCCCCGTCCTCGTCGCCGTCCTCGTCGCCGTCCTCGTCCCCCCCATCTCCCGATCCCGCCGCCACCTTCTGGGCGAACCGCCAGGATCTGATCCACGCCCCCGCTCCGCCCGCGGCGTCGCCCCTGCCGTTGCCGCCCATCGCCCGCAGCACGCTGCCGAACGGCCTCGAGCTGATGGTGGTCCCGCGCGCGAGCCTGCCCATCGTCAGCCTCAGCATCGCCATCAAGGCCGGCGACTTCGACGAGGAGCGCGAGGTCAATCAGGGCGCCAGCGACTTCACCGTGGCCATGCTGCGCAAGGGAACCCGAGGGCGCTCGGCGGACCAGATCTCCCGCGCCATCGATTCGGTGGGGGGCGTGCTCGACGCCGCCGCCGGCCCCGAGCACTCGGTGCTCACTTGCTCCGTGCTGGCCAAGGACCTCGATCTCTGCGTCCATCTGCTGGCGGACCTGGTGCTGCGCCCGACCTTTCCCGCCGCCGAGATGCCGGAGATCCGCGATCAGATGCTGGCGGGTCTGGCGGCCCGTGCCGACGATCCCCACGAGCTCGCGAGCGAAGAGCTCGACGGCATGATCTTCGGGAACAGCCACCCCGCGGGCTGGTTCCTGCTGCCGCGCCACGTGCAGAAGCTCACGCGCGCCGATCTCGATCGTTACTGGCGTCGGTTCTACCGACCGAACAACGCCATCGTGGCGGTGGCGGGCGCGGTGGATGCCGCGGACATGCGGGCGCGCCTCGACCGGGCCCTGTCCGGGTGGGCGGCCGCCCCCATTCCGCCGCGCCCGAGCCTGCGGATCCCCGAGGCGCGCGCGGCCCACGTCCTCCTGGTGGACAAGCCCGAGCTCACGCAGGCCACGTTGCTGCTCGGCCATGCGGGTATTCGCCATGCCGATCCGGCGTGGTACGCCGCGACGCTGGTCAACTACGTGCTCGGGGGCTCGGACTTCTCGTCCCGCCTCATGATCGAGGTGCGCACCAAGCGTGGGCTGACCTATGGGATCGGATCGGCGTTCAGCGAGTCCCTGACGCCGGGAGCCTTCCGTATCTCGGCCGCCACCCGCAACCAGACCGCGGTCGAGGCCTTGCGCCTCGGCGTGGACGAGCTCCGCCGCATGCAGGCCGCCGGTCCGAACGCGGAGGAGCTCGCCAAGGCCAAGGGGTACTTCGCCGGCAGCACGCCGCTCGCGCTCGAGAGCGCGGCCGGTCTATCGAACGCGCTCGTGGCCGCCGAGCTGCATGGTCTCCCGCCCGACTTCGTGGCGCGCCTGGCGCCGTCCCTGGCCGCCGTCACCTTCGACGAAGCCCTGGCCGCCGCCCGCAACCTGCTTCACCCGGAGGCGCTCTCGGTGGTCATCGTGGGCCGGGCCGAGCTGATCGCGCCCGAGCTCGAGCGCGCCCACATCCAGTACGGGCGCGCGGACTACCGCGATCTCCCCGAGCCGGTGATCTTGCGCTGAGCACGGAGCGAGCCGTCCAAAACCGCTAACGCGATCGCGGCCACGATCACGGGGCTCGCGTCTCGATACGCGCTTGCGGCTCAGCCGACGAGGCCGGCCGCGAACTTGAGGTAGCTCCCCTCGGGGAACTGCGCGACCACCGGGTGGTCGGCCCCGGCGCCGCGCAGCTCTTTCAGCGTGAAGCGCCGGCCGGCGTCCGCGCAGCCCGCCTCGACGGAATCCACGAACGCGGCGCTGCCCACGTGGCTCGAACACGAGGCCGCGCAGAGAATCCCGCCCGGCGCGGTCACCGCGGCGCAGGCCTGGTGCAGGCGCCGATAGGCTCGCAACGCCTCGGGCAGCGCGCTCTGCCGGGGGGCAAAGCTCGGAGGATCGGAGATGACCAGGTCCCAGGTCTGTCCGCGCTTCCGCGCGGCCGCCAGGAAGGCGAAGGCGTCGGACACCACCAGCGTGGCGCCGTGCTGAACCGGGAGCTGGTTGTGCATCAGGTTCTTGCGCGCGGCGGCCACCGCGCCGGGCGACAGATCCACGGTGGTGGTCTCCGCGGCGCCGCCCGCCGCCGCGTAGACCGAGAAGCCACCGGTGTAGCCGAAGAGGTTGAGGACCCGCCGGTGGGCGGCGTGTTGCCGCACCCACTGGCGGTTGTCACGCTGGTCGAGGAACAACCCGCCCTTTTGCCCGTGCAGGAGATCCACCTCGAAGGTGAGCCCGTTCTCGCGCACCAGGAAGGGGCCGTCCGGGGCCTCCTCGCCGGCCAGGGTCACGAGCCGCGCGTTCCCGTCGCCGGGGGGCTCCGGGTCCCGCTCGTCGCTCTCCGGCGGACCGGTCAGGCCCGGGCCTGGGCCACTCCTTCGGCTCTGCGAGGCGCGCCGCCGCTCGACCAGCGAGGCGAGCCCGATCGCGCCGCCGAGCGCCAGGATGTCTTCGGCGAAGCGGCCGTAGAACGCGGCCGCCTCGGCGCCATCGAAGCGCACCGATGCGCGGGCGCCGTAGACGTCGAGGTGCATCCCTGGGAGCAGATCGGCCTCGCCGTGCACCCAGCGGAACGCGTTGGTCGCATTCAGGTCGAACAAGGTCAAGCGCTGATCGAGGGCCTGCCGCAGGCGGGTCGGCACCTCGAGCTCGAGATCCACGGCGGCATCGGTCGCCAGCATCCGCACGGCGATGGGGGAGGTGGACGACCAGAAGCCGCGGCCAATCGGCCGACCGTCGCGCGAGGTGACGAGGACCACCGCGCCATCCGGGATCGCGCGATCGGAGCTGATGGCGTCGCGGTACACCCAGGGGTGACCGCCGCGAATCGAGCGCGCCAGATCCTTGCGCAGCGCCACCCGCCCGTAGATGGCGGTGGGTGAGCTCATGACCAGGGCTCCCGCCTCGCCGTGTCGAACCCCTGGGAGATGGTCGGGGAGATGGTCAAAGCTTGCTGGGCGGACGGTCCGCGATCGGGACGTTCTTGAGCAGCACCGGTCGCGCCAGGGTCGACACGGTGCGGGCGCTCGCCAGCACGCGCCGCCCGGCCGGGAAGGCGATCTCGACCTTGCCCGGCCCCGGGCTGGCGACGACGACGCCGGTCCCGAACTGGACGTGCACCACGCGCTCGCCGGCCACGAAGCTGTCCTGGACCGAATAAGGGCGGGGCGGCTTGCTGGGGTCGAAGGCGGGGATGGGGGCCGCGGGGGGCTCGGCCGCCACCCGCGCGGCGCGCGCCTTGCTGCGAACCCCGGCGCTCTTGTTCACCACCGCCTCGGTGGGGTTCTCGGTGCGGTAGAGGTGCTGTCCCCCGCAACGCTTGCAGACGACCTTGGCGATGCGATCGCCCATCTTGGCCATGACCACGTGCCAGACCTGGCCGCACTTCCCGCAAAGGGCATCGATGTCTTCTCCGACGGCCGGTGTTGCCATGGAGGACCGATGGTACCCGTCGCCCCCCGGCGCGACAAGGACGGATTCCCGGTTGCCTGATTGTTCCAGGGCCCGCGGCAGTTGCTCGCCCCTTGCCAGGCGCGTACGCTCTTGCGAAATGAACGCGCGACAGGATCTTGGATGCAACGATACATAGAAGCATGCGCCGAGGGCGAGGGCGCCGAGCGACTGGTGCACGTCCTCGGTGAGATCATCGCCGAGCCAGAGCTGCACGCGCGCTTCGTGAACACCCTGGCGCGCCTGGAGTACGTGGGCGTGCGCAAGATGCTGAAGAGTCGCCGCTCCGAGTCCCTGACCATCGAGGGGTTGCAGCACGTCCTCGACGAGGCGGTGCACGCGCTGCGCCTGAAGAAGGCCGCGGTCGCGCTCGGTGCGGGTGTCGGGGCGCGGGTGACGACCTTCGCCGGTCACGACACGCTGGCAGGGGACGCCGGCGAGGACTACCTGCAGGCCATTGATCGCGCTGCCGAAGCCCGGGCCGCCGAGGCCGCGGTGCACCCGGATTGGACGCCGGCGCGGCGCGCCGAGGCGAATTACCTGCTCACCAGCGCGGCGATCGAGGTGCGGGCCCAGATCTTCTATCCCATCTACGATCGCCTGCTCGCGGAGCGGAGGGTGGGCTTCTCGGTGGCGGCGATAGCCAAGGACGAGGATCGACACCTGGCCGAGATGGCAGAGGGGCTCGGGCGGACCTTCGCCGACTGGCGGGCGGTCTTCGAGCCGTTGCTCGCCGCGGAGGAGCGGCTGTTCTGCGGCTTCATGGACGCCGTGCGCGCGGCGATGGATCGGGAACGGGCGGCGGCGGCCTGAGGAGGCCGTGTCCGTGTCCCATCTGGCCGCATCCCTCAGATCCCCGGCCGCCAACCCGGGGTTGGTGAGGCGCGCCGTGGGTCCTGGTGCGCCAGCCGACCATGTCGGCAGCCGCGGACGGGTGGGGGATGGGGAAGGTCACCGCGGAGGCGATCTGGCGCGCGACCCCCCGGACGACGCTGGGGGCGGCGGCCCGCGGCGCTCGCGATTCGAGCTGGCCATCTTCGATCTGGACGGGACCCTGGTGGACTCGGTGCCGGACATCGCCTGGGCCCTGAACCAGACGCTCGCAGAGGAGGGCCGTGGGCCGCTGACCGTCGCGGCGGTCCGGGACCTGGTGGGCGACGGGGCCCGGGAGCTGGTTGCGCGCGCGCTCGCGGAGCCGTCATCCGGCGGGGCCCGGCGCGTACCAAACATCGACGACTGTCTCGCCCGCTTCGTCGGGCACTATCGCAGCCACGTGGCGGTCGATACCCGCCTCTATCCGGGGATCGGCCCGTTGCTCGAGCGGCTGTCACACACCGCGGGCCTGGTCCTCGCGGTCCTGACCAACAAGCCCAAGCCCATCACGACCCCCCTGCTCACCTACCTCGGCATCGCGGGGTACTTCGCCGCGGTGATCGGCGACGGCGATGGCTTTCCGCACAAGCCCGATCCCACCGCCGCGCGCCGCCTGATCGCCGAGTGCCGGACCTCGGTCGAGCACACCGTCGTCATCGGCGACGGTTTGCCTGATGTGCGCATGGCACACGCCGTGGGCTGCGCCAGCATCTCCGTCACCTGGGGCTACGTCTCCACTGCACAGCTACAAGCGGAGTCACCCCAGTGGCTGGCGTCCACCGCTGGCGATCTCGAGCGCCTCTTGATCACGTGAGGGGGGTAACCCTGGGGCAACCGACGGGCGACGATCCGGGCCGCTGGCTGCGCCGGCGCTGCGGTCCGCTCCTCACAGACGCACAAGTATGCTCCGGTGCGGTCCTCGCGCCGGCTTCACCATCGACCCGGCTTATCGCCCGCCTCCAAACCAGCGAAACCACCCGAAACCGGACCCGTTCCCCAAGGTCCACCTCGCTTCGAGCGGGCGCGCCTTCGGCGCTCGCGGAAAGGGGGGGCCCCTCCCAACGGACGCCAAGCTTCGGACCCGGATCTGCTTCGCCATTTCCGTCTCCGGTTGGCAGAGCCAACCTCCGATCCACCGCTCCTAGCGCGGTGGGCTTCGGGCACCGTTCCGAGCGGATTCTTCGCTTAGAAGGCGGGCGACAAGCCGGGTCGATGGCGCAGCCAGCGGCCCGGATCGTCGCCCGTCCGTCGAACGAGAGCCGGTGCCTGCCTTTACGCTCGGGCGGTGGCTTCGGGGGTGTTGGGGGTGTCGGGCCCGGCCACCACCACCTGCATGGCCTCGAGGGCCCGCTCCAGGACCTCGTTCATCTTCTTCGAGAAGCCTATCTCCATCTCGGCGCGCACCGAATCGGGGATGTCCACGATGTCCTTGCGGTTGCGCTCGGGCAGCAGCACCCGCTTGATTCCGGCCCGATGGGCCGCCAGCACCTTCTCCTTGATACCACCCACCGGCAGCACGGTTCCCCGCAGCGTGATCTCCCCGGTCATCGCCACGTCGCCCCGCACCCGCCGTCCCGTCAGCAGCGACACCAGCGCCACCGTCATCGCGACCCCCGCCGAAGGACCGTCCTTCGACACCGCCCCCGCCGGCACGTGCACATGGATGTCGACCTTCTCGAAGTCGGTCGTGATGCCGAGCTCCTCGGCGTGGGTCCGCACCCACGACATGGCCGCCCGCGCCGACTCCTTCATCACGTCGCCGAGCTGCCCGGTCAGGATCAAGCTGCCCTTCCCTGGCATCTGGGACGCCTCGATGAAGAGGATGTCACCCCCGGTCGGGGTCCAGGCGAGCCCGGTGGCCACCCCCGGGATCTCGGTTCGCTCCGCCGCCTCCGAGTAGTACTTCTGCGGCCCCAGGATCTCGGACACCATGTCCGAGGTCAGCACCGGATCGTAGGGCTGATTCTCTGCGATCTTGACCGCGATGGCCCGGATCACGTTGGCCACCTCACGCTCGAGGTTGCGCACGCCCGCCTCCCGCGTGTACTGCTCGATGAGGGTGGTGAGCGCCTCCGACGGGATCTTGATCTGCTCCGAGGTCAGCCCGTGCTCCGCCACCTGCTTCGGCACCAGGTGCCGCTCCGCGATCTGCAGCTTCTCCTCCCGCGTGTAACCGGGGATCTCCAGGATCTCCATGCGGTCGAGCAAGGCCGGCGGGATGGGATCCAGCATGTTGGCGGTGGCGATGAAGATGACGTTCGACAGGTCGAAGTTCGCCTCCAGGTAGTGGTCCGAGAAGGTCGAGTTCTGCTCGGGATCGAGCACCTCGAGCAAGGCCGCCGACGGGTCGCCCCGGAAGTCGGAGCCGAGCTTGTCGATCTCGTCCAGCATGAACACCGGATTCTTGGTGCCGACCCGCCGCATGCCCTGGATGATCCGTCCCGGCAGCGCCCCGATGTAGGTCCGCCGATGCCCACGAATCTCCGCCTCGTCGCGCACGCCGCCGAGCGACATGCGCACGAACTCGCGTCCGAGCGACCGGGCGATCGACTTTCCGAGCGAGGTCTTGCCGACCCCCGGGGGGCCCGCCAGACACAGGATCGGTCCCTTCTTCCCCGGCGCGAGCTTGCGCACCGCCAGGTACTCGAGGATCCGCTTCTTGACCTTCTGCAGGTCGTAGTGATCCGCGTCCAGGATCTGGCGCGCCTGCTCCAGTTCCAGCCGGTCCTCGGTCTGCTTGGACCACGGCAGCTCGACCAGCCACTCGAGGTAGGTGCGCTGCACGGTGTACTCGGCCGAGGACTGGGCCATCTGCTTCAGGCGATCCATCTGCTTGCGCGCGGTCTTCTCGACGTCCTCGGGCATCTTGGCGGCCTTGATCTTCTCCTCGAACGCCTCGAGGTCGCTGCCGTCGTCGCCCTCACCGAGCTCGTCCTGGATGGCCTTCAGCTTCTGGCGCAGGACCGCCTCGCGCTGGTGCTTCGAGAACTCCTCGCGCACCTGCGAGTCGATCTTCTGCTTGACCTTGATGAGCTCCACCTTGCGCTGGAGCAGCACCAAGAGCCGCCGCAGCCGCTCGGCCACGTCGGACTCCACCAGCAACGACGCCCGCTCCTCGGGCGAGAGATCCACGGTGGCGGCCACGATGTCGCCGAGGCGCGCCGGATCCTTGTGCTGGTCGAGCACCTGCGCGGTCTCGTCCGGGATGTCGGGCGAGATGGCGATCAACTGCTTGGCCACGTCGTACACCGCCATCCCGAGGCCGTCGATCTCGATGGGATCCTTGCGCACCTCGACCAGCGGGTCGAACTGGGCCAGCAGGTACGGCTTCTCCTGCGGGAAGCCGACCACCCGCCGCCGCTCGAGCCCACGCAGCACCGCCGTCACGCGGTTTTCAGCCGCCTTCACGATGCGCACCACCTCGCCCTCGACGCAGATGGTGTAGAGGTCCGCGCCCGAGGGCTCCTCGATGTCGGCGTCCTTCTGCGTGCCCACCAGCAGGTGAGCACCCTTGCCGCCGAGCGCTTCGATCAACCTGAGCGAGCTGGCGCGCCCGATCTCGACGGGCATCACCGCGCCAGGAAAGAGAACCAAGTTTCGGAGCGAGAGCAGCGGAAGGGTCTTTGGATTTTCGGTCGTCATGGGTGTTCACCTCGTCCGAAGGGACCGCACGGATGCGGGGTTGGCGCGTTGGGGCCGAGTCGTTTTCGAACGCACGAAGTCGAGCAATTGTACCCGTGGAAGGGGTCG
>CAZIOH010000090.1:0-28287 GCA_964540815.1 uncultured Myxococcales bacterium | reverse complement strand
TAGCATCGCCGGATGCTGAAACTGGGCCCGTGGGGGCAACTTGGGGTCATGAGCTGCGCGGCCGGCTTCGAGGTTGCCGGAGACATCCTGATTCGCAAAGGACTCCGCGGCAGTGGGATCGCGATGATTGCCTTGGGCTTCGTTGTCCTCGGCAGCTACGGAATCCTCGTTAACCTGCTCGAGCTCGATTTCTCGCGACTCCTCGGCGCGTACATCGGCATCTTCGCCCTCGTCAGCGTCGCGGCCGGACGACTGCTCTTTCGCGATCAGGTCGCGAACGCTACCTGGTTGGGGCTGGCCCTGGTGGTTGTCGGCAGCCTGGTGATCCAGTTCGGGAATCGCTCGTTCTGAGGTCAGCCCCGCGCTTCAGGCGCTATTTGGGCCCGCCGCCCGAAGAGGGCTCCCCCAGATAGGAGACCCGCAACATGATCTCCCGGTCCAGGCCCGGAAGCGGGGCATGGTCAGCTTGAAATGCCGTGAGGACGTCAGCGGCCGAGTTGCTCACGGGGGTTCCCGCGGACGGGTGAACGAACCGGTAGTTGGCCCCGAAGATGTTGTAGATGCCCAAGCCGACGGTGAGTCCAGGCACGCCGACGTTGTCCTTGAAGATGAACAGGTTGGCGAGAAGCTCCGCAGGCAACGCAAGGGCGGTTTCGGCGCCTGACGCGTCGGGGGCACCCCTCGTGTAACGTTCACCGAAGAACACG
Organism: uncultured Myxococcales bacterium; assembly: GCA_964540815.1. GTDB lineage: Bacteria > Myxococcota_A > Polyangia > Fen-1088 > Fen-1088 > CAZIOH01. The sequence continues at coordinate 27,580 of CAZIOH010000090.1, read as the reverse complement.
GCGCTCGGGCTGATGCCGAGCCAATCCCATGGGCGGAACGTGGCCCGGGCAGACGCATGATGAGCCGGAGCCCCGAGGAACTGGTCGCTGTGGCCGGGAATGGTGTACGGGGGCAGGTTCTCCGAGATCGATGGCCGATAGAAGGAATAGTTTCCCTCCAATCTGACCAAGTGGGTTCTCAGGCGATAGGACAGGTCGAAACCACGGGTGCCCTGGCGCCCGAGGTTCAAGTATCCGTCGGCATTCGTTGCGGCATCGTGGGTATAGGCGATCGGCGAGTCGATCAGGATGTCATAGACGTTGGCCGAAATTCTCTGTTGAGGGGTCAGGTCCACCGAGCCCTCGAACTCGAAGATGCGGGTGTGCTCGGGGCTGATTCTCTTGACTCCCACCGAGTCGTTGATGTTCTCGATGCCAGGAGCTCGAAAGGACATGGAGAAGATCCCCTTCAGGCTGAAGGGGCCGAAGCTGCGTAGCAACACCAACCGTGGTACCAGCGCGCCTCCGATGGTGCTGAGGTGGTCGTATCGAGCCCCAGCTGCGACGTTGACGATCGGATTTTCCGAGAACAGCTCGACGTAGCCGGCGAAGGTCTGGTAGTCGACCGTGTCCGAGGTGCCGAACTGATTTTGAAGGCCCACACCCGCGGGTGCGTTGAGCTGCGCGTGGTCGAAGATGGCATCCCCGCCAGCCGTGACCTGAAGCTCGTCCAGCGCGGCCCAGCGGCCAAGCAGTCGCCCGCGGAGGCGCCGTACCGACTTGTCATAGAAGGAATCGTTCGCGTCCTCCGGGATCCGCCAAGGGGTCTCGTATGAAAAGTTGAAACGAGGAACGATCTCGAATCGATTGTTCGGGTGAAATGTGCCCACCAGATCTCCGTGGAACGCATCGAAGCTGACATGGAGAGGGGGGGACACCACGGCGCCCGAGCCGTCGACGTCGGTGGTTGCGAGGTGGTGGTACAGGAAGCTTGCCTGAATGTCCCTGAAGCCAATGCCAGCCTGCACGACGGTTGGATCCAGGGCGGATCGTCCCTCCATCGTCGCGGGCACGTCCGCGTTGTCGACGTAGTTTCGCACGCTGCGCTGGCCTTGACCGACGGACACCGACGCGAATGAGCTCAGACCCGGAACCGAATCGACGACGAAACGCCCAGAGGCGGTGACCTTGCGACGGCCGTAGCCGGTTCCGAATTCGTGCGCTCCGGTCATTTGACCATAGGTCGCAGTCGCCATGACATCGGTGGACCCCTGGAGACCGCGGGTGATGACATTGATGACGGCGAGCTCAGCGCTTCCGCCGTAAATGACCGAACCCGGTCCTCGAACGACCTCGACGCGCTCGATGAGCTCCACCGGGAACTCATTGCCAAGTTGCATGTTGGAGTAGAGGAGCTCGTTCATCTCCTTGCCGTCGATGATCAAGAGAATCTTGCCCTCGTGCCCCCACAGGCCGCGAAAGCCGGGACCGACGACGCCTTCGACGTCGACCCCGAGGAAGAACCCCGGGACCATGTTCAGGATATCGACCAGATCCCTCGCCCCGGTGGCGAGGATGTCTGCCCCACTGATGACGGTGACCACCGCGGGACTGTCCTTGAGCTGGGTGGTGGCGAACGACGCGACCTGGGTGGCAGCCTTCGATTCATCGCCCTCGGTGGAGACTGATGGCTGGGGGTTTTCAGGAGGTGTACCGGTCTGCGCTGCAGGGGCGGGCTGGCCTTCCGGGGAGGGGGAAGAATCAGCATTGTCTTGAGCGTGAGCCAACGACGTCCAGGAGACCGTCACCATGACCAAGGCCATCGACCATCGAGACCGAGACAGTTGGGGCATCTTCATAGGCTTTCGTTCCAGTCAATCAGGGTGGGTGCACTCGGGAAAGGTGACGGTCGACTGGTCAGGCTCCCCGAAACAAGCATCTTCGACCCGGAAACCCGTGTGTCCAGCTTTGAGACTCGCAATTCGGTCAAGTTTTCGTACCCATGAGGCGTGGCCATTCTAGAGGTGGACCCGGTCTTGACGACAGTTTTCGGAAGAATGCACGCGGACCCAGCGCTCCGTCTCCCCGCGGGAGGAGCGCTGCGTCGAAATTGCCACGTCGAGCCTCGGTGTGGGTCAGTCCTTCCCGCGACCCCTCGGTCTCAAAAGTCGGACTTGCTTCTGAGTTCGATGGTCTGTCCGCTCACGTGGTCGGATCTCGGGCTGGCGAGAAACATCGCCATGTCGACCACCTCGGCCGGTTGCAACGCGGACGCGGCCTGGTCCGGATAGAAGCTCTGAACTGCCTCCGTCGCGACGAACCAGGGCGCCACCGCATTGACCTGGACATTGTGGGGCCTCAGTTCGGCGCCGAGACCGGCCACGAGGGCTTCGATGGCCTTGTTCGCCACGTAGTAGTGGACCCACCCCACCGCCTCCGAAGGTCCGGCAAATCCGCAGGACACGAACACGATCTTGCCACCGGCCGATTTGATCATCCGGGCAGCGACCAGCCTGGTCAGGTGAAAAGCGCCCCTGATCCCCACCTCCAAGACCTCATCGATTTCGGCCGCTGGGGTGTCCACCGCCAGGGGACCCTGGTACTTGCGTTCGGCGTTGTGCCACACGCCCGCTACGTTCATCAGAGCGTCAATTCGCCCAAGTTGCGCGGCCGCGGACTCGGCGATGTTTCGCACATCGGCCTCGGAGCGCAAGTCCCCTGGGCAGGTGCAAACCATTTCCGGGCGCCCGGAGAGCGCACGCGTCTCCGCCAGGCCTGTCAGGGAACGCCCTGAAGCGGCGACCTTGGCGCCCCTCGAGACGAGCGCCAACGTCAACGCGCGGCCAATGCCGCGGCTTGCACCGGTGACCAGGACCCGCTTTCCTTCGAAGGTCAGCCCGCCCTCATCGTGCCGTTGGTCAGGCACAGTCGCTGAGAACCGCGCGTGAGTCCGTCAACGCACAGGCAAATGTCTCGAGGTTCCGGACGAACCGATTTGCGTCTTCCTCGGTGTGCTGGACACTCAACATCCACTGTTCGCATTTTCCCCATGGTGGCAAGAACACACCACCTTGATGCTGAAAGAGCCAGTGGGCATGTCCCCATCGATCGTCGTACTGGAGGAACTCCCGGTAGTTCCGGATCGGTGCGGCCGTGAACACCACACACCCCTTGGCGCCGCTGGTGATCACGCGACCGACGATTCCGTAACGCCGCAGCACCAGCTCGCACCCATCGACCATCAACCTCCGGAGATGTTCGATGTGACGGTACGCCTCGGGGGTGAGGATGTCTTCCAGGGTCGCGCGAATCGCCGCCAACGTCAGCGGATTTCCGTTGAACGTTCCCACTTGTTCGTAGGCCCCTTTTTCGATGAGCGACATGACCTGGTGGGTCCCACCAATCGCGCCGCAGGGAAGACCACCGCCCAGGGACTTGGCCAGGCAGATGAGGTCGGGAGAGAGCCCCATGGCCGCGCTGGCTCCTCCAGGGCCCACCGTGAACCCGGTCTTCACTTCGTCCAGAGCGAGGAGGGCGCCGTGCTCCTTGAGGAGGGCATGCGCGCCGGTGAGATAGCCCGGCGCTGGCTCGACGATTCCGATGCCCATCATGATGGGTTCCACGATCATGCCCGCGACATCTCCGCGGTAGGTCTCGAGGGCCCATTTCAGAGCTCCGAGATCGCCGAACGGTACCACGATGGTCAATGCGGCGGTCTCGTCGGCCAAGAAGGCTCCCGTGGGTACGCTGTTTGGGCGCCCCGCGGGTCCCATTTCATCCTTCCCCGGATAGATCGAGACCTGCACCGAGTCGTGATGGCCATGGTACGCACCCTCAATCTTGATGATGCGCCGCCGCTTGGTGAACTGCCGCATCAAGTGGATGGCGTTCATCGTCGCTTCCGTGCCCGAGTTGGTGAGCCGCCAGAGCGGTAACCCGAATCGTTTCGCGAGCGACCGTGTCACCGGAATCAGGTCAGCCGTGGGCTGTGCGAAATGTGAGCCTCGGCTGATCTGGTTGGTGACGGCACGCACGATGGCCGGATGGGCATGTCCGACCATCATCGCGCCGAAGCAGCCGTGCATATCGACATATTCGGTGCCGTCCGCATCCCAGATGTGGGATCCCTTTCCCCGATCAATCCAGACCGGGATCGGCTTGGCTGCTTGCCAGTTGGAGCTGACGCCACCGGCGAGAGAAAGCTTGGCGCTCTCGAGCAATTCGCGTGAACGCGACATACGCGCGACGAGGAGTCGCTCTTGCTCAGCGATGAGTCCATCGAGCGTGGCAAACCGATCCTCCTGATTCCTTTCGCGGGCGGAAACAGCGAGGCGTGCGCGCTGTTGGTTGGAAGAAGTCGTCATCGGCTGGCTAGGCAGACTCGCTTTGGGACCGCACATCGATGCGATCGCTTTGCGAGTGTTGAAGTGTTTGAAGGCTTCCCGGAAATCCAGCGCCCTTGCTCTGACGCGAATCGAGGATCCCCGGACTCAGGTGTGGGCTTTCCATCGCTCTCCTCCCCCTTCGATCTCGGACGTCGACGCCGCAACATTGCGGACTTCGTCGACCTATCACCGAGACGACTGTAACACGCAGTCGTGTGCGACCGCACCGTCGGGAAAGGAAACGTCTACGAAACGAGTCCGCGACCGAAATCGGCCGAATTTACGCACGCTCGATGGCGTGAAGTTCGGCCGACGGAAGCCGTAAAACCACAGGTAGGAGGTAGTGGGTTGTGGGTTTCGGTGTGACCTCTCAGGGCCTTCCCGCCCTCGTGAAGGCCTCAGCGAGAGCCCATTGAAGATCCGCCTAGTGCGTGACGCGGGCTGGCAGGACCACCATGGTGGCGCCGAGCCAGTAGAGGCGCTTCTGGATGGCGGTGGCGGTCTCGTTGTGGAGGATGCGCTGGTACCACTGCTCGCGGGCGAAGATGACCTTGCCGCCGAAGAAGGTGACCGACGGGAAGTCGATCATGACCTGGCGGCAGAGCCGCTCGGCTTCGGCAACGGCATCGGTGCCCACGCTGTAGCGCAGGGTGGAGGGGACGGCCAGCTCGGTGGCGAGGGAGCAGTAGCGCTGCAGCATGCCGTGGGTGGCGCGGTCCAGCTCCTCGACGCCTTCGGCGCCCTTGAAGCCGCCCGAGTCGATCACCCCCACCGAGACGAAGACCAGGTTCTTGTAGTGGTTCGGGAAGCAGCGGAAGACGTTGAGCACGGTGTGGATGCCGACGCCGCCGTAGCTCGGGACCAGGATACAGGCGGTGGGCGTTTTGCTGGCGGTGATGGGGATGGCGGGCTGGTCCTTGACCTCGATGTGGCAGACGTCCTGGTAGAGCTCCGTCAGCTTGTTCGCGACGCTGCGGTAGTGGGCGCGAATGACGAACGACAAGCCCACCACCCCCGCCGTCACCAGCAGGGTCAGCCAACCGCCCTCGCGGAACTTCTCGAACACCGTGATGACGAGGATGGTGGCGCACAGGATGAACCCCAGCGTGAACAGCACCGTCTGTTGGATCCAGTTGCGCAGCTTGCTGCGCTCGGTCAGGCAGTGCTTGAGCATTCCGAACATCGACAGCGAGAAGGTCAGGAACACGTTGATGCTGTACATGACGACCAGCTTGCCGATGTCACCGCCCGTGTACACCAGGGCCAGCAGCGACGCCCCGCCCATCACCACGATGCCGTTCTGCGAGGTCAGCCGGTCGGACAGGGCCGCGAATCGGCTCGGCATCCAGTGGTCGAGGGCCATGTTGGCGAGCACCCGCGGGCCGTCGAGGAAGCCGGCCTGGGCGGCGACGATCAGCAGCACCCCCTCGGAGAACAGGGTCACCACCGACAGGACCGAGCCGAGCGGCAGGTGGGCGGTCATCTTCTCGACCAGCACGGCGTTCAGGGTCTTGCCTGGGGTCGGCTGCACGTCCCAGAGCAGGTAGCAGACCAGCAACCCGGCGGCGGTGAAGGCCAGCGACACGGCCATGTAGAGCATCGTGCGCTTGGCGGTCTGCACGCGCGGCTCGCGCATGATGGGCAGCCCGTTCGAGACCGCCTCGATGCCGGTGTAGGTCCCGCCGCCGAGCGAATAAGCGTGGATGAAGAGCAGGATCATGCCGCCGAAGCCCAGGGTCGAGACGCCGCTGTGAAAGCCGGTGGACATCGAGGTGGCCACCCGCGGGATGCTCTCGGCGCGCCCCAGGATCCCGCCCACGATGACCGCGGCGTGGCTGAAGACGAAGACCAGGAAGATGGGCGCGAGCGCGATGGCCGACTCGCGCACGCCCCGGATGTTCAGGGTGCTGAGCCCGAGGATGAAGACCACCTCGACCGGCAGCTTCATGCCGGCCCAGCCGAGCGGCAGGAAGCTGAAGATCACGTCCCCGGCCGCCGCGATGGACACGGTGATGGTGAGGATGTAGTCGACGAGGAGCGCGCTGCCCGAGATGACCCCGGCCGGCTTGCCGAGGAGCTTGGTCGCCACCACGTAACCGCCGCCGCCGTGCGGGAAGGCCTCGATGATCCCGCGGTACGCCGCCGAGATGATGAAGACCGTGATGCCCGTGAGCAGCGCCAGCCCGATGGCGAGGTAGGTGTGGCTGCCGAGGGTCTTGAAGGCCTCCTCCGGACCATATGCCGAGGATGACAGTCCATCGGCGCCGAGCCCCACCCACGCCAGGAAAGGAATGAGCGAGATGCTGTGGAAGAGCTTGCCGTCGCGCAGATCTCGCGGGCGCCCGAAGACCGTCTTGCGGATGCGCGCGCCGAGGGCGTCGCGCTCGTCGGGGAGCCGCGGCTCGGGGAGCGGGGCGAATTCGCCGGTGGTCCGTCGCTCGAGCAGCGACGCTGGATCGGGTTGCGTTTCGAGCTTTTCTTCGGTGTTTTGGCTTGGCATGGTGCTGAGCCTTTGTTTGTTGATCCGATCCCGCGGGCGCGCTGAAGAAAACGGAAATCCGATGGGTTTTCAGGTGGTTGTGGGTCGGTCGGCGAGCGGGTGCGTTACGAAGGCGGTCCCGTTGTTTACGCGCTCGACCCCGATTCCCTGCATTGTGCAGGGAATTCGGACGGCCAAAAGGCAACTTGCAACCAGCCGGATGCAAAATGAGGTGCGATGGCCTGTGCGAGGAGGGTGCGGCCGCTGAATGAAGTGGGGCCGCACTATGGATCGGGGACGTGGCTCGCTGCCGCTCGCACATCCCCGCGCCCCTCTCTCGCTCCGCGCGGCAAAGCCGCGCGACGCTCGCCTGGACAGCGGACGTGACGAAGGTAGGTCGCGGTGCGGCCCACTTCACTCAGGGCGGCTTGGGGGCCGTGTCGGTGGCGGTGGCAGCCGGCTTGGGGTGGCTGTCGACCAGGCCCTGATCGCGCGCCTCGTACTTCTTGCGCTTGCGCCACAGGGTCGAGTCGTCGATGCCGAGGATGGCGGCCGCATCCTCCATGGTGGTGGACTGCGCCAGGATGGCGGAGACGTGCGCGCGCTCCAGCTCCTCGAGGGTGAAGTGCCCGCCCACGAAGGGGCCGCGCTCGCGGGCACCCACGATGCGCTCGGGAAAGGCGCCGGGCTCGATGGTGGGGGACGGCCACAGGATCACCGCGCGCTCGATGGTGTTGCGCAGCTCGCGCACGTTGCCCGGCCAGGCATACGTCGCAAGGACCCGCTCGGCCTCCTCCGAGAACACCGGCTGCGGCCGGCCGACGGCGCGCGCGAAGAACGCCAGGAAGCGGCGGGCGAGCGGCAGGATGTCGTCGGCCCGCTCGCGGAGCGGCGGCACCCGCACCTCGACCACGTTCAGGCGAAACAGCAGATCCTCGCGAAAGCGGCCGCTCGCGACGTCCACCTCGAGGTTGCGGTTGGTGGCCGCCAGGACCCGCACGTCGGCGCGGCGCGTGCGCGACTCGCCCACCCGCTCGAAGCGCTTCTCCTGCAGGAAGCGCAGGAGCTTGGCCTGCAGCCCGGCCGGCAGATCCCCGATCTCGTCGAGGAACAGGGTGCCCCCCTCGGCGACCTCGACCCGGCCCGGCTGATCGCGGATGGCGCCGGTGAAGGCGCCCTTGGCATGGCCGAAGAGCTCGCTCGCCAGCAGCTCCTCGGTGAGGGTGGGGCAGTTGATGGTGACGAAGGGGCGATCGCGGCGCTTGCTCTCGAGGTGCATGGCTCGGGCGAACACGCCTTTGCCGGTGCCGCTCTCGCCGCGAAACAGCACCGAAACGTCGGAGGCGGCGGCGCGGCTCACCACCTGCAAGGTCGCGCGCATGGCCTGGGCGCTCGAGGCGAGATCCACCTCGGGCGACTCGGCGGACAGGCGGTCCTCGAGGTTGGTCATGCGCACCGAGAGCGAGCGCTGGGCGTCCGCCTTCTCGATGAGGTGGCGGATCTGGGCCGGGGAGAACGGCTTTGGCAGGTACTCCCAGGCGCCGCGGCGAATGGCCTCGACGGCGGTCTCGACGGTAGCGTAGGCGGTGACCACGATGATGACCACGCTCGGGTTGTCGGCGAGGAGCTGCGGGATGAGGTCGAGCCCGCTCTGGGTGCCGAGGCGCAGGTCGAGGAAGACCACGTCGAAGACCGCGCGGCCGATGGCCTCGAGGGCCGTCTGGGGGGAGGCCGCCTCGGTCACGGCGGCGTCGAGCGCTTCGAGGCACACCCGCAACGCATGGCGGATGTTCTTTTCGTCGTCGACGATGAGGACCGAGAAACGTGCCATTCCCCGAAGTCTACCCCGCCCCGGCTGGAGGATCGGCCGATCCTGGCGCATCTTTGGCGCTTCGCATGCAACGTGCCGCGGCCGTCCTCGAAATGTTCAGGCTCCTCGCCGGCCTCGCCGGGCTCGCCGTCGGGCTCGTCGCTGGCGGCTGCCGCAGCCCGCGGGCGCCCGCCAACCCCTCGGGCCTTTCGACCTTGGCCCCCGAGCCGCCCCTCGACGGGCCGGCGGTGGCCGCGCTCATCCCAGAGCACGTGCGGGAGCGCGGGGCGTGGGCCGAGGCCGTGGTCAACGGGCTCGGCGCCAACGGGCTGCCGGTGGATCGCGGGTCGGTGTGCGCGGTGCTCGCCATCGTGGGACAGGAGTCGGGGTTCGAGGCGGATCCGGCGGTGCCCGGGCTCGCCAAGGTGGTGGCCGAACGGATCGCCCGCGACGAGGCGCGGCTCGGGCCGCTCGGGGAGCCGCTGGTCCGGCGGCTGCTGGCGGGTCGGGCGCCCGACGACGCGCGCACCTTCGCGCAGCGGCTCGGGGTGGTGCGCACCGAGCGCGACGTGGACGTCCTGTTTCGCGACATCGTCGCGTACCACGAGGCGAACCACCCGGTCCTGTTCGGGACCGCCAGCCTGGCGGGCAAGCTCTTCGACGTGCGCGAGGTGCGGGCGCTGAACCCCATCACGACCGCGGGCTCGATGCAGGTGAGCGTGCGCTTCGCCGAGGAGTGGGCGCGCGCGCACCCGGGCAAGGCCTCGAGCCCGGGCGAGATCCGCGATGCGCTCTACACGAGGAACGGCGGGGTCTACTACGGGACGGCGCGTTTGCTCGCCTACGCGGCGCACTACCCCCGGGCCATCTTCCGCTTCGCGGACTACAACGCGGGCTTCTACGCCAGCCGCAACGCCGCCATCCAGGCCAAGCTGTCGCTGCTGACCGGGCGGAGGCTGGTGCCCGACGGCGATCTGCTGGCGTACGAGAAGGACGGCAGCCTCAAGGACGGCGAGACCGAGTCCGAGCGGGCCGTGCGGAATTTCGCCGAGCGATCTTCCCCGACGCTGTCGGCAGCCGCCATCCGCGCGGATCTCCGGCTCGAGAAGACCCTCGAGCTGGAGACCACCGCCACCTACCGCGCCATCGAACATGCCGCCGCCGAGCAGCTCGCGCGCGGACGCGGGCGCGGGCCTGGAGCTGGGGTGGCGTACGCCATCCTGCCCGAGGTCGCCATCTCGAGCCCGAAGTTCGCCGGCACCCGTTCGACGGCCTGGTTCGCGGAGTCGGTCGACCGCCGCTACCGTGCCTGCCTGGTGCGCGCGGGTGTGCCGGCGGAGCTCGACCGAGATCCCGCAGGTGGTGCGCCTGCCCGCATGGAGTGAATCGAATCGTCACCGGGCAGAGATGGCCGGTCGATCGGGCGCGTGATAGCTTCCGCCGCACTTCGATGTCGGAGCGTATGCATCACGGGTCATCGTTAGCTGCAGCTGCGCGGGCGCTGGCGGTGCTGTCGTGGCTTGCAGCCGGGGCCTGGCTCGGCGCAGGCTGCGAGCGCGTGACGTCGACCACCTCGGCCGGAGGAGCGGCCGCCACCCCGGGCGCGACATCGACCCCGCCCTCCAGCGATCCGACGCTGCTGCGCCGGGACGGGGAGCGGGTCTTCGTGCCGGAGGCCTCGCCCGTTCGCTCGCGCCTGCTGGTGGCGCCCGTCGAGTCGAAGAGCATCCAGACCCGCCTCGTGGTCCCGGCCTCGGTCGAGAGCGATCCGGCGCGCACCGCCAAGATCACCCCGCCCCTGGCTGGGCGGGTGGTCAAGCTCTTCGTGCGCTTCGGCGACACGGTCCGCAAGGACCAGCCCCTGCTCGCGATGGACGCCCCGGATCTGGTGTCGGCCCAGACCGACTACCTGCGCGCCAAGAGCGCCGAGGCCCAGTCCCAGCGGACCCTGGCCCGTCAGAAGGATCTCCAGCAGCACGGCATCGGCGCCCAGAAGGAGCTGGAGCAGGCCGACACCGAGGCCGCCGTCGCCGCCAGCGAGCTCGAGCGGGCGGCGGTCCGGCTGCGGCTGCTCGGCAGCGATCCCGGTCAGCTCGGCAAGCAGCTGATCGTGCGGTCGCCGATCGCCGGGCGGATCGTCGAGTCGGCGGTGGCGCCCGGCGAGTTTCACAATGACCAGAACGCCGTCCTCATGACCATCGCCGATCTGTCCTCGGTGTGGGTCACGGCGCACGTGCAGGAGAAGGACATCCGGCGGGTCCACCAGGGGCAGGAGGCGGTGGCCCTCTTCGTGGCGTACCCGGGTGAGAAGCTGGTCGGGCACGTGCTCTTCGTCGGGGATCTGCTCGATCCGGACACGCGCACCATCAAGGTGCGGGTGGCCTTCGACAACCGCGACAGCCGGCTCAAGCCCGGGATGTTCGCCACCATGACCTTCACGAGCGCGCCCCTGCCCGAGGTGGTGGTCAAGACCACCGCGCTCGTCCTGCAGGGGGACCACAGCTACGTCTTCGCGGAGCTGGCGGTGCCGTGGACCTTCGAGCGGCGGCCGGTCGAGGTCGGCGAGACCCAGGGCGAGCTGGCGGTCATCAGCAAGGGGCTCGAGGCGGGGACGCGCGTGGTGATGCGCGACGCCGTTCTCTTGCAGTAGGCGGGCGCTCATGGACACGTCGTCGCCTGGAGGCCCCCACCACCCCATGAGCGCAAGGTGATCGCGCCATGATCGTGCAACGATGATCGCGCGCTTCGTGGCCTTCTGCCTCACGCGGCGCTGGCTGGTGCTGGCGTTCTTCGCGCTGGTGGTGGTCTTCGGGATCTACTCGTGGAAGGCGCTCTCGGTCGAGGCCTACCCGGACATCGCCGACACCACCGCCCAGGTCGTCACCCAGTACCTCGGCCACGCCGCCGAGGAGGTCGAGGAGCAGGTGACCATCCCGCTCGAGCGCGCGCTGAACGGGATCCCCGGGCTGCACGTGATGCGCTCGCGCAGCACCTTCGGCCTGTCGCTCATCACCCTGGTCTTTCGCGACGGCATCGAGGATTACTGGGCGCGCCAGCGCATCCAGGAGCGCATCTCGGGGGTCGACCTGCCGCCGGGGGCCAACCCCGGGCTCGATCCCCTATCCTCGCCCATCGGCGAGATCTACCGGTACACGCTCACCTCCACCAGCTCGCGTGACCAGCGCGAGATCAAGGAGCTGCAAGAGTGGGTGGTGATCCCCACCTTGCGCCAGGTGTTCGGGGTGGCCGACGTCACCAACTTCGGCGGCGAGACCACCCAGTTCCAGCTGCTGCTCGATCCGGCCCGCCTCACCGAGTTCAACCTGGGGATACGGCAGGTGGTGGACGCCATCCAGACCAACAACTCCAACGCCGGCGGCAGCATCATGGTGCGCGGCGATCAGGGCTTCGTGGTGCGCGGGATCGGCCTCATCCGCTCGCTCGGCGATCTCGGGAACATCGTGGTGGCCCAGAAGGCGGGGACGCCGGTCTACCTCAAGAACCTGGGCGAGCCGCGGCTCGGGGCGCTCGAGCGGCGCGGGATCCTCGGCAAGGACGCCAACCCCGACGGGGTGTCCGGCATCGTGCTGCTCCTGCGCGGGCAGAACCCGTCGGTGGTGCTGACCGGCGTCCACCAGAAGGTCGAGGCGCTGAACCACGGCCTCCTGCCGGCCGACGTCAAGGTGACGCCGTACCTCGATCGCACCGAGCTGGTCCACACCACCTTGCACACGGTCTCGCACACCCTGCTGGAGGGCATGGGGCTGGTGGTGATCATCCTGATGCTGTTCCTCGGCAGCCCGCGCAGCGCCCTGATCGTCGCCATCACCATCCCGCTGTCGTTGCTGATCGCCTTCGGGCTGATGTGGCTCACCAACATCCCGGCCAACCTGCTGTCGCTCGGCGCCATCGACTTCGGGATCATCGTGGACGGCGCCATCGTGGTGATCGAGAACATCATGCGCCACCGCGAGGAGCACCCGCGGGCCCGCCTGACCGAGAGCGAGGCGCGGCGCGCGGCCCTGCAGGTGGCGCGGCCCATGTTCTTCGCGATGGCCATCATCATCACCGCCTACATCCCGCTCTTCGCCTTCCAGCGGGTCGAGAAGAAGCTCTTCTCGCCCATGGCCTACACGGTCGGGTACGCGCTGGCGGGGGCCACCCTGGTGGCGCTGGCCCTGATCCCGGGGCTGGCCCTCGCGGCCTACCGGCGGCCGCGCGCCATCTTCCGCAACCGCCCGCTCGAGTGGCTGACCCGGCGCTACGACGACGTCCTCGGACAGGTGCTGCGGCACCCGGTCAAGCTGGCCCTCGTCCCGGGGCTGGGGGCGGCGGCGCTGGCGGTGGTCCTCGGCGTCACCATCGGCAAGGAGTTCCTGCCCGAGCTCGACGAGGGCTCGATCTGGCTGCAGGTGCAGCTGCCGCCGGGGCTGTCGCTGGCGCGGGCCAGCGACATGGCCGGCGAGCTGCGGGCCGCCACCCGCGAGTTCCCCGAGGTCTCGTACATCGTCACCCAGCTCGGGCGCAACGACGACGGCACCGATCCCTGGACCCCGTCGCACATCGAGTGCTCGGTGGGGCTACACCCCTACGACACCTGGCCGAGCGGCGAGACCAAGCACGCGCTCATCGCCCGGATGTCCGAGCGCTACAAGCGGCTGCCCGGGATGTCCATCGGGTTCTCCCAGCCGATGATCGACGGGGTCAACGACAAGATCGCCGGCGCCCACAGCGAGCTCGTGCTCAAGGTCTACGGGCACGAGCTCGGCGAGATGCGGGAGATCGCCCAGCACATCGTCAAGGTCCTGGAGACCGTCCCGGGGTCGGCGGATCTGGCCATCGACCAGGAGCCGCCGCTGCCCCAGCTGCAGGTGCACGTGGATCGCGAGCTGGCGGCGCGCTTCGGGATCAACGTGTCGGACATCGGGCAGCTCATCGAGGTGGCCATCGGTGGGCGGGCGGTGGCCCAGATCTTCCTCGGTGAGCGGCGCTACGACATCGCGGTGCGCTTCATCGAGGCGGTGCGCGACAGCCCCGAGAAGATCGGCAACCTCCTGCTCACCACCTCGTCGGGGGCCAGCGTCCCGCTGTCCGAGGTGGCGCAGATCGAGCTCAAGTCGGGGGAGAGCACCATCACGCGCGAGTCGAACCGCCGCCACCTCACGGTCAAGGTGAACATCCGCGGGCGCGATCTCACCTCCTTCCTCGACGAGGCGCACAACCGGATCGCGGCCGAGGTGCGCTTCGATCCCGCCGTCTACGAGCTGGTGTGGGGCGGCCAGTTCGAGAACCAGCAGCGGGCACAGGCCCGCCTGGCGCTGGTGTTGCCGGTGGTGCTGGCCCTGATCTTCATCCTGCTGTACAGCGCCTTCGGGACGGTCCGACACGCGGCGCTGATCCTGGTCAACGTGCCGCTCGCGCTGCTCGGAGGGATGGTGGCGTTGCACGCGCGCGGGATGACCCTCAACGTGTCGAGCGCGGTGGGCTTCATCGCGCTCTTCGGGGTCTCGGTGCAAAACGGGGTGATCATGGTGTCCAACCTCAACCGCCTGAGCGAGAAGGGCATCGCTCTGGCCGAGGCGGTCCTGCAGGGCGCGACCGAGCGGCTGCGCCCGGTGCTGATGACCGCCACGGTGGCGGCGCTCGGGCTGATGCCGGCGGCGCTGGCCCGCGGGATCGGCAGCGACGTGCAGCGGCCGCTCGCCACGGTGGTGGTGGGGGGCCTCATCTCGGCCACCGCGCTCACGCTCTTCGTCCTGCCGGCGCTGTACCTGGTGATCGAGCGCGGGGTGCAGCGGCGGGAGATCGCTCGCCACGGCGAGACCCGCGGGCAGGATCTGAGCGGCCCGATCTGGGAGGGCGAGGATGGGCCGGCGAGCGGGTCGCGGTCGTTGCGGGAGCCGCGAGGCTCGCGGGATTCGCGGGATTCGCGGGATTCGGAGGACGGATGAGGCGGCTCCTCGAGAGGGTGGCGCGGCGGCAGCGGAGCTGCGTCGCGGTGGGCGTGGTGGCGGTGGCAGGGGCCGGGGCCCTGGCGGTGGCCGCGGCGGCCGTCGCCGCACCGCTCGTGACCACCAGCGTGCCCACCAATGTGCCGACGATCGTCCGCGGGCGCGGGGTGCATTTCTCCGAGTACCTGGCCATGGTCGGGCGGTCGAACCTGGAGCTGGCCTCCGAGCGGGCCAACGTCCCGATCGCCGCGGCCCAGATCGCGGTGGCCAAGGTCTTTCCAGATCCGGCCGTGACCTTCGGCCTCGCCTCGATCGACGTGTCCGGGCACGGCGCGCCCACCGCCGCGAGCGTGGGGCTCGGGCAGACCATCGAGCTCGGTGGCAAGCGCGGCGCCCGCATCGCGGTGGCCGAGCGGGGGGAGGCCGGGGCCGGCACCGCGCTCGAGGACTTCCTGCGCGGTCTGCGCGCCACCGCGGCCAACGCCTTCATCGACTCCCTCTCTGCCCGGCTGGTGCTCGATCGCAAGCGCCTGACCCTCGACCGCCTCGAGCGGCTGGTCGGGGTCAACGAGCAGCGCTTGCGCGCCGGGGACATCGGCGAGGTCGCGCTCACCCAGTCCCGGGTCGAGGCCCTGCGCTTCCGCGGCGAGGTGGTGCTCGCGGAGGCCGACGTGCGCGTGGCGGATCTCGGCCTGAGGATGCACGTCGGCGGACTCACGCGTGCGGGGGAGCCCCCTGCCGACGCGCCCGGATCGCCGGCCAGCCGGCCTCCCGCGCCCCTCGCGCCGGTCGGGGATCTGGCCTTGCCCCCGCGGCACTTCGACGCCGAGGCGCTGATCGGCGAGGCGAAGGTCAACCGCCCCGATGTGCGGACCCGGCTGCTCGCGCGCGACGCGGCCGGGGCCCACATCCGCCTGGCCCACGCCAACCGGTGGGTCGACCTCGGGGTGAACCTCGGCTGGCAGCACAGCGAAGCCGGCAGCGGAGCTTTCGCCCAGCCCGCCTTCGACGCGCTGACGGCGCTCTTCACCCTGCCGCTGCCGTTTTCCCACGTGTATCGGGGCGAGCTCGAGGGCGCCGAGGCCACCCGGATCCAGGCCGAGGCCCAGCTCCAGGCGGCCGAGCTGCGGGTCGAGGTGGAGGTGCGACAGGCCCTCGAGCGCTACGCCGCCTCGCTCGGGCAGATCGAGATCTACACCGGCAGCCTGCTCTCCGACTCGGAGAAGGTCCTCGAGTCCATTCTTTACAACTACCAGCGGGGCGGGGCGACCCTGCTCGAGGTGCTCGAGGCCCAGCGCACCACCAACGAGGTGTTCCTCGCCTACTACGATGCGCTGACCAACCACGCCCGGGCCCTGGTCGCGGTCGAGCAGGCCGCCGGCATCTGGGACATCTCGTTCTAGAGGACTGAGCCCCCAGAACCCGTGATCGTGATCGTGGACGAACCCGTGATCGTTAGCCGTGCACGTGCACGGGAACGCTCCCCTGATCGTGATCGAGCTGCTCAGCGCGACCCCTCACCTTCGACCTTGAAGACCCGATAAAGGAGGAGCAGCGAGGGGACCAGGACCGGGAGCCCGGCGGCCAGGAAGACGAGCAGGGTCGAGCGTGTCTCGGGGGGACCGGCGGCGTTCCAGAGCGTCACGTCGGGGATCACCAGATAGGGATACTGGGCGGCGGCCCACCCGAGCAGGATGAAGGTGGTCTGGCCCGCGACGAGCACGCGCGCCCAGGCGAAACGCTCCTTCCAGAGCATCCCGAAGGCGCCGAGCGCGCAGACCGCCGTCGCGATGTGCAGGGGCCAGGCCCAGGGGCGGGTGGTGAGCCCGGCGCGAATCCGCGGCGCCCCCGCGCCGGAGAGCAGGAACGCCAGCGCCGCCGAGAGGCCCACCACCACACCTGCGGTGAGCGCGCGGATCTGGAAGTCCCACTGCAGCCCGGGGTCGGTGACCTCGGCCGCGAGGTACGTGGCCGCGAGGAACGCGCAGAGCGCGAAGGCGAAGATCCCCACCGCGAGCGGGAAGGGCGCGAGCCAGGGGGCGAAGAAGCCGGTCATGGTTCGTGCCCCATTCGGCCCGAGCGACACCCGGATATTGCCCGAGGCGATCGCACCCACGGTCATCCCGAGCAGCAGAGGGGAGAGCACGCTCGCCGACGAGAACACCAGTCCCCAGTGGGCCTGGCGGTCGGCTCGCAGGCGCGTGGCCGCGTGGAAGGATCGAAACGTGAAGGCCGAGCCCCGCAGCACCACCCCGAGCAGAAACAGGGTGAGCGGCACGTGCAGGGCCGTGGAGATGGCCGCGAAGGCCGGGGGAAAGCCGCTGAAGAGGACCACCACCACCAGGATCAGCCAGACGTGGTTCGCCTCCCAGATCGGGCCGATGGCGTGCTCGATGGCCCGGCGCTGGGCCTCCTTCCGCGGGCCCGAGGCCAGCAGATCCCAGATGCCACCCCCGAAGTCGGCGCCGGCCAGGAGCAGGTACAGGACGAGGCCGACCACGATCACCCCCCCGAGGAGGACTTCAGTGGGCGGCATGGGGAGCCCGTGGGCCGGCGGTGGTCACGGGAGCCCCGTCACCGCCGTCACCGCCGTGGCCGCCCGCACTGGCGGGACCGGCGTGCGCGGCGCCGGCGATCTGCTGGCGCAGGAGATAGACCACCGTGACGGCCAGGAAGAGATAGGTCAGCGTAAAGATCCAGAACGGGGCCGCCTTGTAGGGAAACGTGGTGACCGCGTCGGCCGTGCGCATCACCCCGCGCACCACCCAGGGCTGCCGGCCCCACTCGGTCACCAACCACCCCGCCTCGAGCGCGACCATGCCGAGCGGGCCCGACAGGACCAGCAGCCACAGGAACCAGCGGGCCTCGGGCAGCCGGCGCCGCCGGAGCGTCAGGCCCACCGCGAGCAACGCCACCGCGCCGAGCGCGCTGCCGGCCCCCACCATCGCGTCGAACGCGAGATGCATGGGGCGCACCGGGGGCCAGGTGTCGGGTGGAAAATCCAGCAGCCCGACCACGCGCGCGCCGGGGTCGCCGAAGGCCATGAACGATAGTCCCCCCGGGATCTCGAGGGCGCCGATCACCCGGCCGGCCACCGGATCGGCGAGGCCCCCGACCTCGAGCGGGGCGTGGGTGCGGGTGTGAAAGTGGGCCTCCGCCGCCGCCAGCTTCAGCGGCTGCTGGTGCGCCAGTTGCTTGGCCGACAGATCGCCCGAGAGGGGTTGCAGCAGTCCCGCCACCACCGCGACCGCGAGCGCGATCCCGAGGGCCTTGCGGTGAAAGCTGGCGCGGGCGGGCTCGCCACCCGGTCGGCGCTTCCCGCCGAGCAGGAAGAAGGCGTGGATGCCCACCATGGCAAAGGCCGTCGCCTCGTAGGACGACAGCAGCACGTGGAGCACCTGGTGCAGCCAGGGCGGGCTCCACATGGCGGCACGCGCGTCGAAGCCCAGCAGCCGACCCGCGCCGTCGAGGCGCAGCCCCGCCGGCAGGTTCATGAAGGCGTTCACCAGGGTCACGAAGAACGCCGAGGCGGCGCCGCTCACGGCGACCATCACGCCGGCGAACAGGTGCAGCCGCTCGGAGACCTTGTCCCGGCCGTACAGGTAGATGCCGAGGAAGATGGCCTCGGTGAAGAAGGCGAACCCCTCGAGCGCGAAGGGCAAGCCGATCACCGCGCCGAAGGTCCCCATGAAGGCTGGCCACAGGAGCCCGAGCTCGAACGACAGCACGGTCCCCGAGACCGCGCCGACCGCGAACAGGATGCTCGTGCCCTTGGCGAGGGCCCTGGCGAGCTCGAGGTACTCGCGATCTCGCGTCCTCAGCCAGCGCGCGTCCGCCAGCACCATCAGGAGGGGCAGGGCGATCCCCACCGCCGCGAAGACGATGTGAAAAGCGAGCGACATACCCATCTGCGCCCGCGCATAGATGAGCGCGTCCACGGCGAGGATTATGGCTGGCCGGCGGCCAAAGCCCAGCGTCGATTTTTCGCGATGTAGGTGCAACCTCGGGGTTGCATTCGGGGCGCGTTTCGTTTGGAGTGTAGGGGTGCGGCGGGGGTCCAGATCGGTACCGGTCCGGAGCTTCGCGGGCGTCGAGGTGGGCGCTTGCGACGAGAGCCGCTCGAGGTTTGCCCGTTGAGCGCCTCGGGCGACGAGCCAAAAGCCGCGGGTCTGGTGGAGCAGTTGCCGCTCGCCGTCCTCGATTCGCTGATGGAAGGCTGTCAGATCGTCGGCTTCGACTGGCGCTACCTCTACGTCAACCGGGCGGCCGCGCGCCAGGGGCACATGACCAAGGAGGCGCTGCTCGGCCGCACCATGATGGAGATCTATCCCGGGATCGACGGGACCGAGCTCGGCGCGGACATCCGTCGGTGCCTCGAGGCTCGGGCCGTCATCGCCAGGCAGAATCGGTTCACGTACCCGGATGGCTCGGCCGGCTGGTTCGAGCTGCGCATCGAGCCGGTGCCCGAGGGGGCCTTCATCCTGTCCCTGGACGTCACCGAGAGCAAGCGGAACGCCGAGCAGCAGCGCACCAGCGAGGAGCGCTACCGGCGGATCGTCGAGACCACCTCGGAGGGAGTGGTGACGGTCGACGCCGAGAACCGGATCACCTACGTCAACGACCGCTTCACGGCCATGCTCGGCTACAGCCGCGAAGAGATGCTCGGTCACGCGATGTCCGAGTTCATGGACGCGGGGGCGCGTCACGAAGACCTCGAGAAGCTCGAGCGCCGGCGCCGGGGGCTCGCCGAGGAGCACGAGCATCGCTTCCTCCATCGGGATGGCCGGCTGGTATGGACCCAGGTCAACAGCAACCCCATGTTCACGGCGGCGGGGGTGTTCGAGGGCTCCCTCTCGATGTTCACCGAGGTGACCGAGCGGCGACAGTACGACGAGCTGCGCAATCGACTGGCAGCGATCGTGGATTCCTCCGACGACGCCATCATCGGCAAGGATCTCACCGGCCGGATCACGGCCTGGAACCAGGGCGCCGAGCACATGTTCGGGTACACCTCGGCCGAGATCCTCGGACGCTCGATCTTGATCCTGGTGCCGGCCGATCGGCACGAGGAGGAGAGCGCCATCCTCGGCCGCATCGGGCGCGGCGAGCGGATCCTGCACTACCAGACCGTCCGCCTGTGCAAGGACGGGACGCCGATCGAGGTGTCGCTCACCATCTCGCCGATCCGGGACGGGGCGGGGCGCATCGTGGGCGCGAGCAAGATTGCCCGCGATCTCACCGACCAGCGCAAGGCCGAGGCCAGCCTGCAGAAGGTCGAGGCGCAGCTGCGCCAGGCCCAGAAGATGGAGGCGATCGGCAGCCTGGCAGGCGGGGTGGCGCACGACTTCAACAACCTGCTCTCGGTGATCCTCAGCCTCACCAGCCTGGCCATCGAGGAGTTGAAGCCCCAGGAGCCCATGCGAGCCGACCTCGAGGAGGTCCACGCCGCCGCCGAGAAGGCCGTGGGGCTGACGCGCCAGCTCCTCGCCTTCAGCCGGCAACAGATCCTGCAGCCCACGGTGCTCGATCTCAACGCGACCGTGCACGGGCTCGGGAAGATGCTCGGTCGGCTGGTGGGGGAGAACATCCAGATCACGGTGCTCGACGATCCGAAGCTCGGGCGGGTCTTCGCGGACGCGGGCCAGATCGAACAGGTGCTCATGAACCTGGTGGTGAACGCGCGGGATGCCATGCCCGACGGCGGGCAACTCACCATCGAGACCAACAATGTTCGCCTCGACGAGGTCTACGTGGCCCAGCACTACGGGGTCGCCCCCGGCGACTACGTGCTGCTGGCGGTCACGGACACCGGCTGCGGCATGGACGCGGCCATCCAGGCGCGCATCTTCGAGCCGTTCTTCACGACCAAGGAGCAGGGCAAGGGGACCGGGCTCGGGCTGTCGACCGTCTACGGCATCGTCAAGCAGAGCCGGGGGCACATCTGGCTCTACAGCGAGCCTGGGCACGGGACGACGTTCAAGATCTACCTGCCGCGGACCGAGAGGGCGCCCTTGGTCACCGGGAGCTTCGCCGCGGCATCCCCCGATCTGCGCGGCACCGAGACCATCCTGATCGTCGAGGACGACGAGGCCGTGCGGATGACCACCCGCACGATCCTGCGGCGGTTTGGCTACCACGTCCTCGAGGCGCAGAACGGCGGCGAGGCGTTGCTCATCAGCGAGCAGTTCAGCGCCACCATCCACCTGCTGGTGACCGACGTGATCATGCCGCGGCTGAACGGGCGGCACCTGGCCAACCGCCTGGTCGCCATGCGCCCGGGCCTCAAGGTGCTGTTCGTGTCGGGCTACACCGAGAACAGCATCGTGCACCACGGCGTGCTGGATTCTGGGATCAACTACCTGCAGAAGCCCATCACGCCGAACGCCCTCGCCCGCAAGGTCAGGGAGGTCCTGGATCGGGCGATCGCGGTCGGGGTCGGGGTCGGGGTCTGAATCGCCACGAGGAAACTGGCCTTGCTCGGGGCGACAGACAATACTTTTTCCATGACGCCGCTCCCGTCCCCGATGGTGCCGCCGCCTCGCCCGTACGTGTCGGCCTGGGCCGCCTTGGCCGTCCTGCTTTCGCTGAGCGCCGCGCTGGCGGGGGTGGGATGCGGTGGGGGAAGCTCTCCCGCCGCCGATGCCAGCGTGGGTGGGGCGTCGGGCCATGGGGGCGGCTCCACCGCGGGTGATGGCGGTCTCGGGGGCAATGCGGGGGGCCAAGCCGGCGGCGCCGGCGGGGGTGCTCTCGGAGGCTCCGGAGCTGCTGGCGCCGGGGGGGACGAGGCGGGTGGGGGCACGGGTGTCGGCGGCGACGGCGCGGGTGGGGCTGGTGGCGGACCGGGAGGCGTCGGAGGGGCCACGGGAGGAGCGGGCGGCGGGGATTCTGGCGGCGCGGGCCAAGGCGGTGCCAGTGGCGCGGCCGGGGCTGGGGCCGGGGGAGGTGGAGCCGCGGGCGGTGCGGGGGCCGGATGTCCCGCGGCCCCGGTGCCCGCGAGCTTTTCCGGCACCCCGACCATCGTCTTTGTTCCCGGGGTGCAAGTCTCGACGCTGGCCGGCGGCTCGCTCGCCGGAACCGACGACGGTCAAGGCGCGGCGGCGCGGTTCAGCAATCCGGTCAGCGTCTCCGTGGCGCCGACCGGCGAGCTGTTCGTGGCCGACTACGACACCGGGCTCTTGCGCCGGGTGACCCAGGCGGGGGCCGTGACCACGGTGGCGAACATCGGTACGCTCCAGCCCTTCGGTCTGGTGGCGCAGAGCGCCCAGCACCTGTTCATCGAAACCGACCAAGATCCCGCAGGTCAGAAGACGGCGAGCACCACCGGGACCATCTGGTCGGTCGACACGACGACCGGACAGAAGGTGCTGGTCAAGGCCGACGTCGGACGGCCGCGCGGGGTGGCCCTGCTCGGTGACGGGCGGCTGGTCCTCGGCGACCCCAGAAACAACGTGGTTCGCCTGCTCAATCCCGTCGACGGGTCGCTCAGCGTGCTGGCGGGCAGCGGTTGCCCCGGCTACGCGGATGGAAAGGGCGCGGCGGCGGCCTTCAACTCCCCGTACGGCCTGGTCGTCACGGTGGATCAGAAGGTCGTGGTGGCGGACTCCGGCAACGGGCGCATCCGCGTCGTGGATCTCGACGGGAACGTCACGACCCTGGCGGGGGGCGATACCCTCGGAACCAACGATGGCCCGGTGGCCGATGCCAGGTTCGTGAGTCCGGAGGACGTGGCGATCGATGGCACGGGCAAGCTCTACGTCAGCGATCCGGGAGGGCACCGGATCCGGCGCATCGATTCGACCGGGCCGAGCGCGACCGTCACCACCGTGGCCGGCGACGGCACGGCCGGCTTCATGGACGGGGCCGGCGCCAGCGCCGAGCTCTTCGGTCAGGAGGGGCTCGACGTGCTTCCCGACGGCAGCGCGGTGTTCGTGGCCGACGGGAACCTGGGCGACGGTGGCATGTTCAACCGGCTCCGCAAGCTCGACATCCCGGCGGCGGCGCGCTGACGCGCGGCGGGTCGGTCAGGGACGGGTCCTGAGCACGCCGGCCTGACCCTCGAGGGCCGGGCGCCGATCGCAGGTGCGAAGCGGCGGGGGGACTGTTACGGTGGCGCATGTCGTTCGGTTTTTCGGTGGGCGCCCGCGATCCGGGCTCGCGCGCGCGGCGCGGCGCGCTCGCCACCCGGCGCGGCACCATCGAGACTCCGGTCTTCATGCCGGTCGGGACCCGCGCCACGGTCACCGGGATCGAGACCGAGGTGCTGGCGGAGCTGGGCGCGCCCATCCTGCTGGCCAACACGTATCACCTGCTCCTGCGTCCCGGGCCCGAGCTCTTCCGCCGCGTGGGCGGCATCCACGCCTTCATGCGCTGGGCCCGCCCCGTCCTGACCGACTCGGGGGGCTACCAGATCTTCTCGCTTCCCGCCGAGCGGACCATGAGCGAAGCGGGCGCGCGCTTCGCGAGCTACATCGACGGGCGCATCCATCTGCTGTCCCCCGAGGGCTCGATCGACATGCAGACGGCCATCGGGTCGGACATCATGATGGTCCTCGACGAGTGCATCGACGCCACCGCCGACGCGGGGATGGTGCGGGCGGCCATGGAGCGGACCCACCGGTGGGCGCTGCGCAGCCTCGCGGCGCGCGTCGATCCCACGCAGGCGCTGTTCGCCATCGTGCAGGGGGGACTCTTGCGCGAGCTGCGGCGGCAGTCGGCGGCGTTCCTCACCGATCACCCGTTCGACGGGTTCGCCATCGGCGGTCTGGCGGTGGGTGACACCCGGGCCGAGCGCGAGGACATGACCGGGTTCGCGGTCGACCTGCTGCCGGCGGACCGGCCCCGCTACCTGATGGGCGTGGGGACGCCGCCCGACCTGCTCTACGCCATCGGGTGCGGGGTCGACATGTTCGATTGCGTGATCCCCACGCAGCTCGCGTGGCAGGGCACCGCTTTCACGAGCGAGGGCCGGGTGCGGATCAGCCGCGGGGTCTACCGGGACGCGGACGAGCCGCTCGATGCGGGCTGCGGGTGTGGGACCTGTCGCGGATATACCCGGGCCTACCTGCATCACCTCGTCAAGTGCAGCGAGCCCCTCGGGCCGCGCCTGCTGACCATTCACAACCTGCACCACTACCTGACGCTGATGCAGGAGGCGCGCGACGCGATCGACGCCGGCGTCTATGCGGCGTTCGCGCGGCGGCGGCTGGCGGAGCTCGACCGCCACGCCCACGGGCCACGGACGCCCGCGGTGTGCGTGTGAGTGGGGTGCCCGCGGTGCCGGTGCCGGTGCCAGTGCCAGTGACGGATCCGGCGCGCCACGCGCTCGTGCGGACGCGCGCCGGGATCATGGCCGTGCGCGGCCTGGTGGAGGGCGAGGTGATGCACCCGGGCGTCGGGCCGCGGGTCGAGGCCGAGCGGCTCTATGTCGGTCAGTCGCGGCTCGCGGAGCGCCTGGCCGCGCCGGGGGTGTCGTCGGTGGTGGTGTTCGACGTGGGCCTCGGGGCGGGGGCGAACGCGGCGGCGGCCTGGACCATGGCCGAGCAGGCCCCGGCTGGGGCTGCTCGCCTCGAGCTCGTCAGCTTCGAGCGCGATCTCGGGGCGCTCGAGCTCGGCCTCGACCACGCCGAGGAGCTGGGGCTCGGGGACGGAGCGGCGGCGGCGGCGCGGGTGCTGCTGGCCGAAGGTTGCGTCGTGACGTCGCGGTCCACCTGGCGCCTCGAGCGCGGCGACGTGCTCGGGGCGCTCGAGCGCGAGCCGGCGCGCGCGGACATCGTCTTCTGGGATCCCTTCTCGCCGCGGGCCAATCCGGCGTTGTGGACGGTCGCCGCCTTCGCGGCGGTGCGCGCGCGGGCCGGGGGGCGGTGCGTGCTCGTCACCTACAGCGCCTCGACCGCCGTGCGGATCGCCATGCTGCTCGGCGGGTGGGTGGTGGGCATCGGCGATCCCATCGGCGACAAGGCCGCGACCACCATGGCCGCGACCGGGCCCGAGCTCCTTTCGCGTCCCCTCGAGCGGTCCTGGCTGTCCCGCCTCGCGCTTCCCGACGTTCCCCTGCCTCTCGACTCCCCTCCCGACCCCGCCACCCGCATCGCACGACTTCCTCAGTTTGGTTCCTAGAGCGGGCCGTCAAAACCCGTGGGCGTGCGCGTGAGCGTGAGCGTGGCCGAACCCCGTGAGCGTGGCCGTTTCGTGGCCGTGCATGTGCACGTGAACGCCCCCCGTGGGCGCGATCGGCCCTCGGGTGCGTCCTCTCAGCTCGGCAGGATCTCGCTGGCCCAGGCCATCGACTGCGTGGCGAGCTCCGGCAGCGCGCTCTCTGCGATGCCGAGGGCCCGGCTGTGCACCGCGACCTCGTCCCAGCGGGCGTGCTCGTAGGCCACCACCAGGGCGCGGATCTTGCCAAGCGGCGAGTCGGTCTTGAGGAGGGCGTCGTCGATGTCCGGCGAGACCGAGATCTCGCTCAGGAGCTCCTGCATGGGTCGCCCGATCATCGCGTCCAGGGCCGAGAGCAGCCCAACCAGGAACGCGTCGAGCTCCCGTCCCTGCTTGAGCCCGGCCAGGGCCGACAGGCGCTCGGCGAAGCGGGCGCGGGCCAGGCTGACGGCGGCCAGCTCGGTCGGTCGGTCCTGGGTCATCCCCACCACCGCGACCAGCGAGGCCCACTTGCGGAACTGGCGCTCGCCGAGCAGCACCATCGCCTGGTGCAGCGAGGTGACCCGGCTGCGCCACCCGAAGGTCGCGGAGTTCAGGAACTTGAGGAGCTTCACCGACAGCGAGATGTCGTGCTTGATGACCTCCTCGATGCGCCCGAAGTCGAGGGTCTCGGCCTGCAGCTCCTTGAGGAAGTGCACGTAGGTCATCTTGGACGGCGAGATGTCGGCGCGCGAGATGATCTCGGGGCGCTCGAAGAAGTACCCCTGGAACAGGGTGTAGCCGGACTTCTCGGCCTCGCGGAAGTCCTCGGCGGTCTCGACCTTCTCGGCGAGCAGCAGGGTGTTCTTGCCGCGGTTGTTGCGGGCGATGCGCTGGCGCTCCGGCACCGGGGTGGCGAGCAAATCGATCTTGAGGATGTTGGCCAGCGGCACGAAGGCCTCGAGCTCGGGCCGGTGGACGAAGTCGTCGAGGGCGACCTGGTAGCCGGCGGCGCGCGCGCTGCGCACGGCGGCGAGGGTCTGGGTGTCGGCGTGGACCGACTCGAGCAGCTCGATGACCGTCTGCTTGGGGGGGAGGACGGCATACAGGCCATCACACAGGACCTTGCGGGTCACGTTGACGTAGGCCTTCTTGCCCGAGGTCAGCTTCTTCCAGTCGAAGGTGATCAGGGCGTCGCTGATGACGCGCGCGGACGCCATGTCCCCGTCGGTGTTCGGGGGATACCAGTTCTCGGGCCCGGCCCGAAACAGGAGCTCGTAGGCGACCACCCGTTTCCTGGTGTCGAAGATGGGCTGGCGCGCCACGAACACGTTCATGCGGGCAAACCATCGGTCGAAGGACCCGAGCACTGTACCCCTGTGTCGAGCCGAGCTTGCAGCCGGCGGCGGACGGCATAGACTGCGCGCGCTTTGCCAGAAAACCGAGACCGAGTCCTCATCACCGTCACCGGGCGCGACCGGGCCGGCATCACCGCCACGCTGACCGGAATCCTGTCCGAGCAGGGCGCGACCTTGCACGACATCGAGCAGGTGGTGGTCCAGGGTCAGCTCACGCTGTGTCTGCTGGTGGGCCTGTCCCACGCCCGGGACATCCTGAAGGAGCTGCTGTTCGCCGCCAAGGAGATGGGGATGGAGCTCGACTTCAAGCCAGTCACCAGCAGCGACGGGCCAGGGGCGAACGGTGCCGGCGAGGCCGGGCGGCGCTACGTCATCACGGCCATCGGGCGGACCCTGGGGGCGAGCCACCTCAACGCCATCGCGGCCACCCTGGCGGCGGAGGGCGCGAACATCGAGAAGATCTCGCGGCTGTCCGAGGGATCGCTGGCCTCGGTCGAGATCCACGCGCTCCTGGCTGCCGGAGGGGACCGGGACGTGCTCAAGCGGTCGCTGCTGGCGGTGGCCACCCGGTCGGGGTTCGACGTGTCGCTGCAGCGGGAGAGCCTGTACCGGCGATCGAAGCGGCTGGTGGTGATGGACATGGACTCGACCCTGATCCGGATCGAGGTCATCGACGAGCTGGCGCGGGCGGCCGGGGTCGGCGAGGCGGTGGCCAAGATCACCGAGCGGGCGATGCAGGGCGAGATGGACTACGACGAGTCGTTGCGGCAGCGGGTGGGGTTGCTGGCGGGCCTCGACGTGCAGGTGCTCGACCGGATCGCCAACGATCTGCCGCTGACCGAGGGCGCCGAGACGCTGATCCGGGTGCTCAAGCGGCTCGGGTACCGCACGGCGGTCATCAGCGGCGGCTTCTCGCGGGCGGCCGACGCACTCAAGCGGCGGCTCGGGATCGACTACGCCTTCTCGAACAACCTGGAGGTGGAGGGCGGCAAGCTGACCGGGCGGGTGGTGGGGCCGATCGTCAACGCCCAGAGGAAGGCCGAGCTGCTCGAGCTCATCGCCCAGCTCGAGGGCGTGCTGCTCGACCAGGTGATCGCGGTGGGCGACGGCGCCAACGACGTGCTGATGCTGGAGAAGGCGGGCCTCGGGATCGCCTTCCACGCCAAGACCAAGCTGCGCGAGGCGGCGGACACCACCATCTCCGACTCGGGGCTGGACGCGATCCTGTACCTGCTCGGGCTGAGCGGCCGGGAGCTGCAGGAGGTGGGGACGGCGTGAGCGGGGCGGGAGCGGGGCTCGGCAGTCGGGCGGGGGTGGGTGCGGAAACAGGGGGGTGCCGGGCCGCGTCGAGGCGCGCACCGGGGGGCGGTCAAAATGCACTTGGCCCGACCCACGAAGGCCTGGCAGTATGCATCGGTTTTGACTATGTTCCTGCGCCCGTAGCTCAGTTGGATAGAGCAGCGGCCTTCTAAGCCGCGGGTCGGGGG
>CAZIOH010000089.1:0-28387 GCA_964540815.1 uncultured Myxococcales bacterium | reverse complement strand
AGGTACAGGCCCGGCGCGAGCTCGCGCACCTCGTCCTTGATGGCCCGGATGAGCCGCGGGTTGGCAGGGCGGTCGTAGTCGAGCTGGACCGCGTCGAACGCTCCGGCGCGGGACGGCGCCACGAAGGTGTCGAAGGGAAACCAGCGCCGGGGACGGGCGTCCCCGAACACCCGGTTGATCCCCTCGCCGCGTCCGCCCGCGCGCGCCGTGAAGGTCTTGCCGCGCCACGGAAAGTGGGCCCAGCCGGCGAACCGTCGCAGGAACCCCGCGAGGAAGCGCGGCAGGGCCGGGACCGCCAGCATGCGGCCCCTCAAAGGCCCATCCATCTCCCCGAGGACCGGCGTCCGCGCCTGCTGGTAAAGCGCCGCCAGCTCCGCCGCCGGCAACCTGGCGAGCTCCTCGAGGGAAGCGGGAAGCGCCGGAAGCCAAGGGCCCGCGGCGGCGCTCGAAACGGTCGGTGGAGGGATGGTCTGCGGTGCGGTTGACATGGTGTCTCCTCGTGACAGCAATCTCGCGCTGCACCCACTGTACGCCCGAACCCCCCATCCGGATCTCCGGATCCTAGCCCTCGTCCTCGTCCTCGTCGCCGTCCTCGTTCTCATTCCCCGTGCCCCGACAGGTCCGGTCATAGGACGAGGACGAGCACGAGGACGAGGCCGGGTTCACTGCGGGGCCCAGCCCTCAGAGATCCGCCACCGCCAACGTGAACTTGTTGTTGGCATCATCCACCACCCGGAAGCTGGAGCGCGCCTCGGGGGGCAAAAGACCCTGGAGACGTCCCCGTTGACCCTTCTCCATCAGGAAGAAGAACCGGCGGCCCCGGTGGTGGATCAGGTACTCGCGGAGCCGATCGTCGGCCCCCTCCATGTCGAAGACGGTGCGCTCGGCGACGGGCCCCTCGTAGATCTCGTTCTTCGTGTAGAAGGTCTCGCCGCGCCAGTACATCTGGTACGCGACGAGCTTGTCGTCGGGGGAGCGACGCGCCCGGTAGTACGCCGCCAGCACGTTCTTCTGCGACCAGTAGGGGGCGACGCCCGGCATGTACCGATCGAGCAGGAAGAACGTCGCCAGCACACCCACCAGGCAGGCTCCCCACGCCCCCCCCTTTCGCCAGCGCGGCGACGCCAGCAGCGCCGCCGCGAGCGCGAAGGCCGCGGCGAGCGCGACCAGCGTGCCGCCGAAGTGCAGCGCGTCCGGCCACGGTCGCCCGTGCGGGCTGTGGATGTAGTCGTACGAGAAGAGCCACAGGAACCGCTGGGGGGCCGCCTGGGTGGCCGTGAGATCGAAGGTCACGAGCCCGAGCAAGGGCAACCCGAGCACCACCGTGAGCAGCGCCGCCCGTGAGCGCTTCTCCGCGATCAACCGATCCACGAAGCACCCGAGACAGATGGCGAGGCCCGGGATGGCCGGCAGCACGTAGTGGTGGAACTTGGTCATCGACAGCGAGACCAGCGCATAGGCCGCCACGAACCAGATGGCGCCGAGCCAGAAGATCTCGCGGGCGTATCGGCCGGGCGCCGATGCCACCGGTCCGGCCGGCGGAACCGGCCCATCACCCGAGACCCTGTGGTCCGCGCGGGCCCCGGGCGGAAGCTCGGCGCGCGGGCGGGGGCTGAGCACCGCCCAGACCAGGGCCGACGGGGCGAGCAGCACCCAGGGCCACAGCGCGAAGCCGAGCTCGCGGATGAAGTACTCGAAGCTCCCGCGATCCCCGTGGCGCCCGAGCACCATGCGCCTCCAGTGGTTGTCCCCGAACAGCTCGTTCCAGAAGGCCCAGCCATGGCGGATGATCATCGCGTGGTGCCAGGGGGCCGCCACCACCGCGCAGGCCAGCAGCGACACCACCACCCCGAAGACCCGCTCGGCCCCCGCGAGCCGGCGCCAGTTCCAGGTGAAGAGCAGGTACGCCACGAACACGATGAGGGGCAACCCCAGCCCCGCCAGCCCCTTGGCCAGGATGGACACCCCGCACAGCACCGCCGCCAGGATCAGGTAGAGCGGCGCGCGGTACCGGCTGCGCGCCGCCAGGTAGAGCACCAGCAGGAAGCCCGCGAAGTACGGCAGCATCACCACCACGCCGTAGACGATCAAGGTGCGTTCGCCCCAGGGAATCGCGACGTGCAGCTGGATCGAGTCCACGATGAGCTGGGGCAATGCGAGGACCGCGAAGAGCCCGGCCGTCACGTAGAAGAGCGGGTGGTGGGGCCAGCTCCAGCGCCCGCGTCCCCGCCTCGGCAACTCCCCAGCCACATCCGCGTCGTCGAAGAGCGCGAGCGCCCCGAGCGCCAGCGCCATCGCCATGGGCCCGACGAAGGCCATGTCGGTCATGGCCTGGCGAGCCACCAGGCTGTACATGGGCGAGGTCGCCAGGATCACCGCCGCCAGGATCCCCGCCCGCCGGCTCACCAGGCGCGCGACCACCAGGTACACGGCCATCATCCCGAGCACCCCCATCAGGCAGAAGGGGGTCCGCACCGCCCACTCCGCGCGTGTGCCAATGGCCATCTCGTCGGGGGCGCCGCCCGGCAGACCGATCCCGGCGATGTGCATCCCGAGGCTCATGAGCCAGAACGAGAGCACCGGCTTCGACCAGAAGACCTCGAGATCGCGCGGCGAGCCCGGCCACCACAGGCTGATGTAGTCGCCCCGGTGGGTCATCTGCCGCGCCACCTCCGAGTAGTGGGTCTCCCAGGGATCCCACAGCCCGTAGCTGCCGGCCAACGGGAGGTAGAGCAAGAGCCCGAAGCCGAGCAGCAAGAACACGACCTGGCGCTCGCTCAGGCGATCCAGCCAGGAACCGGAGGCGGCAGGCGTCCCGGGGGGGATGGTCGGGGGCATGTCAGGTGGCGAGCAGGCGGGCCATCTTCAGGAGCTTGAGGTCGATGGACTTGGGGCTCGAGATCACCGTCTCGAGCGGCGTGGCCCGCACCTCCCCCTGGATGAGCCCGATGAGACAGCCGTGCCTCCCGCGCGCCAGGCTCTCGACCGCGCCGGCCGACAGGCGCGTGGCGAGCAGGCGATCGAAGGCCCCCGGAGCCCCACCGCGCTGAACGTGGCCGAGAGTGGTGGCGCGCAGATCGAACCCGAGGCGACCCTTGTTGCTCTCGAAGTGCTTGACCAGGCCCGCCGCGTTCAGGGTGGCGCCCTCCGCCACCACCACCAGGGCGTGGTGCTTGCCGCGGGCGTACGCGGCCTCGAGCGCGCTGGCGATGTCGTCGGGGTCCACCTCGGCCTCGGGGATCAGGATGGCCTCCGCCCCGCCCGCGATCCCCGCCATGAGCGCCAGGTAGCCGCACTTGCGGCCCATCACCTCGACCACGAACGCGCGCTTGTGCGACGAGGCGGTGGTGCGCAGGCGGTCGATGGACTCGAGCGCGATGTTGAGGGCGGTGTCGACCCCGATGGTGATCTCGGTGCAGGCGAGATCGTTGTCGATGGTCGAGGCCACGCCCACCACCGGGAAGCCCATGTCCGAGAGCGCCGCCGCCCCGGCCTGCGAACCGTTGCCGCCGATCACCACCAGCGCCTCGATGCCGTGGGCCTCGAGGTTGGCGAGCGCCCGGACCCGCACGGCGTCGTCCTTCCACTGCGGGTAGCGCGCGCTGCCGAGGAAGGTCCCGCCGCGCTGCAGGATGTTGCCGACGTCGCGCGCGGACAGGGATTCGATCCGCTCGTCGAGCAATCCCGAGTAGCCATTCTTGACGCCGAACACCTCCCAGCCCTCGTTGATGCCGAGGCGCACGATGGTCCGGACGGCGGCGTTCATGCCGGGGGCATCCCCCCCGCTGGTTAAGACGGCGATGCGCTTCATGAGCGGCGCATCCTACACGAACTGTGATGAGTTAACCTTCGCGGATGGCCCGTCGCCCCGTCGCCCAGAAACCGGTAAAACCCGCTGAAACCAACTACATCACGCCGGTGGGCTTCCGGCGGCTGGCCGACGAGCTCACCTTCCTGCGCACCAAGAAGCGTCCGGAGGTGGTGGGGGCCCTCGGCGACGCGGCCGCCGAGGGCGATCGTTCCGAGAACGCCGAGTACATCTACCGGAAGAAGCAGCTGCGCGAGATCGATCGACGCCTGCGCTTCCTGTCCAAGCGCCTCGACAACGTCGAGATCGTGGACCCGAAGTCCCAGAAGCGGACCGACCGCGTGTTCTTCGGGGCGACCGTCAAGGTCGAGGACAGCGAAGGGGAGGAGTTCCAGTATCGCATCGTGGGCGAGGACGAGACCGACGGCGCGAACGGCGACATCTCGTGGAAGTCACCGGTCGGACGGGCTCTGCTCGGCAAGACCGAGGGGGATTCGGTGATGGTGCGCTGGCACGCGGGCAATCGCGAGCTGACCATCGCCGCCATCGTCTACGTGTGAGGGGGCTCGCCCGCCGGCCGCGGACCGAGCCCGCCGGCCCCGGGCCCGAGACCGAGGCCACGGCGGATCTCCTCGACGATCCGGCGGGGGCTCTCGGCGATGTCGACGACCAGGGCCCCGTGCGGCTCCTCGAGGGTCTCGAGCTGGCTGTCGAGCAGGTGATCCCGCATGAAGTGCCCGGAGCGGTTGCGCAGGCGCTGCCGCAGCAGCGCCGGGGTCCCCCTGAGGTGGACGAAGCGCACGGGAAGGCCGGCACCATTCCCCTCGGCCTGGCCCTCGCGCTGGCCCTCGCCCTCCCCCTCCGGACCGACGCCGACCAGCACCCGGCGGTAGGACTCCTTGAGCGCCGAGCACGCGAGGACCACGTTCCGCCCGGCGCTGGCCTCCGCGGCCAGCTCGGCGTGGAGGGCCGCGAGCCACGGCGCGCGGTCGGCGTCGTCGAGCGGCTGCCCGGACGCCATCTTCCGGATGTTGGCGGCCGGGTGAAAGTCGTCGGCGTCGAGGAACCGCCAGCCGAGCTCCGAGGCCAGTCGCATCCCAATGGTGGTCTTCCCCGAGCCGGCGACCCCCATCAAGACGATGATCATCGGCACGGCGTTACGGCGATTGTATCAGCTCGGCGGCGAGGCCTCACGCGTCGGCCAGCGGAATGGATGGGCGCCAGATCGGGCTGTCACCGGTCACACCCTCGGCATCCACGTAGATGTGATCCTCGAGCAGCGTCACGGTCCAGCGCTGGCGCTCCATGGCGGCTTCGGCCAGGCGCGCGACCAGCTCCTCGGTGACCTGGCGGAAGTCCACCGCCTCGAGGCCGAGCATGCGCTTGCGCAGCGACGCGAGGGCCCGGTTGAGCTCCACCACCTCCGCGTCGGAGCCGAACAGGACCCGCACCTTGGCCTGGCGCTGGTGCTGGAGCACGTGGCGCAGCTCGTCGGCGTCGAGGTGGCCGCAGACGATCCACTCCACGGGCTGCCCGATGAGATCTCGGCCCACGAGGTCGGGGCCGTCACGGTCGGCCGGACCGGGGGCGAACCGCAGGGCCTCGCCGCCCTCACCTCGAAAGAACAGGCAATAGGCCAGCAGCCGCAGGACCACGTGGGTCACGGGCTCGTCCGCCCGACGCGACAGGATCAGCTTCTGGTTCAGCTCGACGCCGCGATCGATGATGGCCAGCGTCAGACGAAACTGAAGGGTGGTGGCGCCATACATGCGCCGTCTCTATAGCGCGGCGACCGCGCGCGCAGGTCGCAAGTCGGACCCGAACCTCGGGCTCAGTTTCGTCGGGTCGCGGTCCCGAGCGTCACGAAGCGCGCGCCCCCGGCCCCCCGCAACCCGAGCACGTGGGTCCCTGGTCCGCCCGCCCCCGCGCGCGCACCCCGGCCGGCCCCCTTGGGCGGCGGCCGGGAGAGGGCCAGCCTGGCTTCCTCGGCGCTGGTGACCGCCTTGCCGTCGAGCCGCACGATCACGTCACCCTCCTCTATCGCGGCCCGCTGGGCTTCGCTGCCGGCCGCCACCTCCACCACCACCGCACCCTTCTGGGTGGCCTCGAAGCCGAGGGACTCCGCCAGCGACGGGGTCAGGGTCTGAAGCGTCAGCCCGAAGAGGGTCGGCTGGCTCTTTTGCGCCCACACGTTCCGGCCGGGCAACTCACCGAGCGTCACCTCCGCGTGCGCGGCCGCGCCGTCACGGATGTAGCCCACCCGCACCTTGCTCCCGATCGTGCGCGCCGAGACGTAGTCGATCACGTCGCCCGAGCCGGCGACGGTCTTGCTGTCGATCTCGGTGATCACGTCCCCGGCGCGGAGGCCAGCCTGCGCCGCCGGCCCGCCGGGGGACATCTCGCTGATGATCGCGCCCCCCTCGGCTGGCAGCTTGGCCTGGCGCTCGAGGAGCGCGCGGCGCGCGATCGACAGATCCCGCACGTCCCCCACCATCACGCCGAGGTAGGGATACTTCACCCGCCCGTCCTTGAGCAGGGCCTCGGCCACCCGCTTGACCTGGTTGATGGGAATCGCGAATCCATACGCACCGCCAGGTCCGGTGTTGATGAGGGTGTTGATGCCCACCACCTCCGCCGACAGGTTGACGAGCGGGCCACCGGAGTTTCCCGGGTTGATCTTGGCGTCGGTCTGGATGTACTGCCGCACGCGCTCGCCCGACATCTGCACGTGGCGGCCCACCCGACCGAGGCCGCTGATGATCCCGACCGTCACGGTCTGATCGAGCCCGAGGGGGCTGCCGACGGCGAGCACCCACTCCCCCACCTCGAGCTTTCCCGAGTCGCCGATGCGTGCTGCCGTCAGCCCGCCGGCCGGGAGCGTCTGGAGCCGCACCACCGCCACGTCGGTCTGGCGGTCGGCGCCGATGACCTTGGCGGGGAACTCGCGTCCGTCGGGGAAGACCACGTTCACCTTGGTGGCGCGCGCCACCACGTGGCGGTTGGTCACGATGTCGCCCGCGGCGTCGAGCACCACCCCCGAGCCCGTCCCGCGCTCGGGGACCGGCGGTCCCGAGGGTCTGCCGAACTCGAAGAACCGCCGCAGCGGGGCGGGCAGCTCCTCCTCCTCTCCTCCTCGGCCCGCGCCGTCGTCCTCGGCGTCACCGTCCGCGTCGTCGTCGAGCTCCACGTCGCCGTCGGCCCCCGGAGAGCCGCCGCGACGGCCGGCGCGCACCTCCACGTCGATCCGGACGACGCTCGGCGCGAGCGCGTGGGCGACCGCCGAGAACGCCCGCGACAGCGCCAGCGCCTCGTGCGGGGAGTCCACGCGCGGGGTCAGCGCCACCGGTGCCGGCGCGCCGGAGCGGATGCCCCCATCGCCGGCCGCGGCGGGCTTGATCGGCTCGACGAGACGAGCGGAGCTGCTCCCGGGAGATCGCACCGCCGCCCCGCCGCCGGGCGCCGGGCTCGGTGGCTCCGAGGCGGCCGGCGTCGCGGCGTGGACAGGCGACTCACCCTCGAGCGGCACCGAGATGGACTCGTCGGCGGGCTTGCGGTTCGCGAGCTGACGGCAGCCCGCGGCCCCGAGCACGGCCCCGATGACCGCCCCGAGCACCACCACCATCGGCCCGGTCGGCCGCGCGCGCGACCCGGGCTTCGGGCGGGAGCCGGCAGGGCGACGGAGACCAGTGGAGGCGGCCATGTTCGAAGAGATTGTGAGTCCGGGATGGCGCATTTACCACCCCCGGTCAGAGCATCCGACGAACCTCGTCCCGGTACGCCCCGTCGGGCTCGTGGAGAATGAGGGGCGGCTCCACCGTCAGGGTCTGACGGCCATGCAGCCGGGCCTCGAGCAGGACGCGGGCGGCCGGGGCCCCGACGCGGGCGTGGACGAAGCGCAGGCGAGAGACCGTCAGACCACGCTGCTGGCACCCGCTCGCGAGTGGAACCAGGCGCTCGGCTGGAAAGATCGCGGCCAGACGTCCGCCTGGCCGCAGGAGCTCCGCGGCGCACGTCAGCCACTCGTCGAGCGCCAGGGTCACCTCGTGGTTGGCCTGGGCCCGCTCCGGGTTGGGGGAGGGCACGCCGCCCTCGACCGGACGGAAGGGCGGGTTGATGGCGACCAGATCGAACGAGGCCCGTGCGAGGAGCGCGGGCGGGCGGGGCGGCTGCCTCGCCGAGGAGCCTGCCTCTCGGATGTCGGCGCGGACGATCTGCAGCCGGCTCGAAAACCCGTTGCGAGCGCAACCGCGCTCCGCCAGCTCGGCCAGGCGCGGTTGGATCTCGACCGCGATCCCGGTGGCGGTGGGGTCCTGGTCGGCGAGCAGGAACGCCACCGCTCCCGTGCCGCAGCCGATGTCGAGGAAGCGGCCGAGCGGCGGCGTTGCAATGAAGGCCGCGAGCAAGACGGGGTCGAGGCTCGAGCGGAAGCCGTCCCGCGGCTGGAAGAGGTGGACCCGCCCACTGCGCAGGGTGTCCTCGGTCCACGCGTCGGGGTGGGAGACCACGGCGTCGCGCTCGCCTGGTGAACTGGAATTCAAGGCGCCGCCGGCGCGCCGCCCGCCCTTTTGCGCCGGTGCGCGCGCAGCACGATGCGCAGGGGGGTGCCCTTGAAGCCGTAGGTCTTGCGGAGCTGGTTCGCGAGGAACCGGCGATAGGAGAACGGCACCAGGGCGGGATGGTTGGTGCTGACCACGAAGGTGGGTGGGCGAACCGAGGCCTGGGTGGCGAAGTACAGCCGCACGTGACGACCACCGGCGGCGGCCGGTGGCGGCTTGTCGGCCACCACCGCCTCCAGGAAACGGTTCACCTCTCCGGTCGAGATGCGGCGTGAGGCCTGGGCAAACGCCTGTGCCACCACGGTCGGAAGCTCGCCGACCCCGGCCCCGGTCAAGGCCGACGTGGTCAGCATCGGGGCCCACGACAAGAAAGGCAGCGTCTCGCGCGCCTTCTCGAGGGTGGCGTCGAGCGCGGCGCGCGGCACGGCGTCCTTCTTGTTCAGCACGACCACCGCGGCCCGTCCGGAGTCCTCGATGAGCCCTCCGAGGCGGGCATCCTCGGTGGTCGCGCCAACCCCCGCATCGATGACCAGCACCGCGACGTCGCAGCCCGCCAGCTGATCCTCGGCCATCTTGGCCGCCACCGCCTCGGTCAAGGTGTCGATGGCGCGCTTGCGGCGCATGCCGGCGGTGTCCACCAGCACGAACGCCTGCCCGCCGTAGGTGAACGGGGTGTCGATCGGATCGCGCGTGGTTCCGGGTAGATCGTGCACGAGGACCCTCTCCTCCCCGAGCAACCGGTTCACCAGCGACGACTTCCCCGCGTTCGGCTTTCCCACGAAGGCCATCCGGATCGGCCCTGGAACCTCGCCATCCTCGTGGCCCTGTTCGGCCTTGGTCGCCCGAACCTCCGTCTCCAAGCGGTCGGTCTCGACATCCCCGTCTTCCCCGTCGTCCCCGTCTGGTGCCCCGCCCGCACCCGGGGGCGGATGGTCCACCAGGGTCTTGTCGGTGGTCTCCTCATCCGTCCTGTCGCCGTCGTCTTCCTCCCGATCTCTGGGCTCGGTCGGCTCGTCGTCGTCACGGTGCTCGTCGTCCGCCACGGCCGCGCCCGGTCCGAGGCATTCCACCAGCCGGTCGAGCAGATCGCCGACCCCACGTCCGTGGCTGGCGGAGATGGCGAAGACGTCCCGCCACCCGAGCTTGTAGACGTCGCCGAGGGCCTGCTCCCGCTTCTCGGAGTCGACCTTGTTGGCGGCCACGATGACCGGCTTGTTCGAGCGACGCAGGAGCTGCGACACGCTCTCGTCCACCCCGGTGACCCCCTCGGCGACATCGAGCACGAAGACCAGCACGTCGGCCTCCTCGACCGCGCGCAGGGTCTGCGCCCGCATGGCCCCGAGCACCCCGTCCGCCGACGGATCGAGCCCGCCCGTGTCCACCACCCGGAAGCGCGCGCGCGTCCACTCGGCGATGCCGTACCGCCGATCCCGGGTCACGCCCGGCATGTCCTCGACGAGCGCGGGGCGTCCCCCGACCAGCCGGTTGAAGAGCGACGACTTGCCGACGTTCGGACGACCCACGAGCGCCACCAGCGGGCGCCCCGCATCGGCCGCGCCGACGGTGGTCCGGAACCGCCGCGGTCTCACGAGCGGTATCCCATGCGCGCCACGTCGGTCGACGAGGACGTCCACTCGGGCGCGACCTTGACGAACAGGCGGAGGTGAGCGGGGCGGCCGAGCAGCTCGTTCACCTCGTGGCGGGCGCGCGTCCCGATGTCCTTGATCATCGCGCCGCCCTTGCCGAGGACGATCACCTTCTGGCTGTCGCGCTCGACCACGATGGTGGCGTCGATCACCACGTCGCCACGATCGCTGCGCTCCTCCCAGTTGTCGATGAGGACCGCGGTGGCGTAGGGCAGCTCCTGGCGGAGCTCGAGGAAGAGCTGCTCGCGAATCAGCTCGCCCACCAGGAAGCGCTCGGTGCGATCGGTGAGCAGCTCGTGGTCGAAGAGCGGCGGACCGGCGGGCAACAGGCGGGCGAGCTCGATGACGATGTCGCGCACGCCCGTGCCCCTGCGCGCCGACACCGGGATCAGCGCCGCGAACGAGGCGATCTCGTTCCAGGCCTCGAGCACCGGGATGAGAAAGGTCTTGTCCTTGATGGTGTCGACCTTGTTGATGACCAGGACCACCGGGGTGCGCGCGCGGCGGAGGGCCTCGAGGATCTGGCGCTCGGCGGCGGCGATCTTCACGGCGGCCGCGCTGTCCGGGGGCTCGACCACCAGCAGGGCGGCCTCGACCCCGTCGACCACCCCCAGCGCCTCGTCGACCATGTAGCGGTTGAGCGCGGAGCGCGCCGAATGGACCCCAGGCGTGTCGACGAAGACCATCTGACCGGCGCCCCCGTTCCAGATGCCGAGGATGCGGTTGCGGGTGGTCTGAGGCTTGGGGCTCACGATGGCCAGCTTCTGACCCACGATCTGGTTCAGCAGCGTCGACTTGCCGACGTTTGGCCGCCCGAGGATGGCGACGGTCCCCGCGACCTTCTCGGCGCGCATCCCGGCCACCGCCCCGAGCTCGACCTCGACCGGCCCCTTCGACACGGGCGGACGTGGAGGCGGGCCGGCCTCGGGGCCGGGCGCGCCGGTGCGCGGCGGCCGCTTGGCCTGGGGATCATCGGTCGGCATGGCGCCCGTATATAGCAGCCTCGGGAGAGCGTCGAGCGTTGTCCTTGGCACCGCTCGGGCCCCAATTGCCATTTCCCCGTCCTCGTCCTCGGCGACGAGGACGGGTTCAGGATGGGACCTTGACGAGCGGGGTGATTCCGGGGATATCCCCGCCATGCTGCCCGCGCGCCGCTCCGACGCCGCCCGACGCGCGCTCGAGTGGCGGGCGCGGGCCTTGTGCGCGGCGCTCATCGTGCTCGGACCGGCCGTTCTTGTCATGGCCGGCGCGGCGGCCTCCGCGGGACCGACGAAGGCCGCGCTCACGTTGCAGGCGGTCGCGCCCGAGCCCGCCGCGCGATCGTCGCGCGGCGATATCTGGGAGATACGCCGAGGACCGACGGCGCTGGCCCGGTTTCGCGTGACGCTTCCCACGGGACCGGCGGCGGATGCCGCCCGTGCCCCGGATGGCCAGGACTCCGCCCACGCCCGTCCTCGCCTCGAGGGGCTGACCCCCGAGCTGCGCGTGGTCGCTGGCCACCACCTGCTGCTGGCGCGGGTCCAGATCCGGGCGGCAAGCGGCTCCTCACCGGAACGCAATGGCTTGCCATCCTGGCTCTGGATCGGCGAGGAGGTCGCCCCAGGCGGGAGCGCCCGCGAGATCTGGAGCGGTCGGACCGGCCCGGAGGATGCGGACGGCGAGACCAGCAGGTTCGTCGAGATCGTGGAGGATCGCATCCTCGAATTCCAGACCGCCGCGCAGATCTCACGCTGCGACGACCAACCGATCCGCCTGTTCCCGCGGGCCTGGGACTTTGTCGCCCACAGGTTCAAGCCGGCCCCGAGTCCCCTGCCGGAGGCGCCCCCGATCGTGGTGACGGCGCACCGGGGCGATCCCGCCATGCCGGTCGCCGCCCCGCTCGGCGGCTTTCGCTTCACCGCGGCGTCGACCCGGCTCGGCGACGGGGCGGACGCCCGGAACCTCGGCCCGCCGGCGGGCCTCGAGGACGAAGATCCGGCCACGGCCTGGGTCGCGGGCGCGGGGGGCGGGCCCGGCGCCTTCCTCACGGCCCGGGCCTTCGGCGGCGCCTACGGCCTGCGTGGCTTGCGGATCGTCCCGGGAGACGCGACCTCGGAGGGCACCTTTCGAACCCGCGACCGTCTGCGCGCGCTGACCGTCATCACCGGGCCTCGCGCCGGTCAGCGCTTCGAGGTCAGCTTCCCGGAGGATCCGGCGAGCACCGGTGCGCGGGCCGCCGGGGATCGGGATCCGCGCAGCCCCTACTGGATTCCCTTTCCGGAGACCGTGGTGTCGAGTTGCTTGACGGTGGTGATCCGCGACGTTTACCCGGGGGACGCGACCGCCATCTCCGAGCTGCGCGTCTTCACCGAGCTCGATTTCTCGAACGGCCTCGAGCGCCTGATCTCCGACGCCGCCGTGGACCCGGAGTGCGCGGCCCGCGTCCCGCTCCTGGCGAAGCTCGGCGACGCCGCGGTCCTGCCGCTCGCGCAAGCGGTGCTGGCCGCGTCGGGAGCGGGCCGGGAGTGCCTGGTCGGCGCGCTCGCCTCCATCCCCTCGACGGCGCGGAGCACCGTGGCGATCGACGCCCTGGTGGCGGGCCTGCATGGCGCTTCGCCCGGCGAGGAAGCGGCGATCTTCGGGGTGCTCGCCCGCGTGCCCCGTCCACCGGTGTCGAGCATCGCCGAGCTGCTCCGCGACCCGCGCGGGACCCCCGAGGACCGCGCCCGGGCCGCCAGGCTGCTCGGTCGGTTGCCATCCACGGTCGCGCCGGCAACGACAGCGACGACCGCAACCGCGACCGCCGCCGCGGCGGATGCCACCCGCGATGCCGTGCACGCCTTGCTCGACGGCGTCGGGGATGGCCCGCCGGAGGTGCGTCTCGCCGTGATCCAGGCGATCTCGGAGTCCATCGCGCCCCCCTTGCCATCGGGCGGCTCCGGTGCCGCGCGCGGAGCCCCCGCGACGGCTGAGATCCTCGCGACCGTGGCCGCCGCCGCTGGTGGCACCGTCGCCTCGGCCCCCGCCACGGGCCCCGGCGCGCCAGCGCGCCCGCACCGCGCCGCCGATCTGCTGCGCCTCCTGCCCGCGCTCGCGATCCACGCGCCGCGGACGCGCGCGCCTGCCGTCCAGATTTTGCGCGGGGCGCTCGGGGCCGGCCACCCCTACGAGCTGCAGGCGCGGGCGATCGGGGCGCTGGGCGCGATCGCAGCCGGAGCCGGAGCCCAGGCCTCGGTGGCGTCGCCAGACGGCGGCCAGGCGGAGCCCATGTCTCCAGCCGCGACCTCGGCCGCGTGCGCCGAGGCGCTGGTCCAGCTGCGCGCCACCTCCCCCGATCCGGTCTTGCGGGCGCTGGCCACGCGGGAGCTCGCCGGTCTCTCCGGCGCGGCCGCCTTCGCCGAGCCGACCGGGCCAGGTGGGCTGCGCCCGCTCCGCCCGGCGCTGCGCGCGGCGCTCGGTGACGCCGATCCGCGCGTGCGCGAGGCGGCCGCCCAGGGCCTCGGTTCCCCGTCCGACGTCGCCTCCGAGGCGGCCCTGATCGACGCGGCCAAGCGCGAGCCTTGGCCCTTCGCACGCAGCGCCGAGGTCGCGGCCCTCGGGCGCAGCTGCGGCGCGCCGGCGCGCGCGCTCCTGGTGCGGGCGATCGAGCGCGACACGCCGGAGGTGCGGCGGGTGGCCCTCGTCGGGCTCGACGGGTGCGGCGATCCGCGCATGCCGAGGTTCCTGCTGACCATCCTGCGGACCGTGACCGCCGACCCGAGCCTCCGCGAGCTCGCGGCGGGCCTGTGCGGTGGACGCGGCCGCAGCCCCGACGCGCCGGCCCTGGCCCACGCGCTGGCGGACGCGCTCCCGTCGCTCGCCAACGAGGCGGAGGGCGATCTGGCGATCGAAGCGGTGACCATCGCGGCGCTCCGGTCTCTCGGCGCGCTCGGCGGACCGGACGCCGCCCGCGCGGCGGCGGCGCTGGCGCGCGACGCCGCCCACCCTTACCGGCACGTCGCGACCGAGGTGCTGGGGCGGATCTGCGACCCGGGGGTCGGCGCCGCGACCCTGGCCGCCCTCCGCGCCTCGCCGGATCCCGAGCTCGCCCTGGCCGCGCAGAGCTCCGAGCGGGCCTGCCGCGATCGCCCCGCCTCGGTCCCCGACGCCGGCCGCGCGGTCCCGGAGACGGAGCCGCGGGTGCGCGCGGCCCGCTGAGGACATCGACCGGGTGCACCCCGGGCCCGCGGCGGGCGGTGGTTCGACTTGCGCTCCCGCCACGAAGCAGGTACGAGTCCCGGATGGCCCTCTCTGTCGGTATCGTTGGTCTGCCCAACGTGGGAAAAAGCACGGTATTCAACGCCCTCACGGCGGGAAAGGCCGAGGCGGCGAACTACCCCTTTTGCACCATCGATCCGAACATCGGCATCGTGGCGGTTCCCGATCCGCGCCTCGCGCGCATCACCAAGTACATCCCCCCTCAGAAGGTGATCCCCACCGTGGTCGAGATCGTGGACATCGCCGGGCTGGTCAAGGGAGCCGCCCAGGGCGAGGGTCTCGGCAACAAGTTCCTGGCCAACATCCGCGAGACCAGCGCCATCTTGCTCATGGTCCGCTGCTTCGACGATCCCAACGTGGTGCACGTCGCGGGCAGCGTGGACCCCGCGCGGGACATCGACATCATCGAGCTCGAGCTCATCCTGGCGGATCTCGACAG
The DNA here is from genome assembly GCA_964540815.1 of uncultured Myxococcales bacterium. Classification (GTDB taxonomy): domain Bacteria; phylum Myxococcota_A; class Polyangia; order Fen-1088; family Fen-1088; genus CAZIOH01. The sequence goes on along the minus strand of CAZIOH010000089.1, from coordinate 13,702 downwards.
CGCCGAGAAGCGGGTCAAGAAGGCCACCACCGCGGCCAAGACCGGAAAGAAGGAGGCTCAGCTCGAGCTCGGCCTCGCCGAGCGGCTGCAACAGCACCTCGCCAGCGGCAAGCCGGCGCGGACCCTCGTCACCTCCGAGGACGAGAAGAAGCTCCTCGACACCTTCGGCCTGCTCACCGCCAAGCCGGTGCTCTACTGCTGCAACGTGGGCGAAGCGGATCTGCCGCGCGGGAATGCGTGGAGCGCCGAGGTCGAGGCCCGCGCCCGCCGCGAGGGGGCCGGCGTGGTGATCCTGTGCGGCAAGATCGAGGCCGAGCTGGCCGAGCTGGCGCCCGCCGAGCGGGCGGAGCTGCTGCTGTCGTACGGGCTCGAGGAGCCGGCGCTGGCCACGCTGGCCCGCGAGTGCTACCGGCTGCTCGGCCTGCAGTCCTACTTCACGGCCGGCGAGAAGGAGGTCCGCGCCTGGACCATCCGCAAGGGCGCCACCGCCCCCGAGGCCGCGGGCGTGATCCACTCCGACTTCGAGAAGGGCTTCATCCGCGCGCAGGTCTATTCGATCGAGGATCTCGAGCGCTACGGGAGCGAGGCCGCCATCAAGGCCTCGGGCAAGATGCGCATCGAGGGCAAGGAATACGTGGTGGCCGACGGCGACATCATGCACTTCCTGTTCAACGTCTGACACCGCGGCCTCGGGCGCCTTGCAACCCCGACCGGCAGGCGCGTACCATGACGCATCCCGCGCGTCCTACGACGGGCTCCCTCCGGAGCGCGCCTGGCCGCGCACTCAAAGGAGACACTTGATGAAGAAGCTAGGAATGTCGTTGGCAGTGGTGGGAATCTGGTTTGGTGCTTCGGCGGCGGCGCACGCCGATCCCTACGGCATGGCCGGCTGTGGGCTCGGCTCGATCCTGTTCGGCAAGGACAACACCCCGCTCATGCAGATCCTCGGGGCCACCACCAACGGATTTCTCGGGACCCAGACCTTCGGAATCACCTCGGGCACCTCCAACTGCGTGTCGGGGGGCGTGATCAGGGCAGAGCGGGAGCAGGCGGCCTTCGCCGAGGTCAACTTCCAGGATCTGAAGCGCAACATGGCGACCGGAGGGGGCGAGTTTCTCGCGTCGTTCTCCACCCTGCTCGGGTGCGAGGAAGGCGCCAAGGCCGACTTCTTCAAGCTGTCCCAGGAGAAGTACGAGAGCATCGTGCCCTCGATCGACACGACCCCCATCCAGCTGGTGACGGGGGTGAAGGCCGAGATCCGAGCCAATGCGCGCCTGGCGAGCGCCTGCACCGACGCCCGCGCCATCGCGCGCGCGGAGTCCCGCTCCGAAAAGGCCGCCAGCGTCGACGTGGCCCTGGCTCATCCGGTTGCGGCCAAGGCCACCCCGTAGCCTGGATTCCTCCCGCCGCGCACGAGCGTCGCTTCCTTCGTTTGCGTCGCTCCGGTGGTCGCTGCCCCTGCTGACCGCGCTCGTCGGGGTCGGCAGGGCGGAGGCCGCCGCAGGCGCGCAGACCGGCGCCCCGGCCGGTCCCGCCACAGCCGCCCGCGATTCCACCTCCGCCCCCGACCGGTCGTACGTCGAGGCGCTGGTGGAGGCGGCGCGGAGCCGCCACCTGTCGGAGAGCCGGGAGTGGCGGGTGCTCGGCCACTACCGGACCACCCTCGCGGGGGGCGTGCGCAGCGAGGCCAGTGGCGCCGGGTTCTTCCTCGCGGGCGAGCGCGGCCGGCGCGACCCGGCCGCCGAGCTCGACGCCACCGTGCGCGCGCTGTCCGCGCCGGACCTCCTCCCCGACTCGCTGCCGGACTTGCAGCCCGACCCGCGGGCGCCGCCCGATCGCCAGCATCCCCAGTGTGCCTTCCCGGCCCGCTGGGCCTGGCTGAAGGGCGCGCTCGCGATCGATCCACACCGCTTGCCGGACCAGCCCTGTCCGCTCTTCGAACAGTGGCGACGAGGCATCGCGGCCGAGGCGGCGACCCTGGTCTTCGCCACCGCGTACCTCAACAGTCCGGCGTCGATGTACGGGCACACCTTCCTGCGCCTGTCGCGCGCCACCGGCGAGGGGAATCCGCTGCTCGACTACGTGGTGAACTTCGCGGCCGAGGTCGACACCCAGAACGGTCTGGTCTACGCCTACCGCGGGCTCACCGGCGGCTTTCCCGGGCGGTTCTACGTCCTGCCGTTCTACACCAAGGTGCAGGAGTACTCGAACATCGACCGCCGGGATCTCTGGGAGTACGAGCTCACGCTCTCACCCGACGAGGTGGATCGCCTGGTCCGGCACACCTGGGAGACCCGCAACACCGTCTTCGACTACGTGTTCTTCACCCGCAACTGCTCCTACCAGCTGCTCACGCTGCTCGAGGTGGCGGCCCCCCGCCTGCACCTGGTCGACGGCTTCTCGGGCGTGCGTGTGATCCCATCGGACACGGTCCGCCGGGTGCTCGCCCAGGCTGGGTTGGTGCGCGCCATCCGCCCGCGCCCGTCGCTGCTGACGACCATGCTCGCCCGCAAGGCCACCTTGAGCCCGGCCGAGATCGAGGCGGCCGAGCGCTGGGCCACCTTGCCCCAGTCGGCGCTTGCATCGGCGCTTGCATCGGCGCCCGGCGCCTGGTCGAGGGAGCGCCAGGCCCGGGTCATCGACGCCGCCTACGACTACGCCCGCTTCCGGGAAGGTCCCCACGAAGTGCCATCGGCGGACTTCAGGCTGCGCGAGCGACGCCTGCTGCTCGCGCGCGGTCGCCTCGGCGTCCCACCCCAGGAGCTGGCGGTGCGCCCGTCGATCGAGGCGCCCGAGCGCGGGCACCCCACGCTGCGCCTCGGCGTCGGCACCGGGCTCGACGATCAGGGTGGCACGTTCGAGACGCTCTCGGTGCGTGGGGCCCTGCACGATGCGCTCGATCCTCCCATCGGATATCCGCCGGACACCGTGCTCGAGATGGGCAGCGTGCGCGTCCGCTTCGACAACCTTCCGCGCCGCCTCGGGCTCGATCGCCTGGACGCCGTGAACATCGTCTCGGCGGTTCCGCTCGACCGCTGGGCGCGGAGCCCCTCCTGGAAGGTCTGGGCGGGCGCCGACAACGCCCGCGAGCTCGGCTGCGAGCGCGCGGGCTCGGATCGCGCCGGCTGGCGCTGCCTGTACGCCGGCGTGCGGGCGGGCGGCGGCCTCGCGCTTCGCCTGGGGACGGCGCGGCGCGCGCTGCTGTTCGCCTTCCTCGGGAGCGACGCGGGTGCCGGCCCGGTCTTCAAGGAGGGCCACGACTTCCGCGTCGGCGGCAGCGCCGAGCTGGGCTTCGTGGGCAAGGTGTCGGACCGCTGGAGGATGCAGCTGGCGGCGCGGTTCACGTACTACCTGCTCGGGCAGGTCATGGCGGTTCCGAGCGGCTTCGTTGGCGAGGCCGTCTCCCTCACCCGCGGGCTCGACCTCCGCCTCGGTGCCGACGTGGTCCGCTCGCATGCCCAGATCGCGGCCGAGCTCTTCGGCTATCTGTGACCGGGCGGTGGCAACGCCTGGAGGGCCCGGCGGGTCGCGGCGGGATCGTTGGTGATGAGGCCCTCGACCCCGAGATCCCGCAGCCGCCGCGCCTCGGCCGCATCGTCGACCGTCCAGGCGTGCACGGCGTACCCGGAGGCGTGCCAGCGGCGAACCGCAGCCGGGGCGCAGAGCACGTGCTCGGGGTGGACGCTCGCTGGCCGCAACCACGGCAGCGCCCAGGCCCGCCGCAGCCACATCGGGGCGTCCTTCTCGAAGAGCAGCCCGCAGGGCACCGCCGGCGCGCGGCGGCGCCACAGGTCGAGCGCCCACGGATTGAACGACGAGACCAGGACCCGCTCGCCCATGCGGCGATCCGCCACCACCGACGCCACCACCGTCACCAGGCGCGCCAGCTCCGCCCGCGCGACCGCCGAGGCCTTGAGCTCGACGTTGACGAGCAGCGACGGACCGCAGGCCTCGAAGGCCTCGTCGAGGGTGGGAATGGTCGCTCCGGACACGAGGCGCACCCCGCGCAGCTCGGCCAGCGACAGCGCCGCGATCCGGGTTCGCCGTCCCCCGCCGAGTCGCGCCAGATCGTCGTCATGGAACACCACCGCCTCCCCCGTCCCACACAGGAGCACGTCCAGCTCGACGCCGTCGGCTCCATCGACGACCGCCCGCTCGAACGCCGCCGTGGAGTTCTCGGGCGCGTGGGCGCTCGCGCCGCGGTGCCCGAGAACGAGGGGAAGCGCGGGCGCTCCAGCCGCAGCGCTCGCGCTCGACCCCGCCGGCAGGGCCGCCGCGGCGAGCCCGAGCTGTCTCGGCCACCCGGACATTTTCGTGAAGGATATCACGCACAAGATCCCAGCCGAAGTCCCCCGGACGTTCTACACTTCCCGGCATGTCTCGATCGCGTGCCCGGCACGAAGAACGGCCCTCGCTGTCGCTGTCGCTGTCGCACACCCGCGCGACGTCGCGCGCGCGCACGGGTGGGGCGTCGCGCGCCGGCGTCGTGGCTGGCCTCCTCGCTGGTGTCCTGGCCGGCGCGGTGGCTCCGGGTCTCTCGGGCTGCGCGCACCAGGGCCCGCCCGCGCCGTCGGGGCCGGTCCAGCGCTGGCAGGAGACGGCCACGCGCGTGCCCGGGGTCGCCTTCGAGGACGAGTTCGTCGAGGCCCGCCTGGTGTTCCAGGCGCTGCCGCTCTCCGCCCCCCAGCGGCTTCCCCTGCGGGCCAACCTGCTGCGTTACCTCCTCGCTCCGCTCGCCCCGCTCAACGCCGATCGCCTGCGCCGGGAGGCGGCCGAGCTCGGCAGCACCGACGTGTTCGATCGGGTGTTCGATTCCTTGCGCGACGCCGTGTCGCTCTTCGACCCGAGCGAGCTCGCGCGCATGGCCAGCGAGGCGGCGCTGCCGCCCGCCTCCGCGAACGCCTTCGGGGCCTGGGAGCGGCAGGCCCTCGGGCAGGCGGCGCGCCTCACGCTGGCGCTCTTCTCCCCCCGCGGGGCCGAGACGCAGTCGGCGCTGGCCCTGGCGGTCCTGATGACCGTCGAGCCACAGAGCCGCGAGTGGCCGCAGCGGTTCGAGCGCTTGCTGACCTGGTCGGACGACGTGCGCACCACCAGCGAGCGCGGCCAGCCGCCCTCGCCCACCGCCATCGATCTCCTGCAGGTCGTGCTCTCCGACTGGCCAGCCCCGTTCGTGGCCGACCGCCTGGCCACCCTGTACAAGAGCCGGCAGAAGCAGTTCTTCAGCATCCTCAAGCCGCTGCCCACCGACGAGGACGCGCGACAGTCGCTGCGCGATCTGCTGCTGGCGCACGGCCAGGAGATGCAGCGGACCGTCCCGAACGTGGTGGCGCCCTACCTGCGCTGTGGACGCATCGCCGAGGCCGCTCTGGCCGCCACGAGCCTGCGCGACAGCCCGGGCGACGATCCCGAGCTACGCGCCATGCTGGCGGCGGCCACCCGCCCGAGCCCCGATCGGGACGCCTTCCTCCGGCTGGCCCGGCGGTTCTTGCCGCGCATCGAGCTGCTCCAGGGCACCGCCACCGATAACCCGGACCTGCTGGTGGCCTTCCGGGTCCTCGAGGTCGGCCTCGCCCGCAGCCCGGGGGACGCCGAGCTCCTGCTGCTCTCGGCCGAGCTCGCCAAGCTGATGTCTTCTCCCTTCCTCGCTATCCGACAGCTCGAGGAGGCCGAGGCCGTCCTCGTCGGACAGCAGCCCCGCACCCCGGCGATCGAGGCCAGGCTCGCGCAGATCTCCGAGGATCTCCTGGAGCTGTACTTCCTGCGGCTGCGCCTCTCGCTCGACCCGGAGCGCGGCACCCCGCCCTCCGCCGATGAGGTGGCGCGGGTCCGGCAGCGCTCCGCCCTGGTCAGCCAGCGGGCACCCAAGGCGGATCCCGGCGAGCTGCGGATCCGCGACGCGCAGATCGACTTCGAGCTGGCGCGCAGCTACATGAACGCCGGGCTGGTCGATCAAGCCGAGCCGCTGTTCCTGCGCGCGCAGAGCAGCAACCCGGCCGTCAACCCCGAGATCACCGCCGAGTTCGGGAACTTCCTGCTCAAGCGTGGCAACACCCAGCAGGCCGGCAAGGTGCTGCGGGACGGCCTCGCGGCCCTGCGGGGCTCCGCGCACGCCAACGACACCATCACCGGCGTCGAGGGGCAGTCCAAGATCGAGCGCCTGCTCGGGGAAGCGCTCGATCGAGAGGGCGACCGGTCGGGGGCGGAGGAGGCCTGGAGGAGCTCGGCGACGGGCTGGGGCCAGCTCACGATGGAGTACCGCCGCCGCGCCAACACCTCGCGCGAGTCCGAGGCGCGCTTCGAGGTCGGACGCACGCTCTACCTGCTCGGCCGCCATGCCGAGGGCATTCAGAGCTTCGACGAGGCCATCGAACAGGACGGCGATCGCGACCAGACGTACATCGATTCCATCGCCTTCCTGGTCGAGCAGGGCGAGGTCGAGGCCGCGCTCGGGATCTACCGGCGCGCCCTGGCCAAGCCCGATCGCAGCGTGTCCGAGTACGTGAAGGTCTACGCCTCGCTGTGGATCGTCGATCTCACGCGCCGGATCCTCAAGCAGGCGGACGTGACCGCGCTCGCCTTCCTGAATTCGCTCGACGCGCGCCACCCGGAGCTTCGGCCCCAGCGGGGCTCGAGGTGGTACCGGCAACTGGCGGCGTTCGCGGTCGGGCGCATCTCGTACGCGCAGCTGCTCGCGGAGGCCGACACCAACGGCAAGCGGGCCGAGGTCTACTTCTACCAGGCCATGCGCCAGCTCGCCGACGGGAAGTCCGAGCAGGCCCAGAGCCTGTGGCAAAAGGTGATCGACACGCGCATGGTTTCGTTCTTCGAGTTCGAGATGGCCTCGCGCTATCTGCGGGGCGGAGCGCCGTCGAACGCGCCCTCACCCTCCTTCGGCCCGACCGGTCCGCCGAGCCCGATGAACACCGAGACGATTTGAGACTGACGATTTGAGACTGACGTCGGCCGCCGCTCATGTTATGCATGGGCGACTCCGTCGAGCGTCGTCCCAGTCATCTCGGTGCCGTGGCCAAGTGGTAAGGCAAGGGTCTGCAAAACCCTCATTCCCCGGTTCAAATCCGGGCGGCACCTCCGCAGACTCTGACCTTTCCAGCCTGCCCGCCGGGGATCTCGCGAGACCCCCAGCCGTGGTCAGACCAGGGTCCAGCGCCGGACCAGCTCGGCCGGGTCGCCCCCACAGGCCTGGTGGTCGTCGAGCATGTCGTCGGCCGGGCAGCGCCCGCTGCGGGCCCGCTCGCGGAGCGGCTCGAGCAGCGCACGGTCCTCGGCCCCGCCCGGCAAGCGTCCGAGCCCCTCGTCCGCCAGAGCCACCAGCTCCCCCGCGAGGCTCTGGACCGATTGCCCCCCGAGCTTGGCGCCGAGCGCGACACGGGCCACGTCCACCCGCAGCTGCTGCCGCTGTTCGAAGGTGAAGTCGCGCACCAGCCGCCAGGCTTGACGACGCGCCTCCCGGTCGTCGAGCAGCCCTCGCCACAGGGCGGCGAGGCCCACTGCCATCGGCATGGGGCCTGCGTCCGCACCCCGCAGCTCGATGTACTTCTTGAGGCGCACCTCGGGGAACAGGGTCGACAGGTGGGTCTCCCAGTCGGCGAGCGTGGCCACCTGGTCCTGCCACCCCTCGCGCATGAACCGCCGGAAGGTCATCCCGCCTGCCGGGTGGTACTGTCCGTCGCGCACGACGAAGAACATCGGCACGTCGAGAGCCCACTCGGCGTAGGCCCGGAAGCCGAACCCCTCGCGAAACGCCCCCGGCAAGAGCCCGCAGCGATCGTCGTCGGTGTCGAGCCAGATCGCCGCGCGCACGCTCTTCCAGCCATTCGGCCGGCCGCGCTCGATGGGCGAGGCCGCGAACAGCGCGGTCACGATCGAGGTCACGCCGAAGGCCGCCCGCATCTTCTCGACGGCGGACTCCTCGTCGTCGTAGTCGAGGTTGGCCTGCACCGTCGCGGTCATCTGCATCATGCGGAGCCCCAGGTGCCCGCGGGTGGGCAGGTACGCGCGCATCACCGCGTAGCGCCGCTTGGGCAGCCAGGAGATGTCCTCCTGGCGCGCGAACGGATGGAACCCCACCCCGAGGAACCGGATCCCGAACCCGGCCCCGATCGCCGCGACCTGGTCGACGTGCCCGCGGAGCGACAGGCGGCACTCCTCGGCCGAACGCAGCACGGGCCCCGAGAACTCGAGCTGACCGCCGGGCTCGACGGTGACGTGCAGGCCGTTCAGCTCCGCGGCCAACAACTGCGGCCCCTCACGGTCGGCCGTGTACCCGGCGGCGGTCAGAGCCCGCAAGATGGCCTCGATCCCCGCGGGGCCGGCGAACGGAACGGCGTCGCCGAGCGCGGTGACGCCGATCTTCTCCTGCTCGATGCCGACCCGCCATTCGGTTGGGGGCTTGCCCGCCTGGGCGAAATAGCTCACCAGCTCGTCGGTGGAGGCGAGCGGACGGGTTTCGGCTGACATGTCCGGTGGGGTGCGTGGGGGCATCGGGAGACCGCCCGAGGATGCGGCCGTCGGGCGGTGAAACGTAGCATCGAGTCCCGGTCCGTCAATCGAGGGCCCCCCGTTTGGCGCGTTTGCCTGCCGCGCTGGCCTCACCGTGGCCGGGCTTGCGCTCGACCGGCTTTATTTGGGATACCGAAAGGCGCGCGTATAGTTAGAATATACGTTCCGACTCTCGCATGGTGTTTTCGCCCATTGGTCCCAGCAGTGCCCCAGACTCGACTCCCGAGTTGCCGTACGTGCTGTTGTTCGATTCCGACCCGCACGGGCTGGCGGTGCTCGGGTCCCGCTTCGAAAAGAGCGGGTTCAGGGTGGTCGCCACCGGGGATATCCCTCGGATGCGCGAGCTGGCCCGGACCTCGACGGCGTCGGTGTTGCTGGTCGCGACCCATGGCGACGGGCCGGAGTCCCTGGCGTTGCTGCGCGAAGCCGCCCGCCTGCCGCGCCGGCACCCGCTGACCTGCCTCGCCTTCGGGCGCGCCCAGCTGCGCGAGGCGGCCCTCGCGGCGGGGGCGCTGGCCTTCCTGCCGGTCCCCATCTTCGTCAACGACGTGGTCAGCGCGAGCCGGCTCCTGTCGGGTGGCGCCGGGGTGGTTCGGAGCGGCCTGGCGCAGATCGAGGTGAGCCTTCCTCTCGAGCGCCTGGGGAGCATTTACCACCTGATCCGGGTGTTCACGGTGCTCGGGCGCTCGGCGGTGGTGGAAGCCACGCGCGAGCACGCGGGCGACCAGGCGCGCGACCAACGAACGGCCGAGCTCCGGTTCATCGAAGGCGCACTGACCTCGGTGGACATGCCGCCCTGGCAGGGTCTCGCGGCCCTGCACCAGATCCTGCTCTGGGAGCATGCCGCTGTGCAGGTCAAGTTCACCAAGGTCGGGCGACGGGGGCGGCAGCTCTCGCTCAAGCCGGCCGAGGTGCTGGGGGAATGCGATCGCTTCTTGCGAGACTTCGCCCACGGCGTCGCCGGGCTCGGTGACGCGCGGACGATCTTCGCCCCGAATGCCGCACGGCGGCCCGCCCCCCAGATGCCGAGCGAGGTCATCCCGGTGTTGCGGCAATTCGATGGCCAGCACGATCTGGCGCAGATCCTGGCCGACAGCCCCTTTGGCATCTTCGACACGCTCCGGATCGTCAAGCGCTTCGTGGGCGACGATGCCATCGTGCCGCGGTCGATGCCGTTGCCGGAGCCGATGGCGGAGACCGCTGCAACGGCAGCGGGTGGCGGTCCGCCCGTCAATCCGGTGCGGGAGCCTCGCAGCTCCACCGTCCGCCTCGATGGCCCTGCCGCCCTCGATGTTTGGTTTCGGCGCCAGTCCGTCGATGGAGCGGCGATGGAAGCCCATCGGGGAGGAATGGCCACGGAAAGTGGATCTTCGCCTGACGCAAATGCCAGGAGAGGCCCACCTACGTTCGTGACCGCGAATGTCTCGCCGGGCGTGCCTGCCACCGCAAATCCTGCGGTGCATGGGGTGCAGTCCCGAGACAATCCCACGGGCGCACCGGCTCCCCTCTCGCCGGGCGCGCCCACTGCCCCTGCGCACGCCGTGCCGCGCCGACGCACCCCCAACTCGATGGTGGCGACCGGTGAGCTGCGCATCCCTGGAAACACCCCGCCCCACCCCCGAGCGGCGGTGACGACGCTGCGGCTCGTGCCCGGGGTCATCGTGGACCTCGAGGGCGAGACGACGCCGGCCCCGGTCCGCGGCGATCCCCCCCCGTCGGAGGAGACTCCCAGCCTGTCGTCGGCCGATGTCCTCACACCGCCCCCGAGACCGCCCCTCGGAGCTCGCCTGCCTGCCCCGGCGACGGCGACCGGTACCCCCCGGCGACAGACCGGTGTGGTCACTCAAGGGGAGATCCGGGTGGCTCGACCCCGGAGCGCGGAGACCACGTCGCGGGGACGCCGCGAAATCCCCACCATCCTGCTCGACCTGCCCACCGTGGTGGTGACGCATCAGCCTCAGCCGGCCACTCCCGACGCCGCCGCCCCGGGGGCGCCGGCGCAGACGGTGGACGTGATACTGGTCACCCAGGCCTCGGCCGTGGCGGCGCCTCCCCCCGAACCCGCCGCGGCCGCCGTGCCCGTCGCGCTGCCGCTCGCCCCACCCGTCGCCCCATCCCTCGCCCAGTCTCTCGCCCCGCCTGGACACGCACCGGTGTCGGCGCCATCCCCGGCCGTGATCTCGGCCCAGGTCCTCTCGCCCCGGGAGGAGCTTCCAGGGCGCGCCACCCCCCCGCTCGCCGCCACCGCTCAATCCGCGCCCACCCAGCCCGGTCGGCCCGCGCCGCGTCCCCACGCCCACGCCAACCCGTTCAGCGACGTGGAGTCCGACTTCTTCAATCGCGAGGCGGACCTTTATGCGCCGAACACGGTCGAGTCGTTCGACGATCTCGATGGCACCCCCGGGCGAACCGGGACCGGCAACGGCCCGCGCCGGGGCTGAGCCCGAGATCGGGTGACCGGGCGAGCCTCGCCGCCGCCGCCGGGAATTGATGAATTGATGTCACGCCAGTGTCACCATCGAAGGGCTACTGTCGCGGCTTTCCATTCTTCCCGGCGGCCGCGCGTCCGGGCGCCCCGGCGCCCGAGCAAGATTCGACGATATGACCAAACTCGAGTCCGTACCCGACATGCACGACGAGCCGGACGAGCCGGTACCGGCCATCGTGCCGCCGCCGCCGCCCGTGGAGCCCACCCAGGCAGCCCGGCGGGCCGCAGGCGATCCCGACCTCGGGCAGCCGAGCCTCTACGTCAACCGGGAGATGTCCTGGCTGGCCTTCAACGCGCGGGTCCTGGCCGAGGGGCGTAGTCCGCGCTGGCCCTTGCTCGAGCGGTTGAAGTTCCTGGCCATCCACGCCTCGAACCTGGACGAGTTCTTCATGATCCGCGTCTCCGGCCTGCACGAGCAGCTCGAGGCGGCCGTGGTCGAGACCACCCCGGACGGGCTCAACCCGCGCGAGCAGCTCACGCGCATCGGTCAGGCCATTCGCCGGCAGCTGCAGACGGTCTCGCAGGTGCTCTATGACGAGCTCCTGCCGGCGCTCGCCGCGCGCGACATCCACGTGCGCGACTGGAAGTCCCTCGACGCCGGCACCGCTCAGCTGGCGCGCCTCTACTTCCGGCGCTCGGTGTTCCCGGTGCTGACTCCGCTCGCCGTGGACCCCGGACACCCGTTCCCGTTCCTCTCCAACCTGTCGCTGTCGCTGGCGGTCGAGGCCCGGGACCCGGACACCGGGGAGCTGAAGTTCGCCCGGGTCAAGGTCCCCGAGACCCTGCCGCGCTTCGTGAACCTGGCCGCCCTCGATCCGGCGCGGGCCGAGGCGACCTCGCCGACCGCGACGCAGGAGTTCCTGCCGCTCGAGCAGCTGATCGCCGCCAACCTCGAGACCCTCTTCTCGGGGATGGAGATCCTCGGCTGCCATCCGTTCCGGGTGACCCGCGACATGGACATCGACATCCTCGAGGAGGAGGCCCACGATCTGCTGTCGATCGTCGATCGCGAGATCCGTCTGCGGCGCTTCGGCGCCTGCGTGCGCCTGGAGGTGGACGGCGGGATCCCGGCTCGGGTGCGCCGCCTGCTGGTGGAGAAGCTGGAGATCGACGACGAGGACGTCTACGAGGCGCGCGGCCTGCTCGGTCTCGGCCACCTCATGAGCATCGCCTCGCTCAACCGCCCCGAGCTGCGCGATCCCCCCTACGCGTCGCGGACCCCGGCGAGCCTCCCGCCCGATGTGGATCTGTTCGGGGCCATCCGCAAGCACGACATCCTCTTGCACCATCCCTACGATTCCTTCACCCCGGTCCTGGATTTCCTGCGGCGCGCCGCCGACGATCCCCAGGTCCTGGCCATCAAGATGACCCTGTACCGCGCGGGGGCTCACGCCGAGGTGGTGCGCTTGCTGATCCGCGCCGCCGAGAACGGCAAGCAGGTCGCGGTGTCGATCGAGATCAAGGCCCGCTTCGACGAGGAGAAGAACATCGCCTCGGCGCGCGATCTCGAGCGGGCGGGCGCCCACGTGTTCTTTGGACACGCCATCTCGAAGACCCACGCCAAGGTCACGCTGGTGGTCCGGCGCGAGGACCATGGGCTCGCCAAGTACGTCCACCTGTCGACCGGGAACTACAACGCTGGAACGGCGCGGCTCTACACCGATCTCGGCTTGCTGACCGCCGATCCCGACATCGCCGAGGACGTCTCCGAGCTCTTCAACTCGCTGTCGGGGTTCTCGAAGAAGCCCCGCCACCGCAAGCTGGCGGTGGCGCCCACCGAGCTCGCCCGGTTCCTGATCGCCGAGATCGACGCGCAGACGGCCCGGGCCGAGGCGGGCAAGCCAGCCCGCATCTTCGCCAAGATGAACGCCCTGGTGGAGGTGCCCATCATCCAGAGCCTGTATCGGGCGTCGATGGCCGGCGTGTCGATCGATCTGTGCATCCGGGGAATCTGCTGCCTGCGGCCGGGGCTGGCCGGGATCTCCGAGAACATCCGGGTGTTCTCGATCCTGGGGCGCTTCCTCGAGCACGAGCGGGTCTTCGTCTTCGGCCCGGCGGGCGCGGAGGCGTTCTACCTGTCGTCGGCCGACTGGATGCCGCGCAACCTGCACCGGCGGGTGGAGGTGCTGTTCCCCATCGAGGCGGAGACGCTCCGCGAGCAGATCCGGCGCGAGGTGATCGAGCCCGCCATGGCGGACAACTCCCGCGCCTACGACATGGATGTGCACGGCGAGTACCATCAGCGGGTGGCGCCCGCCGGTGAGCCTGCGCGCAGCGCCCAGCACCTGGTCCTCGAGCAACTGGCCCGCGCGGAAGATCGCGGCTAAAGGACGCGCCTTCGGCGCTCGCGGGGAGGGGAGGACCCCTCCCCAGAGCGCGGCAAGGGGAGGACCCCTCCCGCGGGCCCCTCCCGACGGACGACGAGAGGCGCACGCGGATCTGCTCTGCTGGTGCTGTCTCCGGTTGGCAAAGCCAACCTCCGATCCAGAGCGCGGCAAGGGGAGGACCCCTCCCCGCGGGCCCCTCCCGACGGACGACGAGAGGCGCACGCGGATCTGCTCTGCTGGTGCTGTCTCCGGTTGGCAAAGCCAACCTCCGATCCAGAGCGCGGCAAGGGGAGGACCCCTCCCCGCGGGCCCCTCCCGACGGACGACGAGAGGCGCACGCGGATCTGCTTTGCTGGTGCTGTCTCCG
>CAZIOH010000088.1:0-28407 GCA_964540815.1 uncultured Myxococcales bacterium | reverse complement strand
CTCGGCCTCGGCGCCCAGTCCTGGGAGGCCGTCAAGCGGGCCTACGCCGAGGTGAACCAGCTCTTCGGGGACATCCCCAAGGTCACGCCGTCCTCTAAGGTGGTGGGGGACATGGCCATCTGGATGGTGAAGCAAGGACTCGATGCGCGCGGCGTGCTGGAACGGGGGCCCGAGCTGACCTTCCCCGCCTCGGTGGTCGACTACATGCGCGGCGGGCTAGGCCACCCCCCCGGCGGCTTCCCCGAGCCGCTGCGCTCGTACGTGCTCAAGGGCACGGCACCGATGAACGGGCGCCCGGGCGACACGCTGCCTCCCTTCGACTGGAAGGCGGCCGAAGCCGAGATGACGACCCTCGCGGGTGGACCGGTGACCCGCCGGGACGTGGTCTCGTTCGCGCTCTACCCCAAGGTCCTGCGCGATTACATGGAGCACCGCGCGCTCCATGGCGAGACCTCGGTGCTGCCGACCCCGGCCTTCTTCTATGGGCTGCGGGTGGGGGAGGAGGCGTGGATCGACATCGAGCCGGGCAAGACCCTGATCGTCAAGCTGCTCTCGGTGGGGGAGGTGGAAGCCGACGGGGCGCGCCAGGTGACCTTCGAGCTGAACGGTCAGCCCCGCTCGATCCGGGTGTTCGACGAATCGGCCAAGGTCACCGGTCCCAAGCGGCGCAGGGCCACCCCCGGGCGGCGCGGTGAGGTGGCGGCCCCCATGCCGGGGCGAGTCATCGATCTCGTGACCAAGATGGGTGAGAAGGTCACCGCCGGGCAGAAGCTGCTGGTCACCGAGGCCATGAAGCTCGAGACGGTGGTGAAGGCCCCGGTGGACGGCCTCGTGCGCGAGATCGTGGCCGGCGCGGGCGAGAGCATCGAGGCCGGCGATTTGCTGGTCATCATCGAAGAGCCGGTCGCGCCCGCGTAACGACGAAGCGCGACGGGATGCGCTGTCACACCCGGTCATGACCTCGCGCCTCGGGTCAGCTCACCGACATTCTGCCGTGGTTGGCACTACAATGGCGCGCGCATGGGACAAGGAATCACCGTCGTCGGAAGTTTGAACGCGGATCTGGTGGTGACCGTGCGCCGCCTCCCGGCGGTTGGCGAGACGGTCACGGGCCATGATTTCGCGGTCTTCTCCGGGGGGAAAGGCGCCAACCAGGCCTTCGCGGCCGGGCGCCTGGCGGCGCGCGCGACGCCGGCGATTCCCGTGCGCATGTTCGGGCAGGTGGGGAACGACACCTACGGGCCCTGGCTGCGGCAGAACCTCGCCGACGCCGGCATCGACGTGACGCACGTGGGGTGCGATCCGGCCTCGCCGACCGGGCTCGCGCTGGTGGCCATCGATGCGGCTGGGCAGAATCAGATCATCGTGGTGCCGGGCGCCAATGGGACGTTCAATCCGGGCGGGCTCACGCCCCTGCACCACGCGCTGGCGGAGTCGGCGGTGGTGCTCTTGCAGCTCGAGATCCCGCTTCCCACCGTGCAGACCGCGGCGCGCATCGGTCGCGAGGGCGGGGCGACCGTCGTCCTCGATCCTGCGCCGGCGCGGGTGATTCCGGACGGGCTCCTGCGATCGGTCCACTATCTCACGCCGAACGAGACCGAGCTCGGGGTGCTGACCGGGGCGGCGCCCCAGGCCACCTTGCGGCGGGGTGAGGCGGTCACGCGCGCGCGCCAGCTGATCGCACGCGGGGTGGCCAAGGTCATCGTCAAGATGGGCCGCCAGGGCGTGCTGCTGGTGACCGAGACCTCCGAGCAGCTGGTACCGGCCTTCCCCGTGGAGGCGGTCGACACCACCGCGGCGGGAGATGCCTTCAATGCCGGGTTCGGGTTCGCGCTCGCGAGGGGCGTGGCCGAGCTCGAAGCCATCCGCTTCGGAGCCGCCGCGGGCGCGGTCAGCGTGACCCGTCCCGGCGCACAACCGAGCATGCCGACCTTGGCCGAAGTGGAAGCGCTGCTCGGAAACTAAGTGCCCTGCGCCGCGCCACATAGATTGGCGGAACGGTTCGCGGGGCCGCGTGCGTGGTCGTCTGCACGGGCCGCCGCCTTGACCGCTGCCCTCATCGCGGCTCCCGCCTGTCGGCGGGGCCCACCGGATGCTCCGGCGGAGCCTCCCCCGGAACCTTCCGCGGAGCTCGGGTCGGATGCGAATGCCAGGGACGCCACCGGCGCGGAGCCGCCGCAAGGGCAGCCCGTCACCGGCAAGCTTCTGCGCATCGCCCTCATCGCCAAGAGCGCGTCCAATCCATCGTTCCTTTCGGCCAAGACGGGCGCCGAGGATCAGGCCCACGAGCTCTCCGCCAAGCTCGGCCTGCCCATCGAGATCACCTGGCTCACCCCATCGCAAGAAGACGGCCGCGTGCAGGCCCAGCGCATTCGCCAGGCCGTGAACGAGCGCTTCGACGCCATCCTCATCTCCTGTTCCAACGACCCGCGGGTGGTCGAGGCCATCGACGACGCCGTGGCGCGCGGGGTGGCGGTCATGACCTTCGACAGCGACGCGCCGACCTCGCGGCGCTTCTCCTACTGCGGCGTCGACGACGAGCTGATCGGCCGCCAGGTCATGATCGAGCTCGCGGCTCTGTTGCCGAGGGGTGGGGGCGCGGCCAGGGCATCGCCGAGGGGCGCCCGCAGGTCCGACAAGAAGGCTGCCGGCGCCGGCAGCGGCACGAGCGCGCGCACCGACACCGGCACCGGCAGTGGCACTGGCACTCACAAGGGCGACAGGCACGACCGGCGCGAAAAATCCGCCCAGATCGCGGTCCTCGCCGGCAACCGCGATGCCCCGGAGATGCGCCTGCGCATCCGCGGCTTCATGGAGGAGGCCGCCACCCGGCCCGAGCTCGAGATCGTCGGCGTCTTCTCGCACGCGGAGACTGCGCAGGATGCCGCGGCCGAGCTGCTGCGGGTCTCGTCGGCCTACCCGAAGGTGACGGGCTGGGCGGTGCTCGGGGGCTGGCCGCTCTACACCAAGTCGCTCCTGGCCGAGCTGCAGCCCGGGTCGGGCAAGACCCGGCACCGCATCGTCTCGGTGAACGCGCTCCCGCCGCAGCTCGTGTACGTCGAGCGCGGCGTCGCGCCGGTGCTTCTGGCGCAGCCGACGTACCTGTGGGGTGCGGTCGGTGTTCAGACCATCGTCGACAAGCTGGTGCTCGGAAAGGCCGTCCCCCCCATCGTCCCGCTCGATCTCGTGCGGGTCACCGCCGACAACCTCGGAGCGTGGGCCCGACAGCTCCGCGCGTGGGGCTTTGGCGACGTCCCCGAGGAGTACCTGCAGCTCAAGTGAAGCGCACAACGTTGTTTCCGATGGAAACAACCGAGGTCGGGATTTGGGCGCTATCACCAGGAACGGCGCCGCTAAGTTCTGGTTGTTTCCAGTGTGTTTCTCCTGCATTTCCGCGACGGTAATTCGTCGATTGTAGGGTGGAGAACGCTTTACGCCGACTGGTGGCTGCGGTTAGGGTGTGCGCCAGTCAACCACACTAGTTTTCAGGGGGTTTGAATGCGACTTTCCGCATGTTCCGCTGCTCTCGTTCTCTTGTTCTCCGGCACCGTTTTCGCGCAGGCGCCCGCCGAGACGCCCGCCCCACCCGTCAACGCACCTCCCGTGCTTGCGGACGCTCCTCCAGCCGCTGCCCCGGCAGCCCCTCCCGCGGCGCCGGCCGCAGTCGCCGCAGCCCCGGCCGCAGCCCCAGCGGCCCCCGCTGCCCCGGCCCCTCCGCTGTGGTACAGCATCCTCCGCTTCGAGGCCCTGGTGGATTCGTACTACCAGTACAACTTCACTGGCTCGACCACGGACCCGAACAATGTCCTCACCGGCCGGACGTTCGACGTCACGTCCAATAGCTTCTCTCTCAACTTCGCCAAGGTGGCGATGCAGCTGGACGTCAGCCCGGTCACCCTCCGGATCGACCTCGGCTACGGCCACACGGGATTCGTCATCAACTCGCTGAACAGCAGGGGCGCCTCTGGTCTTCCCATGTCGGCTGGCGCATCGCTGTACGGCAGCGCGTTCCTCGTCGAGCAGGCCTTCTCGTCGCTCGCCCTCGGACCCGTGACCCTTGACTTCGGTAAGTTCGTGACCACCGCTGGCGCCGAGGTCAACGAGGCCAACAAGAACTGGATGTATTCGCGCTCGCTGTTGTTCTACACGATCCCGATTCTCCACACCGGCGCCCGCGCAACCTTCAAGGCCAGTGACCAGTTGACGTTGCAGGCGAGCTTGGTCAACGGCATCAACAACGACCCCGACAACAATGGATGGAAGACGGTCGGCCTGTCGGCCACGGTCACCCCGGTGTCGACCACGAGCATCATCGTGACCGACTACTTCGGCAAGGAGGGACCCCAGGGGACCGAGGGCGACGTCAAGAACACCCTCGACGTCGTGATCTCACAGACCATCAACGACAAGTTGTCCCTCAACCTCAACGTCGACTACGTGAAGCTGGGGAGCAACTATCTGGTCGGCGGCGCACTCATGGGCCACTATGTCCTCAGCGATTCCCTCAACTTCTCTGCCCGGGCAGAATACGTCAAGGACAAGAACGGTACCTTTGTGTCCACCCTCGCCGATACCAATTACTACGAGGGCAGCGTCGTGGCCGCCGCGCCTTTCGCCGGTCACCTCGAAATCCGCGCCGAGGTCCGCGCCGACTTCTGCAAGGACAAGGTCTTCATCGACGGCAAGGACAACCAGGTCACTGGCACCGTCGCCTTCCTCAGCTACCTGTAACCCAGCTGACGCGTTTCCAACCTAACCTAGCCTAAAAACTGGGGCCCTCCGGGGCCCCTTTTTCTTTTCCGCAGCCTGCTCGTGGCTTCAGTCTTCGGGTCACTCGCCTCGACGCGGAGGCACGCCGTGATGTCGCGGGGGACGCGATCCACACACGCTACCCTTCCCGCTGGCCCCCCTCGAACTCGAACTCGAACTCGGCCTCGCTAGTGCACCGCCGTCGAAATAGCGTCAATACCGAGGCCGGCTCGGATCGTCGGCCGAATATGATGCTATTTCGACGGCGGTGCACTAGCCTTCCGGATGCCTCCTACAGGACCTTCTTCAGGAACTTGCCGGTGTAGCTCGCCACCACCCGCGCCACGTCCTCGGGGGTGCCCTGGGCCACGATGTTGCCGCCGCCCGGGCCCCCCTCGGGTCCGAGGTCGATCACCCAGTCCGCGGTCTTGATGACGTCCATGTTGTGCTCGATGACGATCACCGTGTTGCCGGCGTCGACGAGGCGGTTGAGGACGGCCAGCAACTGCGCGATGTCCGCGAAATGCAACCCAGTGGTGGGCTCGTCGAGGATGTAGACCGTCCGCCCGGTGGACTTCTTGGCCAGCTCCTTGGAGAGCTTGATCCGCTGGGCCTCGCCGCCCGACAGGGTGGTCGCCGACTGCCCGAGGCGGATGTAACCGAGCCCGACCTCCCGCAGCGTGTCCAGCTTCTGCTTGACCTTGGGGATGTTCTCCAGGAATTCCCCCGCCTGCACCACCGTCATGTCGAGGACGTCGGCGATGCTGGCGTTGCGGTACTGCACCTCCAGCGTCTCGCGGTTGTAACGCCGCCCACCGCAAGCCTCGCACTCGACGTACACGTCCGGCAAGAAGTGCATCTCGATGCGCAGGATCCCGTCACCCTGGCACGACTCGCAACGCCCGCCCTTGATGTTGAACGAGTAGCGCCCGGGCTTGTAGCCGCGGGCCTTGGATTCGGGCAGGTTGGCGAACAGGTCCCGGATGTGGGTGAACACGCCGGTGTAGGTCGCCGGGTTCGACCGCGGGGTCCGCCCGATCGGCGCCTGGTCGATGTCGATGACCTTGTCGATGTTCTGCAGCCCATCGAGGTTGCCGAAGGGCTCGGGGGCGTGCTTCGACCCGTGGAACTTCTGCGCCAGCGCCCGCAGCAGCGTGTCGATGACCAGGGTCGACTTTCCCGAGCCGGAGACCCCGGTCACGCAGGTCAGGACGCCGAGCGGAAACGACACGGTGAGGTTGCGCAGGTTGTGTCCGGTGGCCTTCTTCAGGGTCAGCGCCCGCTGCGCCGCCGAGCGCCGGTGCTTCGGCACCGCGATGGACTTGCGCCCCGACAGGTACGCCCCGGTCAGCGATTGGGGGTGGTTGGCGATCTGCGCCGGCTTTCCCGCCGCCACCACCCGGCCGCCATGCACGCCCGCCTTCGGGCCCATGTCGATGACGTAGTCGGCCGCGCGGATGGTGTCCTCGTCGTGCTCGACCACGAGCACGGTGTTCCCGAGATCGCGCAGTCGGAGCAGGGTCTTCAGCAGCCGCTCGTTGTCCCGCTGGTGCAGCCCGATCGACGGCTCGTCGAGGATGTAGAGCACGCCCACCAGCGAGCTGCCGATCTGGGTCGCGAGCCGGATGCGCTGCGACTCCCCACCCGACAGGGTCGACGCCGTCCGGTCGAGCGACAGGTAGTCCACCCCGACGTTGATGAGGAACGACAGCCTGTCGCCCACCTCGCGCAGGATCCGCCCCGCGACCTCCCGCTGCCGGGGCGAAAAGTCGATGTGGGCCAGGAAGTCGTGCGCGTCGCGGATGGTGAGGGCCGTCATCTCCACGATGTTCTTGTCGCCCACGCGCACGTTGCGCGCCTCCTTGCGCAGGCGCGTCCCGCCGCACTCCTCGCACGGCGTCTGGGCCATGTAGCGGTGGAACTCGTCGTAGATGGCCTCGAAGTCCTGGTCGCTGGTGCGTCCCTGCTCGCGCCGCCGCCGCTCGTATTCGTCGAACCGGCGCTGCAGGTTGGCGATCACCCCCTCGAACTCCTTCTTGTACGAGTGCTTGCGCCCGTTCTTCTCGAAGGAGAAGTCGACCTCCTGGCCCACCGACCCGTGCAGCACCAGCTTGCGCGTGGCGGCCGGCAGCTTGTTCCACGGGGTGTACAGGTCGATCTCGAAGTGCGAGGCCACCGACTCGAGGAGCTGCTGGAAGAACGAGCTGTTGCGCCGCTCCCAGGGCTCGATCGCCCCTTCCTTCAGCGACAGCTCCTCGTTCGGGACGATGAGCTCCGGGTCGAAGAACATCTTGGCCCCGATGCCGTCGCAGGTGGGGCAGGCGCCGGCCGGGTTGTTGAACGAGAACAGCCGCGGCTCGACCTCGGGGTAGCTGATCCCGCAGGTGGGGCAGGCGAACTTCTCGGAGAAGGTCAGATCGTCACCGTCGAGCGGCGAGATCTTGACGATGCCCCCCGTCAGCTTGGCCGCGAGCTCGATCGAGTCGGTGAGGCGCTGGCGAATGCCCTCCTTGCGCACCAGCCGGTCCACGAAGATCTCGATGGTGTGCTTCTTGTTCTTGTCGAGCGTGGGCGCGTCGGCCAGCTCGTGGAGCTCCCCGTCGATGTTGGCGCGCACGAAGCCGTCCTGGCGCAGCTTGGCGAGATCCTGGGCGAACTCCCCCTTGCGGTCGCGGACGGTGGGCGCGAGCACCGAGAACCGCGCGCCCTCCGGCAGCTCGAGCACCCGGTCGACCATCTGCTGGATGGACTGCGAGGTGATCGGGGCGCCGCAGCTCCAGCAGTGGACGGTCCCGACCCGCGCCCACAGGAGGCGCAGGTAGTCGTAGATCTCCGTGGTGGTCCCCACGGTAGAGCGCGGGTTGCGCGAGCCCGACTGCTGCTCGATCGAGATGGCCGGCGACAGCCCCTCGATCGAGTCGATGTCGGGCTTCCGCATCTGGTCCAGGAACTGCCGGGCGTAGGCCGAGAGCGACTCGACGTAGCGGCGTTGACCCTCGGCGTAGATGGTGTCGAACGCCAGCGACGACTTGCCCGACCCCGAGAGCCCGGTGATGACCACCAGCTTGTCGCGCGGGATCTCGACGTCGATGTTCTTGAGGTTGTGCTCGCGGGCTCCCTTGACGACGATCTTGTCCATCGGATGGGTGACGAGCTCGGGAATTGGCAAGGATGTGGTGGGCGCTTTCAAGGGTCTCGCGATCTCGGTGAAGGGATTCGGAGCGGTTGCAAAATTATCACAGCGCCGGCCAGGATTGACCAAAGAACGCCGGTGGCATCCGTCGCAGTAGCACCAGGCCCGACGCGCAGCGCAGCGCAGACAGGCGAGCGGTCCGTGTCTCCTATCGCGGGTGGCTGAGGCGCAGCGCGAGATCGAGGGCGGCCAGGAAGCTGGCGGGGTTGGCCCTGCCTGTTCCCGCGAGGGCGTACGCGGTGCCGTGATCGGGGGAAGTTCGCACGAAGGGCAGGCCGAGCGTGATGTTCACGGCCTCGTCGAAGTGCAGCAGCTTGACCGGGATCAGCCCCTGGTCGTGATAGAGGGCGACCACGGCGTCGAACTCGCCCAGCGCCGCCGCGCGGAAGACGGCATCCGGTGGGTAAGGTCCAGTGACCACGGCTGGCCAGCCCGTGGCCGAGAGCCGCGCGCGCGCCAGCGCGATCCCCGGCGCAACGATGCGCGTTTCCTCGTCTCCAAAGCGCCCGGACTCTCCAGCGTGCGGATTGAGCCCGGCCACCGCCACGCGCGCGCGCCCGATGCCGAACTGGTCGACCAGCGCATGCGCGGCGAGGACGGCGGCGCGTGCGACGTCCTCGGGGGTCAGGCGCGCCGGAACGTCACGCAGCGCGAGGTGCGTGGTGGCCAGGACGATCCGCAGCCGCGGCCCGGCCAGCATCATGGCGAAGTCGGTGGTCGCAGTCCGGGCGGCCAGGAACTCCGTGTGCCCCGGGAAGGCAAACCCCGTGCGCGCAATCCAGCTCTTGGAGATGGGCGCGGTGCACAGGGCGCGAATCTCGCCGGACAGCGCCGCGGCCGTGGCGCCTTCGAGGTAGGCCATCTGCGCAAAGGCCGAGGCAAGGTTGGGTTGCCCCGGCCGGATCCGTCCGTCGGTCGGGTGGTCCGAGGGTCCAATCGTCCGGATGCGGGACCGATCGGGCAGCGGGACCCGCATCGCGCTGGCCGCGGCGTCGAGGATCGCGGCGTCGCCAAACACCAGCAGCGGCGCATCGGGCCGCGTCGCCAGGGCGTGTGCCACGATCTCGGGCCCGATCCCGGCTGGATCGCCAAGCGAGATTCCGACTGGCCGCTGCCCTCTGTCCGCACTCATCGGCACGCGTCATCATAGTACATGCGATTTCCGGGCCCTGTTGCCTCGTCCTCGTCCTCGTCCTCGTCCTCGTCTTCCCTCGTCTTCGTTTCCGGTCCCGTCCGGTGCGCGTACTTGGGACGAGGGGGAGGACGAGGACGAGGACGGGCAAATGACCTGGGCGCCCGCGGGCCGAAATAAACGTTCTCGTCGCCGCGTCCCAGATGCATGCCGCTCGTCGCGCTGTCCTTGGTTCTGGGCACGCTCATCGCCATCCCACACGCCGGGGGGATGTGTGGAGAGTGGGAAGCCGGGCGGGGAGGCTCGGTGTCGGATCTGGCCTTCCTCGAGCGGGCGAGAGCCTTGCGGCTGGCGCGCCCGACGCGCCTCCCCCTCCAGTTATCTCCGCAGGCTCCGCACACCATCGGGGCCAGCGAGCGGGCGACCTACGACGTGCATTACGGGGTCCTCGGCCGGGTGGGCGAGCTGACCTTGTCCTCGGAGGCGCCGGCGCTGACCGCCGATGGCTTGCCGGTGCTGGCGCTGCGGGCAGAGGGGGCAGGGGCCGTCCTCGGGCTCGGGCGCTTCCAGCGAACCATCGACAGCGAGTTCGATCTGCGTCGTCGGGCCTCCTCGCGCTGGCGCTCCACGCGGCGTTCGGTGGGGCTCGCCTCGGACGAGACCGTCAGCGACTCGGTGGTTCACCAGGCGGGCGACAGCCTGCTCATCCAGCGTCGCAAGGCCCCATCCCCCGCTCCCACCGCGCAAGAGATCCTGTCGCCCGCCGGTGTGACCTCCGACCCGCTCGGGCTCATCTGGCGGCTTCGCACCCAGGTCCCGAGGCCTGGTGAGCGGGTGGTGCTGCAGATGCTCGATGGCATGGCGCTGTGGCGGGTCGAGGTGCGCGGGGTCTCCGGGGGGCCGGTCCTGGTGCCCGGCTCCCCGGGGCGCCTCGGAGACGAGCTCGATGCCGAGCTCACGCCCATCCTGTACAACGGCCAGCGGGACCCGGCCCGACCAGACCGGCGATTCCGGCTATGGCTCGCCACGGATACGAACCACGTTCCCCTGCGTCTCGAGATGCCCATGGGACCGGCGGACGCGGTCCTGATCCTCAAGGAGGCACACGTCGCTCCGCGCGTCCCGCGCGCGCCCATCGCCCCGCACGCCAGGTGATCGCCGGTGCGCCGCCGGGCGGCCCGGGGCCTTACTGGGGCGCGCCGGTGCCTGGCGCGCGCAGCTTGTAGCCGACGTGGCGCACGGTCTCGATCATGGCGCTCCCGGGGCCGAGCTTGGCGCGCAGCCGGCGCACGTGGATGTCCACGGTGCGCGTCCCACCCGCATACCGGTACCCCCAGACGCGGGACAGGAGCTGCTCCCGCGTGAACACCCGCCCCGGACGTTCGGCCAGGAACTTGAGGAGCTGAAACTCTTGCCGCGGCAGCTTGAGGGCGCGCCCGCGGAAGGCCGCCTCGACCGCCACCGCGTCGATGACCAGATCGCCGATCTTGATACGCCCCGCGGCACGGAAAGACGACATCCGCCAGTCGAGCTGTCGGATGCGCGCGTAGAGCTCGGGGGCGACGACAGGGGCGAGCACGAAGTCATCCGCACCGGCCTCCGGGTCGAGGCCGGCAAGCCGCGAGACTTCGACGCATAGCAACACCGGGACATCCGAGAGGGAGGCCACTTCGCGGACCCGCCGGATGGCCGCCCGCCCCACCTCCAGGTGCGCGCCGGCATCCACGACCACGACCGACGGGCGGGTGAGCTCTATGTCCTCGGGCAACTGGTCGATGTCGTAACCGACGGTGACGACCTCGCATCCTAGGTCATTCAATGCTGAAGCTGGCGAATCAGGTTCCGACACGGCCGTCGTCGGGTTCGACGTGACCACAAGGGCTCTCATGTTTCGAGAACAGTATCAGGACCTTGGTTTCCATCTGGAAAATATTCGAGATTCGTGGTTGAGATTTCCGCGCCGAAACATTTGTAGGTTTTGTTCCGTCACGGCGCTTGGCGTCCCCGGGGCGAGATGCAATACTCGAAAGTGATGGACGACTTCCACTGCTCCTTCTGTGGGAAGCGGCGACGCGAGGTGAGGAAGCTCATTTCGGGTCCGCGCGTGTTCATCTGCGACGAGTGCGTGGCGCTGTGCAACGACATCATCGCCAAGGAAGAGGCGGCCGAACGCCCGAAGTATCCGCGCCCGCGCGAGATCTACGACGAGCTCAACCGATACGTGGTCGGCCAGGACCGGGCCAAGAAGGCCCTGTCGGTGTCGGTCTACAACCACTACAAGCGCATCGGCCAGTTCGGCAAGGCAGGGGAGGTCGAGCTGCAGAAGGGCAACATCTTGCTGCTCGGCCCCACCGGGTGCGGCAAGACCCTGCTGGTGCAGACCTTGGCCAAGAAGCTGGACGTCCCGTTCGCGATGGCCGACGCCACCACCCTGACCGAGGCGGGGTACGTCGGGGAGGACGTGGACAGCGTCATCAAGTCGCTCTACCGCAACGCCGGCAATGACGCCGAGAAGGCCAGCCGCGGGATCGTCTGCATCGACGAGATCGACAAGATCGCGCGCAAGGGCGGGGGCCCCTCCATCACCCGGGACGTGTCGGGCGAGGGCGTGCAGCAGGCCCTGCTCAAGATCCTGGAGGGCAAGCAGGCCTCCATCACACCGGATGGGGCGCGCAACCGCCCGCAGCAGGAGCTGATCCAGGTCGACACCACCAACATCCTCTTCGTCTGCACCGGTGCCTTCAACGGCATCGAGGAGCTGGTGCGGCGGCGGGTGGGCGATCGCGGGCTCGGGTTCGGGGCCAGCATCCAGAAGTCCGAGCAGTCGAAGAACGAGCTGCGCACGATGACCCGCACCGAGGATCTGGTCAAGTTCGGGATGATCCCCGAGTTCATGGGGCGTTTGCCCATCATCGTGTCGGCCGACGATCTGGACGTTGACATGCTGATCGAGATCTTGTGGAAGCCGAAGAACGCCCTCGCCAAGCAGTACGAGCGCTTGTTCGAGATGGAGGGCGTGAAGCTGCGGTTCACCGAGGACGCCCTGCGGAGCGTGGCCGAGGAGGCGGGACGCCGCCGGTCCGGCGCGCGCGGCCTGCGGGCGATCCTGGAAGAGGTCATGCTCGACGTCATGTACGAGATCCCGTCGCTCACCGGCGTCACCGAGTGCGTGGTGACCCAGGATGTGGTGGTTTCGAGGGGGCGACCTCAGTTGGTCCGCGAGAAGAAGGCTTCCTGAAATCGTCCTCACCACATCCGAACCGAAGTGAGCGGGCGCCCGGGCGAGCGGCTGGGGGCGCCCGAGGCCCGCTCATACAACAAGGGAAAACTTATGCTCAATCAGAAGGAAAAGGCCGAAATCCGACGCGTCCTGGAGGAGCAGCAGCGTCGCCTCTCGCGGACCAGCCAGAACGCGCTCTCGTACTCGATGAATCACGAGCGGAACATCGGTCGGGATTCGATTGACGAGTCGATGGAGGAGGAGATCTTTTCGACCGAGATGCGCCTGCACGATCGCGAGAAGTTCCTGCTCAACAAGGTCTCGAAGCAGATCGCCCGGCTCGACGCCAACGAGATCGACGTCTGCGAGGACTGCGGCGAGACCATCTCGTTTCGGCGGCTGATGGCGCGCCCGGTGACGACCCTGTGCATCGATTGCAAGGAGCAATCGGAGCGTGAGGAGGCCGCGGCGGCCCAGACCGGCCGGGGCGGCATCACCGACGCCGACATGGGTGGAGGCGACAACGAGAAGGTCCCCGTCGGGATCGAGGATTAGCGCCGAGCCGGCGCCGAGCTTCTTTGGACGGAAGCTCGGCTCCGTGTCGGTCGTGGGGCGCAGCTTCTCCGTCGCCCGCGCTTGGTCGCCCGCGGTGGCCGCTGCCGGATTCGGCGGCGGTGATTGCCGGACCCTTTCATCTGAGGTAGGTTGGTCGCCGAAACGGCGGATGTGAATGGCCGATAGCCGATATCGAATCACCGAGCGCGTAGCTTCGGGCGGCATGGCAGAGGTGTTCAAGGGGGTGGCGGAGTCGCTTCAGGGCTTTCGCAAGAACATCGCCATCAAGCGCATCCTTCCGGCGCTGACCCAGAACAAGAAGTTCGTGGCCATGTTCCTCGATGAGGCCCGGCTCTCGCTGTCCCTGCAGCACGCGAACGTGGTCCAGGTGTTCGACATCGGCCACTCCGAGGACACCTACTTCATCGTGATGGAGTACGTCGACGGGGTCGACCTGAAGGCGCTCATCGAGTGGCGGCGGCGGCTCGGCAAGCGGTTGCCCTTGGCGGTCACGCTCAACATCATCAACGAGATTTGCAAGGGTCTGGCCTACGCGCACGAGCTCGTGAACCCGGAGACCGGAGGCCCGGTGGGGATCGTCCACCGGGACATCTCGCCCCCGAACGTCCTCATCTCGCGGCAGGGGGAGGTCAAGGTGGCGGACTTCGGGCTCGCCAAGGCCACGAGCCAGCTCGAGACCACCGAGCCCGGGGTGGTCAAGGGCAAGATGAGCTACCTGTCCCCCGAGGCCGCACGCGGCGAGGAGGTGGACAGCCGCTCCGACATCTTCTCGGTGGGGATCTTGCTCTACGAGCTGCTGACGGGGAAGCGGCTGTTTTACGGCGAGACCGACTATCAGACGGTCGAGCTGGTGCGCAACGCCAAGATCCCGCCGATCCGCGCGCAGAACCCGGACGTGGAGCAGGAGCTCGAGGACGTGGTCCGCAAGGCGCTGGCCCAGAAGGTGGAGGACCGCTTCCAGAGCGCCACCGATCTGCAAGAGGAGCTGGCCAAGTACAGCTATTCGCGAGGCCTCAAGGTCATCTCGCGCGACGTGGCCGACCTGGTGCGGGCCTGCCTCGAGGATCGCGCGGCCGAGTCGGGTGGGCGGCGGCGGGCCGGCAACATCCTCGACACCCTCCTGCAGGACGAGATCAACAAGTTCACCTCGGTGGACTTCGAGGACCCGAGTGCCCGTCCACAAGTGGACGAGGACGGTGAGCCCATCGACTTCGGCGACCAACATGGCGACCGAGACCGCAACCGAGACGGGACCTGGGATGGCAACCGAGACAGCAGCCGAGACGCCAACCGCGACAGCAACCGAGACAGCAACCGAGACAGCAACGATGACGGCTTCGTGGATCCCCGGGCCTGGGCCGGCGAGACCACGACTCAGCCAGTGCTGGGGAAACGCCCGCGGCCAACCGGCAGCGTTCCGCTCGAGGATGCACGGATGGCCGGCAAGCCGAAGGTGCTCTCGCTTGACGCGTTCGTGCGGCAAGAGCGGGCCCCGTCCGCCGGAAGCGGCAAGAGCGGAGGTCGCTCCGGGAGCCGGAAGACGACGGGCACTGTCCCGGTGCCCCCCGCGAGCGGGCGGCCGGAGCCGTCGGGGCCGGCGAAGCGGGGACGGCCCGAGAGTGGGACGCCGGAGGTGGCCGATCCGCTGCTCGACCACACCCCCGGGCCAGAATCGCTGGCCAGCGTGCTCGAACCGTTGCCAGTCGCTCCCGCGAGCGTACGGCGCGCCGAGGCCATCAGCGCGCGGAATCGGATCTGGAAGATCGTCGGGCTGGTGGTGCTGGTGGGGATCGGAGCGGCGGCCGCCGCCACCGCCCTCACCCGGCATGGGACCAACTCGGCAAGGGCGCTCCAGAGCCGCAAGCCCTGATCGCGTCGCACTGCACCCTCCCACCAAGACCCTTGATCGTTGACGTGATCGTGGCCGATCCGTAGTCGTGGCCGTGCACGTGCACGTCAACGATCACCGGGGCGGTCACGGCCACGACCACGTCAACGTCGACGAGAACGATCACGGGTCTGGGCCGGCGCATCGCCGGGCCGCCGGCCCGCTCTCAGCGCGGCGGAGGGGCCGCCGTTGACGGGTCCGGCAGCGGGCGCATGGGCTCCGTCACGAGCGGAAAGCGATCCCCGCGGGTGCGCACCTGCTTGAGGCAGAGCCACTCGCCGTCGCGGAAGGCCCAGGTCTGCGCGACCACGGTGTGGCGCAGCAGAGAGCGGGCCTGGTTGTACCAGGTGAAGTCGACGCTCACGTCCGCGCCATTGCCCCCGTCGGTGAAGGTGATGGCGGTGACCTCGTAGTCGGCCATCTGAAAGTCATCGCCGAGGTCATCGAGCCGCGCGAGGAAGGTCGCCACCTCGGCGGGTGGCAGGTGGGGCGCGATCTGCGCCGTTCGATGCCACCTCAGCCCGTCGTTGTATTCATGGGCGATGCGAACCAGCCCATCCTGACGGCTCTGGCTCGGGGTGTAACACCCGGCGGTGATCGCCCCCCAGCCGCAGGCGACGAGCACCACCTCGATGCCGGACAGGGAACGGGGACTCGACATTGGACAGGGCTCCCGGAGAGTGTACCGCTTCCGGACGGCGGATCACCCGCCGCGCCGGAGGACCTTGCGGAGCTTGGCGCGGTCGGTGGGGCCGAATTCGCCGAGCCCGATCAGGCCGCCGAGGTAGACCGCCGTCACGAGCCCGGTGATGGCGAGGCCCGTGAGCTTGCCCCCGAGCGGCAGGACCCTCCCGAGGAGGACGGCGGCCGCCCCCGACATCACCACGCGCCCGATGGTGGCGAGTGGGGCGCTGCCGCCCATGCGCATCCGGACGTAGACCACCGACGCCACGAGACCGAGGGCCATCCCGAACGATGCGGCGACCGCGGCGGCGGTCAGCATCTCGGGGCCGAGCGCGGCGCGGGGCACGAGCACGAAGGCGGCGGTCACGCCGGTCACCACCGTCCCGGCCATCAACGAGAGCGCGGCGATGGCCCGTCCGGCGGCATTCAGGATGGCGCAGGTGACCGCCAGCAGCGCCAGGCAACACTCGCCCACCACCAGGATGGGCAAGGCCCGCGCCCCCTCCGCGTAGGCTGCTGGATACAGGATGGCGACGAGGGCGCCCGGCCGCGCGCCGAGCGCGAGGCCCATGGCGGTGGCCAGGATCAGCGCGTAGCGCAGGGTCTGGGTGACGTAGGCGCGCGTCGCGGCGCGATCTTCGGCGAAGGTCGACCGCGAGACCAGCGGGAAGATCACGAAGGTCACGACCAGCAGCGCCTGGTAGGGCAGGAGCGCCAGCGTCCGGAGGGCCTGGTACTGACCGGCCAGGGCTGCCGCGCGCGCCGGATCGACCTGGCCAGCGAAGCGGTGCAAGAGGGGCTGGTCGTAGAGGAGCTCGATGTTGAGGAAGAGGTTGTAGGCCCCCACGGCCAGCATGAACTTGACCAGGCGGCTGACCGGGAAGGTGGACGCGGACACGGACGTGGAAGCTCCGGCACCGATCACCTTGATCGCGACCACCACGATGAACAGCGCGGCCAGCACGAAACCCGCGAAGGCCCCCGCGACGCCGGCCACGGCCGCGCCCCCCAGCAGGAGCACGGTCTTGGCCACCGAGAAGGTCATGTCGAACCCGGCCTGGGTCCGGAAGCGTCGGCGGCCATTCACCGCCCCGATGAACACCGCGTAGATGGCGTAGAGGAAGGGGATGGCGGCGGCGATGCGGAAGTAGCGGACGTAGCCGGGCGCCTTGACGAAGTCGGCGATGACCGGGGCGCCGAGGAAGAAGCCGAGCCCGAGCACGGCCCCCACGACGATCTGGATCTCGAGCGCGGCGCGCGTCACGGCCGGGGCGCGCTCGTCGTCCTCGGCCGAGAACTTCGACACCGATTGAATGGTGGCCTGCACCACGGTGTTGTTCACCATCGAGATGGCGCTGTTGACGGCCCCGAAGGCGCCGAGGCCGGCGGCGTTCACCAGGCGGGCGAGGACCACCTGCTGGATGAAGCCGCTCAGCATGAAGAAGACCTTGGCGACGCCGATGAAGAGGGCGCCCCGTCCGGCCTCGACTGCGCGGTCGGGGGCCGCGGCGGCGGGGGCGGAGACGACCCCCGGAGCCGACCCGGTGGGGACCGCCGGCGAGGTCGGGCGGACCGTGCTCATGCGGGTGACCCTTCCACGGCGGAGGGCGAGGGGGGCGAGGCGGGAAAGGCTGGCGGCATGCGGGCCGAGACCACGCGGTCCACGCCGCCGAGATCGCGCCGAACGCGCAGATCCGTCAGCCCCGCGTCGACGAGGAGCTGACGGGTCGCCTCCGCTTGCCCGGCGCCGATCTCGAGCACCAGCGCTCCGCCCGGGGCGAGCAGGCGCGGCGCGGTCGCGACCAGGCGGCGGACCAGCGCGAGGCCGTCGGAGCCGCCGTCGAGGGCGAGGTGGGGCTCGGCGCGGACGTCGGGGGAGAGGCTCGGGATGTCCATGGTGGGAATATAAGGAAGGTTGGCCACGACGAGATCGAAGGGGCCGTGCGCGGCGAGGGGCAGGGCCAGATCGCCCTCGAGCCAGATGACGGGGATCGCGTGGCGCTCTCCATTGGCGCGGGCGACGGCGAGCGCATCGGCGGACACGTCGACCGCGAACAGCTCGGCGCCGCGCAGCTGCTTGCCGATGGCGAGGATGATGGCTCCCGATCCGGTCCCGACGTCGGCCACGCGCGGCTGGACCGTCCTGGCGACCTCGACCTCGACCTCGGGCCGGGTCCTGGAGCTCGCCGTATCGGCCTCGCCGTCGGCGGGCGGGATCTCCTCGCCGGGCTCCGCGGGAGCCTGTTCCAGGTCCTGCGGAGCTTCGACGCTGGCCACGGTCCGCTCGCGCCAGCGCGCGAGCGCCTCGTCCACCAGGGTCTCGGTGTCGGGGCGGGGGACGAGGACGCGCGCGTCGACCGCCAGCTCGAGCCCGAAGAACTCCTTCTTGCCCACCACGTACGCGACGGATTCGCCGTTCTGTCGGCGGCGCACGAGCTCGCGGATGTTGGCCAGCTCATCGGGCCCGAGCGGCCGCTCGAACTGCACGTAGAGCTGCACGCGGCTCGTGCCGAGGGCTGCCGCGATCAAGACCTCGGCGTCGAGCCGGGCCGACGGGAGCTGCCGCTGCTGGAAGCGGGAGGTGGTCCAGCGCAGCACGTCGAGCAAGGTCCAGCGCCCTGGGGCTGGGTCCCGGTCCCTCGGTCCTTCGCTGCCCGCCATCAGCGCTGGGGCGGGTTTGGAATCGCTGCGTTCACCTGAGGCCAAGGGGTGCAAATTGTACATGCCGCCTTGGCCCTGGGACCGATGTTTTCGTTGCCGTTGACCGGCGTCATCAGCCCCCCCCCTTCGACTCTGCCAGCCAGCGCGCCCAGGTCTCGGGCTCGAAGCCGAGGGTCGCTCCGGCCGTGCACCGGACGATGGGGGTCCGCAGCAGCAACGGATCGTCGAGCAGGGCCTTCTCGACGCGCGGTCCGGTCGGTGCCGAGGAGGTGAGCCCGCGCTCGGCATAGCGCCGCCCCGTCCGATCGATGAGGATCTCCATGCCCCCGAGCCGCGCGGCGACCGTACGCAGCTCGCCGGGCGACAGCCCTTTCTGGGCGAGATCGATCGACTGGAAGCGGATCCCGCGCTCCTTGAAGAAGCGCTCGGTCTTGCGGGTGTCGGGGCACTTCTTGGTGCCGAAGACTTGCCAGTTCATGACGACGACAACGAAGACGGCAGTAGGCTGCGGCTCGGCTGCGGCTACTTCATGCGCAGCCGCTCCACGGGTTGGCCGCCGCACAGATGTTGCTCCACGATCTCCGGCACGTCCTCGGGCTTGACCCCGCCATACCAGATCTGCTCGGGGTAGATCACCACCGACACGCCGCGCGCGCACTGGTCGAGACACCCGGCCGCGTTGGCCCGGATGGTGCGCTTCAAGCCCTTGTCGTGGAGGATGCGCTTGAAGGCATCCCGCACCTCGTCGCCGCCCTTGCTGGCGCAGTCGCCCTTGGGATCGCCGGGCGAGCGCCGGTTGACACAGATGAAGACGTGCTTTTCGAGGTGCGGCTCGGCCATGGGTGGTCCTGCCATCGTACCCCATCGCCCATCGCGCACCAGCTCAGATCCGGCCCACCTCGCCCTCTGGCAGCCACCCTTCGAGACCGTTGGCGAGGCGCACCCGGACCCAGCCCTGATCGCGCTCCTGGATCCGCACGCGCAGACCGGCGTGGACGGCGAAGACCGTGCGGTAGTTGGTGTCCGCACCTTCCTTGACGCTGGCGGCGTCCGGGAGCACCACCGCATACGGCGTTCGTTCGAGCTGGACCCGACCGAGCAGGATCGCCCCTGTGCACAGGGCGGCCACGGCGAGCGTCCCGGCCAGCACCCCGAAGGTGGCGGTGGGGCTGACGTGCGCGACCTCCCCGGCTTCCTCGGCCAGACGCGCCTGGCGGCGCGCACGCAGCCACAGCCCGAAGCAGGCGAAGAAGCCGAGGTAGAGGCCCACGAACGCCCAGGTCTCGGTGCTGGGCGAGAAGAGCATCACGAGACGAATCCACCCTGGCTCGCGTTCGGCGCCCTCGAGCTTGTCCTGCACCCGCCGGTCGGCCAGGCGCCGCGCCTGCTCGAGGTTGTATCGGGCGTCCTCGTGATCGGGATCAAGGGCGAGGGCGCGCTCCCAGGCCCAGATGGCGGGGCCGAGGCGGCCCTTGCGGAAGTACGCGTCGCCCAGGTTGAACGCCAGATCGGGCGAGACCACCTGCTCCTGCTGCAGGTGCTCGTAGGCCGAGATGGCGGCCTCGTGGTCCCCGCGCAGGTACGCGTCGTTGCCGACCTTGAACGCATCGTCCAGCCGATCGGCGCGCGCGGACCGCCCGAAGAGCAGCGACGCGAGCCCGAACGCGAGCCCGAGCGACAGGGGCCCGCGGACCCTCGGGGGCGCGGGCCCGCCGGCGCCCCCCGAGATCTGGCCACACCGCCGACTCATGGGCCCACCGCCCCGGGGGTGGCCTTGTCCGGGGGCCCCGCATGGCCGCTGGCGCGCATCGGCGGACCACCCAGCGCATCGAGCAATCCACTCGCCTGCCGGAGCAGGCCGTCCATCAGCGAATCGGGGTCGCCGAGGGTCCCCGGAGCGAACCGCGCGCGGTCACAGGTCTCGAGGGTCTCGACCAGGCGCCCGCTCACCTCGGGGGGCACGCCGCTCGCACCCAGGGCCGCGCGCAGCTCCTCGGTCGACAGGCCCCGCGCCGAGCGTCCGAGGCGCGCCTCGAGCGCGACGTAGACCACCCGCTCGAGCTCGGCGAAGAACGGAGCGGCCTCGTGGCGTCGGCGGTGGCCCTCCGCCGCCGAGAGGTGGCCGCGCGCGCGCTGGCGGCCGAGCCGCTGGCGCCTCCCTTCCGTATCGGCCAGTC
Source organism: uncultured Myxococcales bacterium (assembly GCA_964540815.1). Taxonomy (GTDB): domain Bacteria; phylum Myxococcota_A; class Polyangia; order Fen-1088; family Fen-1088; genus CAZIOH01. The sequence goes on along the minus strand of CAZIOH010000088.1, from coordinate 8,127 downwards.
GACGTTCCTGTGCCCGCACGCCCGCGAGCGCGAGCCCCAGCAGCAACGGCGGCAACCCGAGCAGCCACCCGAAGCCGCGGGTGTGAACGAGGCGGGTGCCGATCTGGCGCCCGAGGCCGCGGGTGCGAATGGGGCGAATGTCATCGGCGATGACGTTCTCGGCGTGTGCCTCCTCGCCCGCGGCGGGGGCGGCGGCGCCAGCCGGGCTGCCCGTGGCGGTGGCGCCCCCGCCGCCGATCGCGCGCAGCGTGAACCCCGGGGCCACCGCCCGCGCATAGTGCTCGGCGTCGGGATCGAAGAACGCGAGGCCGAAGGGCGGCACCTCGACGCTCCCCGCGCGTTCGGGCAAGAGCAGGATCTCCGCGGACTTGGTTCCGGTGACGCCGGTGCTGGGATCGATCACCGTCGTCACGCGCGGCTCGTAGACCTTCCAGCCCGCCAGCTTGGGCAGGGTGGGCAAGCCGACCTTGCGCAGGTTCCCCCTCCCGGCGATCTCCACGGTGAGGGTCACCGCATCTCCCACCCCGACGTCGTTGCGGTCGACCCGCGCGGCCAGCGTGAACTTGCCGATGTTCGCCAGATCGAACCCCGGCGGGCGGCCCGCGACCGGCAGAGGGGCGACCTCGATGGTGGTGCTCGCCGAGCGGACGTGCTCGGTGACCCCCGAGCCGAAGAAGTCCATTCGCGACAGGTTGGCCTCCATCGGCGTGATGCCGAGGTGCCCTTCCTTCAGCGGGAAGATGGCCTTCTTGAGGATCGCCCCCACCTGGTACGGCCGCCCGCCCATCATCTCCTGGGTGAGCACCAGGCTGCCGCGCCGCGATGGCGTGGTGACGTCCTCCGTCCAGAAGCCTTCCATGCGTGGCTCGACCACCGTGTCGTACTTGTCGCGAGGCTGGCTCATGTAGAGGAACCAGGTCGCGCCGATCGCCTCGCCCACATAGGCCCTGGTCTTGTCGGTCACGAGTCGGATGAAGCTCGCTCCTTGCGCCGCCTCGGGCGGGAGCGCCCCGGAAGGATCGGCGGCTGTCCCGGGCGCCCCGGCGGCGGTCGCAGGGGGGGCGTTCGGCGCGCCGAGCGGGGGTGGCGCCCCGCTGGTCGCCGCGCCGCCGCCCGTGCCGGCGCTGATGGTGGCCACGCTGGAGCGGAATTCCTGGCCGTTCACCTTGATGCGCGCGGGGCCGATGGACACCGTCCCGGGACGCGTGGCGGCCACCTGGTACCGCCAGCTGTAGGTGGCCTCGACGATCATCCCGGCGGCGCCGAGCTGCATCTGGGTCGACTGGTTGGGCGCACGCGCCGCCTGCAGGATCCGGAGACCCTTGAATTCGGGGGGGCGGTAGTCGCTGACCTCGTCGTTCGAGATGCTGAGGTTGACCTGGACGACAAACGGTTCGCCCACCGCGACCTGGTTCTGTTCGACCTCGATCAGGAAGCGGGGTGGCTCGGCATGGGCCGACCGCGCCCCGGGGCCGGCGAGCAGGGCGGCGCCTGCGCCGACCAGCAGGGCAACCCATGCAGCGGCCAGGTGGTGGGGAGCGGGGAATCGCAGGGACATCGATCACCAATCCCGCGTCGGGGGAGCTCGCCGCACGGCGCGCAGCAGGGCGCGCTGCTTCTCGAGATCCTTCGGGCTCTTGTCGAGGCCGTCCAGCGCCGACTCCATCTCGCGCTCCTCCGCGGACTTGTTTTCGGCGGGCGGAGGTTGGTCACGCGGCTCGTTCTGGTTCTTGGCGTCGTCGGTGGGAGGCTTGGGCTGGTCCTTCTTGTCGTCGTCCTTCTTCTTCTGGTCGTCCTCCTTCTTCTGCTCCTCCTTCTTCTGGTCGTCCTGTTTGGGTTCGTCTTTCTTCTGGTCCTTCTGGTCTTGCTCCTTCTTGTCTTTGTCTTTGTTTTGGTCCTTGTTCTGGTCTTCCTTCTTCTTGTTCTTGTCGTCCTTGTCCTTCTGATCCTTCTTCTTCTGTTCCTCCTCCCGCTGCTTCTGCAGCGCGAGCTCGGCGTTCCACTTGGCCCGGGCGTTCCTCGGGTCGAGGGTCAACGACCGCTTGTAGGCCTCGAAGGCTTCCTTGTACTTGTCCTTCTTGAAGAAGGCATTCCCGAGGTTGTAGAAAGCCGCCGACTTCAGCGCCGGATCCCTGGCCTCGGTCGCCCGCAGGAACTCCTGCGCGGCCTCGTCGAAGCGCGACAGCGCCGCGAGGGCCGTCCCGCGGTCGAAGTGCACGCCCGGCTCGGCGGCCTGCTCCGCCGCGGCCTTGTCGTACTCTCCGAGGGCCTCCTCCGCCTTTCCGGACTTCATCAGGGCGTTGCCTGCCTCGACCGGGGCGCTCCTCCGCTCGAGCGGTTGCCAGGCGCCGAGGACCGGCAGGAGGGCCACCCACCCCACGACCTCGCGCCAGCCCCTGGGCCCGTCCCGCCCCACCGCGGGCGGGGTGCCGGTCGCGTGTCCTCCCGTCCCATGTCTGCCTTTCATGCCCCGCCCTCTCCCGCGGCCCGGCGCCGCGGCGACCGGGCGTCGCCGCCGCTCGCTGCTCCGCTCGCCCCTCCGCTCTCCTTGGCCTGCGGGCGCCGCGCGGCCGGGAGCGATCGGCGCGGCCGGCGGTCGCTCATGCAGGCTTCCGCCACAAGGAGCAGGAAGGCTGGAAAGAGCAACAGCTCGTAGATGTCATCGTATTCCTTGATCACCCGCGCCTCGTTCTCGCTGCGCTTCAATCCCGCCAGCGCCGCCTCGACCTGCTCCACGCCGAAGCGCTTGGAGTCGGCGTGAAAATATTCGCCCCCCGTCGCCCGCGCCACCCGGGTGAGCATGTCCTCGCCGAGGCGGGAGGTGACGTACTTCCCGTCGCTGTCCTTGACGTACCCCGAGATCTGCCCGTCCTCGCTGAACTCGGGGATGAGCTCTCCGGACCGGGAGCCGATCCCGACGGTCATGACCTTGATGCCGAGCTTGGACGCCGCCTCGGCCGCCTCGAGCGGCTCGCTCTCCGTGTCCTCGCCGTCGGTCAGCAGCAAGATCACCTGCGAGCGGCCGGCCCCCGGGTCCTGCCCGTCTCGACTCCGCAGCCGCGTCAGAATCTCGGTGCTCGCCTGCAGCGCTCGCCCGAGCGCCGTGCCCCCGACCGGCATGTCCCATGGCGACAGATCGCGCCAGAACAGCTTCAGGGCCGCGTAGTCCGTGGTCGGCGGGTAGGTCAGGGTCTCCCCCGCGAAGGCCACCAGACCCACCCGGTCACCCGCCAGGTGATCCATCAGGCGCTCGAGCTCGCGCTTGGCCCGTTCGAGGCGGGACGGATACACGTCCTTGGCCAGCATCGACTTCGAGAAGTCGAGCGCCACCACCAGATCGAGCCCCTGTTGCCTGGTCAGCTTGGCCCGCCCCCCGGCCTGTGGCCGCGCCAGGGTCAGCCCCAGGAGCCCCAGCGCCAGCACCACCAGGCCGGCCCGGACCGCCTTGCGCCCGACCGAGACCCCGGCCATGAGCCGGGCGATCATCGGCGCCTGCCCGAGCCGCGCCAGCAAGCGTCGCCGCAGCTGGAAGCTCTGCGCGTAGCCGAGCGCGGCCACCGGCACCACCAGCAAGAGCCACAGGAGCCGTGGATCACCGAACCGCATCAGGGAAGCCTCCGCCAGCGCAGAAGGCGCATCGCAATCTCGAGCACCAGGGGGACGAACCCCAGCCACACGAACCTGGGGAACAGCTCGCCATAGAGGACCCCACGATCCTTGATCCGGGATTTCTCGAGGTCCTCGAGGATGCTCTGGAAGTTGCGGGCCAGCGCCTGGGTGTCGGTCGCGAGGTAGGGGACTCCCCCGGTGGTCGAGGCGATCTCCTCGAGGAGCTTGGGGTTGACGGGCTGCTTCTGGCGCATTCCCATCGCGACCTCGGGGGGCGCCGGCGCGTCGGGATCGTTGTCTCCGGCCAGGATGGTGTAGACCTTGACCCCGAGGGCCCGCGCGTAGCGGGCGGCCTGGATCGGCGAGATGTTGCCCGAGTTGTTGTCGCCGTCGGTGAGCACGATCATCACCTTGGTCTTGGCGTCCGAGTGCCGCAGACGGTTCAGCCCCACGCCGATCCCGTTGCCGATGGCCGTCCCGCGCCCGTCGATGATGCCCACCTGCAGCTCGCCGAGCATGCGCAGGAACGTGCCGTGATCGAGCGTGAGCGGGACGTGGGTGTAGGCGTCCTTGGCGAACACCACCAGGCCGATGCGATCGCTCGGGCGGCGCTGGACGAAGCGCTCGATGACCATCTTGGCGGCGTCGAGCCTGTTCGGGGTGAGGTCGGTCTCCTGCATCGAGCCGGAGACGTCGAGCGCGAGCACGATGTCGATGCCCTCGACCTCGATGTCGTTGTTCACCCGGGTGGTCTGTGGTCGCGCCAGGGCGACCCCGACCGCCGTGACGGCCAGGACCCGGAGCACGAGCGGGAGCTCGGCGGAGCGCGCCACCCAGCCCTGCCGGCGCCGCCCGAGCTCGCCCGCGCGCGGGTGTCGCAGCGCCACCTGCAGGTCGCGCGGGCGCCAGAAGGTGCCCCACAGCATGAGCCCGATCGCGATCGGGATCAGCGCCAGGGCGCCCGGATGGGCGAAGCGAAACCCCTCCGCTCCGCGCACCAGCCAGGCCACGACCAGGGCAGCCAGGGTGAACACCCCCGCGAACAGGGCGGTCGGGATCGAGGGCGCGCCTGACGCCGGGCGCCCCGGCGGCACATCAGATCGCACCCCGGCCTCCCGGCTTGGCAACGGTGGGGCCCATGCCGGCGTCCACCGACGCGGCCCCGGCTTCCCCGGCCGCGACGACCACCCGCGGCCGCGTCGACTCCACGATCCGGATGGCGAGCTCGAGGGTGCCGCGGGCCTCGGTGGCGCTCGGTGAGACCTTCGCGAATTTCACCAGGTCGCAGGCCGACAGCCAGCCCTTGATCTCGCCCATCACCAGATCCCGGCTGGCCCGGCGCCCGAGCTCGGCCATCAGCTCGTCGGTGGTGAGCTCGAGCGAATCGAAGCCGAAGCGGGCGCCGAGATAGTCGCGGATGATCTCCGAGACCGCGAAGTAGAACGGGCGGTTGTCGGCGTTCTCGAGGAAGCCGTAGGTCCCCAGGCGATCGAGACGGTCCATGGCGATCTCGTGGGCGGGCCGCGGCGGCGGTCCCGGGCGGAGGTGCACGCGGCTGCGCAGGCGCCGCACCACCAGCCAGGTGACGAGGGCCCCGAGGGCGGCGGCCCCGAGGGCCCCCGCCACGTAGAGCAGGGTCAGGTCGCGCTTCATGACGGTGACCGGCTCCGCGTTCTCCTTCAAAGCCGGCTCGGGCTCGTTGGCGATGAGGCTGGCGATCTTGACCGGCTGAGGCTCGGTGCGGACCTGGCGGACGCCTCCGCCCCGCGCCAGGTAGGTGACCTCCACGCCGGGGATCTTGAAGGCCCCGGGCTCGTACCCCGCCACGTGCAGCACGAACTCCCGCCGGATGCGCCCGCCGCCGAGATCGGCCTGTGACTCGCTGCGATCGAGCAGCGAGAACGGCGCGAGGTTGAGGACGTTGGGCAGATTCACGGAGATCCCGCCCCGGGAGATGGCGGTGATGGTGAGCGTGATGGGATCGCCCACGTGCACCTGGCTGGGCGAGATGCGGGCGCCCACCGAGGGCGCGTCGGGATCGGCCGCCTCCGGGGAGGGCGGTGGCGCGGCCGCGGCCTCCGCGGCGCTGCGGTGGGGGTCGGCGCCGGCCGGCGCGCCCCCACCCCCGGTCTCCTGCGCGCCGCCCGACCGGCCGAGCGCCACCACCGCCGCGAGCGCCATCGCGCCGAGGACGAGACGCCAGAGGCGCAATCCCCATCCGGCCGCCGGTGTCCGCGCCCGGCGGGTCAATGTCGCATCCTCCGTGCCCGGGCGTCGAAGAAGGTGGTGAGCGCCGGAAGGTACGGTCGATCCGTCCGGACCCGGATGGCATCGAGATCCAGGCGGCGAAAGAGCGCGTCACGCGCCACCACCGCTTGCTGGGCCTCGCGCTCCCAGGCCCGCGCCTCTCGCGAGGACGTGTCGACCAGCACGCGCTCGCCGGTCTCCGGATCCTCGAGCTCGAGCAGACCGACGGGGGGCAGGGTCTCCTCGAGCGGATCCGTCACCGCCACCGGGATGATGTCGTGACGCCCCACCGCCACCCGCAGCGCCCGCTCGTAGCTCGGCTGGGGGGCGAGAAAGTCGGACACCAGGAACGAGACCGCCCGACGGCGGGCGATCCGCCCGAGGAACTCCAGCCCCGCCGCGAGCCGGGTGCCCGGGTGCCGCGGCTCGAAGGACAGGATCTCGCTGATCACGCGCAGGACGTGCTTCTTGCCCTTCTTGGGGGGGACGAACTTCTCGACCTGGTCGGTGAAGATGATGAGTCCCACCCGGTCGTTGTTGCGGATGGCCGAGAACGCCAGGATGGCCGCCAGCTCAGCCGCGAGCTCGCGCTTCTCCTGGTCCCGCGAGCCGAAGCGACCGGAGGCCGACATGTCCACCAGCAGCAGCACGGTCATCTCGCGCTCTTCCGTGAAGAGCTTGATGTACGTGTCGTTCATCCGGGCGGACACGTTCCAGTCGATGAGGCGGATGTCGTCCCCCGCCATGTACTGGCGCACCTCGGAGAACGAGATGCCCCGGCCCTTGAAGACCGAGTGGTACTGGCCCGCCATGCGGTCCCGCACCAGGCGCTCGGTCACGATCTCGATCTTGCGGATCTTGCGGAGCAGCGCCGACCGATCGGTGCGAGGGGCCACGGCCTCCTCGGCCGTGGGCTCCGCGCGCGCGTGCGGTCGCGCGCCGTCGATCGCGCGCGGAGGCTCGGTGGGGGAACGCGGCACGCCTGGGCTGGCAGCGCGCCGACGAAACAGCGACAGGGGCATCGAAAGTGGTGACCTCACGGTTCGGGGCGGGCCGGGGCCGGGGGCTAAGGCACCTCGACGTGCTCGAACAGCTTGCGGACCACGGTCTCGGAGGTGATCTCCTCGGCCTCGGCCTCGTAGGTCAAGATCACCCGGTGCCGGAGCACGTCCACCCCGATGGCCTTCACGTCCTCCGGGGTCACGTAGCCGCGGTGGCGCAGGAAGGCGTGGGCGCGCGCCGCCAGGTTGAGATAGATCGATGCGCGGGGGCTCGCCCCGAAGGAGATGAAGTCCGCCAGCGCGCCGAGGCCGTGCTCCTTGGGGGCGCGGGTGGCGTGCACCAGGCTCACGATGTAGTCGCGGATCTTCTCGTCGATGTACACCTGCCCGACCACCGAGCGGGCCTCGGCGATCTCCTCAGGGGTCGCGACCGGGTCGGCCTTGACCGTCACCCCCGAGGTCATCCGGTCCATGATCGCCCGCTCGTCCTCGCGGGTCGGGTACCCCACCTTGATCATGAGCATGAAGCGATCGAGCTGGGCCTCGGGCAACGCGTAGGTGCCCTCCTGCTCGATGGGGTTCTGGGTGGCCATGACCAGGAACGGGTCTGGCAACGGGTGGGTGGTGTCGCCGATGGTGACCTGATGTTCCTGCATGGCCTCGAGCAAGGCGGACTGCACCTTGGCCGGGGCCCGGTTGATCTCGTCGGCGAGCACCAGGTTCGCGAAGATCGGCCCCTTCTTCGAGATGAACTCCCCGCGCGCCTGGTTGTAGATGACGGTCCCCACGATGTCGGCCGGCAGCAGGTCGGGCGTGAACTGGACCCGCGAGAAGCGCATTCGCAGCGCGTCGGCCAGGGTCTTCACCGTGAGGGTCTTGGCGAGGCCCGGGACGCCCTCGAGCAGCACGTGCCCGCCGGTGAGCAGGCCGATGAGGATGCGCTCGATCATGGTCTTTTGACCCACGATCACCTTGCCCACCTCGCTCGTGAGCCTGTCGACGAAGGCGGACTGTTTCTGAACCAGCTCGTTGATGACCCGGACTTCCATGGTGACGAATCTCCTCCTCCTCGGCTGCCCGAAAAGCGCGGCGAGCTTACAACCGTCCCGCCATCCGGACTATTCCTTCGAGCCCACCCTTGGTGCCGGGCCGGAACTGTGTTAGCCATACCGTCCGCCATGAGCAGCACCCGAGACGAGGACGCCCGGAACAAACGTCTGTTCGACATCCGCACCGTCGAGCGAAACATCAAGAAGGGCCTCATCACCCG
>CAZIOH010000087.1:13912-28928 GCA_964540815.1 uncultured Myxococcales bacterium | reverse complement strand
GCGCAGGCATCGAGGATCCGCTCGCCCGGAGCCGCGCCGCAGTACTCGGCGATCACCTGGGCGCCCACGTCCTGGATGGCGAAGCCTCCGTCCGCGAAGGCCTGGAGCGCCGCGGGCGCATCCAGATCGTCCGCGACGAGCGCGTCGGGGCCGAGCCGCGAATCGAGGAGGTGCGCCTCCGGACGCTCGGCGAGGATGGCCGCGCGCAGGCGCTCGCGCGAGTACCCCGCGAGCGGGTTGGCGCGCAGGCAGAGCCACGACGGGCCGGTGCCCGCCCGCGCGAAATCGAGCGCACGCGCCGGCCCGAGCTCGCCGAGCGCGAGTCGGGCCAGCCAGGGCGGGAAGCCCATCGAGGCCACCATGAATCCGGCGGGATCGGCGGCGGGGTCCGGCAGCGGCGGCTCCCCGCGCTCGGCGATCCGGCGCAACAGGGCGTTGGCGAGCCCGCGATAGCGGCCCGCCTTGACGGTCTTGGCGGCCTCGACGGTCTCGTTGACGGCGGCGTAGGCCGGGATGCGATCGAGAAACAGGATCTGATAGGCGCCCACCCGCAGGAGGTTGCGGATCTCCGGATCCAGGTCGGCCAGCCCTCGCTCCGAGACCGCGTCGAGCGCGCGGTCGAGTCGGGCCCGGCGGCGAAGCACGCCATACACGAGCTCGGTGGCGAGGCCCCGCTCCGCCTGCGACAGCTCGGAGGCGCGATCCAGCGCCGCGCCGAGCGCCCGGCTCGCATAGGCGCCGTCGGTCTCGACGCGCAGGAGCACCTGCCGCGCCAGCTCGCGCGCCGTGCGCGGCGCGGGAGTGTGCGCGTGGACCACCGCCCCCGGTCCCCCGCGGCCCCTAGCCAAACCGCATCCCCACCGCGATCGAGCGCCCCGACGCCACGGCGGCCGCTGGCAGCCGCTTGCGCCCCGGGAGCTGAACCTCGGCAAAGGTCACCGACAGGCCATCCCCCGAGACCACCGCGATCCCTCCTGCATCGATCCCGACGACGGTCCCGGGTGCCACCTCGGGCGAGGGCGCGGACGACGCCAGTCGCGGGCCGAACAGCTTGACCGGTTGCCCGTCGAGCAGGGCCATGGCACCTGGCCAGGGGTCGACCCCGCGCGCCCGCGCCGAGACGGCGGCCCCGGTCTGGCGAAAGTCGAGGTGCCCATCCTCCTTGCGCAGGGGAGGCGCCAGGGAGACGCCGCCCGGGTCCTGGGCGGTGAGCGTCGCCCGGCCCGCGACGATCGCGGGGAGAGTCTCGGCGAGGAGCTCGGCCCCGAGCCGGCCGAGCCGTGCCGACAGCGCGCCTGCGGTGTCGTCCCCACGAATGTCCGTCTCGGCCACGGCCGCGACCGGTCCGGTGTCGAGCCCGGCCTCCATGCGCATGATCGAGATCCCGGTCCTCGCGTCGCCCGCGATGATCGACCACTGGATGGGCGCGGCGCCGCGCCAGCGCGGAAGCAACGACGCGTGGACGTTCCACGGACCGAGGGGCGGGAGATCGAGCAGACGCTGCGGCAGGATCCTGCCGTACGCGACCACCACGAAAAGCTCCGGGGAGAAAGCGCGCAGGCGCTCCTCGAATTCGGGCGGGCGAATCTTCTCGGGTTGCAGCACCGGAATCGCAGCGTCCAGGCGCCCGACCGCCACCTTCACCGCGGGCGGGCCGAGGAGCTGACCGCGACCCGAGGGCCTATCGGGCTGGGTCACCACCGCCACGAGGTTCACCACCTCGGCCAGCCGCTCGAGCGCCGGCACGGCAAACTCCGGCGACCCGAAGAAGATGGTGCGCGGCGCCGACGCAGGCGGGTGTGAAGTCGACGGGTTCAAGGTCGTGGTCTTTAGCACGGAGGGAGAGTGAATCGGGGGCCGTGGGCCAGCAGGCATGCGTCGGTCGGGGTCAAAGGGAGGATTGCGGGTCCACGTCCACCGCCATGGCCACCCCGCCCGGCAGCTTGACGCCGAGCGCGGCCACCGTTGCGGCGCCGAGGGGCGCGCGCTCGACCGACGCCAGCCAGACCTGGAAGCGAAACCGCCCGCGGATCCGCGCGATGGGGGCAGGCGCCGGACCGCGTACGGTCAGCGCCGCTCCCCCGGCGAGCGCTGCTCGGTCCGCCACCAGCCGTGCTCCGTCCCGGCCGGCGGCCTCGTCGGCGGCATCGAGGCGCAGCACCGTCATACGCGTGAACGGGGGATAGCCGAGGGTGCGCCGCGCCGCGAGCTCGGCCCGGACGAACCCCTCGTAGTCGTGGGTGGTGACCGCCATGATGGCCGGGTGCTCCGGCAGGTAGGTCTGGATCAGCACGCGCCCCGGGCGATCGCCACGCCCGGCCCGGCCGGCGACTTGTTCGAGCAACTGGAACACCCGCTCGGTCGCCCGAAAATCCGGAAGGTGCATCGCCTGATCGGGTTGCAACACACCGACCAGAGTCACGCCACCAAAGTCGTGTCCCTTGGTCACCATCTGGGTTCCGATGAGGATGTCGATGCTCCCCGCGTTCATGCCGCGCAGCACGCCCTCGAGGCCACCGCCGTCACCCTGGCCACCGGCGCCGTCGGTGTGGCCGTGGCCGTCGACTGCCAGGGGCCCGGAGGCATCGGCCCGCCCACGGGCGCCGGCGCGGGGGCTCCCGGCCGGCCCGGCGGTGTCTCGATCGAGGCGCGCCACCCGTGCGCCCGGGAAACGCTCGCGTACGACGGCCTCCGCGCGCTCGGTCCCGGTTCCCAGGCGCTCGAGGGCGGGCTGCCGGCACGCGGGGCAGGCATCGGGAACCGCCTGGTGCGTCCCGCAGTAGTGGCAGACCAGGCGGTTTCTGCCCTGGTGGTAGGTGAGCGAGACCGAGCAGTGGGCGCAGCGAAGGGCGTTGCCGCAGCCCCGGCACAGGATGAAGGTCGAGAAGCCGCGCCGGTTGAGAAACAGGATGGTCTGCTGTCCGGCGGCCAGGTTGACGGCGATCGCCTCCGAGAGCACCGGCGAGAGCAGCCCGTCGGGCCCCGGCGGGAACCGGCGGAGATCGACGATCTCCACCGGTGGCAAGGGCCGCGGGGTCGCCCGCTCGGGCAGGAGGAGGCTGCGGTAGCGACCAGCCTCGGCGTTGCGAAAGCTCTCGAGCGAGGGCGTGGCCGAACCGAGCACCGCCACGGCGCCGGCCCGCTGCGCGCGCACGATCGCCAGGTCGCGCCCGTTGTAGCGCACACCCTCGTCCTGCTTGAAGGACCCGTCGTGCTCCTCGTCGACCACCACGATCCCGAGGGCTCGTACCGGCGCGAAGACCGCCGAGCGCGCTCCGAGGGCGATCCCCACCTCCCCCGAGCGCAGTCGGCGCCAGGCCGCGAGCCGCTCGCGCGGGGGAAGCCCGCTGTGCAGCACCGCCACGTCGTCGCCGAAGCGGGCGCGAAACCGCGCCGCCAGCTGTGGGGTGAGCGCGATCTCGGGGACCAGCACCAGCGCCCCGCGCCCGGCGGCCCGAGCCTCGGCGATCGCCCGCAGGTAGACCTCGGTCTTGCCCGAGCCGGTCACCCCGCGCAGAAGGAAGGTCGCGAAGCCTCGACCGAGGCTCCCCGCGATGGCGGCGATGGCGTCGCGCTGCGCGGAGGTCGGGGTAGGCACCGCTCCCGCTGCGACCGCTCCGACAACGAAGGGCGACGTCGAAGCCACCGCCGATCCAGCGCGGAGAGCCTCAGGCCGCACGGCGGCGCTCGGGCCGTTGCCGGCGCCCATGCCGGTGTCGGCCTCCGGCCGGGCGGGCGGTCCGCTGGTCGCCCGGAGGCGGTGCTGGATCCGCAGCCAGCCGAGGCGGACCAGCGCATGGATATGGGCGCGCTCGGTCGGCGAGAAGCGGGACAGGGGCGTTCCCAGGGGTTGCCCTTCGACCGCCGCCAGCACCGCGCGCCGCCGCAGCGCCCGCGGCGAGATCTCCTCCCGGCCTGCCGGATGAGCCGAGTTTGCCGAAGTTGCCGCCTCGACGGGCGATGGCAACACGAACGCCTCGGTCGGTTCGCGCCGACGGTCGCGCACCTCGTCTCCGGTCTCGATGAGCTCGGCAGACTCCAGCCTGCGCAGGTCGGCGGCGGCCCGAGGGAACCGCCGGAGGAGCGCGCGCAGCGGCAGCTCGCCCTTCGCCTCGACCAGCGCGCGCAGGATGGTCGCGGCCTGGGCCGAGCCGCCGGGCTCCTCGAGGGCCGTCGGTGGCGCCAGGCCCTCCCAGGCGAGCTGCGGGGCGGCGGGGGCGGCGACCCGGACCCGGTCAGCGAGCGCCTGGGCACCGCGTGGGGTCACGCGCACGCTGCGGATGGCCACCGCGCGCTCGCCCTGCGGCAGCCCCGCACGCAGCATCTCGCCAAGGGGCGCGTGGTAGTACTCGGCCGCCCAGCGGCACAGCCCGAGCACGTCCTCGTCGAAGGCGGGCGCCCCGGCCACGATCGACTCGATCGCCCGCGGCGCCGTGGCCCCGTCGGGTGCCGGCAGCGCCGGACCGAGCACGAACCCGGTCACGGTCCGGCCGCCGAAGGGCACCACGACCTGGGAGCCTGGCGCCACAGTCCCTCCCGCGCGCGCCGCGCGCGGATCGCGGTACGTGAACGTCCCGAACACCGGCAGTGCCACCGCAACCTCGACCAGCCCGACGGTGTCGATCCCGGGGCCGGTCGCCGCCGCGGTCACTGCCTGGCTCGGACCTCTGCGAGCAGACGCTCCACCCCCGCGAGGACGTCCCCTCCGATGTCCGGTCGTCGAAGTGCGTGGTAGAGCACGGCCAGAACATAGCCGGCGCGGTCTCCGGCGTCGAAGCGTCGCCCCACGATCTCGGTCCCGTGCAACCCACGCTCGGCGCACAGGGTCGCGAGGGCATCGGTCAGCTGAATCTCGTCCCCACGCCCAGGAGGCGTCCGCTCGAGGATCGGAAAGATCTCGGGCGGCAGCACGTAGCGACCGATGATCGCCATGCGCGACGGCGCCGTCCCGGGGGCCGGCTTCTCCACCAGGCGTGACAGCCGCAGGGTCGCGCCGGCGCCGCCGTTGCCCTGCTGGCCTTCCGCCCCGGGGACCCGATCCCCGCCGACGACTCCGTAGAGGTGCTCCTGACCGGCAGGCACCTCCTGCAAGCCGACCACGCCGGTTTGAAAGCGCTCGTGAATCCGCAGGAGCTGGGCGAGCCCCGGCGGCTCGCCGACCACCAGATCGTCGCCGAGCAGCACGGCGAACGGCTCGTCGCCGACGGCCTCGCGCGCGCACAGCACCGCGTGCCCGAGCCCGCGCGCCTGGCCCTGCCGCACGGAAACGAACTTGGCCATGCTGGTGATGCGGCGGAGGACCGCCAGATCGGCGTGTCTGCCCTTCTTCTCGAGCAGGTCCTCGAGCTCGGCGGCGCGATCGAAGTGATCCTCGATCGCGCCCTTCCCCTTGGCGGTGACGAAGATGATCTCCTCGATCCCGCTCGCCACGCATTCTTCCACGTTCAGCTGCACCGTCGGAACGTCGACGATCGGCAGCATCTCCTTGGGCAGAGCCTTGGTGGCGGGCAGGAACCGCGTTCCCAGACCCGCCACCGGCATGACCGCCTTGCGCACCTTCTTGAATCCGGACTTCCCTGGCTCGCTCATTTCCATCTTGGCCGGAATTCTATGGGCGCCCGACGGGACCCACCAGAGTCGAACGAACGAATGTGTGGGCGTCCCTATTCCGCGAACGGATCGACCCAGCGCGGACCCCGCGTCGTCAACGCGCGCGGACCCACCGCCGAGCGCGAAGCCGAGGGCGAGCGCGAAGCCGAGGACGTAAGCTGGCCAACTGAATCGATACCTCCGCCGGCCGGTTGCCCCGCCCCCACCCCGGGGGCTCCCCGGTCGTTGGCGTTCCCCGCCGGGGCCTCGCCGTCCTCGGCGAACGGATCGATCCAGACGACGCGACCGCGCTTCTTCGAGGTCTCCGAGGCGGTGCGCCGGGTGGCGCCGGTTTCGCGAACGCTGCCTTCCTGAGTGGTGCTGCCTTCCCGGGTGCCGTCCTTGCTGTTTCCGTCCTTGCTGCTCTCGACGGCGACCGGAGCGGACACCACCTGGCGCCGGGTGGCGCGCGAATGCGTCCGAGCTTCCGAGACCGCCAGGTCCTCCGCCCGAGCTGTCGGCGATTCGACCTGCGGGAGGACGACTTCGGCCGGCGCCGCCGGAACAACGACCACGGCCGGAGCGATGTGGCTCGGCGCGGCCGCCGACTCAGGGAGGCGCGCCGGCGGCTCGGCCACCGGCGGCGCGAGTGGCCGGGTGGGCGCCGGGGCCCCGGCGACCGACCCGGCCCCGAGACGATGCGCCCGCCAGTGGAGCGCCACCTGCCCTGCCATCGTGCAGACGACGCCGACCAGGAACGCGCCGCCAAACGACACGAGGATCGACCTCGGCGCGGCGGCCGCTGCTTCCCTGCCGGCTCCCTCCGGGCCGGGCGACGGGGCTTGCAGGGGCGACCCAGGTGCAAGGACGATGCGCTCGGTTGGGACGCGCGGAACCACCGGCAATTCCGACAATCCAGAAGACTCGAACGGCAACTCGGCGGCGAAGAAATCCTCGTCGGCCCCATCGCCTCCCGCCCCCCTCGCCCCCACTGCAGACGAAGTCTGCGTCGGCGTCCCACCCATCCGAAACGATGCCCTTCCCACATAAACCGCACCCGCGTCGTTCGCGGCATGCTCTTGTTCCACGGTCCAGCTACGTTGCAGCACAGGTAACCCTCCCCATTGGGTAATCTAAAGTTTCGACCACATCATCGTAAAAGAGTGGCTGTAATCGGCGCGTAACGTTTGGGTCTAAAGTGTGTAACGGATGGCAGGGGTGTCGAGTGCTGTCTTCGGCGTCCGCGAAACGAAACAAGCCCGCAGTTTCCTGCGGGCTTGTTTCTCACCCCGACGGGACGAAAGGTGCGCTACTTGCGGGCCCACTTCTCGATGTAGTCGACCAGCGCATCGATGCCATCAGCGGTCATCGCGTTGTAGATCGACGCCCTGAACCCACCCACGGCCCGGTGGCCCTTCAGGCCATCCAGGCCCGCCGCCTGCGCGCCCGCGAGGAATTCCTTCTCCCCGTTCGCGTCACGCAGCCGGAAGGTGACGTTCATGTACGAGCGATCTTCCTTCTGCGTGACCGCCGGATCGTACACCTGCGGGTAGGCGTCGAGGGCAGCGTAGATCCGGCCGGCGCGCTCGCGATTGCGCTTGTCGAGGGCCGCCACGCCCCCCTGCGCCTCGACCCACTTCAGCACCAACCCCACCATGTAGATCGCGAACACCGGTGGCGTGTTGTACAGCGAGTCGGCCTTGAGGTGGGTCTTGTACGAGAGGATCGCCGCGATGTCGTCGGTCGCGGACTCCAGCCACTTGCGACGCGCCACCACCACGGTGACCCCGGCCGGGCCGAGGTTCTTCTGGGCGCCGGCGTAGATCAGCGAGAACTTCCCGTAGTCGACCGCCCGCCCGAGGATGTCCGAGGACATGTCGGCGACCAGCGGCACCCCACCCGTCTCGGGCAACCAACCGTACTCGGTCCCCTCGATGGTGTTGTTGGTCGTGATGTGGACGTACTTGGCGCCTGGGGTCAGCTTCAGGCTCTTCGGGATGTACGAGAACTTCTTGTCCTCCGAGCTTGCCGCCACGTTGACCGTCCCGAAGCGCTTGGCTTCCTTGATGGCCTTGGTGGACCATTCACCGGTGTTCACGTAGTCGGCGGTGCCGCCGCCGAGAAGGTTCATGGGCAATGCCGCGAACTGCAAGCTCGCCCCGCCCCCGAGGAAGAGGGCAGCGTACTCGGCCGCGTCGAGACCGAGCGCGCGCAACAGGCGATCGCGCGCGTCGAAGTGAATCGCCTCGTACTCCTTGCTGCGGTGGCTGACCTCGAGCACCGACATGCCGGAACCGGCGATCTCCAGGACACCACGACTGGCTTCTTCGAGGACAGGAACCGGCAGTGTGGCGGGACCGGCGCCGAAGTTGTGAATTCGCTTGTTGGGCATGGTCCAACCTTGCCTGGAATCGGAGCATTTGAAAAGGCGGAAAAGACGCAGGGTTTTCCGCCCACACGGCGCTCCGCGCGCGCACGGCGCACGTCACGCGCGCGGCTTTACTCCGAGCTCGGAGAGAAAGCGGGCGACGGGCTCGTGGAGCGCGGCCGAGATCGGCGCACCGAGCGGCACCGCGAGGAGGGCGCGAGCGAGCGCCGCATCCTCGCGGCAAGGCACGCCCCATCCGAGAGCCTGCTCGGCCATCCTGGCGGCACCATCCCCTTCGGCCCGCGCGACCACCACCGGCGCCGCATCGGCGGGCGCGCGATAGCGGAGCGCGACGGACGAGAAGGCGCGGCCGGAGGAGCTGCCGAGCACGACGCAGTCGACGGCCCGAGCCACGAAGCCCACGGGGGCCGCGTCGTCGGGGGCCGCGGTCGTGGCGGCCATGGCGGCCGCGCTTGCGCGCCGACGGCGCTCGCGCTTGAGGCCGGGATCTCCTTCGAGGTCGCGCAGCTCGCGGCGCACCTCGTCCCGGGTCATCATGAGCCGGGTCCTCTGCCTCATCCGCCACCAGGCGGCCTGCCCGACGGCCAGCGCCGCGACCGAGAGGAGCAACCATCCCCCGAGGTCGACGGCGGCGACCACCAGCATCGTCAGCACCTGGCCGGGTGTGCCCGGTCCGCGCCGCGCCAGCGCCGGCAACCACCGCCACAGCCCGAGCCCGGCCGCCAGCGCCATGGTCGCGGCGAGCCCGAGCGGCTCCACCGCCCGGGTCACTGCGGAAGCGCGCCGGGAAGAGGCGTCCGCGCGCGCGAAGAGTCTCCCGAGATCGGGCACGGCGTCGGCGAGTCGCGCTCGGCCACGGGTCTGGGCGAGGCCGACCCCGAGCGCCGCGAGCAGCCCGGCCATGAGCGGCACCCCGATCATCAGGGCCGCCAGCCGGGCCGCGCGCCCGGCGACGCTGGCCATCGCATCGGGGGCCCCCGCGAGCGCGTCCCGCATGAACGCCGCCAGGGACCGCCACGCCGCGGCGGCTGCCCCGTCGACGACGAGGACCACGGCTGCGAGGGCCGCGGCCTGGACAAGCGCCGGGCTCGGCGCGAGCTCTCCGGATTCGCGCGCCCGGCGCAGGCGCCGCGCGGTCGGCATCTCGGTGCGGGCCGACGCCGTCTGGGAGTCGGCCATCGCAGCGTGGAGTCTAACCCAATCCGATCGCTCGTCGCCCGGATGAGCTGCGCCCCGGGCGCCTGGAGATCACTGCATGACGTGCACGGTCACAGCCCCTCCTCCCACGGAAAAGCCGGCCGCCCCGCTCCCCGACACGTTCGCCGCCTGGGCAACGTAGTTGTAGGGCCCGGCACAGAGTGGCTGGCCACCCGGGATACAGGTGCCCGAACCGGACGAATCGATGCCGCAGAGGAGAGAGGTGCAATCGAGATCGGACTGACAGGCACCTCCGTCGCGGATCTTGCCGGGAAGCACGCAGAGGCCCTTGCCAATCGACTGCATCACGTAACAGAGGGCAGGAGCCGCGCAGCGCAGGTCGAGGGAGCACGTCTGCCCGGCGACGATCGGGGGGGCGCAGTGGCCAACCGCCGGGCTGGCCGTGGCGTCGCCCATGCAAGCCAGCGAGCCGGCACAGGGCGCAACGGCACTCGGGCTCGTCTGTGAGCCCACGACGCACGCGTCTCCCATCTGACCGGGCTTCTGGCAGACCCCGGCACCGTTCAACCCGGCGCCCACGCAGACGATGCTGGGGTCCGTCGACAGGTCGCAGGGCTGGCTCGCACCCTCCAGGCATGGCTCACCGACTTGCGGCAGGCGATGGCAGTGGCCGCCCCCGCACACCAAGGCGCGGGGGCTGTCGGCGCAGGCGACGGGAAAGGTCGGGTTCTGGGACGCGTCCGTCGAGCTCTGGCATGCCTCGCCCTCGCCAGCCGGACGCGCGCACACCGAATCGGCCACTCGGCAGTAGAGCTCGGGCGCGCACTCCGCGGAGCTCGAACAGGGCGTGCCGGGTTGACCATCGGGCTGGCAATGGCCGCGCACGTCCGACACGTTGTCCCCGAGCTGGAACGGCGCGCGCAGGCCCCCTTCCGTCAGCGTCCACCCCGGATCCCCGCCGCTCGTGCAACTCTGGCCCGTCGCACACTCCGTGCGCAGAAAACACTCCGATCCGGTCGGCAACTGGCCGAGGAACGGATTGGGGCAACTCGCATAGCGATCCCACGCCAGGAGGGAGTTCGGTGAGGGCGGGAGCCCAGGCCGGAGGTCGGGCATGGCGTTGCAGGCGCCCTGCGTGAACTGCTGGAGGCACGACGCCGCGACGCTCGAATCGAACGACAGGTGCTTGGTCTCGAGGCCGATGCGCGCCTCCGACAGCTTCTCCGCGATGGTCCGGGTCAACACCGTCCGGCAGTCCGACTCCGTGAGGTAATTGCTCGCGCCGTCGCCTTCGATCTCGGGCAGCGCGCAGCAGCGGAACTGCCAGCCACACATGGCCGCCGCCAGGTCGGAGACGAAGGTGTCCATGACGATCGGGCTCCGCACCTCGCCGGTGCTGCTCTGCGGGGAGCAGCCGCCTGCCGCCAGGGCGGCGCACACCACCCCGACGGAAGATCGAACGCAGGCGCGAATGCGAACGCAGACGCCCAGGCGACCGCCGACGGGGATCCGGTGCACGACCGTGGCGCGCGCTCGGTTCACAGGGTCTGAAGGTAGCTCACGAGGTCTGCCACCTCCGAGGCCCCGAGCCCCGAGGTCACCCCGTGCAAGTCGCCTCCACCGCACGCCGGCGTGAAGCGATCGAGCAGGGTCTTCGCGCATCCTGTGTGCATGAACGGAGGGTGGTTGGCGAGCCCGACCAGCGAGGGCACCTGCAGTGGCCCCCCCGTCCCGACGTCGACGGTCTGGTTGTTGGTGAGGTGCGGGCCGGAATGACAGGTCGCGCAGGACGTACCGGCGATCGAGCGGTTGAACAGGACCTGCCCGCGCTGCACGGCGGCCGCGTCGCTCGGCACCGGGCGCTTGACCCGCGGCTGGGCATCGAGCCACGACAGGATCGCGCTCGCCTGATCCTGCATGAGCTGCGGCCCGGACATGCGCCCGGTGAGCACGTCGGTCGACAGCTGGGTGAAGTCCTTCTCGTCCCCGTCCCAGTGAAAGGGCTCGGTGCCGCGAAGTCCGGTCTGAAGGGATTGGGTCCGGCGGCTGCCGGTGCACGTGAAGTTCCAGGAGCGCCCGTCATCGCCGCCCTCGGGGTGACACGACGCGCACGCCAGCCCGGCCCCGGCGTTGAAATGAAACAGCTTGTGGCCCGTATCGGCGCGGCTGTCCGACGCGAGGGGAATCGTGATGTCTCCGACATAAAGGTTGGCCGGCTCGCGGGACTGGGTGACGATCTCGCCCGTGGCCAGGAAGGCCACGGCGATGAGCTGCCCGGCCAAGGTCAGCCTCGGGCCGCAGGAATACGTGCCGGCCACCTGGCGCCAGCAGTTCGTCGAGCCTGCATCGGGGAGGCAGGTGGCGCTCCCGTTCCCCGTGACCCAGTCGACGTCCCCGACGTGCGCGCCCGTGACCCTCGACCCGAAGGCGCTGGCGGTGGTGCCGTCGTTCCCCGCCGACACCATGGCGATCTGCTGTCCGTCGGCCGAGACGGCCAGGTCCACCGGCAACGGGACATCGGCCAGCGCCGGTCCCGCGGAGATGGTCCCATCCGCCTTCATGCGGCTGACGGCGGCATGTACGATGCCGTCGCAGTTCGTCGGGGACGTGCCTCTCCCGTAGCTTCCCGGGACGATGTGCCCGGCTCGGCCGCGCTGGATCGGGTCGTCGACGCCGCGCTGGTGCATCATGGCGGCCCCGCCCCCCGGCATGCCGACCATGCGCCACGCCACCGCCGGCGTGAAGAGTTGACCCCCACGGGTCTGCGGCGAGCGGAAGCCTCCGAGCCGGGTGCGGGCGGTGAGCGCGCCCGCCGAGTCGACCGTGAGGATCTCGGCCGAGCGAAAGCGACTGACGAGGAGGTGGTCTCCATCGACCACCACGTCACGCAGATCGTCGTCGAGCTGGACTCGGCGGACCGGCGCGCCGCCGGCCGCCGGGAGGCTGACCAGCTGGCCGTCCGCGCAGGCCACGTGAATCAGATCCGTCTTTGCGTCGTAGGCGAGGCCGCGTGGCGCCGCGCAGACCGCGCGCCGCTGAAGGATGACGCCGCTCGCCGGATCGAGGGTCACGAGCGCCCCCCCGCCGCGCAGCGCGATCTCCACGTGTGAGGCCCCATCCAGGGCGACCCGTCCCGGCTCGTCGCCCGGCTGGAGCGCGATGGTGGTCGTGACCCGGTCGGCACCGAGATTCACGATGTAGATCTGATCGCGATCCGGATCGGATGCGACGGCCGTGGCATCCCCCGGAAGCACCAGCAGGGTGCCGCCGCTGATGGCCGGCGGCGGGGTGGGCAGCGTGGTGGTCGGACCGAGCGCGAGCGACGCGGAGGGATCGGTCGGCAGGCCAGGTGGCAGATTGGGCACGGAAGGCGCGGAGCCGACCACGTCATCGCCAAAGCAGGTGACCCCCTCGATCGGAGACGGGTTCGTCGCCGCCGTGCCGGGCCCCGGGGGCGCCGAGTTGCCGGTGGCACCAGAGCCCGATCCCCCTGCTGGTGTGGCGCCTCCGCTGACCGCGGGCGGGGAGCTCGCGCTGGCCGAGCCAGCCGACGAATCGCTTCGGCCCTGACACCCAGCGAGGAGCCCGAGGCTCGCGAAGGTGACCACTGCGCGGACCACTGCGGCTTCCAGACCCTGTCGCGTCATCACGCACCTCCCTGTCGGTGGGGCAAGACTGCCCGTGCCTCGGCTAACCGTCAACCATGGTACAGGTTCTCGGAGCCGGGATCCCTATCCCCGTCGGCGAGGACAGGATCTGGACGCGTCGCGTGCCCTCAGATTCCGACGCCCACCTTCAGGGCCCACGCGTCCTGCTTGACCGAGGTGAGCGACTGCTGCACGACGAGCAAGTTCCCGGTGTGCAGGTAGCCGACCGCGATGCTGGTGTATGCCCGCCCCGCCACGTAGAGCTCGACTCCGGCCTCGATCCCGACCTGGAAGTAGGCTCCCGGCAAGGACGCCGCGCCGGCCTGGGCGCGGCGCATGTATCCGGCACCGGCCAGCCCCTCGGCGAACGGGGTGATGCGCCCGGGGAGCTGGATCCCCGAGGTGAGCGACTGCGCGAGGAAGTAGTCGCCGCTCCGATCGAACTGACCGCTTTGCCAGCCGAACTGCGTGGCCGTGCCCGCGCGCAGGTAGCCGGAGATCGGGTAGAAGTCGAGCGAAAGGCTCTCGAAGGACTCGGCGGCGCCGGCCAAAGCCGTGGATCCGGAGGAGGAAGAAGAAGAGGAAGAAGAGGAAGAAGAGGCGCCGAGGGCTCCGAGCGAGAAGCGCCGGTAGGCGAGCTTCATGCGCGGTCGGTACGGCCACGGGCCTCCGTGCGGTGCCTCGGCGGCGGTCGGCGAATTCTCCGGGACGATCGGTGCGGCGGCGACCTTCAAGGAGGCAGTGGCTCCATGCACGTCGTCGGTGGCCAGCGCCGCGGGAGACACCTGGGCCAGGGTGCGGGTGGCGACGGTCGCGTGTGGCGCGGCCGCGAGGCCCGAGCCGTTCCCGGCCGAGGACGGCTTGATGGTCGAGGTGGCTGGAGCAACCGGGCGAGGAGCCACGCGCCCGAGAGCGGGCCCGAGAGCAGGAGATCCGCCGGACCGGGCGGGCGTGAGCTCCCAGAGCTGCGCGCCCCACACCCGATCGAGCTTGGGATCGTCGAAGTGGGCCGACTGGCCCGCCCGGGCGATGCCTCCGGAGAAGAGCGCGATGCCCAGCATGGACAAGAGCGATACCGACCTCCGAAGCGGCGGCCCCCAAGGCGAAGGCGAAGGCGAAGGCGAGCGCCCTGGATCGCCGGGTCCGCGGGCCCGCCAACCTGCCACCCGGGCGTCTTCCCTCTTCCCCGACTCCATCCTCCCCAGTTCGACGGAAGCCCGGGTCGCCTGAAGCGCGCGCTCGGCCCGTCAGGACGGAATCAGGGTCGCCGCGCGCGCCAGAGGTCGATGGCGCTCCCCACCAGAGCCGGGAGCTGCGACATCGCGCCGCTCCATCCCTCGCCGTCGGCACGGGTGAGCTCGAAGACGCCGAGCCCGAGCACGAGGACGCCGAGCCCGAGCCAGGCGCGCACCGGCGGCGACGCGACCAGACCGCCGAGCCCCGGCACCGCGCGGGCGACGAAGAACCACCCGAGCGTCACCAGGCAGGCCGCGACGATCGCGGGCGCCGCCAGCACCAAGGCGGTCTCGAAGATGCGGGCGGTGGTCAGCACCACCAGCTCGGCGAGGCCTCGCACCAGGGGCAGGGTGAAGCCCTCGGGACCCGCGCGCCCCAGCGAAGCGAGCGGGTCGCCGGCGGGCGCCAGAGCTCCCAGCGGGATCAGCCGGTAGCTGCGAAGAACGGCCTCGGCCAGCAACGTGAGGCCGCCGAGCTCGAGGAACGCCACGATGCCGAGCAGGAGGTAGAGCTCCCCGATGCGGGCAGCGGCGGGCGCATCGCCCTCGGCGGAGCCACCTCCGGCGCCGCCGTCCGCGCCCGCGCCGGCCGAGAGCGCGACGATCCCGGACACCAGCCCCGCGAGCTCCGCCGCCCGGAACATCGCACCCGCCGTGACCCCGATGGACGCGCCCACCGCGAGCTCCCGGACCAGCCAGAGTGCCAGTGTCGGCGTCAGCCGCGACGCCGCCCCGTCCCCGGCGCTCGCGCTCGCGATCGCGCTGGCGATCGGGGCGTGGGCGGTGCCGTTGGCATTGGCGGTGGCCCCGAGGACCAGGTGCGCCAGATCCGCACCGAGCCCCGCCGCCACCATCGGCACGCACAGCAGGGCCAGCATTCCCCCCAGCGCCACCCGCATCGGCGAGGACAGGCGCCAGCCCCCGAGCGCCGGCACCAACCACACGAGCGGCGCCGTTCGGGCGGCCGCGAGGGCCAGCGCCCAAGCGGCGACCGGCCA
>CAZIOH010000087.1:0-13812 GCA_964540815.1 uncultured Myxococcales bacterium | reverse complement strand
CGAGCGGCGCCGTTCGGGCGGCCGCGAGGGCCAGCGCCCAAGCGGCGACCGGCCAGGCGGCGACCGGCCAGGCGGCGGCGGCCAGAGCTGGTGGAGAAGGAAGCGGCATCGGGCGCGGGCGGGCGTCAATGCACCCGCGGGAATGCCAGCAGCAGCGCCTCCCAGAAGCGCAACAGCTGTCCGCCGATCGACGGGCCCATCGCCAGCAGGGTCAGCGACACCGCCAGCAACCGCGGAACGAACGCCACGGTCTGCTCGTGGATCTGCGTCGCGGCCTGGAAGATTCCGACCAGCAGCCCCGCCAGCCAGCTCGCCAGCAGCGGCGGTGCCGACACGAGGAGGGCCAGCACCAGGCCCTCGCGGGTCAGACGCAAGAGGAAATCGTGCGACGTCATCGGTGCCTCCTCACAGGTAGCTCTGGACCAGCCCGCGGGCCACGAGGTGCCACCCGTCCACCAGAACGAAGAGCAGGAGCTTGAAAGGCAACGCCACCAGCGCGGGCGACAGGGAAGTCATCCCGAGCCCCACCAGCAGGTTCGCGACGACCAGGTCGACGACCAGGAAGGGAAGGAACAGCATGAACCCGATCTCGAACGCCCGGCGCAGCTCCGAGACGACGAAGGCCGGCGCCAGCACCAGGAAGTCGCGATCCGACACCGCCGCGCGGTCGGCCGGCGGCCGCATCTCGCGGGCCAGCGCCAGGAAGCTGCCGCGCTCCCGGGGACCGGCGTTGGCCAGCAAGAACGCCCGCACCGGCTCCTTGACCCGGTCGGCGGCTGCGAGCGCCCCGCCGAGGCTGTCGAGCCGAGCCAGGAGCCCGGGGACGCCGTTCGGCCCGGCGGGCGTCTCGTCGGCGAGGGCCTGGTACATCCGCTGGCCGGTCGGGGCCATGATGAACAGCGTGAGGATGGCCGACAGCCCGGTCACGATGGACGACGGAGGCACCTGGCCCCCGCCGATGGCACTCTTGAGGATGGAGAGGACCACCGTCAACTTCACGAAGCTCGTCAGCATGAGGAGCAAGAACGGCAGGAGCGAGAGAAGCGCCGCCGCGATCAGCCAGGTGGGCGAGAGCCCGGGCAAGGGTCCCCGCTCGAGCGCGAGGCCGGGGCCCACATTGACGACGTTTGCAACGTGCGCGACCGCCGGGCTCATGGCGCACCCGCTCCCGATCGCTGCCCCCGCACCCTCTCCAGAATCTCCGAGAACCGGGCCGGCGCCGGCCCAGGCGTCTGTGCAGGCCCGGGCGCTCCTCCAACCTGCACCCGCTCGCCACCGAGGCCCTCGGAACCTTCGCCGGCGGCAGCAGTCGTGACGGCCGGCTCGGAAAGGACGGCGGTCCCGGCGGGCGCCGTCGTGCTCCCGGGGGCCTCGGTGCCGAGGTCGGCGAGCGTGGTCATCGGCCCGTCACCGGCGCCGACCAGCAGCCGCCGCCCCGACACCTCGATCAGGTACAGCGAACGGCGCGGCTCCAGCGCGCAGCGGGCCAGGATCCGGATGGGCCCGCTCGCGTGGCCGAAACCCCGACGGGACAGGAACCGAAGGACGGCGTAGGCGAGCACGCAGACGAGCCCGAGCGAGAGCAGGGCCACGCCGATTGCCCCCCCGAGCCCCGGCAACGGCGCCGCGATTTGACCCTGACTCTCCATGGCCGACCTTATCGGTCAGGAGCGGGGGGCCCGTCAATCGCGCGGGACTAGCCCGCGAGGCCCATCGGGCGCGCCTCCTCAGGCGCGGGGCCTCATTCGTCGTCGTAAAAGAGCGATTCGCGACTGCGGATGAAGGCCTCGATGGCCGTCGAATCCGCCGGGGACAGATTCAGGAAGCGCAAGCCCATCCCCGACGCTCCGTCGGTCCGATGCAGCGAGGAATTCTCGCGGATCCAGCGCACCTCGGTGTCGCATTCGATGGTGCGGCCGGCCCCCGGAAGCGTGAACTTCAGGCGGATGTGGTCGCCAACGCGGCGAATCTGATGGGTGGCGATGAACAAGCCCCCGGCACTGATGTTCTGGGTCAGCCCGGTATAAAAGTTCGTGTCGCTCTCCAGGTCGACGGCAACCTCCACATCGTGGCGTTCCGCCTGCCTCTGGTGAATCGGGTCGGCCTGCATTCTCGCACCGAGACTTGAAGTCATGCGCTCTCCTCTTGGTCAAGGCTGACGCCCTTGACGCAAAAGGACCCTCGGCAGGCACACGCACAAACTAAAGGCGAACAAAGGGAGCCCTCGGTCGCCCGGGCCTCGGGCCCTAGGGGACCTCAGGCCCCGGCCGCGGCTCTGGCCTTCTTCTTGGCGGGCGGTGCGGCGCCGGCGGCAGCGCCTTCCTTCTTGGACTTGCCCCCCTTGGCCGGGGAGGTCGAGGTCGAGCCCTTGGCTTTGGCCTCGCCACCACCGCCCTCGCCCGGGATGAGCTCGAGCAAGGACATCGGGGCCGCGTCACCGGGGCGCTGACCCATCTTGACGATGCGGGTGTAGCCGCCGCGGCGGGCCAGGAAGCGCGGGCCGATCTCATCGAAGAGCTTGGTCACGGCGGAGCGGTCGCGCACGATGCGCCTCGCCATGCGGACAGCGTGCACCACCCGCGCCGACTCCTCGACGCTGCGACGGTCGGCCTTCTTGACCAGGATGTCCCCCACGCGGCGCGCCCAGGTGATGGTGCGCTCGGCCAGGCGCCGGGTCTCCTTGGCCTTGGCGTCGGTGGTGCGGATGCGCTCGTTGGTCAGCAGCGCGGCAACCAGGTTCGAAAACAGCGCCTTGCGATGCGCCGTCGGCCGCGAAAGATGTACCCCAGCTCTGCGATGTCTCATGACGACTCTCTCTTGAACTCGGTCCCCCGCCGATCCGAGGGTGGCACCGGTGCGGTGCCCCCTGGATCCCATTCGGCGAACCCATTTGGCGATTTTGGCTTGGTGAAAACTCCCGGACGCGTCCGCTGCCCCGACTCAGGCCGCTTCAGGCCCACTCACGCCTTCTTGGGCGGCCCGTCCCCCGGCCATCCCTCGAGCTTCATCCCGAGCGAGAGCCCCATCTCGGCCAGGATCTCCTTGATCTCCTTGAGCGACTTGCGGCCGAAGTTCTTGGTCTTCAGCATCTCGGACTCGGTCTTCTGCACGAGCTCGCCGATGTGCCGGATGTTGGCGTTCTGCAGGCAGTTGGCCGAGCGGACCGACAGCTCGAGCTCGTCCACCGACTTCCAGAGGTTCTCGTTGAGCTTGGCCTGCTCCTCCGAGACCGGGACGTCGTGGGCCGGCTCCGCCCCCTCCTCGAAGTTGATGAAGATGCTGAGCTGGTCCTTGAGGATCTTGGCGGCGAAGGCCACCGCGTCCTCGGGCCGCACCGCCCCGTTGGTCCACAGCTCGAGGGTCAGGCGATCGTAGTCGGTCTGCTGCCCGACGCGCGCGTTGGTCACCTGGAAGTTGACCTTGCGGATCGGGGAGAACAGCGAATCGATGGCCACCACGCCCACCGGCATGGTCTGGGTCTTGTTGCGATCGGCCTGCACGTAGCCGCGGCCGGTGCCGATGTGCAGCTCCATCCGCAGCTTGGCCCCCTTCGAGCAGGTGCAGATCACGTGATCGGGGTTGAGGATCTCGATGCCGTCGGCACCCTGGATGTCCCCCGCGACCACCTTGCCCTCGCCGTCCTTGTCCAGGCGAATGACCCTGGGCTTGGCGTCGTTGACCTTGAGCAGGACCTCCTTGAGGTTGAGCACGATGTCGGTGACGTCCTCGACCACGTTCGGCACCGAGGTGAACTCGTGCAGCGCCCCCTCGATCTTCACGGCGGTGATGGCGGCGCCCTGCAGCGACGACAGCAAGATCCGGCGCAACCCATTGCCGAGGGTGGTCCCGAACCCGCGCTCGAGCGGCTCGCAGGTGAACTTCCCGTAGGTCGGGGTCAGCGACTCCGAGTCGACCTCGAGCTTCCGCGGGCGGATCAGGTCGCGCCAGTTCCGCGACGAGAACGGGTAGTGGGTAGCGTGATTTGCAGTGGTGGATGATGCAGCGATAGCCATTCAGCTCTCCTATACGGTCCCAGGCAAATCGATCAGCGCGAGTAGAGCTCGACGATCAGCTGCTCGCGAATCGGCAACGTCAAATCCTCACGCGAGGGCAGCGACGTCAAGCGTCCCTTGAACCCCTCCTTGTCGAGCTCGAGCCACCGCGGGACCCCGCGGCGATCGACCGCGCCCAGGCTCTCCAGGATGCGGGTGACCTTCTTCGAGCCTTCCTTGACCTCGACGGCGTCGTTGGCGCGGCACAGGAAGGAAGGGATGTTCACCTTGCTGCCGTTGATGCGGAAGTGCCCGTGGCGCACCAGCTGTCGCGCCTCCGCGTGGTCGGACGCGAAGCCGAGCCGATATACCACGTTGTCCAGGCGCCGCTCGAGGAGCTGCAGCAGGTTCTCACCGGCCACCCCCTTCATGCGGATGGCCTTGTGGTAGTACCCGCGGAACTGCCGCTCGGCGAGCCCGTAGATGCGCTTGACCTTCTGCTTCTCTCGCAGCTGGGCCCCGTAGTTCGACACCTTCCGACGCCGGGCCTGGCCGTGCTGGCCGGGGGCGTAGGCGCGCCGCTCGTAGCCACACTTGTCGGTGTAGCAGCGGTCGCCCTTGAGAAAGAGCTTCATGTCTTCGCGCCGGCAAAGGCGACACACCGGTCCAGAGTAATTAGCCATGTTCGGTCAGATCCTCAGCAGCCCAGGAGTACGCATGGAGGGGGTTGGCACGACGACGTCAGACCCGGCGCCGCTTGGGGGGCCGGCAACCGTTGTGCGGAATCGGGGTCAGATCGCGGATCAAGGAGATCTTGAAGCCGGTGGCGGCCAGCGCCCGTAGCGCCGACTCGCGCCCCGAGCCCGGCCCGCGGATGAAGACCGAGAGGGAGCGCATCCCGTGCTCCATGGCCTTGTGCCCGGCGTCCTCGGCGGCCAGCTGCGCCGCGAAGGGCGTCGACTTGCGCGAGCCCTTGAACCCCTTGACCCCCGATGACGACCAGGACACCACGTTCCCGGACACGTCGGTGATGGTGACGATGGTGTTGTTGAAGGAGGCGGTGATGTGCGCGATCCCGCTCTGGATGTTCTTGCGGGTCTTCTTGGCCTTCGACTTCGGCTTGTTCTCGGCGGTCGCCATGTGGTTTCCTTTGCGTACCAGCGCCGACTAGGCGCCGGTCTCCTTGCGCTTGATGGCCTGCCCCTTGCGCGGTCCCTTGCGGGTGCGGGAGTTGGTGTGGGTCCGCTGCCCGCGCACCGGGAGGCCCTTGCGATGGCGCAGACCTCGGTAGCAGCCGAGATCCATCAGGCGCTTGATGCTGAGGCCGACCTCGCGGCGGAGATCTCCCTCGATCTTCAGGCCGCGCTGCTCGATGGTCTCGCGGATCCGCCGGGCCTCGTTGTCGTCGAGATCGTCGGTGCGCTTGTCGAGGGAGACCTCGGCCGCGGCCAGGATCTGGCGCGAGAGCACCTTCCCGATTCCATACAGATACGTGAGAGCGATCTCCATCCGCTTGTTGCGGGGCAGATCGACGCCGGCGATACGTGCCATCGTGGTCGAATCCTTTCCTTACCTGAAACGCTTCCGTCTATCCGATGCGCCTGCTCTTGGACTGCTGGCTGGGCCCGTGCGAGGGTCAGCCCTGCCGCTGCTTGTGGCGGGCGTTCTCGCAGATCACCCGCAGCACTCCACGGCGGCGGATGACCTTGCACTTGTCGCAGACCTTCTTCACGGACGCTCTGACCTTCATGGTGTTTTGCTCCCAGGAGACTCGGCTCGATTCACCGCCGCCCGGCTACCGCCGGGACAGCACGAGCGGGCCGTTTTCAGTCACGGCCACGGAATGCTCAAAATGGGCGGAGAGGCTACCATCTTTGGTTACAGCCGTCCAGCCATCTTCTTCGGTCAGGACCTCGGGTCCCCCGAGGTTGATCATGGGCTCGATGGCCACCACCAGCCCCTCGGACAGGCGCAGGCCCCGGCCCCGCACCCCGTAGTTCGGGACGTGGGGCTCCTCGTGCATCCGGCGCCCGATCCCGTGACCGACGAACTGCCGGACCACCGAGTAGCCGAGGGGCTCGACGTAGGACTGCACGGCCTCCCCGATGTCTCCCAGCCGGTTGCCGGGGACGCAGGCCGCGATCGCACGCTCGAGGGATTCCCGGGTGGCATCCATCAGGGCGCGGGCGGCGTCCGAGATGATCCCGATCGGGATGGTGCGCGCGGAGTCCCCGCACCACCCGTCCTTGAACGCCCCGAAGTCGATCGACAGCAGGTCGCCGTCCTTCAGGATCAGGTCCTTGCGTGGAATGCCGTGGACCACCACCTCGTTGACCGAGGTGCAGAGCACCGCTGGATAGTCGTGGTAGCCGAGGAACGCCGACTCGGCCTTCAAGGCCTTGAGGCGCTGGGCGGCGAGCTCGTTCAGCTCCCAGGTCGACATCCCGGGCTTGGCCGCGCTCTCGAGCACGTCCAGGACCTCGGCGACGATCAGGTTGGCCTCTCGCAACTTCGCAATCTGCGACCGGTTCTTCAGCTGGATCGCCATCTCGGTGTTTCCTTCAGTCACGCCAGAACATGGCAGCGTAGATTCGCCCGAAAATCTGGTCGATGTCGCCGATGGCGTCCACCACCCGGACGGGCCAACCGCTCCGATTGAAAAAATCGATGACCGGCTGCGTCTTGGCCGCGTATTCCAGGTGGCGGAAGCGCACGGTGGCCTCGGCGTCGTCGGCCCGCTGGATGAGCTTGCCACCACAGCGGTCGCAGATCCCCTGCGTGCGCGGGATCCGGCTGACGATGTGGTAGCTGTCCTGGCAGTGCTCGCAGATCCGCCGTCCCGAGAGCCGCCGCACCAGGGCCTCGGTCGGGGCGTCGAGCACGATGACGGCGTCGAGGGCGACCCCGGCCACCGCCAGCAGGTCGCCGAGCGCGGCGGCCTGGGAGACCGTCCGCGGGAACCCGTCGAGGATGAACCCGCTGGCGGCGTCTCGCTCCGCCAGCCGGACCCGCACCAGCTCGACCATGGTGTCGTCGGGGACGAGCTCACCGCGCTCCACGAAGGCCCGCGCCTGGCGACCGAGGGGCGTGTGGGACTGCAGCGCCGTCCGCAGGATGTCGCCGGTGGCGACGTGAGGGACCCGCAGGGTCGCGGCCAGCCGGATGGCCTGGGTCCCCTTTCCCACCCCCGGTGGCCCGAACAGGAGGACCCGCTCACCCACGGCGTGCCTGCCGATCTCACGGCGTTGCTCCATCCGTCACGTATTCACGCAGGTCCTTGGGGAAGCGCAGAGCTTGCGGCACGGGGTCACGAGATGGCGCCGGTCGCGCGGGTCGCGCGGCCCCGGATACGTGGTCCGCGGGGGCCCGCGAACCCCTCGTAGTTGCGGGTGATCAGGTGAGATTCGATCTGCTGAACCGTGTCGAGGGCCACCCCCACCACGATCATCAGCCCCGTGCCCCCGAAGTAGAAGGGGACCTTGAGCTTGTCCTGCAGCAGCGAAGGCAGGACGCAGATGGTCGCGATGTAGACCGCCCCGCCGAACGTGATGCGGGTGAGGACCTTGTCGATGTAGGCGGCGGTGGCCTTGCCGGGCCGGATCCCCGGGACGAACCCCCCGTACTTGCGCATGTTGTCGGCCACGTCGATCGGATTGAAGGTCACCGAGGTGTAGAAGTAGCAGAAGAAGAAGATCAGCCCGACGTAGATCACGTTGTAGCGCCAATCCCCGGGGTGCAGGGCCTCCGAGATTCGGTTCATCCAGGGGGCCTGCACGAACGAGGCGATCTGCTGCGGGAACATCAGGATCGACGAGGCAAAGATCGGCGGGATCACCCCGGCCGTGTTGACCTTGAGGGGCAGGTGGGTGGTCTGGCCGCCGAACATCTTCTTGCCCACCACCCGCTTGGCGTACTGCACGGGGATCTTCCGCTGCCCGCGCTCGAAGAAGATGATGGCCGCCACCACCACCACGATGAGGAGGCCAATCACCGCCAGGTCGAAGGCGGTGATGTCCCCGGTGCGGGCCTTGGAGAACATGCGCGTCGCCGCGTCCGGCATGTCGGTCACGATGCCCGCGAAGATGATGAGCGAGATGCCGTTGCCGATCCCGCGCTCGGTGATCTGCTCACCGAGCCACATGATGAACGCGGTGCCGGTGGTCAGGGAGATCATGGTCATGACCCGGAAGCCGAGCCCCGGGTTGAGCACCACCTGGCCGAACTGCGCGTAGGCCCGGTTGTTGGACTCGAGCCAGCGCGAGATGAAGAAGGACTGGATCAGCGAGAGGATCACGCACCCGTAGCGGGTGTACTGGTTGAGGCGCCGCTGCCCCATCTGGCCTTCCTTCTGGATCTGCTCCAGCTTGGGGACCACCACGGTCAAGAGCTGCAGGATGATCGAGGCGCTGATGTACGGCATGATGCCGAGCGCGAAGATCGACATCTGCTCGAGCGCCCCGCCCGAGAACATGTTGAAGAGGCCGAGGAAACTTCCGGAGCCCTGGTTGACGATCTTGGCCATGATGGCCCGATTCACACCCGGGGTGGTCACGAAGGCGCCGATCCGGTACACCGCCAGCAGAAGCACGGTGTAGAGGATCCGCTTGCGCAGCTCGGGAATCTTCCCGATGTTTCCGAAGCCCGACGCCATGATCAGTCCGCCACGAGCTCGGCGACGCCGCCCGCCTTCTCGATCTTCTCCTTGGCGGAGGCCGAGAAGGCCGCCGCCCGCACCGTCAGCTTCCTGGTCAGATCACCGTTGCCGAGCACCTTGACGGCCTTCTCGCGCCGCGGCACCAGGCCACGCGCCTGCAAGCTGGCGAGGTCGACCACCTGCCCCTCGAACCGGGCCTCGAGGTCGCTGACGTTCACCGCGAACACCTCCACCCGGAAGGGATTCTTGAAGCCCTTCTTCGGGAAGCGGCGCTGCATGGGCATCTGGCCGCCCTCGAAGCCCAGGCGGGCCCCGTGGTGGCCAGTCCGGGCCTTCTGGCCCTTGACGCCCTTGCCCGACTGTTCGCCGGTGCCCGACCCCGGACCGCGACCGATACGCTTTCGGTTGCGCGTCGACCCGGCCGGTCCCTTGAGAGTGTGAAGCGTAGTTCCCATCGTGATTCTCGCTCTTGACTCGCGCCTCGGCGCGCAATCGGTTGGAAAGTGTCTGTGGTCCCTGCTGGCTTGGCTGGCTTGTTTGGCTGCTCGCGAACGGTGGCTGGCTGACGGACCGGTCGAGGACCCTGGGCTCACCCGCGGGGGGCACCCGTCCGGCCGGAGCTGGTGCTACTCGGCCGCCTCCACTCGAAGGAGATGCGCGACCGCCCGGATCATGCCGCGAACCGCAAGATTGTCCGGAAGAGTCGAGGTTTGCCACATTCGATTGAGCCCGAGGGCCCGGATCGTGCGCTTTTGCGGCTCGGGACGATTGATCCCGCTCCGAATCAAGGTGACTTTGATCTGCTTTGCCATGAATCTTCTCTCCCCGGTCCTAGGCGGCGGCGGAATGGCCCGCGAAAGTCGTTAGTCGCGAATCTCGTCCAGCCGCTTGCCGCGCAGGCTGGCGAAGTCTTCGGCGCTGCGCAGCTGCTGGAGCGCGTCGATGGTGGCGTGGATGACGTTGTGCGGGTTCGAGGTGCCGATGCACTTGGTCAGGATGTCCTGAACCCCGGCCACCTCGAGCACGGGGCGAACGGCGCCGCCCGCGATCACGCCGGTACCGGCGCTGGCCGGCCGCAGCAGCACGGTCCCGGACCCGAAGTGCCCCTGCACCTCGTGGGGGATGGTGCCGCCGATGAGGGGGATGTGAAACAGGCTCTTCTTGGCCTGCTCGGTCCCCTTGCGGATCGCCTCGGGCACCTCGTTGGCCTTGCCGAGGCCGGCGCCCACGTAGCCGCGCTGATCTCCCACCACCACCAGGGCCGAGAAGGAGAAGCGGCGGCCGCCCTTGACGACCTTGGCGACGCGGTTGATGAACACCACACTGTCGACCAGCTCGCCGACGTCTTCGAAATTGATTGCCATGGTTTTTCCTTACCCAGCTCCTAGAACTTCAATCCCGCTTCGCGGGCTCCGTCGGCCAGGGCCGAGACCCGGCCATGGTACTTGTAACCGGCGCGGTCGAAGACCACCTTGTCGATGCCCTGGGCCAGGCACTTCTTGGCGATGGCCGCGCCCACCAGCTTGGCCCGCTCCTTCTTGGGGGCCTTGCTCTCGCGCAGCGCCTCCTCGATGTCCGCGGCGGACACCAGGGTCTTCTGGCTGAGGTCGTCGATCACCTGGGCGTAGATGTGGCGCGTGCTCCGGAAGACGCTCAGGCGCGGCCGCTCCGAGGTGCCGTTGATGCGCTTTCGCAGCGAACGGTGGCGCTTCTTCCGACTGTCTGTCTTGCTCAGCAACATGTTGTCTCAGCTCCCGATTCCTTAGCCGCCGCTGGTGGCGCCGGCCTTGCCGACCTTGCGCTTGATGACCTCTTCCACGTACTTCACACCCTTGCCCTTGTAGGGCTCGGGCGGACGCAGCTCGCGGACCTTGGCGGCGGTCTGACCGAGCATGTCCCGGTCGGCCCCCGACAGGATCACCCGGTTCTTCTCCACCTTGGCGGAGATCCCCTTCGGCAGCTTGAAGACCACCGGGTGCGAGTACCCGAGCGCCATGGTCAGGGCGTCACCGGTGACCTCGGCGCGGTAGCCGACGCCATTGATCTCGAGCTCGCGGGTCCACCCGTCGGTCACCCCCTTGAGCATGTTGGCGAGGTGGGCCCGGATGAGGCCATGCTTCGAGCGGTTCTCGCGCGAATCATCGGCCCGCTCGACCACCACCTTGGTCCCCTCGACCTTGAGCGACACGCCCCCCGGCAGGGCCCGGTTGAGCTCGCCCTTCGGTCCCTTGAGGCCGACCGACCCGGCCTTCTGCGAGAGCGAGACGCCCTTGGGCAGGATCAGCGGCTTGCGTCCGATGCGTGACATCACCAAACCTCGCAGAGCAGCTCGCCACCGACGCCGGCCTTGCGGGCGGCCCGGTCGGTCATCAGACCGCGCGAGGTGGACAGGATGGCAATCCCCAAGCCCGAACGAATCTTCGGGATCGAGTCCTTGCCGACGTAGGTGCGCTGTCCGGGACGCGAGCGGCGGCGAACCCCGGTGATGGCGTTGGTGCGTGGGTCCGCCCAGCGCAGGCGCACCACCAGCTCCGGCCCCTTCTCGGTCTCGCGGACCGTGTGACCGGCCAGGTAGCCCTCGTCCTTGAGGAGATCGGCGATCCGCACCTTGAGCTTGGACGACGGCGAGATGACCTCGGTGTGTCGGGCCAGGATGGCGTTGCGGATGCGCGTGAGAAAATCGGAGATCGGGTCAGTCATGTCCTCACCTACCAGCTCGACTTGATGACGCCCGGGATGTCGCCGCGCAGCGAGTACATGCGGAAACACACCCGGCACATTTCAAACTTGCGCAGGAACGCGCGCGAACGCCCGCACTGCTTGCAACGGTTTCGGTGCCGGACCCGCCACTTGGGCGGCTTTCGGTGCATGTCAACGGTTTTTGCCATGGTCAGATCCTAAACGGCATTCCCAGGTGGCGCAGCAGCGCGCGCCCCTGCTCGTCGTTGCGAGCGTTCGTGGTGAAGGTGATGTTCATACCCTTGGGCTTGTCCAAGCGGTCGTAGTTGATCTCGGGGAAGATGATGTTCTCCCGCACCCCGAGGGTGTAGTTCCCGCGCCCGTCGAAGGCCTTGGGCGAGACGCCCTTGAAGTCGCGCACCCGCGGCAGCGCGAAGCCGATCAGGCGATCCAGGAACTCGTACATCTGGGCGCGACGCAGGGTGACCATC
This sequence comes from uncultured Myxococcales bacterium, assembly GCA_964540815.1. Lineage (GTDB taxonomy): Bacteria > Myxococcota_A > Polyangia > Fen-1088 > Fen-1088 > CAZIOH01. Next base: position 1,996 of record CAZIOH010000087.1, on the reverse strand, counting down.
ACGCCGATCTTCTGGCCGGCGCGCAGCTTGAAGACCGCGATCGACTTCTTGGCCTTGGTCACCACCGGCTTCTGACCGGTGATGGCGGACAGCTCCTCGACCGCGGTGTCGAGCAGCTTGGGGTTGGTCACCGCCTCGCCGAGCCCGACGTTGATGGTGATCTTCTGGAGCCGCGGGACCTCCATGACGTTGGCCAGGCCGAACTCCTGCTTGAGCTTCTGCCGCACCTCGGTCTCGTAGACCTTCTGCAGGCGCGGCTGGGCGGTGCGATGCACCCGCTCGGCGGACAGCTCCTGCGCCGAGCCGCCGCCCTTCCCGCCCTTGCCGGACTTCCCCGACTTGCCCGACTGCTTGGACTCCGCGCGCGCCGCCTTCTTCTTGGCGGCCTCGGCCTCCTGCTCGGGCGTCAGTTGCGGACGCTTCTTCTCGGTCTTTTCCGTCTGCTCGGCCATGGCCCGTCCGTCCTTTAGGTCGTCTCGAACACCGTGCTGCACTTGACGCACACACGCTGCTTCTTGTTGTTGGCGGAATCGATCAGCGCCCGCGCGCGGCGGGGCGCCGAACACTTGGCGCACCACAGGGACACGTTCGACGCCGGCAACCCGGCCTCCTTCTCCAGGATCCCCCCGCGCGGGCTGCGCTGGGTGGGCTTGGTGTGGCGCTTGACCAGGTTCACCCGCTCGACCACCACCCGCTCCTTGGAGGTCAAGAGGCGCAGGACTCGGCCGCGCTTGCCCTTCTCCTTGCCAGCCACCACCACCACCTGGTCTCCCTTGCGAACGTGCATCACAGCACCTCCGGCGCGAGCGAGATGATCTTCATGAACTTCTTGGCCCGCAGCTCCCGGGCCACCGGCCCGAAGATGCGGGTCCCGATCGGCTCGTTGTCCTTGTCCACCAGCACCGCCGAGTTGGCGTCGAAGCGGATGTACGAGCCGTCCTGCCGCGAGACCTCCTTGCGGGTCCGGACGATCACCGCCTTGGCCACATCCCCCTTCTTGACCTTGGCGTTGGGGATCGCCTCCTTGATGGAAACCACGATCACGTCCCCGAGGGACGCGTATTTTCGCCTGGTGCCGCCCAGCACCCGGATGCACATCAGCTTCTTGGCACCCGAGTTGTCGGCCACGTCGAGAGTCGTCGTTGTCTGGACCATTGTCGTTCCTGCGTGCGGGCCCGGGGAGGGCCGCTCACGCCTCCTGCGGGCGCTCGATCAGCTTTTCCACGCGCCAGCGCTTGTCGCGGGAAAGGGGGCGGGACTCCACGATCAGCACGCGATCGCCCACCTTGTACTCGTTCTTCTCGTCGTGCGCTTTGAACTTCTTGCGCGCCGTCATGAACTTCCCGTACTTGTCGTGGGACAACCGCCGCTCGACGATGACCACGCGGGTGTTCTGCATCTTGTCGCTGGTGACGACGCCCACCAGCTCGCGCCGCCGCGACTCCTCGCGACCTCGGGGCTTGGCGTCGGCCTGGGGATCATTGCTCGCTTGCTCTTGCTGGGCCACGGTCACTTCTCCTTCGCAGGGGCAGAGCCTGCCCGCAACTTCTCGCCGATCACCATGTTGACCCGCGCGATGTCGCGCCGCGCATGCCGGAGCAACATGGTGTTCTCGAGCTGGTTGGTGACCTTCTTCAGCTTGTTCTTGAAGAGATCCTCCTCGAGCTTGCGCAGCGTGCTGCGGAGCTCGTCCGGCTCGTTGCCCCGCAGGTCCTTGGCGTGGACCCCCTTCACAGGATCTGCTCCCGTCCGACCACCCGGGTCTGGACCGCCAGCTTGTGCTCGGCCAGGTGGAAGGCCTGCCGCGCCAGGACCTCGTCCACCCCTTCGAGCTCGTACATCACGCGGCCCGGACGGACCACCGCCACCCACTCCTCGGGGTTGCCCTTGCCCTTACCCATGCGGGTCTCGGCCGGCTTCTTGGAGAGGGGCTTGTCGGGGAAGATCCGGATGTAGAGCTTGCCGCCGCGCTTGACGTGGCGGGAGATGGCGATAC
>CAZIOH010000086.1:0-28968 GCA_964540815.1 uncultured Myxococcales bacterium | reverse complement strand
GGGGCTGGGGCTGGCGCGGCAATCCGGCGGCAACGCCACGGGGAGGACGGCAAAGAGACGTGACCCCCGCAGTCTGATGGATCTACTAGACGATCTGTGGGCTGTCATATGTCGATGTCATTAAACATAAACATTCACCCGCCCTTCACCTGACCTCTCGCGCCGCCCCAACCTTCACGTGGCCGCGACGCGTGGCCGTGGCCCATGCCTTTGACTCGAGCTGGCTCAGGGCGCGGCGGAGCGGCTCATCCGCGCGATGCGTCCGGCCATGGTGGGATACATCACGGCGAGCTCCGGTCCCTCGGCCAGCTCGAAGTCGGCAAACTCGAACCCGGGAGCGACGGTGCAACCCATCAAGGCGAAGTCGGGGCCGAGCTCGGCGCTGGCACCGAGCTCGATACCAAACCAGGTCCCCGCCGGAACCACGAGCTGCGGGCGCTGCCCGGCCGCCAGATCGCGCCCGAGACGCGCCACGTCGCAGCTCGAACCGGGGCCGAGCCGCAGGATGTCGACCGGCCCGCCCTCGTACAGGTGAAAGACCTCGTCCGACTTCAGGCGGTGAAGGAGCGTGGCGGGAGCCGCCGCGGTCACCAGAAAGTAGATGGCCGTCGACGCAGCCCGGGGACCGGGGTGCGTGGCCGCGACGACGGCGGTCTCCGCGCGATGGGTCTCCAGGTAATGGCCGCGCTCGGGATGCGGCACGAGCCCGAGGGCGCGGATGATCTCTCCGGCGCGCGGGGACAGGACGACGGGGGTGACGGCGGTGGTGGCGCGGTCGGGCGGCGAGCTGGACATGGGCTCGCGTGAGATTACCGCGCGGCGAGCGAGATTGGAGCCGCCGGCAGGCCAGGGAGTCTCGCCTGGAGGTTCGACGCTTGCGTTTTTTTGTGCGAAGGGGGACCGTGCCACATCCAATGAACAGATCGACCAAGCACCTCGACGCCCGTCATGACCGACACCGAGACCGACAGCGACATCGACACCGACATGGCCAGAGCGACGCGCGCGCGCCGAGCCTGGCGCGGACGCCGCGCGGGCTGCCGTTCCTCTGCCGGTCGCTGTCGTGTTTGGCGGTGGTCTGTGGGCTCTTCAGCGGAGCCTGGGGGTGTGCGACCCCGTCCAAGGCCAGGGCGCCGGCGCCGGCCTCTCCGGCCCGTGAGAAGGACTCCACCGCCGAGAAGGCGGCTGCCCTGCGTTCGGCCTCCGGAGGGTTGCAGCTCGACGCCGAGGAGGAGCGCTGGGGCTTCGAGGAGGCGCGTGAGCGACGCAGGCGCGCGGACGCTGCTCGCGCCGCGGCTTCCGGACCAGCGCACGTCCCCCTGCCGCCCCCACCCCCTTCCGCGCCTCAGCCGTCTCCCGCCGTTCCCCCGGGTCCCACCGTGCCTTGACCGTCCTCGTCCCACGTCGCGTCCGGTCGCGGAACGAGGACGGCGACGAGGACGAGGACGGGATGTGGGAACGGACCTGAGGGGGGCGTGGCAATGAGCAAGGCCCGGATCCTCGTGGTGGACGACGCCAGCCAGGCCCGCGCCGCCCTCTCCGAGCTGTTGCGGGTAGAGGGCTACGCCGTCGAGACCGCCGCGGACGGCTTCAAGGCGCTCGGCAAGCTGGCGGACTTCGCGCCGGATGTGGTGCTGACCGATCTCAAGATGCCCGGGATGGACGGGATCGAGCTCCTGCGCAAGATCCGGAGCCAGGACGTGGACGTGTGCGTCCTCATCATGACCGGCTTCGCGAGCGTGGATAGCGCCGTGACCGCCATGAAGGATGGGGCGGCCGACTACCTGACCAAGCCGCTCGATCTCGCCGAGCTGACCGGGGTGCTGAAGCACGAGCTCGAGCAGCTGCGCCTGCGGCGCCACACCCGCACGGTGGGGCCAGCGCGGTCGAGATCGCGCGCGCCCGAAGGGGTCGGGCGTCTGCCCGAGCTGGTCGGCGATTCGCCGGCGATGCAGCAGGTGGCCGCCACCGTCGTGCAGGTGGCCGGGGCCCGCAGCAGCGTCCTCGTCACCGGGGAGTCGGGGACCGGCAAGGACCTGATCGCCACCGCCATTCATACCCGCAGCCCGCGGGCCGACGGCCCCTTCGTGCGGCTGTCCTGCGAGGGGTGGGGGGAGGCCGCCCTCGAGGCGGCGCTCTTCGGTGTGGCGCCGACGGCGCGGGCCCGCGCGGGCACCCCCGAGCCCCCCGGCCGCGCCGACGGGAAGCTGCGCCAGGCCGACGGCGGGACGTTGTTCCTCGACGAGATCGCGGCGGTCCCGCTGCCGCTCCAGGCCCGGCTGCTCGGATTCCTCGAGGCCGGAACCTTCGAGCGCGTGGGGGGAACCGAGCCCCAGCGCGCCGATGTGCGGGTGCTGGCAGCCAGCCGCCACGACTTGAAGGCCGAGGCCGCGACGGGGCGTTTCCGCGAGGATCTCTACTACCGGCTGTCGGTGTTCAGCCTGCACCTCCCCCCGCTGCGCGAGCGCCCCGAGGACGTCGGGCCGCTGTGCCGCCACCTGCTGGGACGGCTGCTCGGTCTGGTGCACGGCAAGTCCATCACCGGATTCTCGTCCGACGCGCTGCTGGTGCTGGCCGCCCACGCGTGGCCTGGCAACGTCGGTGAGCTGGAGAACGTGATCGAGCGGGCGGTGGTGCTGTGCGACGGACCGTGGATCTTGCCGCGGCACCTGCCGCCCGAGGTGCGGAGCCCGACGCCGCGCGATGGGGTGACCATTCCGGGCACCACCCTCGAGGAGATCGAGCGCTACGCCATCACCAAGACCCTCGAGGCGACCGGCGGCTCGACCAGCGAGGCAGCGGAGGTGCTCGGCATCAGCGCGCGCAAGATCCAGTACAAGATGCACGAGTACCGGAGCGCGCCCAAGGCCCCCATGGCGGTGGTGCGGCTCCCGCCGAGCGCGCCGCCTTCGAAGTAGAACGGGCGGGCGGCGCGAACCAGGGGCGGGCGCCGGTGCCGGGGCCGCGCGCCCGGTCCTTGTGGGCCGGGGATTCGTGCTTAGGTTCCGGGCGGCTGACACATGGGCTCCGCCTCTCTCTCACTCAGGGACCTCGAGGACCTCCGGGCCCACCGCCGGTGCGCCCGTCCATGACCCGGCGGCGGTGGGTCTCGCCCCTGTCTCGGGCCGGCAAGCGGCTCGGCCCGAGCCCGCTGTGGTACAAGGACGCCATCCTCTACGAGCTGCGCGTGCGCTCGTTCTTCGACAGCAACGGCGACGGAATCGGGGACTTTCGGGGGGTGGCCTCCAAGCTCGACTATCTGCAGGACCTCGGCGTCACGGCCCTCTGGCTCCTGCCGTTCTATCCCTCCCCGCTGCGTGACGACGGCTACGACATCGCCGACTACACCGACATCCACCCCGACTGCGGCACCCTGGCGGATTTCACGGTCCTGCTCGAGGAGGCCCACCGTCGCGGCATCCGGATCATCACCGAGCTCGTCCTCAACCACACCTCCGACCGGCATCCCTGGTTCCGGCGGGCGCGCCTCGCGCCGCCGGGCTCGGTCGAGCGCGACTTCTACGTGTGGAGTGACTCGCAGGAGCGCTACCGCGAGGCGCGCATCATCTTCAAGGACTTCGAACACTCGAACTGGACCTGGGACGGGATCGCCAAGGCCTACTTCTGGCACCGGTTCTACGGGCACCAGCCCGACCTCAATTTCGCCAATCCGGCGGTCGAGGAGGCGCTGCTCGGCGTGGTGGACTTCTGGCTGGACAAGGGCGTGGATGGGCTGCGCCTCGACGCCGTCCCCTACCTGTACGAGGCCGAGGGCACGAGCTGCGAGAACTTGCCGGAGACCCACGCCTTCCTCAAGCGGCTGCGCGCGCACGTCGACGCCCGCTATCAGGATCGCATGCTGCTGGCCGAGGCCAACCAGTGGCCCGAGGACGCCGCCGCCTACTTCGGGGCCGGCGACGAGTGCCACATGAACTTTCACTTTCCGATCATGCCGCGGATGTTCATGTCGATCCACATGGAGGATCGCTTCCCGATCATGGACATCCTGGCCCAGACCCCGCAGATCCCCCCCAGCTGTCAGTGGGCGCTGTTCCTGCGCAACCACGACGAGCTGACGCTCGAGATGGTCACCGACGAGGAGCGGGACTACATGTACCGCGCCTACGCCCGCGACACCGAGATGCGCATCAACCTCGGCATCCGGCGGCGGCTCGCGCCCCTGGTCGGCAACGATCGTCGCAAGATGGAGCTGCTGAACGGGCTCCTGCTGTCGCTGCCCGGCACCCCGGTCCTCTACTACGGTGACGAGATCGGCATGGGCGACAACGTCTTCCTCGGGGACCGCAACGGGGTGCGGACCCCCATGCAGTGGAGCGCCGACCGCAACGCCGGGTTCTCGCGGGCCAACCCCCAGCGCTTGATCCTGCCCATCACCATCGATCCCGAGTACCACTACGAGGCGATCAACGTCGAGGCCCAGCAGGACAACTCGAGCTCGCTCCTGTGGTGGACCAAGCGCTTGATCGCGCTGCGCAAGCGCTTCTCCGCCTTCGGTCACGGGAGCATCGCCTTCCTGACGCCGGTCAATCACCGGATCCTGGCCTTCACGAGGACGTTCCACCCGCGCACCGATCACCCGGCGGACGACGAGACGGTGCTGGTGGTGGCCAACCTGTCGCGCTTCGTGCAGTACGTCGAGCTCGATCTGTCGGCCTGGAAGGGCACGCGCCCGGTCGAGCTGGTGGGCAACACGGAGCTCCCGGCCGTGGGGGTCGCGCCTTACCCCCTCACCCTCGGTGGACACGCGTTCTACTGGTTCTCGCTCGAGCCGCAACAATCGGCGGACGACACCCAGCTGGCCGCGGCGCAATACCGACCACCGGTGGTGGAGTGCGCGAGCTTCGAGGGCCTCTTCACGGGTGAGGGACGCCTCGCGCTCGAGGATGCCCTGCCGGCCTTCCTCGCGACCCGTCGCTGGTTCGCGGGTCGGACCCACCCGGTGACCGCCGTGCGCATCGAGGAGGCGGTCGCCCTCGGCGAGACCCAGGTGTTGATCGTCGCCGTCGACGACGGGCAAGGGGAGCCGGAGCGGTACGTGCTGCCGGTCGCGACCGCCGCCGCCACCGACGGGCGCGTGGTTCCGGCCATCGCCCTCATCGCCACGCTGCACACCCCCTCGGGGGACCTGCCCCTCGTCGACGCGCTCGAGGATGGTCCGTCCTCGCGGCGCCTGCTCGAGGTGGTGGCGGCCGAGCGCCGCTTCGTGCGCGGCGAGCTCGTGGTGCAGGCCCGAGCCTTCGTTCCCCTCGACATCCCCGACGCCGAGCCCCGAAACATCAGCGCGCAGCACGTCGCGGCCGCCATCCGCTACGGCGATCGCTACCTGCTCAAGATGTTTCGGAGGCCCGAGGACGGGGTCAGCCCCGAGCTCGAGGTCAACCGCTTCTTGAACCAGCACGCGCCCGGGCTCTCCCCCGCGGTGGTCGGCGCCCTCGAGCTTTGGCGCGGGCGGGCGGAGCCGAGCACGCTTGCGGTGGTGCAAGCCTTCGTCCCCAACGAGGGGACGGCCTGGACCCACACCGGGGAGGAGCTGCGTCGGTTCTTCGAGCGAATCCTCACGCGCCACCGGGAGACCGCTCCTCCGCCGAGCGGCGGGGGCGCGGGGCCTTTAACGCCGCTCGAGGCAGCACGGGCCGAGCTTCCGCCTGTCGTCGCAGAGGTCATGGGCACCTACCTCGACCTCGCGAGCAAGCTCGGTCAGCGCACGGCCGAGATGCACCTGGCGCTGGCCAGCCGCTTCGACGAGCCGGCCTTCGCGCCCGAGCCCTACACCCCGCTCGACCGGCGCTCGAGGTACCAGTCGATGCGCAACCTGGTCGGCCGGACCGTGCGGCTGCTGCGCAACAGCCTCCCCCGCATCCCGGCGGCGGTGGAGCCGGACGCCCGGCGCCTGGTCGAGCACGGCGATCGGGCGCTCGCGCGCTTCGAGCCGCTGCTGAGCCAGCGCCTCGGAGGACTGCGTATCCGCACCCACGGGGACTTCCACCTCGAGCAGGCGCTCTACACCGGGAAGGACTTCGTGCTCATCGACTTCGGAGGGCTGGCGAGCCAGACCCTGGCCGAGCGGCGGCGCAAGCACTCGGCCCTGCGCGACGTGGCCAGCATGCTGGCATCGTTCCGGTTCGCGGCCAGCATCCCGCTGCTCGACGCCGCGGTGATCCGGGTGGAGGACCGGGCGCTGGCGGCGCCATGGGCCGACGCCTGGCAACGCTGGGCCTCGGGCGCCTTCCTGCGCACCTACCTGCACGCCACCGATGGCGCCTCGTTCCTCCCGCTGCCGGAGGATCTTCCCACCTTGCTCGACACCTACCTGCTCGAGCGGGCCTTCCAGGAGCTGGCCGACGAGCTGGTCGAGGCCGGCGAGACCCTGGCGATTCCCCTCCGTGCGATCGTCGAGCTGTGCGGCCTCTGAGGCGGTCCTAGGCCTTTGGCGGGGTCACGAGCGCGAACGCGGCGCCCTGTGGATCCAGCAACTGCACGATTCGCTGACCGCCCGGGACGTCCATGGGGCCGTTGAGCACGCGCGCACCCTTCGCCTTGGCACGGGCCAGGGCTCCGTCGAGGTCGGCCGTCGTCACGTAGTACATCCACGACGGTGGAACCTCGCGCCCGTCGGGCGTCGTCATTCCCTTCGGGGTCGTCATCATGCCGCCGAGTTGCTTGCCCCCGCGCCCCCACAGGAGGTACTTGCCCATGGGGCCCATGTCGAATTCGCCGAGCCGCTCCCAGCCGACGATCTCATGATAGAAGTTGAAGGCCGCCTCGTGGTCGGTGGTGTAGAGCTCGTGCCACGAGAATTCACCGGGCTTGCTGCTGTCGTGCGCTGGCATGTCGCTCGACGGGGTGAAGATCGAGATCACGGCGCCCTGCGGATCGCCGATCACCGCGAAGCGTCCGACCGACGGCACGTCCTCCTGATGGTGGATCTTTCCCCCCAGCTTCTTCACCTTGACGACGGACCCGTCGAGGTCGGCCACCTCGACGTTGGCTTGCCAGTATGGCGGAGCGCCCATCTGTTTCGCGGCGGCGGGGAGCAGGGTCAAGCCGCCGAGAGGACCCTGGTCGCCGACCCACATCGTGTAGTCGCTGCCGTCCCCGAAGGGCTGGGTCCTCCACCCGACGACCTCGGCGTAGAAGGCGATGGCGGCCGGCAGATCGCTGGTGAGAAGCTCGTACCAAACGAAACGTCCCTGGTTGTTCATGGCGGGAGCATGGCCCAGGGGACCTCGGGTTGTCGAGGGCTCCGCGCTCCGCAGCCGGTCGGCGGACGCCTGGTCGGCGCCCTCTCGAGCGCCGACCAGGGTGGAGCTGACGAGGCCTTGGGCGGGGTCCCGGCGCGCCTGCCCCCCGGCCCTCCTCAGATGGAGGCAGCCTGGCCGGTCTCTGCCGGGACGGCGTTTCGTGGATCGCCCTGCTCTTCGAGCTCGACCTGCTCGTCGCTCATCTCCTGCCCGATGGCCTCGAGCTGGTCCTCGTCGATCACGGCTCGCACCTTGGGAAACAGATCGCTCTCCTCTTCCCCGACGTGATGCTCAACCTCCTCCTTCAGCACCTTCAGCTTGGCATCGAAGGTCTCGTCACCGGCGTCCAGGTCCAGCAGGTCGGCGAGGACACGCTTGATCGCGAGGTGCTCCTCCAGCGATTCGAGCAGGATGTCCTCGGTCCGCTTCTCCTTCACCGCGGGGTAGAAGTGGTGCTCTTCGATGGCGGCGTGGACCGCCAGCTTGTCCGCAATTTGCTCGAACAGCTTGGTCTTCGACGCCGACGTCCTGGCCTTTTCGATCTTCGAGAACAGGCTCTCCACTTCGCGATGCTGCGACTCGAGCAATTCTATGGCGTTCATGATTGGGTTCCCTTTCTGTGATGGATCAGACTCTTGAATCAGGCTCTTGGATCAGGCTTTGCCAGCGTCGTGCCAACGTCGTACCCGAGCACCTTCATCCTCACTTTCATCCTGGTACAGCCGCATCTCGTGGCCTCCTGTCACCGACCGGACACCTGGGGTGGAGGCCCGTCACCCCGAGCAGACAGCCCGGGCGGTCCGCCCCGGTCAAGGGGAGAGGACGACCTTCTCGCAGTTGTCTCGCTTGGTCAGGAACATCTCGAAGGCCTCTGGCGCCTGATCGAGGCGCATGCGATGCGTGATGACGAAGCTGGGATCGATCTCGCCGCGCTCGATGCGGCCGAGCAGCGGCTCGAGGTAGCGCTGCACGTGACACTGCCCACCGCGCATGGTCAGGCCGCGGTTCAGCAACGATCCCATGGGGAACTTGTCGATGAGCCCGCCATACACGCCCACCACGGACACGATCCCACCGTTGCGGCAGGCGCGGATGGCTTCACGCAGGGCGATCGGCCGCTCGGTCTCCAGCATCAGGGCTTGCTTGGCGCGGTCGTAGGCATACTGGAGCCCGTGGCCATGGGCCTCGGCGCCCACCGCGTCGATGCACGCGTCCGGGCCGCGGCCGCCGGTCAGCTCGCGCAGGGCATCGTGGACGTTCTCCTTCTCGTAGTCGATGGTGTGGGTGGCGCCGGCCCGATCTCGGGCCATCTTCAGCCGATAATCGAAGCGATCGATGGCGATGACCCGCTCCGCGCCGAGCAGCCGCGCGCTGGCGATGGCGAACTGGCCCACCGGCCCCGCGCCCCACACCGCGATCACCTTTCCCGGCGTGATCTCACACATCTCGGCGCCCATGTAGCCGGTGGGAAAGATGTCCGACAGGAACAGCACCTGCTCGTCGGGGAGCCCGGCCGGGATCTTGATCGGGCCCACGTCGGCGAAGGGGACCCGCACGTACTCCGCTTGCCCGCCGGCGTAGCCGCCGAGCACGTGGGAGTAACCGAAGAGGCCGGAAGGGGAGTGGCCCCACAGCATCTCGGCCATCCAGGCGTTGGGGTTGCTGTTCTCACACAGAGAGAAGAGCCTCTCGTGGCACATCGTGCACTGGCCGCAGGCGATGGGGAAGGGGACCACCACCCGGTCGCCGATCTTCAGCTTCTTCACACCGCGTCCGGTCTCGACGACCTCGCCCATGAACTCGTGGCCGAGCACGTCGCCCTTCTCCATCGAGGGGATGAGGCCGTTGTAGAGGTGCAGATCCGAGCCGCAGATCGCGGTCGCCGTGACCTTCACGATCGCATCCCTTTCGTTCAAGATGCGCGGGTCCGGTACCGTCTCGACGCGGACCTTCTTCTTGCCTTCCCAGCAATTGGCTCTCATGTCTCGGGCCCCCCCGTGGCGGCGGCTCGTGGTCCATTCCCGGGCGACCAGGCCGCCCGTGGTCCTCGATCCCCATCGGGACGTGCCGGATGCATGCCCTCGTGGATGCTGGCGTCGGACCTCGTGATCTCGCCCGTCTCCAGCAGCTGCTTCAGGCGCTTCAGATCGGCGGCGATGAGCTGCTCTGGCAAGCGGCGGACCAGCCTCCCCAGGGTGCTGGCCGCCTTCTCGAGGTTGGCCGCTCCGGTCAGCTTGGCCGCCGCGCCCGCCCCCGGGAGGAGATTCATTCTGAGGTGCACCTCGGTGCCTCGGCCACCGGGTGCGCTCACGAAGCGCACCTCGCCCGTGTGCTCGAAGGGCGCGCCCTCGACCGAGTGCCAGGCGATGCGCTCGCTCGGTCGATCCTCCACGATGACGGCGTCCCACGCCAGCGCGTCACGGCCCGTCACCGAGGCGTGCCAGCGGGAGCTCAGCGGATCGCGGACCTCGACGCGCTGGAGGTGGCTCATGAACCGCGGCAGGTTCTCGAAGTCGCGCCACAGGTCGTAGATCTCGGCCGCCGGCCGCTGGATGGTGATGACGGCGGAGATCGGGACGCCATGGGCGGTGGTGGACGACGTGGGGGATGAGGACCGCGCGACCGCCGTCGCGCCATGGCCTCGGTCCGGATCGCCTCGGCGAAGGCTGGCCCAGAGATCGACCGCCGTCACGACCGTCACCGCGGCGAGACCGACCGACGCTCGATCGGCACGGGTGCGCCGATCGGCGAGCGCGCCGCCGCCGATGAGGGCCAGATCGACGAGGTCCCCGGCGACCCGGGACCAGAGCCATCGGCCGGGCCTGGGTGAGGTGAGCAGCGCCAGGCTCGAGCCGACCTCACGGGCCCCGAGGGCCCTCAGGATCCGGCGACGTCTCCGCGTGCTGCGGAGACCGAGCAATCCCAGGAGGGCGGAGGGCGCGAGCAGCTCGGCTGCCCCTAGCCCGACGCCGAACCAGCCGAGACCCCGCGCCCAACCGCCGGTCGCGCGCGCGCGGGGCGCGCCCCGGGTGTCCGCTTCAGGAGCTCGGGCCGCCAGTCCGCTGGCTCCGGCGTCGGTCGCCGGCTGCCTCGCGGCAGAGATGATCGGTCGGTCGACTTTCGTCCGTTCAGGTCGTGTTTCCATGTCGTTCCTCCTTCGAAACGGCTGCCCAGCTGCAACCACGGTGCCCGGCGAAGGCCGTGGGAAGTGGAAGGTGGAAGCTGAGCCCGCCGAACGAGTGTTCGTTTTCGAAACCCCGGGGAGAACCAGGCAGCCCCGTCGTTTCTGTGAAGTGACTGCGGCGCTCGCCGCTCCAGGGGCGGCGCAGGAGACCAGCAGGCACGGGACGGCATGGGAATTGAAGGATCTGGCGCTCCGATGTGCATGGATGAGCCGCTGCAAGATCCGCCCGCCGCGCCCGCGGGAGCTCCCGCTTGCGGACGGGCCGCTCCACCATTTGCCGTCTCCGTCGGCGGTCTCGACGCCATCACCCTGGCGAGCTTCACGGGGCAACCATTGGTCCTGGCGTTCCTGACCGGCTGGGACCCGACGTGCGCCGCCGATGAAGCCCTCGGCGGTGCGCGCGCCGAGCTGCGCGGCCTCGGCGCGGTGTTGCTGGTCGCGGCCGAGGACGCACTGTGGTGCTTCCGACCCGACGACGAGCTCGAGCTGTTCGCCTCGGTGGACACCGGGAGCGGCCCGGACCTCCTGGCCCTGCGCACCCGATACGGGGTTCACCCGGGCACGCCCTCGGCCCTGTTCGTGATCGATGACGCGGGGATCGTCCGCTTCGTCCACGCACCGAGCGTGGGGGCCGATCGGGATCCCACGTTCGCCTCGGTGGTGCAGGCGCTCGAGCTCGCCGGCCGGGCGCTCTGCGCGCGCGATGGGCTGGGCGATCCGCAGGTGGCGTCCCGGGACGACCATCGCTCCGACGCTGACGGCGGACCGACTGCCCCGGTCGGCCGCTCGGGCTGGCAGCCGTCGCGCCGCGAGCTCGTGGTCGGCAGCCTGGTGACGGCCGCGTGGCTCGTCCTGGGGCGCGATGGGGCTCCCGCGTCGGCCGCCGGAGCCGGAGTGACGAGCACGTCTCCGCCCGATGACCGCGCGGCGGGCGTGCCTCCCGAGGTCGAGATCACCTGGCGGGTCAATGATCACACCCACACCCTGCGGGTCGACGCGCGGGCGAGTGTGCTCGATGTCCTGCGCGAGCGCCTGGCGGGCACCAAGAACGGCTGCGATCATGGGCAGTGCGGCGCTTGCACCGTCCTCATCGACGGACAGCGCGTCCTTGCGTGTCTCACCCTGGCGGTGACGGCGAACGGAGCGAAGATCACCACCATCGAAGGCCGCCCACGGCGATGCGCTGCACCCGATGCAGGAGGCCTTCGTCGCGGAGGATGGCCTGCAGTGTGGATACTGCACCCCCGGGCGGGGCCACCGTGGTGGATCTCATGCGCCTCGAGGTCTCCACGCCCGGCAGGCTGGTGGAGCTGCGGCGACTGCCGCTCGACCGCATCGAAGATGACCCGAACGGTCTTCGCGTGGGGGCAAGGGTCACCAACTCCGCGCTGGCGCATCATCCCCGCGTGGTGCAAGGCTGGCCCGCCCTCTCGGAGGCGCTGCTGTCGGGCGCTTCGCCGCAGCTCCGCAACATGGCCACCCTCGGCGGCAATCTCCTGCAGCGGACGCGCTGCGCGTACTTTCGCGACCTCGCCTGCCGGTGCAACAAGCGCGATCCGGGCGCTGGATGCTCGGCGCTCGAGGGGTATACGCGCATGCACGCGATCCTCGGGGCCAGCGAGCGGTGCATCGCGGTTCACCCCTCGGACATGTGCGTGGCGCTCGTGGCGCTCGACGCCGTGGTCCACACCCGGGGCCCCTCCGGATCGCGGAGCATCCCGGTGGGCGAGCTGCACACCCTGCCGGGGGAGCACCCCGAGATCCACTCGCGCTGCGCCTGCGCGACCACGCCGATCGCGATCCCGACGAGGACAAGCCCTGGTCGAGCAAGTCGTTGCGGGAGTGCTATGCGCAGGCCGCCGAGCGGTTCGGCTGGAGCCGGCGGCCCGTGGCGCCGCGCGCCCAGCGCGACGGTCGGTGGCTGGTGGGGTGGGGCATGGCCACCGCCACCTATCCGGCGGGCCAAGGCACCGCGGCGGCGGTGGCGCGGGTTCGGCTCGATGGCAGCGCGCTGGTCCAGACCGGCTCCCAGGACATCGGCACGGGCACGTACACCATCCTGTCGCAGATCGCCGCCGACGCCCTCGCCTTGCCGTTCGCGCGGGTGAAGGTCGAGCTCGGCGACACCAAGCTCCCGGAGACGCCCGTCTCGGGGGGGTCGCGCACGGCGGCCACGGTCGGCTCCGCGGTCAAGGCGGCGGCGCTCGCGGTCCGAGGCAAGCTGGCGGAGCTGGCCGTGGCCGACGCGCGCTCACCGCTCCATGGCCTTCCGCCTGCCGAGCTGGAAGCGCATGCAGGCGTCTTCACGGCGCCGCGCGCCCGGCCGGGGAGGCGGGACCTCTACACCGACATCCTCGCGCGCGCTCGGCTCGGCCAGATCGAGGCCCGGGTCGAGACCAAGGAGAGCGAGTCCCGCAAGCCATTCTCCACCCACGCCTTCGGCGCCCAGTTCGCCGAGGTGCGGGTGGATGCGGAGCTGGGCGAGGTGCGCCTGTCGCGGCTGGTGGCAGCCTTCGCCGCGGGAAGGATCCTCAATGCCAAGACCGCCCGCAGCCAGTTCCTGGGCGGAATGGTCTGGGGGATCGGGTTCGCGTTGCACGAGCACACCGTGCGCGATGCCCGGACCGCTCGCGCGGTGACGCGCGATCTGGCGGACTACCACGTCCCGGTCCATGCGGACGTCCCCGCCCTCGAGGTCATCATGGTCGACGAAGACGATCCGCACGTGAGCGGCGTCGGCGCCAAGGGCATCGGCGAGATCGGCATCACCGGGTCGGTCGCCGCCATCGCCAACGCCGTGTTTCACGCCACCGGCCGGCGGGTCCGCGATCTGCCCATCACCCCGGACAAGGTTCTCTGAACTGGCTGCGCGGCCGAGACCGGTCGTGGGTGGTCCGGTGCGACTCGGGCCATCCGCCGGTTGGCACGGCGATTGAAGCATTCATGCGGGGAATCGAAATCGAACCACCGCATCGCCCGGCGGATCCGCCGGGACACACAAGGAGAATGTGAATGACCGTGAACGCGAACATCATGAAGAAGGCACTGCTGGGCGGGCTGCTCGCGCTCGGCCTCTCGATCTCGGATGTCAGCCTGGCGCAATCGGGGAGCGGCACCGGAACCGGAGTCGGGACCGGGTCGAGCCCATCGACCGGTAGCGGCACCGGAACGGGGATGGGAACCGCGACTGGCACGGGCACCGGCACCCGCGCCGGTACGAATTCTCAGACGGGCAGCGGGACCACGGGAACCATGGGCCGGGATCCGGGCACCTACGGAACCGGGAGCTCGACCACCGGCGGTGCAGACGTGGGCACCTCTGGAACCGGGAGCCTCGGAACCGGGACCGGCAGCGGCAGCGGCGGATCCGGTGGCGGGCGGACGACGACGTCTGGCTCGGGAAGCTCGGGCCTCGGAACATCGAGCGGCAGCGGGCTCGATACGGGCTCGAGCTCGGACACCTCGGGGAGCAGCCGCTCATCGTCCCCCTCACGTCGCCGGTCGAAACGGTCGTCCCCGGGGAGCAGCCTCGACACCGGCACGGGCATGGGTACCGGAACCGGGACGGGTACCGGAACCGGAACCGGAACGGGGACCGGCACCGGAACTGGAACGTCGTCGCCGTAGCCCGGTCGGTCGGTTGGCAACCGTCGGTCGACGGGCGCGGGAGGCTCGGCCTCCCCCGCCTCTCGGTCGGGGTTGAACCCGTCGAGGCCCGCGGTTCGGCTCAGAGCCTCACGGTCGCGACGAGAGGCAGGTGGTCGGAGGCGTGGCGGCTGTGGTCGACGTGCACGACCTCCAGGGAGACGAGAGCGGCGCGCGGGTGGACCCACACCCTGTCGAGAGAGAGGAACGGAACCCGTGCCGGGAAGGTGCGGGGCGCGGGGCTGGTGCCGAAGCGACGATGGAGCCACCGCAGCGGCCGTCCCCACAGCCACCACTCGTTGATGTCACCGAGGAGGATCGTGGCATCGGCGCCCCCGTCCCCGACCACCGAGAGCAATCGTTCGACCTGCCATCGGCGTTCCCCCGCGCGGAGCCCGAGGTGGGTGACCACCACCCTCAGCCGTCGCCCCTCCCAGGCGACCATGGCCTCGAGCGCGGCCCGCGGCTCGCGGCGAGGCAGCGAGAGATCGTGGGTGCGAACGTCGGTGACGGGGAGCCCACTCAGCAGAGCGTTTCCGTGCTGCCAACCGCCCCCGGCGCGCGTGGTGACGGAGGACCACGTCAGTCCATTCGCCTCCCCGAGCGCCGCGACGTCGCACGCACCGCCAGGGCCGGCGCACGAGACCTCCTGGAGCGCGACCAGGGGCGCTCCCATGGCACCGATGACCCGCGAGATCCGCGCGAGATCGCGCCGCCCGTCGGAGCCGATTCCGTCGTGAATGTTCCAGGTGGCGATGCGCAGCAGCGTGTCACGCTCGTCCTTCACGAAGGCGGCTCCAGCGCGGGGGGGCGCGGCGGCTGCGCCGCGAACAGCCGACGCTTCAGCAGGACGGTGAAGGCCGCGGTCGCCCCGGCCACGGCGGCGGCTGCCCCCACGTTGGCGAGGGTGGGGTGCCGCAGCGCCGCCAGGGCACGGTTCATGATGAGCCCGAGGCCGAGGAGGCCCGGCGCCAGCCCGACCGCGTTTCCGAGCAGGAACGAACGCAGCGGCAACTTGAACGCCCCCGCGATGAGGTTGAGGGCGCCGAAGTTCCCCACCGGGAGCAGGCGCATGAACACGACGGTCCAGAACGGGCTGCCGCGCAGGAGCCGCCGCACGGTGTTGCCGATCTTGCCGGGCAACCAGCGTTTCACGTCCGCTGCCCAGCGCACACCGATGGCGTGCGACACGCCCGAGCCGAGCAGCGCCCCGATCCAGACCACCGGTATGCCTGGCCACGCTCCGAACACGGCGATGGCCGAGGTCCCGAGCAGCGTGAAGGGGACGAAGACGACCCCGCCGAGGGCGATCCCCAGCGCGGCCAGGGCGGGACCGCCCGGTCGCGAGGCGAGACCATGGAGGACGCGCCACACGGTATCCCCCGCGTGAAGCGCGCGGAACGGTCCGTTGCGGAACAGTGCCCACAGTGCCACCACCGTCGCGGCCAGCGCCAGCCGCAGGGCCCAGCGCCGGGCCAACCGCCGCCGCAGCGGAACGGGGACCGCGCGGGCCATCAGCGCATCCAGGTCCCAGGGCTCTTCCGGATCGACCAGGGCGCCGTCGAGGACCGTGAAGTCCAGCGCCGCGTCCGAGAGCCGTGGGACCGGCGCCAACCGCCGGCCCGCTGTTCCCGAGTGCCCATCGATGAGACGGCAGAGTGAGCCACCGCCCGCCAGTCGGGCAGCGACCTCGTCCGCCGTCAGGCCGAGGTGCTCGGCGACCAGGCGGTCGCGCACGGAGGTCACGAAGGCCGCGCTCGGGCCGTCAGCGGCCTCGATCGCCAGGTCGCACTCGGTGTCGAGGCCCATCGAGCGGTTGCTGAAGTTGGAGGATCCGACCTTGGCCAGGGTGTCGTCGACGACGAGCACCTTCGCGTGCACGCTGACCGCGCCCCCCTCGGTCCCCTCGGTCACCCGGGGCGCCAGCAAGCGAAGTCGGCCGAGATGATCCTTGGCGCGCAGGTGGGCGAGCGATCGCTCGCGCAGCAAGCCCATCGAGCCCCGCTCCATCCAGCCGGACTCGCTCTCCGGCAGGACGATCACGATCTCCGGACCGTCCACCTCGGCCAGCCGGTGGCCGAGGGCGCGCACGACCGCCACGGACGTCAGGTACTGATTCTCGGCGTAAAGACAGCGCTGGGCCGAGGCGATCGCGCGCAGGGTGAGCGCCTCGACCTCCTTGACCGGGGGCCGGCCGCGGGCGATCACCGTGCGGGCGAGGCCCACCTCGACGTCAGATACGTCCTTGGCGAGCACGTCGGGCCAGGCGGTGATCGCGCGCGGCGCGGCCACGGGAGGCGTTCGCGCCCGTCCACGGCGCACGCCCCATCGGTCGCGGGCCAGCTCGCCGAGCGCGGCGGCCGCCGGCCCGGCCACTGCCGCGTGCACGTCGTGAAACGGGCCATAGGCTACCCCGGCGGTGTTCCGCCGGCGCGGGTCGTGGAGGGTGTGCGTGGGCCGATCCCAGCGGTGCGTGGTCAGATCGATGCCGCCGACGAACGCCACCTCGTCGTCGATCACCACGACCTTCTGGTGATGCGAGCCTCCGGTCGCATGATCGGCGTCGAGGGAGAAGTGCAGGCGCGGGTGGACCCCTTCGAACTGCTCCCGGGGACGGGGCTCCCGCTCGAACGCGTAGATGAGCGAGAAGTCCCAGATCAGCACGAAGATCTGCAGGCGGGGCTGTCGCGCCAGACAGGCGAGGAGCAGGCGCAGGAGCGGGCTCTCGTCGGCCACGCTCCCGTCGGCCATGGCGGGGCGCAACAGGGTGCGGCTGTCGATGTCCCATCCCAGGATGAAGATGGTCTCGCGCGCCGCCTCCATGGCCGCGGCGATCGCCGCAAAGGTGGGACCGGCGTCCTGGAGCAGGGACAGGTGGCGGGCGCGCACGGTCCTCCAGCAGGTGACCCCCGGCATGAGGATCCGCATGGACGACGGCGACGGCAAGCTCATCTCCCGGCTCATCCCCGTGTCACCTCCCGTCTCGGCTTGCCCGGGGCGCCGAGCCGCCCGACCTCACGAGGTCGGGTGAGTGTTCTTCTCGTAGGTCCCGACGGTCTGCGTCTCACCGAGCACATGGCCACGGATCGCCTCGAGGAGCGAGGTGCGGTCGAAGCCCCCGGCCTGCTCGGGCAGCAGGGTGTCGAGGGCATAGAGCCGGAAGAAATACCGGTGGCGGCCGATCGGTGGCGCCGGTCCCGTGTAGCCCGAAGTTCCGTGATCGTTCCGTCCCTCGCGGGCCCCGCCAGGCAGCTGGCCATGGGAGGCCCCCGCCGACAGCGAGCCCGTCGACGGGGGAAGGTTGACGATGATCCAGTGGGTGAAGATCCGCTTCGGCGCCTTTGGATCGGGGGCATCGGGATCTTCCATCAGCAGGGCCAAGCTCCGCGCGCGCGCCGGTACGCCGGTCCAGCGGAGCGGCGGAGACAGGTTGCTCCCGGTCGCCGCATGCACGTCGGGCATGGACGTACCGTCCTCGAAGCTCGGCGCAATCAACCTCAGTGACGTGGCCGCGTCGTCGGCGCGCAGGCTCTCCTCGGCGAGCAGCGGAGCATTCTGGGCTGCCGTTCCCTGGCGGCCGAGGCGGGCATTCTCCGACCTCGGATCGGCGCCGGTGGACTCCCGCGAAGGGGCGCTCTTCCAGCCCTCGGTGTTCGGTGCGTCCTCCGGGGGGATCCAGGTGTTGCCATCGGGATCGCGTGCGGGGGTCGTCTTGGTTTCTCGCGCCATCGGAGGCATGATGGGGACGACGGGGCGCGATCGCAATCGCTGACCCTGTCCGCTTGGTCCGCTGTCGGCATTTCGGGGGCGCATTCGAATGTGCGCGGAGGTGCTGGCGTGCGGGTTTCGGTCCGAAGCCTTGGCACGCACCCTGCCAGGCCCCAGCTTGCTCGCATGAGCCAGGTCATCTACCCCTACAAGCCCCTGCGGTCGCTGACCGACAACCTGTGGCAGGTGGAGGGCTCGCTCAGGTTGCCCGTTCCGCGGAACATGACCGTCTGGCGGGCGCCCGACGGTCGACTGGTCCTCTACAGCGTGGTGGCCATGTACGAACAGGGGATGCGCGCCCTCGAGGCCCTCGGTACCCCCGCCTTCATGGTCATCCCGCACCGCCGCCACCGCATGGACGCCCCCTTCTACAAGGCCCGCTATCCGAACATCCGGGTCCTGGCCGAGAGCGCCAGGGTCCTCGAGGGCGGCCCCGCCGGGCTGGTCGTCGAAGGTGCCCTCGCCGAGTTGAGCGAGCTCGGGGTGCGGGCCGAGCGGATCCCAGGGACGAGCTCCGACGACATCGCCATGGATGTGCCCCTCACGGGTGGGCAAGAAGGTGGACCCGCAGGTGGACGTGGGCTCTGCGTGTGCGAGCTCCTGACGAACTTCGAGTTGCCGGGCGCGTTCGGCAGGCTCGCCGGTCGAATCCTCGGCCCACCGGGCGGAGGCCTGGGGATCTCGCGCGTGGTCCGGTTTCGTGAGGTGGTGGACCGCGCCGCGCTCCGCGCCTGGCTGACCGGTCAGGCCGAGCGCGACGATCTGCGCCTGCTGCTGGTGGCCCACGGTGACCCCACCCTCGGCAACGTCAGCGACGCGCTCAGGCGCGCGGCGACCCAGATCTAGTGCACCGCCGTCGAAATAGCGTCAATACCGAGGCCGGCTCGGATCGTCGGCCGAATATGATGCTATTTCGACGGCGGTGCACGAGTCAGTCCGTTGCCTCCGCCGGGCCGGCTCAGCGGGCACCGTCGTACTGCACGTGAACGTAGGTCCCGAGCCTGACGTTGTACGCGAGATAGAAGCCCGGGTGATCGGGATCGTCGTACAGCACCACGTCGTCGCTCGCCCAGTCCCAGTCGTCGACGTACGCCGAGTCGGGCTCGGCCAGCACGAAGTAAGAGCCCGCGAACCACAGGCGCCGGTGCGGGGCGTCCCAGCCTCCGATGCGATAGACGTGGCCGCGACCCATGGGCTGCTTGAAGCGGCCGTGCGGGAAGGGGTGGTCCACGTGGTAACGCGGGTCACGTCGGCCCGAATCGTGCCCGACCCAGCGCGCGTCCGGGTCGACGTGCGGGCGCTCGCCACCCCGCTGGCCGACCTCGGCGTGGGCGTGTGGCTCCCCGCGCTGCCCGAGCGCGCCGGAAGCCGGGACCGGCGGAGCATGTGATTCCGGCTGCGGGCGGATGGGTTCTCGCAGGTGGGCCGGCGCGGGGCCGCGGGGCGGGCCGGCCGGAAACCGCGTCGGCGCTGCCCCGACCACGCGGTTGTCGCCGCCGTGCGCCTGCTCACGCGGCTGCGCCTGGGCCGGCCGCATCCCGAGCGCACCGCCAAGCACCATAAGGGCCAAGGTCAGGGTGCGGGTCGCGCCCACCTCGAACCACCACCCGCGCCCGAGCGTCGTGCCAGTTCTCGTCATCCTCATCCCATCAACATAGGGACGTCGCGCGCGGGGTCAAGCCACCCGGCCGTTGTCAGAGAGCCAACCGCGCTCACGCGCGAGCCGATTCGACCGCGGCGAGGATCGCGTGCAGCTCGTCGTCGGGGGCCGGCGTGAAGGCGCGCGCCGCCTCCAGCAGGCGGCCGATCGTGGAGCGGATCGTGCCACCCCGGTCGATGATGGCCGCGCCCGTTCGGCCAGATCCCGCCGTGAGGGCCAGGGCCAGGGCCAGGGGCACGTTGAGGGCCAGGCCCCGCGCGGCGCTCACCCGATAGACCTCCCGCCAGTCGGGCGGAAGCCGCAGGGTCCAGTTCGCCGCGTCCACGATTCCCGGTCGATTGTAGGTGTCCGGCAAGCCGAAGAGATCGGCGAAGAACACCGAGATCCGGCGGGCCCGGGTGGTGAAGAGCTCGGCCATCATGGCCTGGAACAGGTGGGCGGGGTCGGCCGCCACCCAGCGCGCGAAGCGCGGTTGAAGGCTCGGCACCGGCATCAGCCGTCCGCCCAGGTAGGAGGCGCGCGCGATCCCCGCCGCGCTTCCGTGCCAGTCGAGGACCAAGCTGCAAAGCGGCCTCGTGTCGTGGTTGCCGACCATGATCCAGTCGTGCTCCGAGGCGTTCTCGCCGCGATAGACGTCGTCGGGGCGCGCGAGGTCGGCCTTCTGGGTGACCACGAACCGCCCGAGGCCGTGGCGCGCCATCACCCGCCGCAACGGCCGCGGCCAGGTGCTGAGGACCTCGCACACCACGTCGCTCGGCTGACGACCCGCCGCCTGCACGCGCGCCATGAGCGCGTCGAACAGGACCGCGTACCGGGTCACCTGATCCTCGCGGAGGGTCCGCACCCAGTCGTCGGCGTAGCGGGGCAGGCCCGGATCCCGCGTGAGCTGGTCGGCCTCCACGATGGCCAGCGGGGCGAGGGCTGGGTGGTCCGGGAGATTGGGCGAGCAGAAGAGGCGCGCGCCACGGGCGACGGCGGCCTGCGGGTCGGGCGCGTGCGCGTCGTAGACCCATGGGCAGACCCAGCCGTGCGGGTGATCGACGCGGAGCCCATCGAACTCGACGAGCGCGCGATCGATCCGGGAGAGCAGCAGCTCGAGCACCGGACCCGGTGCGCGCTGACCGGCGGCGGAGGCGTCGGCGGCGTGGGGCACGGCGGCGCGAAAGACCTGCGCGGGGTCGAGCACGGCGAAGCCCCAGGCTTGACCGTCCGGGTTGGTGCGGCTCGGGGGCGCCCCCATGAGATAGTCCGCCCAGAAGAGCCCGCGCCGGCTCCAGACGTCGCGGTGGGAAAATCCGATCTGCAGATCGCCGTAGAGCCTGAGCCCGGCAGGCTCGGTGAGCGTGCGCCGGAGCGCCCGGTGCTGCTCGTCGAGGATGAACTGGCCGAAGAGGTGGCGCTCGATGACCTCGGCCGAGGAGATCGCGAGCGCGGCCTGGCGCTGCCTGGCGAGCTCGCCCAGCCCGGCCGGAGGAGCGAGGAGGCGGCGATCGAGCGAGGCCGCCGGTGCGTCGACGTCCGCCCCCGCCTCGACGTCGGGCCAGCGTTGCCAGTCGTCGGTTCCATGAACGTCGGTCAACGCCTCGAACAGGCCGTCGGCCGCGAGGCGGCCGCCATTCGCCTCCACGAAGGCGCGGAAACGGCTGGCGAGCACCGCGGGGGCGGTCGCGGTGAAGCGGGCGTGCAGCTCGGCGACCACCGCCCGGGTCGCGTGCCACGCGTGGGCATAGCGGGTGCGCGACGTCGGTCCCGGGGGGAGGGCGTCGACATGCGGCGCGAGGAGATCCGTGGCGAGGGGCGCCCAGTCGGGATCCTCGATCAGGGTCGCGGGTGCCACGGCGAGGAGGCTCTTGGTGAACAGCGCACCGTCGTACGGTGACGGGTTCGCGAGCGAGGTCGCGCCCTGCGGGCCGAGCTGGACACCGTTGAAGCCGAGCTCGCGGACGAAGGTCAAGAGCCCGCGCGCCTCGCGCCCGTAGGGTGAGCCTCGCCCCAGGTCCTCGTCGGGAGCGCTCGGAAAGCTCGCGTCGTGGATCGCGAGCACCAGCCGCTCGATGCCGAGGAGAGCCAGCCCGGCGGCGATGGCGCTGGTGCCGGTGCTGGGCTCGACGATGGAAGGTGAGGAGGAAGGTGGCATGCGGACCGCGGGTTCAATTGCGTCCGGAGTGGAGTTTAGGGCCCGCCCTTGAAAAGGCGAACGTGGGACCTACGTTTCCACGGTGGTGTCGTCCTTCGCAACGTCTGCCGGATCCGCAGAGGATCGCGCGCGCATCGCGTCCGCGCCGCGCGTGCGCATCGAGGGGCTCCGGCCCCAGGTGGATGGTGGGCGTCACCCCATCAAGCGTGTGGTGGGGGAGTCCGTGTTGGTGGAGGTGGACCTGATCACGGACGGCCATCAGCGGCTGGCCGGCGTCGTGCGCCACCGCCCGGTCGCGGTGACCTCGCCGTCACCGTCGGCCTCGCTCTCGCCCTCGCCCGGAAGAGCCGCCGCGATCCCCTGGCGGGAGAGCCCCCTCGTCCCGGTCGTCGCGGGCGGTGCCGTGAACGCCGCGCCGCCCGGGATCGATGCTGCGTCCCTCGGCCCGGTGCCGGACAACGACACCTGGCGTGCCGTCTTCGTGGTCGATGCGATCGGCCGCTGGGAGTACACGGTCGAGGCGTGGGTCGACCCGTGGACCACCTGGGCCTCGGCGTTGTGGCGCAAATGGGAGCCGCTGTCGCGAGCGGACGGCGCGGACGGCAGCCAGCTGGGCGCGGCCGCCGAGCTGGATCTCGAGCTCGAGCTTCGCGCCGGGGCAATCCTGGCCGCCGCCGCGGCCGGGCGCGCCTCCGGCGCGGATCGGGCGGCGCTGCGCGAGCACGCCGAGGCTCTCGAGGGGGGCACCGGCGCGGCGCTGGCGGCGCGGGCCCGGCTGGTGCTCGACCCGCGGCTGAACGCGCTCATGCGCGCCCATCCCGACCGCGCGCAAGCGACCACTTACCCGGGCGGCGGCACGGCGGACAATCCGGGGGAGACGCTGGGGGTGACGGTGGATCCCCCGCGGGCCGCCTTCAGCAGCTGGTACGAGATGTTTCCCCGGTCCTGTGGCCCTGCGGGGACGCACGGGACCCTGCGCGATGCCGCCCGCCGGCTGGATTACGTCGCCGACATGGGGTTCGACGTGATCTATCTGCCCCCCATCCACCCCATCGGGCGGACCCACCGCAAGGGCCCCGACAATCGCCTGCACGCGGAGCCGGGAGATCCCGGGAGCCCCTGGGCGATCGGCGCCGCGGAGGGCGGGCACACCAGCTTGCACCCGGCGCTCGGCACCATCGATGATTTCCGCTTCTTCGTCGCGGCGGCCCGGCAGAGAGGGCTCGAGGTGGCGCTCGACATCGCCTTGCAGGCCTCGCCCGATCACCCGTACGTGCGGGAGCATCCCGACTGGTTCGGGCACCGCCCGGACGGGTCGATCCAGGTGGCCGAGAACCCCCCGAAGAAGTACGAGGACATCTTCCCGTTCGACTTCTGGGGCGCCGGCCGGGAGAGCCTGTGGCTCGAGCTGCAGGGCATCTTCCTCTACTGGATCGGGCAGGGCGTGCACCTGTTCCGGGTCGACAACCCGCACACCAAGCCGATCGCCTTCTGGGAATGGTGCTTGACCTCCATCAAGGCCCGCCATCCCGAGGTGATCTTTCTCGCCGAGGCCTTCACCCGGCCGAAGCTGATGAACCTGCTGGCCAAGGTCGGCTTCTCGCAGTCCTATACCTACTTCACGTGGCGAACGACCAAGGCCGAGCTCACCGCGTACGTCAGGGCGCTGGACCGGCCCGACGTGCGGGAGTACTTCCGCCCGTGCTTCTGGCCGAGCACGCCCGACATCCTGCCCGAGCAGTTGCAGGTCGGGACCCGCGCGACCTTCATCGCGCGCGCGGTGCTGGCGGCGACGTTGTCGGGCAACTGGGGGATCTACGGACCCGCCTTCGAGCTGCAGGAGCACGTGCCCCGGGCGGGCAGCGAGGAGTACGGGCAGAACGAGAAGTACCAGCTGCGAACCTGGGATCTCGAGCGCGCCGACAGCCTGCGCCCCGTCCTGCGGCGGCTGAACGTGATCCGGCGCGAGACGCCCGCCTTGCAGAGATCCGGGGGCACCGTGTTCCATGAAACCGGGAACGACGCCCTGCTGTGCTACAGCCGGGCCGACCCGAGTGGCCGCTCGGTCGTGCTGGTGGTGGTGAACCTCGATCCCCACCACCGGCAGAGCGGCTGGCTGTCGCTGGATCCGGTGGTCCTGTCCCTCGCGCCCGGGGAAGCCTTTCAGGTGCACGATCTCATCGGGGACGCGCGCTACCTGTGGCAATCCCCGCGCGCGTTCGTCGAGCTCGACCCCGGCGTCATGCCGGCGCAGATCTTCCAGGTCCTGCACCGGGTGCGAACCGAGCACGCCTTCGAGTACTTCGCGTGACGACTTCGGACGCACGTCGAGAGGGGGACCAGGCGGCGGTGGACGACGTCCTCGCGCCAGGAGCGACCGCGCGCGCCGCCCTGGCGCAGGCGACCTGGGTCGAGCTCTTCGAGCCGGCCTGGCGCGAGCGGCTGGCCGCGGCGCTGCTGGAGTACGCGCTGCCGCGGCGCTGGTTTCGCGGCAAGGCCCGGCGGCCGACGGGCGCGCGGCTTCGCGACTTGGTCGGGCTCGGCGCGGCCGCCACGCCCGGGGATCCGACCAGGGGCGCGGGAGCCGGCGCGGTGGCGATCGTCGAGGTTGCCTACGCGGACGGAGGGGAGCCGGAGCCGTACGTGATCGGGCTGGTGTGCGTCGATGCGGTCCGCGCGGCCGAGCTCGATCGCGAGCGGCCGAACGCGCGGATCGCGCGGCTGTCGACCGGGGAGGGGCTGGTGGATGGGCTGGCGACGGGCGAGGTGGGGCTCGCCCTGTGGCGGCTGATGGGTGAAAGGGGTGCCGGCGTGCGGTACGGGATGAACGGTGGGCGGCTGCAGGGCCTCGATGTGGGGCGCCGCTCGTTCGCGCGGCCGCATGTCGTGGGCTCCGAGGACCCAGGGCGGGCGCCGGTGCGGGTGCCCGAGGTCGAGCAGACCAACTCGATCCTGGTCCTCGGAGCCGAGGTGCTGCTCAAGGTCTATCGTCAGGTGACCGACGGCCCGAACCCCGAGCTCGAGCTCGGCGGGTTCCTGACCGAATGCTGCCGGCCGCCCATCGTGCCGGAGGTGCTGGGCGCCCTGGCCTATGTTCCCGGCGACCCGTCGAACCGCGAGCTCAGCCTCGCCATCGCGCACGCCTTCGTCGCCAACGAGGGCGACGCCTGGAGCGTCGTCCTGCGGCTGCTCACCCCCGCGCTCGGCCAGGCGCTGGGCGAATCGTCGGCGGTGTCCGCGGGCCGAGGACCCGCCGCGGAAGCCCGCGCGGAAGGTCGCCTGCAAGCTCGCATGGAAGCCTGGATCGAGGCCTCGACCCGCGATCCGCTCGCCATGCCGGGGGCTGCCCTCGCCGCGGCCATTGGCCGGCGAACGGGCGGGCTCCATCTGGCGCTCGCCTCCGCGGAGCCCCTCGTGACGGCCTTCGCGATCGAGCCGTTCACCGACGAGGATCGTCGCGCCCTCGCAACCCGCACCCTCGGCATGCTCGAGGCCCAGCTGGCGGCGCTGGCGGCGCGGCGCGAGCGCCTTCCGCCCGCCGCCGCGACCGTGGCCCGGCGGCTGGCGGAGCCCGAGGCCGCGGCCGCCGCCCGGGCGCTGGCGGACCGCTTCGCTCATCCGCGACCCCCGGGGGTCGCCGCCGCGCTCGCGCGGCTGGTCAAGCTGCGCCTGCACGGCGACCTGCACCTCGGGCAGGTCCTCGTTCGCGGGGACGACGTGATGATCATCGACTTCGAGGGGGAGCCTTCGCGTCCGCTCGCGGAGCGACGCGCGAAGGGATCGCCGTTCCGGGACCTGATGGGAATGGCGCGATCGTTTGACTATGCGGCGGAGTCCGCCGCTCGCGCCTACGCGGCGGAGTCCGCCGCTCGTGGGGCGTCGACCGCCCTCCTCGCCGGTGCGGCCCCGGCCCGCGCCAGACTCCGGGCGCTGGGGCAGGCATGGAGGCGCTCCATCACCGCGGTGTTCGAGGCGGCCTACCTCCATACGGTGGGTGACGCGCCCTTCGTCCCGCGCGACCTCGAGGCCCTGGTCGTGCTGCGCGGGTTCTTCACGCTCGAGAAGGTGGTCTACGAGATCCGCTACGAAATCGAGCACCGGCCCGACTGGGTCGAGATCCCGCTGCGCGGGCTGGCGGAGCTCTTGGGGCTCGGGCTAGATCCGGGTGGCAGCCCTCTCGACGATGGAGCGCCATGACCAGTGACCCACGCCCCCCGGGCACCCTCGACTTCGGAGACGCCGACCTCCACCTCCTGGCCGAGGGGACCCACGCCAACCTCTACGAGAAGCTGGGGGCGCAGTTCCGGGCTGGCCCCGTCGACGGTGATCCCCATGCGCGGGGCACCGGCACGCGCTTCGCCGTGTGGGCGCCGAACGCCGAGTCGGTCGAGGTGATCGGCGACTTCACCGACTGGCAGCCCGGGCGGGCCATGCTGGAGCCGATCGGAGCCACCGGGGTGTGGCAGGGCTTCGTCCCGGGCGTCGGGCCTGGCCAGCGCTACAAGTACCGGATTCGCTCACGGTACGATGGCTACTGCGTCGACAAGGCCGATCCCCTGGCCTTCGCCACCGAGCTGCCGCCCGCCACGGCTTCGGTGGTCTCGGCCCTCGACCACCCGTGGGGCGACCAGGCCTGGATGCGCGCGCGCGGCCCGCACAACGCGCTCGACGCGCCCATCTCCATCTACGAGGTGCACCTCGGGTCCTGGATGCGGGACCCCGATCGCCCGACCGAGCCCCTCAGCTATCGGGAGCTCGCCCCGCGCCTGGTCGAGCACGTGCGGCGGTGCGGGTTCACCCACGTCGAATTGATGCCGATCATGGAGCATCCGTTCTATGGGTCGTGGGGCTACCAGGTCACCGCGTTCTTCGCGCCCACCGCCCGGCACGGCCACCCCGAGGACTTCATGTTCCTCGTGGATCTGCTGCACCAGAACGGCATCGGGGTGCTGCTCGACTGGACCCCCGCCCACTTTCCGGAGGACGAGCACGGGCTCGTCTACTTCGACGGGACCCACCTCTACGAGCACGCCGACCCGCGCCAGGGGCATCACCCGGAGTGGGGCAGCGCGGTCTTCAACTACGGCCGCAACGAGGTGCGCAGCTTCCTCATCTCGAGCGCCACCTTCTGGCTCGATCGCTACCACATCGACGGGCTGCGGGTGGACGCCGTGGCCTCGATGCTCTACCTCGACTACGGCCGCCGCCCCGGGGAGTGGATCCCCAACCGCTTCGGGGGCCGCGAGAACCTGGCGGCCGTGGAGCTCCTGCGCACCTTGAACCTGGCGGTCTACCGGCAACACCCCGACACCCAGACCATCGCCGAGGAGTCCACGGCCTGGCCGATGGTCTCGCGTCCCACCTATCTCGGAGGCCTCGGGTTCGGGCTCAAGTGGGACATGGGCTGGATGCACGATACCCTCTCGTACCTGGCGGTGGACCCGCTGTTCCGGCGCCACCGCCACCACGCGCTGACCTTCCGCGCGGTCTACGCGGCGAGCGAGAACTTCGTGCTGCCGCTGTCGCACGACGAGGTCGTCTACGGCAAGGGCTCCCTGCTCGAGAAGATGCCAGGAGACGACTGGCGGAAGTTCGCCAACCTCCGGCTGCTCTACGCCTATATGTGGGCTCAGCCCGGCAAGAAGCTGCTCTTCATGGGCGGCGAGCTCGGCCAGCGTCGGGAATGGAGCCACGAGCGGAGCCTCGACTGGCACCTCCTGCGCGAGTCACCCCTGCACGGACAGGTGCAGCTCCTGGTCGGCGAGCTCAACCGCCTCTACGTCACGGAGCCGGCGCTGCACCAGCTCGATGCGGCCCCGGGGGGCGCGGAGGGGTTCGGCGGCGGCTTCGAGTGGATCGCGGCCGATGACGTCGAGAACAGCGTCTACGCCTTCCTGCGCCGCGGCCGTGACCGAGGGCAGGTGGTGCTGGCCATCTTCAACTGCACCCCCGTGCCGAGGTTCAACTACCGCATCGGGGCCCCCGAGGAGGGCATCTGGAGCGAGCTCCTCAACACCGACGCCGAGGCCTTCGGCGGTAGCAACCACGGCAACCTCGGCGCCCTGCAGGCGACGCCCGTACCCTCGCACGGGCGCGCCTTCTCGCTGAACCTCACGCTCCCCCCCCTCGGGGCCCTCTACCTCAAGCTCCGCGGTTGAGCCCTCAGCTCCGTTGGTCGAAACCGAGGCTGCCGAAACCGAGGCTGGCGCGCCGGGGCGTCACAGCGCCAGGACCATTTGCCCGTCCTGCAGCACGCACGTGCCGCTGGCGTCGGGGGGGGCCGAGGTGCGGACCACGTCGGCGCCGCTGGCGGCGATGGGGTAGATGCGAATGCCGAGCTGCTGCGCGGTCTCGAACGCGGAGACCATCGTCGACTCGTGCCCGACGTGGTGGGGGGCGTCGGCGATCCAGAAGAGGACGCGGGCGCCCGAGCCGGGCTGGCCCCGCCAGGAGAGCGCGTTGGCGGCGACCAGCGCCTTGTCGGGCGACTCGGGGTAGTCACCGCCTCCATCGGCTTGCTGCGCCGCGATCTGCTGCTGGAAGGTCGGCAGCGAGTCGGTGAAGTCGAAGGTGCGGGCGACGTAGGCGTCCTCGGTGTCACGGTAGACGATGAGCGCCCATCGCTGGGAGACCCCCGGAAAGTCGGCGGCAACCTGCGCCGAGATGTTGCTGATCTCCACCTTCAGGTACTGCAGCTCGTCCGCCATGCTCCCGGTCGTTGTCGACCACGAGCGCGAGATCCAGGGCGGCCGGCGGCCCGGCGTGAGTCGCCGCCAGACGAAGCGACACCTTGTCGTCGCCGACCTTCGCGACCGCGGTGGCCGTGTCACCTCCGAGGGTCGCGGTGATTTGAAGATCGTCGCCAGGCGCCGCGCCCGCGATGCCTGGAAAGAAGAACAGCGATCCGTCGCCGCGCGCCGGCGCCGCCAGGAGCTCTCCGGTCTGATCGGCGACGGTGACGCGGGCCCCCGCCACGGGGGCGAGGCTGGCGTCCGTCACGACGATCTGAAGACGCGCGTCACGCGGGATCGCCGGCAGCCCGGCCAGCTGCGACACGTCCGTGCGCTTCAAGTACGACAGGTACCAGCCAAAGTTCAGGTTGTCGTCCCATGCGCCGGCGGTGAGGACGCCCGCCTGCAGGCCGTCCTGTGGACCGCCCGCGGCATCGCCCCCACCGACGGGGGCGCCGCCGGAACCGCTGCCAGCCGTGGCGGACGACGTGCCACCCGAGCCCGCGACGACGCGCCAGCAGGGCCCGAGGACGGCCCGCCGAACGAACCCGGGGACGACGCGCTCCCCGAGCCCGAGGGGG
>CAZIOH010000085.1:26540-29042 GCA_964540815.1 uncultured Myxococcales bacterium | reverse complement strand
CCGAGGGGGACGTCCCAGCCGCGGCCGAGGACGACGTGCCAGCCGCGGCCGCGGACGGCGCGCCAACCGGACCCGAGGACGATGTGCCACCCGAGCCCGACAACGACGCGCCACCCGCGCCGCTTACTTGGCTTCGGGAGTCTTGGCGGCGTCGGCGGCCGCGTCCTTCTCCCACTTGCCGCCCTCCTTCTTGCAATCCTTCTTGGTCTTGCCTTCCAGCGTGGCGCCGTCCTTGACGCAGTGGTGATTCTGCGGCGTGCCGCCCTTGGCGAGGGCCGACGCGGACAGGCCCGCCAGCAGGGTGCCGCAGAGAATCGTTCGCAGGGTGCTTCGGAGAATGAGGTTTTTCACGTGATCTCGCTCCCGGTCCGGTTGGTGATGGAGGGGCGCTCGCGTACCCGGCGGGCGAGCCTGGCCACAGCGGCCAGGAGCCCCGAACGTCTTCGCGCCCGAATTCCTCTTTATGACAGAGTTTGTTCCGGTGATATTCACCATTCATCAACCCAAGGCCCACGAGCCAGGCCCACGAGCTCGGTGTGACGGATCTCGCTCTCCCACCAATTCCGGGCCCATTCCTCGTCCTCGTCCTCGTCGCCCTCGTTCCCGTCCTTCGTCCTTCGTCCCTCGTCGCGTCCGCTCGTGAGGACGACTTCAGAACACCGCGCCCACCCCTCCCAGCGTCACCACCCCCGCGTGCATCCGGTCGGTCTCGATGACGGACGGTCCCGCCTGCGCGAGCAGCGCCCACGGGCCGAGTGTGTAGGTCCCGAGCGCGCCGCCCATGACCTCGAACGACGAATCTCCGCGCGCGGTGCGACGCACGTCGGTCGAGCCGAGATCCACCTCGCCGTTGACCGCGACGCCGGCCTGGAACGCGCGCCCCAGACGGCGGGTGAAGATCGCGCTGAAGTTGCCCTTGCGGTCGTCGCCTTCGAGATCGGAGCCGAAGGCACCGCTCGCCAGCAGGGAATAGCGCCCGAACCTGCGGCTGGCGGCCGCGAAGAGCTCGACCATGCCATCGTCCTGGCGATATCGGTCGCGTCGGTAGCCTCCACCGACCGCGAGGTCGAGACCGGACGTCGCCTCGGACAGCAGCTGGTAGCGCAGATCGAGGCGCGGCTGGATGCTGGCCTGATCGGCCCCGGTGCCGAGGCCCACCGCTCCCATCAAGGTCAACCGGCCCACCACCCGCAGGTCGAAGCGGGATTGAAACAGCGGCGTCGCGTGCGCGGTGTCGTAGCCGCCCACCGTCACCACCTCGGCGCGACCACGGGGCGTCTGGGCCGAGATCCCGGACTCGAGCAGGCCCCCGTCATCGTCGAGGGCCGAGCCAGCCGAGGCGTCCCAGTTCGGGATCCCCGGCGGCGTATCCTGATCGGCGTTCGCCGCGGCCCCGGCATCCCGAGAGATCCCGAGAGTCGTTCCGAGGATCATGGCCGTCGATATCCCGAACGCGAGCCAGAGAGAAATTCGCTGACGAATGGGCTGCAACACGTCACACCTCCCGCAGTCCGCGCCAGCCGAGCTCGTGGCGCGCGATCCGCTCCCAGGTCACTACCCCGGAGGCGGCGCGGGGTGCTGCGACAGAATGACGAAACTCCTGTGACGGGGTGTGCGGGCGGGCGCGGGTGCTCAGGGCTCAGCGCTCCGGCGCTCAGCGCGCGCCATCGAGGCGAAAACCGAGCTGCTTGGGGAAGGGATCGAAGTAGACCTGCTCGGAGAGCCAGCCGCCCTGCTCGTGCCTGCGCAGGTGGTGCGAGAGGAGGGCGAGCGGCACCGCGAGGGTGTGGAGGCCCGAGCGGAATTCCTCGATGAGCGCGAGGATCTCGATCTTCTCGGGCGGAGCCAGCACGTTCTTGAAGAACCCGAGGATGTGCTGGAGCACGTTGGCGTGCTTGCCCCGGGTGGCCACCTGGCCGAGCAAACCCATGGCAAGGCCGATGTACGTCGGCGCGAGCTCCTCGGCGGGCACCTCGGCGACCCGCGCCACCACCCGTCCGAGGGCATGCTGTCCTCGAGGGCTGTGCGCCATGTAGAGGAACTTGTGGGCCGCATGGATCTTCACCAGCGCGTGACGGGCGCTCGAGGTCTCGCGAGCGCGGCTCGAGCTGGCAGCCTCGAGCGCGGTGCGCAGACGGTGGTGGGTGAAGAGCCGCGCCAGAAAGCTCTCGCGGCGTCCGGCGTCCATCAGCCAGCCCTCCTCGGTGAGGGGCAGACCGGGCAGCGCCGAGGCCAGGGCCTGCGCGTAGAGACCGGTGCCGGTGCGGCTCGGCTGCGTGGAGCTCGGCGCGCCCTCCCGGTAGAGGCGCACGCGCTCGAGCCCACAGCTCGGGGAGTCCTTCTTCAGCACGTAGCCATCGAGGTCGAGGCGCGCCAGCTCGGCAATCCGGCCTGCAGCCCAGCCGTTCATCCCGTCCGTGTGATCGCGGCCCGTCTGGTTGCCGACGAGCCGGGGCTGCGGGCGGGCGTCGGTCGGTCGGTGTCGCGGGCCGTCTTCAGGGC
>CAZIOH010000085.1:3746-26440 GCA_964540815.1 uncultured Myxococcales bacterium | reverse complement strand
AGCCGGGGCTGCGGGCGGGCGTCGGTCGGTCGGTGTCGCGGGCCGTCTTCAGGGCGGTCTTCAGGGCCATCTTCGGGCCGGTCTTGCGGGCCGCCGGCCGGCACCACCAACCGCAACGTCTCGCGTGGAACCCCGAGGCCCATCTCGACCTCGGGGCACACGGGCACGAGGTCGACGAATCCCGCCAGATCCTCGAGCAAGAAGGCCTGCCGCTTGTGCCCGCCATCGAACCGAACCTGATGGCCGAGCAAGCACGAGCTCACCCCGACCCGTGGGCGCGACGAGGTGGGCTCCGCGCTCAAGCCTTCTCCGCGGTCTCGCCCGGGCCGGCGGCTCCGGGCGAACCCCCCGCGAGGGCCGCGGCCAGCTCGCCCCGCGCGTCCATCGCCGCCAGCTCGCTGTACCCCCCGATCGGGCGCTCGTCGAAGAAGATCACCGGCACGGTGCGCCGCCCGTTGGCCCGCTCGATCAGCTCTTCGCGGATCTGGGGGTCGGTCGTCACGTCCACCTTTCGGTAGGCGATCCCGCGCCGACGCAGGAGCTCCTCCGCTCGCTGGCAGAATCCACAGTAGGTCGTCGTGTAGATGGTCACTTGCATGTTGGTCGAACCCTTTCCTTTGATGCTGCGCGGGGATATTCGTTTCAAGGCCGCGCGACCGGCGCGCGTGCGGGGGGCAGGCCGATTCGTGCTAGTTTTCCGCGCTCCACCCCTCGAGCCGAAGCCAAAGGATTCCACTTGTCCATCCTGATCGTAGGTGGCGCCGGGTACATCGGCAGCCACACCGCCAAGTTCATTGCGCAGTCCGGCGAAAGACCCGTCGTACTCGACAACCTCGTCTACGGGCATCGAGGCGCGGTGCAGTGGGGGCCGCTGGTGGAGGGCGACCTGGCGGACGCGGACCTCATCGCCCGGGTCCTCCGCGACCACGCGATCACCGCGGTGATCCACTTCGCGGCCTACGCCTATGTGGGCGAGTCGGTGACCAACCCGCGCAAGTACTTCCGCAACAACGTCTGCAACACCCTCAACCTGCTCGACGCGATGGTGGATGCCGGGGTGCGCGACATCGTGTTCTCCTCGACCTGCGCCACCTACGGCGAGCCGACCGCGGTGCCCATCGCCGAGGACCACCCCCAAAGGCCGGTCAATCCCTACGGCGAATCCAAGCTGTTCGTCGAGCGCATCCTGCACTGGTACGCCGAGGCCTACGCCCTGCGGTTCGCGGCCCTCCGGTACTTCAACGCCGCGGGGGCCGATCCCGATGGCCAGATCGGCGAGGAGCACGATCCCGAGACCCACCTCATCCCCCTGGCGATCGACACCGCCCTCGGGCGGCGACCGAGCCTCGACATCTACGGCACCGACTACCCGACCCCCGACGGGACGGCCATCCGGGACTACATCCACGTGGTGGATCTGGCCGACGCGCACCTGCGGGCCCTCGCCGCCTTGCAAACAGGTGCTGGCAATTTGCGACTCAACCTCGGGACCGGGCAGGGGCACTCGGTGCGCCAGGTGGTGAGCGCGGTCGAGGCCGCCACCGGGCGCAAGGTCCCCACCCGCGAGGTCGGTCGTCGCGCGGGCGATCCTCCGGCGCTGGTGGCCGACGCGCGCCTGGCGAGCCGTCTGCTCGGCTGGCGCCCCCGCTACCCCGAGCTCTCGACCATCGTCGGGCACGCCGTCGCCTGGCACCAGCGCCCACGCCCCGCCGCCGCGCCACGATGACGCTCTGGGAGCGCCGCTGGCATCCGCTGCGCGAGGAGTGGGTGATCGTCGCGGCCCACCGCCAGGCGCGGCCGTGGTCGGGCGAGACCATCGGGAGCGCGGCGTCGTCGTCGTCGCCGACGACCCGGGCCTACGACCCGGGCTGTTACCTCTGTCCCGGCAACCCGCGCGTCGGTGGGCACGTGAACCCGGCGTACGCGGGGACGCTGGTCTTCGACAACGATCACCCCTGCGTGGCGCCGGACGCGCCGCCCGCGCCGGCGCAGCCACCCGCGCCGTACCGGGTCGAGCCGGCGCTGGGGTTCGCGCGCGTGGTGTGCTTCTCTCCCCGGCACGACGCCACCTTCGCGACCCTGTCCCTGCCCGAGGTGGAAGGCGTCCTCGACGTGTGGCGCCGCGAGACGCAGGATCTCGGGCAGCGGCCGGGGGTCGCGCACGTGCTCTGCTTCGAGAACAAGGGCGAGGTCGTGGGGGTGTCGAACCCCCATCCGCACGGACAGATCTACGCCACCGGCTTCGTCTTCAAGACCATGCAGACCGAGGCCGCGGTCTTCGCCCGCCACGCCGCGCGGACCGGGGGGCGCAGCCTCTTCGACGAGATCCTGGCAGCGGAGCGCGCCGATGGCCGGCGGATCCTCTTCGAGGACGAGCACGTGCTGGCCTTCGTGCCGTACTTCGCGCGCTACGCCTACGAGGTCTACGTGGCGCCCAAGCGGCGCGTGACCCACGTCTTTCACCTGACCGACGCCGAGGTGGGGTCGCTGGCGGCCGCGCTCCAGAGCGTCACCATTCGCTTCGACAACCTGTGGCGCATGCCGTTCCCGTACGTGCAGGTGCTGCACCAGGGGCCAGGACCCGGGGCGGGGGGGAAGGCCTCCCGCGAGGCGGCCCCGGCGGAGGCCTTCCACTTCTTCATCGCGTTTCATCCGCCGTTGCGACAACCTCGGGTCCTCAAGTACCTGGCCGGTCCCGAGATTGGTGGAGGGAACTTCTTGAGCGACACGTCTCCCGAAGAAAAGGCCGCCGAGCTCCGCGCCCAGTCCCCGACGGTGCACCACGCGTCCCCGGGGCCGATCTCCCCGGGAAGCCGGCCGGGGGGCGCGCCGTGACCAGCCCGTCGCCCGGGATCCGCGACCCCGACCGTCTGCTGGCCCGGTTGCGGATGGTCCACGAGGGCATTCGCGCCGCGGTGCTGGCCGCATGCGACAGCCAGACCACGGACGCCCTCTCGTCCATCGCGGGAGACGACGCGGGGGACACGGTCTACGCCATCGATCGCGTCTCGGAGGCGGTCCTGCTGGCGTCGTTCGAGGACATCGCCCGCGACTGGCCGCTCCTGCTGGTGGCCGAGGGCCTCGGCGTCGACGGTCGCCAGGTCCTGCCGCGCGGCGCCCGCCTCGAGGACGCGGAGATCGCGGTGCTGGTCGACCCCATCGACGGCACCCGCGGGCTCATGTACCAGAAGCGGCCTGCCTGGATCTTGACCGGGGTGGCGCCCTTCGGCTCTGGTGCGGCCGCCGGGCGTCTGCCCACCCTGGCGGACATCGAGCTCGCGGTGCAGACCGAGATTCCGCTGGTCAAGCAGCACCTGTGCGACGTGGTGTGGGCGCGGGCAGGGGCCGGGGCGGCGGGCGAGCGCTTCGATCGGCTGACCGGCGTGCGCCGACCGCTGGTGTTCCGCCCATCGGCGGCGTCGACCGTCCTTCAGGGGTTTGGCGGGGTCTCGCGCTTCTTCCCGGGGGGCCGCGACGTGCTGGCGGCCATCGACGACGAGACCGTCGCGGCAGCGGTGGGGCACGCCCCCGCGGGGCGGGCGCACGCCTTCGAGGACCAGTACCTGTCGAGCGCCGGGCAGCTCTACGAGCTCATGGTCGGTCACGATCGGTGGGTCGCCGATCTGCGGCCGAGGCTGGCGGGGACCTTGCGGCAGCGCGGGCTGCCGGAGGGGATGTGCTGTCACCCCTACGATCTCGCGTGCGAGCTCATCGCCCGCGAGGCGGGGGTCATCGTCACCGACCTCGACGGAGGGCGCCTGGCGGTGCCGTTCGACGTGTTCACCAACGTCGGCTGGGTGGGCTACGCCAATCCGGCGATTCGCCGCCAGATCGAGGGTCCGCTGCGCGCCGCGATGGCGCGCTTCGGCATGGGGGCCGCCACCTGAGCTCCCCCGGGGCGTCCTGGCGGGACTGGGCGGAGGTCGGTCTCCGCGGGATCGATCCGACGCTGCCGGGATGGATGGCGCGCGCGCCGGGCCGCCTCGATGTGATGGGAGGATTCGCGGACTACTCCGGCTCGCTGGTGCTCGAGCTGCCCCTTGCCGTGGGGACCTGGGTGGTCGCGCAGCCGGTGGCCGGGGCGAGCGTGGTGATCTGCAGCCCGGAGGTCGTCGCCGTCGGAGGCCTCTCGCCGGTCACGCTGCCGCTCGAGGCGCTGACGCCTTCGGGCGGCGCGCTCACGGACCCCGAGGCCCGGGCGCTGCTCACCGGGGATCCGCGGACCGCCTGGGCGGCGTACGTCGCCGGTGGCATCGTGCTGCTGCACCGGGAGCATGGCCGCCGTCCGTCGACCGGGCTGCGGCTGACGGTGCACTCCGACGTCCCGTTCGGGGAGGGGGTGAGCTCGTCGGCGGCGCTGGAGGTGGCCGCGCTCGAGGCGGTGTCGGCCATGCTCGGCGTGGAGCTCGGGGCCCGGGCGCTCGCGCTCCTGGCGCAGGCCGTGGAGAACCGGATCGTCGGCGCGCCCTGTGGCGTGATGGATCAGATGACCGCGGCGGCCGGGCAGGCGGACCACCTCCTCGAGCTGCTGTGCCAGCCGGCCGAATGGCGCGGCAACCTGCCCATCCCGGGTGACCTCGAGTTTCTCGGCGTCACCTCCGGCGTGCGGCACGCGGTCGCTGGCGCCGACTACGGGACGGTCCGTACGGCGGCGTTCATGGGCTACACCATGGTGGCGAGCCGGCTCGGCCTTCGTATCGAGCCGGTGGCGCCGGGCCGCGTCCGGGTGGTGGACGACGTCCTCGGTGGGTATCTCGCCAACCTGCCCCTCGCGCGCTGGGACGGCGAGCTTCGCGCGAGCGTTCCCGCGCACATGACCGGGCAGGAATTCCTCGATCGGCACCGCGGGAGCCCCGACCCCGCCACCTCCGTGCGTCCCGAGCAGACCTATGCGGTTCGCGCCTGCACCGAGCATCCGATCCGCGAGCACGCGCGGGTGACCGAGTTCCGCCAGCGGCTCGGGGAGGCCGCCGTCGTCAACTCGACCGTCAGCCCGACCGTCGACGCGCGCGCGCGCCGGCTCGGCGAGCTCATGCGGGCCTCACACGACAGCTACGGCGCCTGCGGCCTCGGCTCGCCGGCCACCGACCTCCTCGTCGCGCTGGCCGATGCCACAGGGCCGGCGGCAGGGATTCTCGGCGCCAAGATCAGCGGAGGTGGCAGCGGGGGCACGGTGGTCCTGCTCGCCCGAAAGGGCCATCGGCACGCCATCGAGGAGACCGTGCTCGCTCCTTACCGCAAGGCCACCGGCCTGCCCGCCGGTCTGCTCGCCGGCTCCTCGTCCGGCTCGCGCATCCTCGGCGTCCACCGATTGCCCTGATCGGGCCCTCGTGTCCCCTCTCCCCGCGAAGCGGGGAGAGGGTCAGGGAGAGGGGCCCCACCCTCCGTAGGAGGAGCCTCTACGGCGCGCCGCCGGCGGCCTTGGTCTTCGGGATGACGGCGAAGTTCACGTTCTGGTAACCGGCCACCGCCGCGGTGTACATGATCTTCTTCAGGACCTTGAACTCGACCCCCTTGTCCGACTGGATGATCGCGATCCCGTTGAAGTCCTCGCCGGGGTGCAGCAGCTTGTAGTTGTTCTTCAGGGTCACGAGCTTGTCGTGGAGCTCGGAGATCTTGAAGTCGCCAGTGCTCGAGTCCTTCATGAGGTCATCCGCGGTGGCCACCTGCGACCCGTCCAGCGTGACGACGTCCTTGCTGACGCCGACCACCGGCGCCCGCTCGAGGTCAGCCCAGTTCTGGGCGTCCGGGAGCACGATGTTCTTCTGCACGAACAGGATCTCTCCGGTCGCCGAGAAGGACATGAGCAGGAAGATGACCAGCATCGTCATCATGTCGATGTAGGCCACCAGGTTCAGCGGCGCATCGAGGCTCTTTCGGCCGGCGTGGGCCAGCTTGGCCTTGGCGACCTCCAGGTTGACCGAATCATAGAGGTGCGAGTGTGCGGTTCGAATTGGCATCGGGTTCGCCTCGTCGTCAGATTCCGGCGCCGCCGGCGTCGATGAGTGAGAGATCCGGGTAGCGCGCGGTGAGCGCGGTATCCATGGTCCGCACCAGGACCTCGAACTTGATCTGATCCTCGGAGGCGATCTGGATGTCGGTCTTGTCCGGGTGCGAGTCCTTGAGCTTCTTCAGCTCGGTCCCGAGCTTCTCGTAGTCGTACTCGGTGCCCTTCTTGGGGATCGGCTGCTGGTCCTGGTCGGCGACGACGTTGAAGCCCTCGCTGTTGACCACGACCACCAGCTTGAGCTGCTTCTCCGGCGGGGTCTCGGTCTCCCCCGCCTGGCCCTGACCCTTCTGATGGGCCTCGAGCCGGGCGAGCTGCGACCACACCGCCGTGATGAGCAGGAACGAGACCATGCAGGTCAGCAGATCGATGTATGGAACCAGGTTCAGGTCGGCGTTGACGGACTTCTTCCCGCCCTTGCCGCCGGTATCAACGGAAACGCTCATGGGTAGTCCTCCTCGCGGAGCCCTCGGAGGTTAGTACTGCCCCTGCTGTCCGTGCGCCTGCTGCGGCTGCTGTCCCGCCACCACCAGGTTCAGGGTCTCCACGGTGGCCTGGTTGATGCCGTCGAGCACCCCCTGGGTCATGCCGTTCAGCCAGGCGAAGGTCGCCAGGCCGAGAATACCGGTGCCGAGCCCGAACGCCGTGCAGTTCATGGCCTCGGAGATACCCTTCGAGAGCATGGTGGCCTTCATCGATGGATCGACGCCGGCCACGCCCGCGAAGGACTTGATGAGACCCGTGATGGTCCCGAGGAGCCCGGCCAGGGTGGCGAGGTTTCCCAGCATGGCGAGGTAGCCCGTGCGCTTCTCGATCTTGGGCAACTCCTTGAGCGCCTCCTCGTCCATGGCCTGCTGGACGTCGTGGTCGCTGCCGCCGGCGCGGCGCAGTCCCGCGGCGATGATGCGGGTGGCCGGCGAGGGGCTGGACTGACAGGTGTTGATGGCGCCCTGGATGTTGCCGGACACGATCTGCGACTTCAGCAGGGACATCAGCTTCTCGGTGTCGATCTTCGACTTCGAGATGTAGAGGAACCGATCGATGGTGAAGTAGAGGACC
The DNA here is from genome assembly GCA_964540815.1 of uncultured Myxococcales bacterium. Classification (GTDB taxonomy): domain Bacteria; phylum Myxococcota_A; class Polyangia; order Fen-1088; family Fen-1088; genus CAZIOH01. The sequence continues at coordinate 19,374 of CAZIOH010000085.1, read as the reverse complement.
AGCGCGAACAACAACAAAATGGGGTACATGCCCCAGCCACCCTCTTGAAAGTGCTCCATCAAAAACATGCGGCGTCTCCTTGTCGTCTTACGGGGTCGTCGGAAGGAATTGGTCGGGAAGGTGAGGTCGAAACCGAGCGCGGGGGGCGCTCAGCCGCGCAGGGCGGCCTTGGCCTGGAACAGCATGTTGGCCACGTTCTTCTTCACCTCGGCGATGTCGTCGAGGACGTTCTGGGTCTTGCCGTTCAGCCAGGCGAAGGTCGCGAGGCCGATGATGCCGGTGAGCAGGCCGAACGCCGTGCAGTTCATGGCCTCGGAGATGCCCTTCGACAGCAGGGTGGCCTTCTGCGAGGGATCCACCCCGGCGACGCCCGCGAAGGACTTGATGAGACCGGTGATGGTGCCGAGCAAGCCGGCCAGGGTGGCCAGGTTCCCGAGCATCGCGAGGTAGCCGGTCCGGCGCTCGAGGGCGGGCAGCTCACGCAGCCCCGCCTCTTCCATCGCCGCGTTGATCTCCTCGTCGGTGCGGTTGGCGCGCATCAGACCGGACTGCACGATGCGCGTCAGGGGGGTCGAGTTGCCGGCGCACACCTTGATGGCGCCCTGGATGTTGCCCGCAGAGATCTGCGAGCGCAGCAGGCCGACCAGCTTCTCCTTGTCGATGACCGAGCGGCGCAGGTAGACGGCGCGCTCGATGACGATCGAGACCGTCATCATCAGAAGGAAGAGGATCGGCCACATCCCCCATCCTCCCTCGTGGAAGGCATCAGCCAACATCTTCAAAACGGTCATCCGGTCCTCCTTGCAGCGGTGGGCGGGCAGACTGGGGCGGGGGCGATCCCCGCATCCGCTCCACATCCGCGCGCGGCATCGGCGCGCTGGTGCAGAACGCCCCAACGAAATCTCGGTGGCGCATCTACTAGCACGGCGAGTGCCAAGGTGAACAGGGCCGATTTGTGGTCCAACCGCCCACAACACCGTGGCATTTCGCCCCGGCCTGGGTACTTTCAGCCCTACCGGAAACCCGCCACCTGCCGGCCGGACGACGGGAGCTCCCGTCAGTGCCGGCCGGGCGGTCAGGCGTTCGAAGCGGTCGAGGCGATCAGGGCGATCAAGGATAGTTGGCGGCGATCTTGACGAACTTGCCGGCGCACGCGTTGGGCGCCGCGCCGGGTCGGGTCACGTGGTTGGTCACGGTGACCCCGTCGCCGGCGATGGGGAAGCTCACCGGGCCCGGCCCGAGCTCGACCTTGGCGAAGGACGCGCGCACGCTGCCCTCCGCGCCGAGGCCCTCGACGACCACGTTGTCGAGCTGCACGTCGAGCAGGTAGTTGGCGTCGAACCCCAGCAGCTTGACCACCGGGGGCTCGACGAGCGTGCCAGGGGTCCGGATGGCGCGCACGTTCTCCAGCAAGATGTTGCGGTACAGGGGGACCATGGTCCCGGTGGCCTTGCTGTAAAGGGGGCTGAGGAGGATGGGATACACCACGTCCCGGATGCAGACGTCCCGGTAGGTGATGTTCTCGACCAGCCCGCCCCGGCTCGAGTCGGACTTGATCCGGATGCCGTTGAGATCGACCTTGGGCATGAAGCCGGGCGCGACCGTTCCATCGATGGACAGATCGTAGACGAGGATGTTGTTGACCCCGCCGTTGGTCTCGCTGCCGATCGACATGCCGTGCCCGGCCCCGAAGTGGTTGTGGGCGATGGTCACGAACGCGGTCGGGCCGCTGTTGCCGCCCTTGATGGCGATCTGATCGTCCCCGGTGCTGATGGTGCTGTAGGCGATGACCCCGTTGCTGGCCGCCGAGGGATCGATCCCGTCGGTGTTGCGGGCATAGTGGGGATTGAGCGGCCGGCCGACGCTGTTGGTCGCCCGCGAGGGGGTCAACACCGTCACACCCCACACCACGAAGCCCTGCGCATTGATGACCACGTGGAACTTGGGGCTGTTGTAGAGGCTGACCTTGTACAGGGTGAAGTTGCGGACCTTCTTCACGTCGATGAGGCGCGGGTTGCTGTGCTTGGCGTTGGTGTCCTTGGCGTGTTGCGCCACGTCCCACCAGGTGGCGGTTCCCCCGATCATGGGCTCGCCGCCGCGGCCATCGATGGTCCCTTCGCCGACGATGCCCACGTTGTCCACCGACTCGACGTTGATGAGCGAGCGGCAACCGCCGCTCTCGTCGAACTCGTCGGTCCCGCACGCCCCGGGTTGGACATCGAAGTCGCGCGGGTTGCGCGAGGCGAACAGGGTGACGCCCTTGTCCACCCAGAGGCTGACGTCGCTCACCATGGTGAGGGGCCCCGACACGAACGCGTCCTTCCCGGGCGCGGCCACCAGCCGCACCGCCTGGCCGGCGGCGCAGGAGCCGATCGCGCTCTGGATGCGCTCGGTGTCGAGCTCGGCCTCGTCGGCGGCGTCGAGGATCCCGCGCGCCGAGTGCTTGCCCGCGGTGAGCGTCGCGCAGGGCGCGGGGATGGTCGGCTCGGAATAGCCGGCCTTCACTGCGACGGTCCCCGGGGGGCCTCCGCCGGCGGCGCGGGTGGCGCAGCCCGCGCTGGCCGCCCCGCTCAGCAACAGCGCGGCGCCGCCGAGCCATCGCCTCCAGCCGGTCCGCGCCGACCAGCCGATCTTCCTTCGTGCAGGCAGGGTCATGGGGCGAGTCCTTTGGGCTCGAGGTGGAGGGCTCGGCGCGTCACTGGAGCGCGGCGGGCGGGTATTCCTTGATGCTGGTGCAGGAGTACTTCCCCGGCATGGTCGGGTCGGCGTGGACGCAGACACAGAAGCCCTGCTTGGGGCTCCCGCTCGTGTCGCGGTAGGCGTTCTGGGCCTTGGAGCCGCAGGGCTTGCAGTCCGCCTGGGTGCAGGAGGCGCCGGAGAGCGGCAGACCCATCCCGCTGAGGTCGGTCGGATCGGCCGGACACAGGGGGGTGGCATCGTTCACGTTGTAACAGCTGAAGTCGACGCCGCTCTCGTAGGCGCAGACCGGACAGCTCCAGGCTCCGGCCACGCAATCGCAGTTCTTGTACCCGGTCTTGTTCGGCCCACAGGTGTTGGCACAAGGGGTCGATGAGGCCATGTCGCAGGCGGCCTTGTTGCTGACGCTGACGCATGCGGCGGCGTACTTGGGCGTGGCCGCCCCGGCGTCGCCGGTCGCTCCGGTCGCGCCGCCCGTCCCGGTGTTGGCGCCGGTGCCTGTGGCGCCGCCCGAGCCGGTCGTGACGGCGGAGGCGTCGCCAGCGCCTCCCTTGCTGCTCGACGAGCAGCCGAACAGCAGCGCCGCCTCGAGGACCAACGCCGCGACACCAACTATCTGAGCCAGTCGATTCTTCATGCCGTTCCTAACCTTTCTGCGGGTTCGGTGTCTGGGCCAGGAATGACCGCAGCCGTATGTATTGCGGATCCGGGTGTCCACAGGCATCCGACGTGGCTCACGGTCCGGGGAGAGGCGGCCCGCTCGCCGGGGCAAGCCCGGCGCGGCCGGACGTGACGGGCCCGCCCGGCGGCGACCCATGTGATGAGCCGCGCTCTCGGCATGAGGACACCCAACAGCCGCCTCGGAGCCCGAGCGACTCCGGCAAATCGCCCCGCGCGCTCGGCTCGCTGCCCGGTCTGGCTTCGATAGAGGGGATCCCTTGGACCAAAGATGCCCAACTTGAGATCTGATTCGAGATCGCCTTCGCGAAGAGGGGTGACGCGCAAACCGGCGCGGACCCTGATGGCGCTGCTGACGACCTGCCTCGTCGCCTCGGCGACGCGGGCCCGTGCCGCCGCATCGCCGGCATCGCCGGCATCGCCGGCATCGCCCTCGCCGACGGCGTCCGGAGCATCGGCGGCCGCTCCTTCGGGGAGCACGGGCGCCGTCTCGCCGGCCGGCCCCGGCGCTGGCGGTCCTCCCGGGCAAGCGGGCGTGTCGGCGGGAGAGGCGGCGGGCGAGGGGGCGACGGCGACGGGCACCCTTCCGGCGGAGACCTTCATCGCGCTGCCTCCGCAACCCGATGGCGCGCGGCGCCTGCGCTCGAAGACCCTGAAGATGACCGTCGGCGTGCCGCCGACCACCGGGGATCTCGGCAGCGAGGCGGACTCGCTCGACGCCACCGCCTCGCTGGGGGAGGGCGGGCGGGCCGGGCGCCTCACCGACAACTGGTCCTTCGTCCTCAAGGGATACCTGCGGGCCCCCATGCGGCTCGGCTATGGCCCGAAGGACGGCACGCCCCCCGGCGCGGTCGATCCGCCCTACGAGCTGCACTCGCCCGCGCGGCTCGTGGGGATGAGCTCCAGCAACTGGGCGTACATCAACATCGCGCCCAACTCCACCGCTTCGCTGCGCGCCACCATCCAGAACGCGCGGGTCGCCGCCACGCTGATCCTGACCATGAACACCTTCTCGGACGTGGGGTACAGCGATCTCGACTCCACCGGAGGGATTGGACAGGGCTACGTCACCCTCAAGTTCCCCGAGGCCTTCAATCCGTTCGGCTGGTCGGGGGGGCTCTCGGTCTCGGTCGGGGCCTTCAGCAACCGCTACGGGTACGCCGGCCCCTACCAGGTGAATTCCGGGTACTACGGGACCTACCTGTTCGGTCGCACCCGGCTGGTGGGCGGGACCATCACGGGCGACGTCGATCTCACCGACCACTGGGAGCTGCTGTTCGAGTACGGCGCGGGGGCCGAGATCGACATCCTCGGGAAGTTCGGCAATCCACCCAAGCAGATGTTCATTCCGGGCGATCCGGCCGCCCCGCTCGGGTCGGACTTCGTCCAGCACGCGCACGTCGCCCTCTGGAACGACGACTGGTTGAAGATCGCCGGCCACTACCTCACCTCCTCGACCCCCAACGACAACGCGCGGACGGCCGTCTTCGGTCGCATCGACGGCGCCCGCCTGTCCTCGGCCGGGGCCGAGGTGCACCTCGATCACCCGCGCTGGGGCCACGGCTTCCTCGGCTATTCCCACGTGTGGGGGGAGAACCTGCTGGTGCTCAACGACGCGCTCAACGTGATTCACGGGGGGCGCGGCTACGACTTCAAGCTCCAGTACTTCGGAAACAAGCTGCGCCAGTACGGCGGCTCGCTGTACTTCCCCAACGATTCGGGGCGGGTGGAGACCGTCCTCTTCCAGTACAAGGCCTTCTCCAATTCGCTGCTGGGACGGCCGCGCAGGGGGCGGGGCGTGGCGCTGTCCCTGTTCGGGATGTACAGCCACGCCTACAGCGCGCCGGTGACCGGCGTGTCGATCACCGACAACCGGAACAACGGGGCGGTGGTGCAGCCACCGGGGTCGCGCGCGGCCGGGATCTCGACCGACGGGACCAACACCGCGCTCTCGACCTTCACCATCGACGACAACAAGCTCAAGTACGGCGTCGACGTGGCCTTCGCGGCCAGCCGGAACCTCAGCTTCGGGTTTCGCTTCGATCGGGTGCAGCCGACCTCCCTCGATGCCGATCAGAGCTACTCGGCGTACACGCCGTACCTGTGGATCCTGCCCGACTGGGAGAGCACCCGGAAGGTGATGGTCAGCTACACGCGCTTCGCGCTCGGGCGGGACAGCTTCCCGGACTCGCCCTACAGCGATCCCAAGTACGTCTACGCCGATCCGAACCTCTTTCTCGTCTCCGTCCTCATGTCACTGTGAAATGGGCCACCGACCATGACCAACCACCGAATCCAGTTGATGCTCTTGATGGCGGGGACTCTCGTCACCCTCGGGGCGACGCAGGCCCAAGGGGCGCCGGCGCCGGCGCCGGGGGCGGGGGCGGGGCCGCCCAGAGCCGCGTCCGGGCCTGCGCCGGTCCCCGCGCCGACGACTGCCACCGCCGACCAGCCTGGCTCCCCCGGACCGGGGGCCATCGCCAAGCCCGCGGCAAAGCCCGATGACGAGGTCCCGCCCGGCGAGGTCGGGGCCAGCGTCGAGGACACCAACGAGAGCAGCAACGTGGTGGTCCCGTCGGCGCCGGCGCCCCTCGCCCACGCCAACAACGGCCCGGCCCCGATCTTTCCGTCGGCCGGGGTCCTGCGCAAGCGCCGGGTCAAGCCCCTGCGGACCACCATGGGGCTCGACCCCACGGCCCCGGACTTCTCGGGGGAGGCCGACCTCGTCAGCACCTCCAACGAGGGCACCGCAAACCTCAAGCCCAAGCGGTGGACCTTCACCATGCACGGCTATCTCCGCGCCCCGCTCAACGTGGGCATCGGTCCGTCCTCGGTCTCCCAGGACCTGTACCAGCACCAGAGCTACCAGCTGCACTCGCCTGCCAACGCCATCGTGGGCGGAAACCCCGGGGACTGGACCTCGGTCGGCTTGCGGCCGACGCCGAGCGCATCCCTCTACGTGTCAGCCGGCAATGCGGTGGTGAGCGGCACCATCATCCTGTCGGCCGAGACCTTCTTCGACGTCGGTTACAAGAAGCTCGATTCGATGGGCGCCATCTCGCAGGGCTACGTGACGTTGAAGTTCGCCGACGCCTTCGGGTGGCGCGGCGGGATGGCCTTGACGGCGGGGGCCTTCTCGAACCGCTACGGTCTCGCGGGGCCGAACCAGCAGAGCTCGGGCTACTACAGCGCCTACCTCTTCGGGCGAACCCGGGTGGTGGGGGCCAACCTGCTGGCCGACATCGATCTCGACGAGCACACCGAGCTCGTCATCGAGGCGGGCGGTGGCACCAAGCTCGAGGTCATCCCCTGGTTGAGCTCGGCGCCGCAGATGACCGGGTACCTGCCCGACCAGGGGCCGACGCCCCAGGGCACCAACCTGCTCGGACACGCCCACGCGGCCTTGTTCTTCGACACGGCGGCCATGGTCGCCGCGCACTGCATGTACTCGTACTCGAACAACGATCTCTCCTTCACGACCGGTAACCTCACCAACGTCGACCCCTCGCACATCTGGAACTGCGGGCTCGAGGGTCACCTCGATTCACCCCGCTTCGGTGATGCGTACCTCGGCTACTCCCACCTCGACGCCAAGGCGGTGCTGTCGCTCGGCGACGCCCTGCAGGCCATCCAGTTCGTGAACGGCCAGGGGCTGACCCAGAGCTACCTGAATCCAGCCTTCAAGCGGCTGGGCATGGTCCAGGGCACGTGGCCGGTGGTGGCTCCGGGGACCCAGGGTGACAACGGCCAGGTGGACACCGTCCTGTTCCAGTACATCCTGCGCGCGGCCTCGCTCTTCGAGTTGCCGGCGACCGGCCGGGACCTCAGCCTGGCCATCTTCGGCATGTACAACCACGTCTCGGGAGACAAGCTGGCGGACGGGACCGCGTCTGGCACCGCGGACAAGCTCAAGGCCGGGGTCGAGCTGCAGTATTCCTGGCTGCGCTTCCTCTCGGCGGGGCTCCGCTTCGATCGGGTCATGCCGGACGGGGGGAACAGCGCCGCCGGCTATTCGGCCATCTCCCCCCGCCTGGTCTTCCACTCGAGCTGGATGAGCCGCGAGTACATCCTGCTCAGCTACACCCGGTACTTCCTCGGCTCCGACCTCGAGAACGCCCTCATCACCGACGTCACCAGCAACAAGTTCCACCCCGACAAGAACCTCCTGGTCCTGTCGGCGCAGATCGCGTTCTAGGCGGCGCGGGGGGCCGCAGGCGGCGCGGGGGCCGCGGACGTCCCCCCACGTGCCCCCCGGCGGAGCTTGCTGAGGTGGGCCGGCGCGGCGAAGCCGCACCTCCCGGGGGAAGACTCGCTCGCTGCGCTCGCTCTGGCGCTCCGCCGAAGAGCATCAGAGAGAGGGCGGGTCCGAGTCCGAGTCCGAGTCCGAGTTCGAGGGCGGTCAGCGCGTGCGGCTTGCGGAGGAGCGGGGAGAGGCCTTCGAATGAAAGCTGAGCGCGGATGAAGACTGAGCCTCGCCGATCTTTTCCCCTCGCCCCGCGGGGCGGGGAGAGGGGCCGTCTCATTCCGGCCGGCATGGCGGAGTATCAGGCGAGCGGAGCGCGGCTTTGCCGCGCGGAGCGAGAGGGGCGCGGGGAAGTGCGAGCGGCAGCGAGCCACGTCCCCGATAAGATCGCCGCGGCAGCGAGCCACGTCCCCGATACGATCACCGCTTCAGTTGAAGTGGCAGAGCTTGCCGCGGCTGATGGGTGACATCCCGACGGAGGGGGAGAAGCCGTGGGCCCGGCTGGACTGCCAGATGGCTCGGGCGCCCGCCACGTCCTGGCAGGAATTCACGTAGTCCTCGGTGAAGACCGCGAAGGTCCGGTGCTCGGCGGAGGCGACCTTCTCGCCATCCAGCTTCCAATCCAGCAGATCGGCTTCCTTGTCTGGCTGGAAGACGGGCGCGTAGATCCCTTCGCCGACCACGCCGTCGATCATCGAGGCCATGTGGGTGTGGCCCACCCGGGCTCCCCGGACCATCCAGGAGAGGCCCCCCTCCATCACGAAGATCAGATCCGGGAACTCCTTGCGCAACCCCGCGACGATCCCGAGACCGCCCGCGACGCAGTCCTGGTCACACGGAACATCGTCGTCCGGCCCGTGATCGAGGAGATCCAGCCCGCCGAGCAAGAAGCCGTCGACCCCGGCCGCCGCCACCCGCGGCGCGACGAACTCGCCGATCAGGCGCTGGTACTCGGGATCCTCGGGATCCATCCAGGTCTGCTGGGGGCGATCGTTGCGGGCGGCGATCTGCGCCGCGAGGTTGGCCACGCAGGGCAACAGCCCCTCGGGCGCGGTCGCCCAGTGGCCGCGCGTCCGATCGCAGAAGCCGATGTCGAGGAAGCCGAGCACCGCGTTGCGTCCGCCGCCACGCAAGATCGCCAGGTCCTCGCGCGAGAAGCGGCCACTCGACGGATCGGCGTCCACGGCAATGACCCGATAGCTGGCCGCGATCTGGCGGAGATCTCCCATCTGGGCCGCGCGGCCATGGAAGGCGAGAAACGCGCCGCCCTCGATTCCGCGCTGGTGGCGAGGGCCCACGGCGGCAGCGATCGCCGGGGCGGCCGCCGGATCCGGGAGCGGGGCACAGCCGGTCACGAGGGACGCGCACGCGAGCAGGGTCAATCGGAACCGCATGTTCAATGGGGAATATCGACCCAAGGGCACACCTCGTTCATGAGTTGCCGGCGCGGTGGGAAACGGCTCGGGTTCCCGGCGCTCGGTCCGGCTTGGTGATCGCAGCCACGGCGTCGGCTCGAGGTCGCGCCACGGGGGCGACAGAACGCATGAGGGCCTTCAGGCGGAAGGGTCGTTCGGCGGCCGCCCAGTGAACGACCCGGAGAGGGTCGCTGGCCCGCGCCCGCGCGGGGCCACCCGGGGCTGCCTCTGGACGGGCCCCAGATCCTCGGTCGCCGCATCTTCGTCCGGATCCTGGTTGTCCTGCGGGGCTCGGGCTCCCGCTCGCGCGGCGCGCGCGCGATCCTCGGTGGTCGCGTCTTGATCCTCGTCGGCTTCATCTTCGAGGCGGTGGACCGCGCCGGTGAGAGCCGAGGTGCCTCCGAAGGCAGCTTCGAACTTCTTGATGCGGATCGCGTAGTGGATCCAGACACCGTCGAGGAGCAGGAGGACCGCCAGCAGGGCCCAGCTCGCCTGCGGCGCCCCCGCGCCGATGGCAGCCACCAGCCCCACGATGCCGAGGGAGCACCAGATCACCTTGAGGCCGAGCAGCGCGCGGTAGGCCTCCTGCCCCGATCGCCGGCTGCGCCACGACTGCCATCCGATGGCCACCAGCGCCGCCCCGACCAGACGCGTGGCGACCGGATCGACCGCGGACCATCCGAGGCGCGGCAACAGCAACTCGGGTACGAGCAGGAGCGGCACCCCCGCGACCAGCGCCGAAAAGACGAAGTCCACCACGAACCACCCGCGCACCGACGGCGGGACCGCATCGTCGCGCTCGCTATTCACGCCGTCAGCTCGCTTCTGCACGGAGTCGTCAGAGTCGTTGGCCATGCCGCAGCTTAGTACATGGGCCGGAAGTTCGTCCGTCGCGTCCTGGGGTGGCTACGCAACTAGGACGGCAGGGCCCTGAGGCGCTGTCGCGATGACCCTCGGGACCGCGGCGGCGACCGTGTCTGGTCGTGTCGTCCCCGACTGTCGGCCCGGGCCGGATCTCGGCTCCAAACTGCGCCGGCACGCCGCTTGCTAAGGACCTTGGCTCAGCTGATGTGTTCCTACCCAGAGGACGGAGCGTCGGACGCTCCCACCAGGCGCGCGGCAAAAAAGCGATTGGGCTCGCTTGCATCTATAGCTGAACGTTAGTATAGTTGCGTGGTCATGGAGGCGCTGGCGGGTGTGGAGGTTGAGGGTGCGCCTCCCGTCTCGGTTGGAGAGCTGGCGGATGAGATTGCGTGGCTGGCTGCGCGGCTCGATGCGGGGACCCATCGACTGTTGACGTGTATCCGGCAGTTCGATGGGTCCGAGGAATGGCATCACCAGGGGGCGCAGAGCTGCGCGCGCTGGTTGACCTGGAGAATCGGGCTCGACCCCGGGACTGCGCGCGAGAAGGTTCGGGTGGCGCGGGCGTTGGGTCAGCTACCGATCCTCGATGAGGCTCTGGCTGCCGGGCAGATTCGTACGCCAAGGTTCGGGCCATCGCCCGGGTCGCGACGCCCGAGACGGAGGGGCGCCTGGTCGAGATGGCGGGCTGTTCGACCGGGGCTCAGCTTGAACGCATCTGCCGTCGCTATCGCGGGCTGCGCGGTCAGTTCATGCGAACCAGCGGGTGGGAGGGGCCGAGGGACCGGGACGGGGCGAGCCTGTCGACGCTTCCGCGGAAGCGCCGGCAGGCGCAGCGCCCCGGGCGGATCTGGCGGTTGCGGCCCAGGAGCACTGGACGGCGGCCAGCGGCGGCTGGAAACTGGATCCGGCCACCTCCCAGCCGCGGCTTCCAATGCCTGGGCGGGCAGATGCGTTGCTATTCATGGCCGAGTCCAGCCTCAAAGGACATCTCGAGGAACACATCGAGTCACCGGGGAGGCCCGGTGCGTCGGGACCCGGGGAGGTGGTCGAGGGCTCACCACCCGAACCTACCCGTCCGGGATGGGCAGGGGATCGGTACCGCATTGTGATCCACCTCTCCGAGAGCCTGCTGGGTCCGGATGCTCACTGGGACGACTTCCTGGAGGACGGGACTCTGCTCTCCGCCGAGGCGTTCCGTCGGGTGTCTTGCGATGGGGGCCTGGTGCCGGCCATCATGACGAGTCAACCGACGGGCGAGGCCTCCGTGGTGGGGGACGTGCTCGATATCGGCAGGCAGAGTCGCGCCATTCCCGCCGCGCTCCGGCGGGCATTGTGGCTGCGGGATGCTGGATGTCGCTTCCCCGGATGCACGAATCGTCGCTTCATCCACGGTCACCATGTCCGTCACTGGGCGAACGGTGGCGAGACCTCGCTGCAGAACCTGGCCTTGCTGTGCTCGTTCCACCACCGGCTCGTGCACGAGGGTGGCTTTCGTGTACGCCGCGATCCGGAATCCGGCGGGGTCGAGTGGTCCGACCCCCGGGGCCGCTCCATCCCAAACGTTCCATCCCCCGGGCTCGCGGCCGACCAGACACCGAGCCTGGTCGGCCGCGGTGAACGAGGGGTCGCCTTGCCCCTCGACCCGAACGTCAACGCCTGTGGCTGGGATGGCGATCCAGTCGACTACGAAGCCGTCTTCGACACCCTTGTCTGCGTGGATCCCTTGTTCGCGTCGGCGTGATTATTAGCCAGGCCTTCGAAGACCCCGAGAGCGTCGATGGTAATGATGCCGTGGTCCTCAGTGGCCTGCGCGGAGTCCATTCGATCGGAGCCAGTCCCAAGCCTGCCACCATCGTCGGCTATCTGCGAGACGGAAGTTTGGGTAGCCGCAGAGGATGGGATGGTCCATTTGTCTCAGCTGATTCGGTGATCCACTCTCTAACCAGCCTTCTTGACGCCCTCCATTTCTAGAACAGCTAGGTCGATGGTTGGCTCTCGACTGGTCACCGATACCGAGCGTCTATCCGACCAGACGCGTAACGAGGTGAGACCAACTCAGCTTTTCGGCCCAAGTGGCTGAACTCATTGAGCGAAAAATAGTCTGCCGTGAGGGCGACCCGCAACTCCCGATGAGAGCCGATCAGAGTCAACCTCGCGGACCCCGCTTGATCTTAGCGGGGCTTCCGGGTGTCGCAAATCGGTTGTTGTCGAATGGGACCGATGGCCGCTTTGGGTCGGCACTCGAGGGTGTCCGATCGGCATCCTGTCGGCACCCATCGGCATCCCATCGGCATCTCATGGGATCTGGGCGGCCGCGACGACTACCGGACCGTCGGCGTCAGCATTACAGTGGAGATCGTCGTGTCCAAATCTTCCAAGGTCCCCGTCGGCAGATGCTTCCCCGGTCCTCCCGTCCGGCGGGACCAGCCCACGGGACCTTAGAAGATGAACGACGAATTTCCTGGCAAGGGGGAAGCGGCCGCCCTCATCCGAACTCTCGACTGGGCGCAGACACCCCTCGGGCCGGCGCAGCTCTGGCCGGTCTCGCTCAAGTGCCTGGTGCGGACCATGTTGCAGGCGCGCCAGCCCATGCTGCTGTGGTGGGGACCCGAGCTCGTTCAGTTCTACAACGACGCGATGCTGCCCAGCATGGGCGAGGCGAAGCATCCCTCCGGGATGGGGCAGCCCGCGCGCGCCTGCTGGCCCGAGGTCTGGCCGGTCGTGGGGACGCAGCTCGAGAACGTGATCGGGCGCGGCGAGAGCATCTGGCACGAAGATGTCCTCGTGCCCGTCTTCCGCAACGGACGACTGGAAGACGCCTGGTGGATCTATAACTACTCGCCCGCGTTCGACGACCAAGGCGACCGGGCCGGGGTCCTCATCATCTGCACCGAGACGACGCCCGGTGTCCTGGCGCGCCAGGCGCTCGAGCGCACCAAGAAGGAGGCCGAGTCGGCCCGGGAAGAGCTCCGGAGCGCCTTCCTGCAGGCTCCGCTGCCGATCGCCATCTTGATGGGACCGGAGCACCGCTTCACCCTGGCAAACCCGGCGTACGAAAAGCTCGTCGGCCGCCCCACCGTGGGCCTCACGCTCTTCGAGGCCTTCAGCGTCGAGGAGGCAGGGTATTACGGGCCCATCCTCGATCGCGTCTACCAGACCGAGGAGCCCGTCATCATCCGTGAGAGCGAGCTGCACCTGCCCAACGCCGAGGGCGTCATCGAGGACCGGTACATCGACGTCGGCTACTACCCATATCACGATGCCGCGGGCGCCACGATCGGCGTCATCGCCATCATCAACGACGTGACCGAGTCCGCGGTCGCCCGCAAGGACAGCGAGCGGCGACAGCGGGAGCGCGCATTGACCCTGGAGCGCGAGCAGGAGCTGCGCCTGGCCGCCGAGGCCGCCAGCCGCGCCCGCGATGAGTTCCTGGCGATGCTCAGCCATGAGCTCCGCAATCCGCTGGCACCGATCGCCAGCGCGACCCAGGCGATGCGCCTGCGCGGGGATCACCACGGCAAGGAGCGCGAGATCATCGAGCGGCAGGTCTCGCACCTGTCGCGCCTGGTCGGCGATCTGCTCGACGTCGCGCGCGTCGTGCGGGGAAAGATTGACCTGCGACGCGGACTCATGGACGTCGCCGAGGTGATTGGCAAGGCCATCGAAACGGCCTCTCCGCTGGTCGAGAAACGGGCGCACGCGTTGCTGGTCGACGTCCGGCCGAACGAGCTGTTTCTCGACGCGGATTCCGTGCGGCTGTCGCAGGTCGTCGGCAACCTGATCGCCAACGCCGCCAAGTACACCGCCCCCGGCGGCGCGATCGAGGTCGCGGCGACCCGCGAAGGGCACGAGATCGTCATCCGCGTCTCCGACAACGGGCCCGGCATCGACCCCGAGCTGTTGCCGCGGATCTTCGATCTCTTCGTACAGGGGACGCGGCCGATCGATCGCGCCGAGGGTGGGCTCGGGTTGGGGTTGACCCTCGTGAAGAACATCGTCGATCTGCACGGGGGGAGCGTCGTCGCGCAGAATCGCGCGAGCGGCGGGTCGCAGTTCGTCATCCGGCTGCCGGCTTCGGAGACGGCGGGGCCGCCCACCTCGAAGGGGGGCCTCCCCGCGCCGCAAATCGCGGCGTCGGGCGCGCCGCGCCGGGTCCTGGTCGTCGACGACAACCGGGACGCGGCCGAGATGATCGCCGATCTCCTGAGGACGTTTGGCCACCAGGTGCACATCGCGCACGACGGTCCCCAGGCGCTCCAGGCGCTGGGATCGTTCCACGCGGAGGTCGCCCTGCTCGATCTCGGGCTCCCCGTGATGGACGGCCTGGAGCTGGCACGCCGGATCCGCGCGCGGGGTGACCCACCCGTGCGGCTCGTCGCGTTGACCGGCTACGGGCAACCGAAAGATCGAGAGAGGACGGCCGAGGCGGGCTTCGATCTCCACCTGACGAAGCCGACGATGATCGATGACCTCCTGCGCGCGCTCCGCTCGGACGGGTGAGGGCAGGCGACGGTTGGGGATCAGGGCGGGCCGGGGCACCCGACCCGCGCGGTGTGGATCACCACGTCGTCCATCCACATCTCGGTGTCGATCGAGGACGGCTGGGCGTGGCGCCAGCCGAGGTAGAGCTTGTCGAAGGTGGGGGCCTTCCAGGCCACCGAGCAGCCGCCCGCTTGCTCGACCACGTCGACGCCGGTCTGCAGGACGCCGTCCAGCCACTCGTGCATCTCGTCGTGGCCCCCGTCGAACTGCCATTCGAGGCACACCCAGCGCCCCTCGGGCAGTCCGGTGGTGGCGCTCCTCGAACAGTCGACGGTGGGCTGATCGAGCTCGGACATCGGGCGGATGGTGTAGCCGGCCAGGAGCTTCTGGTACATGCCGCCCTCGCCGTACTTGGCGAGCGTGCCGTCCGGCAGTCGCCCGAGGGCCTCGACGTTGCTGAAGTGCACCCCGCCGGGCGGCATCTGGGTGAGCCAGATCATCGCGCGCCCGAAGAAGGCGTTGTTCGGGAGCGGAAAGAGCGGAGCCCCCTCCTTGATCAGGGTCGCGGCGCGCAGGGGACCGCCGTTGGTGCGAGCGGGCTCGTTGGCGGGGGAGAGCGTGGTCGTGAGGCGCACGCTCTTGGCCCCGCGGTGGGGGCGACTGGTCTCCACCTGCACCTGACCGTTGACGAGCTGCGTGGTCCAGTTGGGGGCGAGGCTGGCGCCGAGGGGGTACGACTCGAAGTCATCGCAGAAGAGGGCGCCGGTCGGACAGTCGGGGTCGGCCGGGGCGGGGGGCACGGCGTCTGGCCCGCTGCCTGCGTCCGTACCCGCGGGCAGGCCGGGGTTGCCGGGCGCCCCCGCTGCCGCTCCAGCTTCCACGCCCCCGGTTCCACCCAGCCCGCCACCTTGCGAGTCACCTCGGCTGGCCGGGGCGGGGGCCTGGCCCGCAGCCCCTCCCGTCGACGGGTGCTGGCCCCCGGTACCCGTTCCGGTCGCGCCCCCGCTCGCCCCCGCGGAGCCCGCGGTGGGATTCGCCCGGGTCTCGGATCGGGTGCAGCCCAGCGTCCACGCGGCCAGGAGGACCAGGGGCAGGACCGAGGCGGCGCGTCCGTCCATGACGAGGACTGTGCGCGCGGCCGGCGCCGAGGTCAACCACCGCCGTTGCGGGCGACTGCGGCCTGCGGCCGGCCGCGACCGCCTGCCGCTGACCGCCTGCCGCTGACCGCCTGCCGCTGACCGCCTGCCGC
>CAZIOH010000085.1:0-3646 GCA_964540815.1 uncultured Myxococcales bacterium | reverse complement strand
GACCGCCTGCCGCTGACCGCCTGCCGCTGACCGCCTGCCGCCCGCCGCCTACGGCTTTCGACCGACGTTGGCGCGCTCGAAGATGCGCGCGAAGTCCTTGGTGTACGAGGTGGCGCTCCAGAGCGACATGAAGATTCCAAAGCAGATGCCGCCCTGACCAAGCAGGAGGAGGCCGTGTCCGAGCCTGCTCCAGCTCGGACCCGCCAGCCACGGCAACTGGTTGGCGAACAGGGGGATGAACGACCAGCCGAGAAAGCCGGTCTTGAGCTTTCCGGAGAACCGACTCGGGATGTTCTGCCCGAGCTCGATGGCATAGCGGCGCAGCGAGATCACCCAGATCTCGCGCAGCACGTAGGGCACGAGGATCACCAGCGGAAGCCGGCGCGCCCCCACCGCGACGACCAGCAGGATGAGCTCGAGCGACACGTCGCAGAACTGGTCCAGGATCTCCCCGAGCCGGCTCACCTGGCCGCTCTTCCGGGCCCACCACCCGTCGAGGTTGTCGGTCGCTCCGGCGACCGCTCCGAGGATCAGGGCCAGGCCCACGGCGTCGAAGGCGTAGGCCACGACCACCAGCATCAGCGCCATCAGGCGCGACAGGGTGATGAGGTTCGGCCCGGTGAGGAGCGCGCGCGCGAAGGAGGTCATGCCGACACGGTGGCCATGAGAGCCCGCAGCTTACAGCCTGGGACGGATCCCCGGAAGCTCGGCCCTCACATGCGCCCGGTGCTCTCGATCCAGCCGAGGTCGAGCATTGCGGCCTCGTCGGCCCGGCACAGCCACAGGCTGTACATGCTGGCGAACAGGGTGGGGCGCTCGTGCTCCAGCACCTCCCAGCTCGCGAGCCGTGTGCAGGCCGGATCGTCGGGAAACCGTTGCTGGTAGGCCGCCAGGTGGGCCGGGCTCTTGATGTCGAGCCGCACCACGTGCAGGGAAAGCTGGTCGAGCAGGGCGCCGATCTCGGAGAGCGTGAAGGTGTGCTCCTCGGCGTGGAAGACGAGATCGCGGCAACCGGACATGGTGTAGAAGTCGTCCCAGGCGCAGAGGGTCTTCTTGACGGGATCGCCGTCGGGGGCCGCCAGCACGGCGGCGCGAAAGGCGCGGATGCCCTCCGCGGTGGGCCCGAAGCCCGCGCGGGCGGCGCGGTCGCGCGCCTCGGTGACGTGGACGCGGGCGCGCGTGCTGTAGAGCCCCACCTTGAGGGCACCCCCCGGGCGCAGCACCTCGAGGAGCGCCTCCAGCCCGGCGCGCGGCTCGCGCAGGTGATGCAGCACGCCGGAGGCGATCACGAGATCGTACGACCGTCGGAGGCGCGCGGCGTGCAACAGATCACCCTGCATGAAGAAGACGTTTCCCGCCTTGAGCTCGCGCGCCTGGCGAATACCATAGGCCAGGCTGGTCCGGCTGAGATCGACGGCGTCGACCCGCGCCGCCGGGAAGATGAACCCCGCCTCCACCGCCTCGCGGCCGGTCCCGCAGCCGGCGACGAGGACGCTCTTGCCCTTGCCTGCGGAGATCACCTCCGCCGGCAGGCTCACCTGCCCGATCGTCGACCAGCGCGGATAGGGGTTCTCCTCGTACTGGGCCTGCACGGCGCGCGAGATCGCGTCGTCGATGGGAGAAGCGACGGGGATGGTCGCCTTGATCTTGGCCTCCTTGAGCGGCTCGTGAATCTGGATGCGCGCGAGCTCCCGAAAGCTGGCCTCGGCCTCCCACGGCGACGGCGACGGCGCCACCGGCAGCGTCGCGAGGCGCCGCGCCTCGGGGTGTCGAAAGAGGGGCTCGTAGCAGCCGAGCAGGGCGACCTCTTCGGCCGCCGACGCCCGCGCGCGCAGCCCCGCCGGATCCTCCCCCGCCGAGGCGAAGACGTACTCACCGAGAAAGCAGACCCGGGCGAGCGTGCAGACGAGCGGCAGCCAAGCCTGGAGCGGCCCAGGGGAGGAGGCGGAGGATGCCGAAGGGGAAGGAGACGCCAGCCAGGCCTCGAGGAACCAGCGCCGCGCAAAGCCCACCCCGCGCTCGACCAGGGGATCGGCGACGATGAACCGGCGCAGCCCCGCGCACACGAGCTCGTTGCCCTGAAAGGCAGCCCAGCGCTCGGGGGTGGCGGCGGAGGCGAAGGCGGCGTAGTCGGCGCTGGCGAACCACGTCAGGAGCTCCGCGGACCCGGGATCCAGCCGAACCAGGCTCCACCAGGCCCGGCTCATCAGGGTGTGGGTCAGGCCCTCGTCGGCGAGGCATGCCAGCATGGCCAGCTTCGCCTCGTCGCTGAAGGCGGCGAACTGCCGGTGCTCGTAGACGGCGACCAGGGTGCTGCGGTGGTGGCGCACGTGGGGCTCGAGGCGTACGCACCGCTGGAGCGGCTCGATGGCCTCACCGAGGCGACGCCGCTGAAGGTAGAAGCCGGCCAGGGTCGCGGCCAGAGAGGCATTGCCCGGGTGGAAGGCAGAGGCGGCGCGCAGGATGGTCTCGGCCTCGTCCCAGCGCTCCTGCTTCATGCGAACGAAGCCGAGCAGGCTGAGGGCGAAGGGGTGCTCCGGCGTCCGGGCCAGCACGGCCAAGCAGAGGGCCTCGGCCTCCGAGAGCCGCCCCGCCATCAGGTGGGCTTCCGCCTCGGCGGCGGCCCGCATGTCGTCATGAACCATGCCGCCGACTATAGATGGGGAAGCGCCGCCGTCGCGCCGTTCGACCTGCGGTTCCAAGGACCGGAGTCCTAAGTCTGCACGCGATGGATCTTGGCGCCTTGCGCCGGGACTGCGACCGGCCGCGTAAGGCCGGCGCGATCCAGCGCGCCGAGGCCCGCCGCGAGCAGCGCCGCGCCTTCGCCGTTGGCCAGCCCCAGCGCGAACAGCGCCGGGGCGCCCCCAAACCGGACCTCGACGATGGCCGCGTGGGTCTGCGGCAGGCCGCGGATTGGCTGCGCCGAGGTGCTGACCAGGTCGAAGCTCGACCCGGCGTCGGCGGCCGCCGCCGCGAGGACGTCAGCCAGCGTGACGCCCGACCTGGGGGCGGGCGCCCTGGCGCCGGTCGGTGCCTCGCGCATGTAGGTGTCCCGCAGGAGGGCGAAGAGATCGGCGGCGGTCAGCTCGCCGCCCGCGGTGTCGGCGCGGTCCTGCACGACCCGGGCAAACTCGATCTGCAGCCGCCGCGGCAGCTCGAGCCCGTACCCGGCGGCGAGCAGGTAGGCGATGCCGCCCTTGCCCGACTGGCCGTTGACCCGGATGACGGCGTCGTAGCTGCGCCCGAGATCGGCGGGGTCGATCGGCAGGTAGGGCATCTCCCACGGCCCGTCCTGCGGGCCTGCCGCCCGCGCGGCGAACCCCTTCTTGATCGCGTCCTGGTGGGAGCCGGAGAAGGACGTGTAGACCAGATCGCCAGCGTACGGGTGGCGCGGGTGGACCGGCAGCTGGGTGCAGTGCTCGGCGACCGCCCGGATCCCGTCGATGTCGGACAGGTCGAGCCCCGGGGCGACCCCCTGCGTGTAGAGGTTCAGGGCCAACGTGACCAGATCGACGTTGCCGGTCCGCTCGCCGCTGCCGAACAGGCACCCCTCGACCCGGTCGGCGCCGGCCATGACCGCCAGCTCGGCGGCGGCGACCGCGGTCCCGCGATCGTTGTGGGGGTGGACGCTGAGGACGATCGAATC
>CAZIOH010000084.1:19803-29374 GCA_964540815.1 uncultured Myxococcales bacterium | reverse complement strand
CTCCAGCGTCCTCGTATTCGTCCTCGTCGCCTTCCTCGTACTCGTATTCGTTCCTCGCCGCGTGCCGTCGGGGAACGGAGACGAGGACGAGGACGAGGACGAGGACGGGAAGTGGGTCCGGATGCCGGAGTATGGTGATGGCAGGAGAGGCCTGCTAGCGTTCGGGACCGTGCCGACTTCCAGTGACCAGCGACGGATCCTCGCCACCGGGCGTTACCTCGAGCTCGTGGACGATAACGGTTGGGAGTACGTTCGCCGCGTGGTGGCGACTGGCGTGGCGGTGATCGTGGCGACCACCGACGTGACCTCGCCGGAAGGAGAGTCTCTGGTGCTGGTCGAACAGCACCGCGTCGCGGTCGGGCGTTCCACCATCGAGCTGCCGGCCGGACTGGTGGGCGATCACGTCGGGAGCGCCGACGAGCCGATGGAGCTCGCCGCCGCCCGTGAGCTCGAGGAGGAGACGGGGTTTCGCGCGACCGACTGGCGCATCCTGACCGAGGGGCCTCCCTCGTCCGGGCTCTCGCGGGAGCTCGTGACGTTCTTCCGCGCGACCGGGCTCACCCGGGTGGGCGCCGGGGGAGGTGACGAGACCGAGAACATCACCGTCCACCTGATCCGGGTGCCGGAGGTGCCGGCGTTCCTGCAGCGCCAGGCCGCGGCCGGCGTGCTGGTGGATCCGAAGGTGTACGTGGGCCTCTACTTCATCCACTTTCCCCCGGCGCGCCCGTGAGCCCGCCGCCGCCCCCGCTCGAGCGCCCCTTCGCCCTGCGCCTCGACGAGCCCCAGGGCCCCCTGCCCTTCATTCCCCGCGCCGTCGGCGCGCCGCGCGCCGACGGCACCGGCGAGGTGATCTGGGAGTACACCGTCGACCCTCTCCACCACAACCCCTATGGGACCCTCCATGGGGGCGTCGTCATGGCGCTGATGGACTCGGCGATGGGTCACGTCGTCGGTGCGGCGGTTCACGGCCAGGGTCGCTTCAACGCCGCCGCCCAGATGAGCGTGAACTTCCTGGCACCGGTTCGCGCTGGCACCATTCGCGCCCGCGCGCGGCTCGTGAAGCTCGGCAAGCGACTGGCGGTGGTCGAGGCCACAGCCGAGGACGAAGCGGGCGTGGCGATCGCCACCGCCACCGCCGTCCACAGCCTGCTTCCCTAGTCTGTCGGAGGATACGAGCAGCTCTTTCGCGCCTCCGGCGCTCGCGCTGGGCGACGACGGCGCGCGAACCCGACCAGGGCCAGGACCGCCAGCAGAGCGGGCCAGCCGGCCGCCCGACCGTCCGGGCCGAGCGCACAGCTGCAGCCTCCGTTGACGCTGCCGGCGGCACCGAGCCCGAGCGGTCCAGGCGCGCTCCCTCCGGTCCCGGTCGGACCGATGGTGCCCGGCCCGATCACCACGGTCCCCGGAGCCCCGGCGCTCTGGCCGCCGGTCCCGGGACCATCACCCGTGCCTGCCCCGCCACTCCCCGAGATGATGGATGCACCCCCGGAGCCGGTGGGAGCCGCCGCGCCGCCGGTCCCGAGGCCGAACGGCTGCCCACCCGTGCCCGGCGTGCCGGTTCCAATCGAGCCGCCGCTCCCACCGCTTCCGAAGGAAAAGCCGCCGGTCCCACCGAAGATGCCTCGGCCGCCGGTTCCGGGCCCCCCGCCCGGCGCGCCACCCGATCCCGAGCGGGCCCCGCCCGTGCCCGTGCCCCCGGTGCCGGCCGTGGCTCCCGGTGCCCCACCGAGACCTGGCGTCGCGCTGCAATCAACCGGGCCGTCGTCCGCCAGCGTCGTGTTGTCGATGCAGGTCGGCGGTGCGCCGACGCCGCCCACGATGTCGATCTGCACCACCGCCTTGGTGGCGTCGGCCGACATGACGGTCACGGTGATTCCGCCCGTCGGATCGCTGAAGTCCTGCCCTGCCGCCAGCCCGTCGAAGGTGTTGGTGGTGGAGGGGACCATGTCGAGCAACCAGGTCCAGTTGCTGGTCTTGCTGGCCGCGTGCACGTCGTCGCCGGCGTACACCATGACCTGCGGCGTCTTGATCGCCGTGTCGAGGCCCCAGGGCCCACGGTACTCGAGGTAGTAGTGCTTGAGTGGCTGAGGATTTCCTTGCTGCGGATCGGCGGTCCGCGTGGCCTTGAGCATCGGGATCTGGATGCCCTGGACTCCGTTGCACGCGTTCTCGATGGGCAGCAGGTTGAAGGTCCCGCTCGAGGTCACCTTGACGCCGTTGCAGCCCGAGAAGATCCCGCCGTACCACTTGTCGTACGCCGCGAAGTGCCCGCACCCCGAGCCCATCGGGGTGTAGCGATTGCCATACTCGCTGCTGGTGCAGGTGAGCGGGTTGTCCGCGAACGAGGCCCCGGGACAGCGCAGGGTCGACGAGTGCATCCAGCCGAGGTTGTGTCCGACCTCCTGCACGAGGACCGTGCAGCCCGTGCTGGCGTTGTACCAGGAATCGGACTGCGGACGCGTGACGTTGCCCTCGGCGCCGAGCCCGCTCCAGGCACACCCCGGGTTCGTGGCGAAGTACCACATGTAGTGGTTGTAGGTGCCCTGGATCATCGGCCGCAAGGTGCGGGCGACGCCGTTGTAGTCGCAGGTCGATGTGGGATAGGACAGCGGCCCCACCACCGTCCCCGACATCTGGAGGATCCCGTAGGAGATCTGGTTGTAGACGTCGGCGAAGTTCTTGCCCGGGGTGAACACCGTGCTGGTCGCGACGTCGCTGGTCAACTTGGAGCCGCCACCGACATCCACGATCACGAAGACCGCGGTGCGCGGCCTGGGGGATGCGCCGACCAGCTCCGAGGTCGTGCGGCCGATCCCGGCGCCGGCGCCGGCACCGTCGCCCGCGGCGACATCCGTCTCGTAGTGAAGCACGCGCAAGGACTCGCCCCGTCGCACGCCCCAGGCCCGCAGGGCGCCGCTCCCCGTCGGCGCGTCGAGCCCACCGAAGTCGAGCCGCAGGCGAGTCGCCCCCGGATCGGACAGCACCAGGTACGACTCGCGGGTGCTCGAGCCGTCATCTCGATCGACGACGTACGACTCGAGCTGCCCCACGAGCGCACCGTCCGGCGCCGTCTCGCTCGCGCCGATCGCGGAGGGGCCATCCTGGCAGGCGGACGTGGCCGCGCCGAGGGCCAGCGCGCCCAGCAGTCCGAGGAGAATCGAGGAGGCCCGCGGGGCCTGGTGGTGAGGGGAGCGCGTCTGGAAAGTGTCAATCATTCCATTCCATTCCCTTCCGTCCGAAAGACGATCCTTCGGCAGCTTGGAGGGTCCGCCTGAGGCAGCCCCCGCAATAGAATGAGTGAGCGGCGGGGCGGTACTCGGCTCGCTGGCCCTCGAAATAAAGTGCGCTTCGAAACCCACACCACCCACAAGGTCCGATGGTCCGCCGCGGCGAAGGGCTCATCGCGCCGGTTCGCGGCGCAGGGATCCGCGAGCTCGATCGGGCACCGACCGATGCGTCAGCGGGGGCCGGACCGTCGACCGGCGCCGGGGACCACCCGGGGAAAGCGTGCCTTCACGGCTCGCGACCTCTGCAAGCGCAGGTAGCTGTCGAGGCGATTGCCCGGCAAGCCGCCAGCCTCGACCGCCGCTGCCACGGCGCACCCGGGCTGCCCATCGTGCTGGCAATCGCGGAAGCGGCACCGGGGAGCCAGCACCGCCACGTCGGGGAAAGCATCCTCGGGCAGCTCGCGCGCACCGTGGAGCTGGATCTCGCGGAGGCCCGGGGTATCGATGACCAGGGCCCCCCCGGGAAGGCGGAACATCTGCCGATGCGTCGTGGTGTGGCGACCGCGCCCGTCCGAGCGCCGGACCGCCGAGATGCTCTGCACCGGCTGTCCCATCAGTCGGTTGAGCAGCGTGGATTTTCCCACCCCCGACGAGCCCAGCAGCGCCAGGGTCCGTGCGGGGCGCAGCACCTGTTCGAGGAAGGTCGGCAGCTCGCCGGAAAGCAAGGTCAAGGGCACCACGGGGACCCCCGGGATGGCATCCACCACCACGCGCAGCAGCGCCCGGGCCTCCGGCGAGCCCGCGCCGACCCCCGCGGCCCCGGCCCCGGCCTCGGCCGCGAAGGTCCGCAGATCGGTCGGGTCGAGCCCGAGCAGGTCGGCCTTGGTCAGCAACACGATGGGCTCCACGGCCCCCGCGCGCACCATGGCCACGAAGCGATCGAGCCGCCGCAGGTTCAGATCGCCGTCGAGGCCCATCAGGATCAACGCCGTGTCGACGTTGGCGGCCAGCACCTGCTCGTCCGTGCGCTCGCCCGCCACCTTGCGAGCCAGCTTGGTGCGACGAGGCAGGACCGCGTGAATGGTGGACATGGCCTGGCGGTCGCTGGCGCCGATTGCCCTGGCCCCGACGGCCCCGACGGTCTTTACCGCCTCGACCGCCACCCAGTCGCCGATGACCGGGAGCTCGGCGCTCGCCGTCGCGCGGTGGCGAAACCGCCCGGCCACGCGCGCTTGCAGGCTCCCGCTCGCCGTCGACAGCGCGTAGACCCCGCGCCGCTCGTCGAACACCCGGGCTGGCGACAGCGACGGCGCGGCCAGCGCCTCGAGCGCGGCCTGGTCCTCGGTCCGGAAGCCGAGGGTGGACAGCGCACCGGACGGCGTCGGTCCGTCCTGCGTGCTCAAGGAGACGCGGCTCCCGGGGTGATCATCCTCGCGGCAGGATACGCCATCGGGGCGACCGGCGGATCTCCCCCGACGCCGGCCGGCGGAAGTGGTCGCCGCGGCCCGTCCGTGTTTGTATGTGGCCGATGCGAAGCCCCCAACTCCGTGCCCTCAGGATCGCGACCTCCTCTTCGACCCCCAACCACCTCCCGAGATCCGCGCCCGTGCTGATGGCCCTCGTGGGTCTCTTCGGCGGCGCCCGCTGTGCGAGCGTCGAGACCAGCCGTCCCGGGTCGGGGACCGGGGCCGCCATCGCCGTCGCCGGGGATCTCCCGGCGCTCGCGGGCGCGACCCAGCCGACGGCCATTCCGAGCGCGGTGTCCTTCGAATCCCTCGAGGGCCCGTACTTCGTGAACGGGGAAGGGTATCTGCTCTTCTCCGACGTCGTGGAGGCCAACGGCGCCGGCGCCAAGATCTACCGCTTCAGCCCCGACGCCGGACAGTTCTCGGTGCATCCCTATCCGGCTCCGCCGGCGACGGGCCCGAGCGCCTCGGCATCGGCATCCACCACTTCCACTTCCACATCGGCGACGCCGCCCGCGACCACCAGCACCAACGGGCTGGCGGTGGACCGGCGGGGACGGCTGGTGGCGTGCGAGCGCTACAACGGCCGGGTGGTCCGCCTCGACGACGCCTCGCACCTGACCGTGCTGGCGGAGCGCTGGCCGTCGGGAGGGGACGGGAGATCCCTCAACGCCCCCAACGATCTCGCGATCCGGAACGACGGAAACATCTACTTCACCGACAGCGACTGGGGGACCCGCAAGGACATCGCGCACGCGCCGATGGGCGTCTACCGCATCGACCCTTCAGGCAAGCTGTCGCGCATCTTCGAGCTCGCCAAGCCGAACGGAATCGCCCTGTCGCCGGATGGTGCGGTCCTCTACGTCGGGAGCGACACCCAGGCCAAGGTGTGGCGTCTGCCACTCGACGCCGCCGGCCAGCCCGGCACGCCCGCCGTGTTCATCGAGGCCGCCGCGGTTCCAGGCGGATTCCGGGTCCCCGACGGGATCTGCATCGACGACGCGGGCGATCTCTACGTGACCAACAACGACGATGGCCTGAGCTCGATCGTGGTGTTCGATGCGACCGGGCACGCCAAGGCCAGGATCCGGTTTCCCGCGCGCCCTTCGAACTGCACCTTCGGCGGGGCCGATCGCCGCACGATGTACGTGACCACGTTGCACGCCATCTACCAGCTGCGCATGCCGGTCGCCGGGCTCCCCTGAGAGGACATCGCCGTCGGCGAGAGCGCCGGGCTCGTTCGGCGCGCTCGCCCGCAACGACCGTGGCGATCTCGTGTTGACATCTTCGCCGTTCGTTCCGACCATCGGTCCGTGCCGAAACCAAGCTCCCCCGCCCGGGCCAACCGCCCACCGACGACGTCCGTCCTGGTCGCGGCCCTCGCCATGATCCACCTGCTCGCCGGGCCGGTCGGCGCCGCGGCCCCGGGGAGCGCGAGCCCCGCCGCGCCCGCCGGACCGGATCGCGCGCCGCCCTCGAACGGCCGGGCGGCGCCCCCGCCGAGCACGACGGCGATTGGCATCGCACCGTTCGGACCCGCGGCCCTGTCCGCGGATCTGCGCGCGCGCCTCGAAGAGGCCGCGACCGCCGGGCTGCTCGCCACCGGGGCGAGCGTCGCCACCCGCGAGGCCGTCGCGAAGGCCGCCAGCGCCTCGGGGCTCGCCGCGTGCGCCGAGCCGAGCTGCCTCGAGCGGCTGGCTGGACCCGCCGGGGCGCGCGTGTGGCTCCGGGGCACCTGCCTCGTCGAGGGCAGCACCTACCGGATTCACCTCGAGCTGTTCGATTTGGCCGGCTCGTCGACTGGCTCGCCGGCGCCTTCGGTCATCCGTCCGGCTGCCACGACGTCGCAGGCCGAGCCCGGCGCGGTGGTGGCGGCGCGCGACGACACTTGCGAGATCTGCACCGAGGCCGAAGCCGCAGAGATGACCAA
Source organism: uncultured Myxococcales bacterium (assembly GCA_964540815.1). Taxonomy (GTDB): domain Bacteria; phylum Myxococcota_A; class Polyangia; order Fen-1088; family Fen-1088; genus CAZIOH01. The sequence continues at coordinate 22,751 of CAZIOH010000084.1, read as the reverse complement.
CGTCGCGGCGTCGGCGCTGCGCGCCGCCTGGAAACGGTCGACCCCGCACGCCGCGGCCCCGGCGCTGGTCCTCGGTCACGGGTCCGGGCCCGCCGGCACGACGGCGGCCGGGAGCCGGGTCACGCGCATCTCGGTGGCACCCGTCCCCACCGCGGAGGCTTCACCCCAGCCCTCGACCTGGCGACGGGTGTGGCCGGTGGCCCTGCTGGTGGCGGGTGTGGCCGCGATCGGTGGCGGAATCACCTTGCTCCACGAGGACGGTCGGCCCACCGACTACAGGCCCTACCCCGCCAATCTCTACGACACGAAGGGGTTGGCCATCGCGTCGTTCGCGTCCGCCGGGGCGCTGCTCGGCGCGGCGGCCGTGCTCTTCGCGCTCGGGCACAGCGACGCGCCCGACCCGGCGAGCGCCAGCGAAGCCCGCACGCCCGTGAGCAGGTAGCTCAGAGAATCTCGATCTGGCAGGTGGCCGAGCACCCGTCGCCGTTGGTCTGGTTTCCGTCGTCGCAGGCCTCTCCCCACGCACCATCGACCTGGCCGTCGCCGCAGCGAGGGACGGCCCGGCACCCGGGGCCGCATCCCGGCTGTCCATAGGTGGAGCGGTTGCTCCCATCGTCGCATTCCTCGACCCCTGGCTCGGCCTTCCCATCGCCGCAATAGGGACCGAGCCCTTCGCACCCCGGCAGGCACCCGCCGTAGCGGCCATCGTTGATCCCGTCGTCGCAGAGCTCCGTGCCATTGACGATCCCGTCGCCGCAGCTCGGATCGCACACCGTCCGCTTGGCCCCGAAGTTCCCGAGGGTGAGCTTGTACGAGGAGCCGCAGGTGAACCGCTCCGCCTGGAAGACGGCGATCTCGTAGACCTTTCCCACCGTCAGATTGAGCCGGGTCGCCGCCGCCGCGTCCAGTGTCACCAATCCCGCCACCGGCGGGTGAGCGCCCCCGAGGTCGACCGCGAGCTGGGCGTTCACGAACACCCAGACGTCGTCGTCGCCGATGAAGTTCAGCGTCTCCCCGCCCGCGTAGGTGAACCAGTAGCGCACGGCGCTGGTGAAGCTGTAGTTGTGCGGGACCATGTCCGAGTCGCAGGAGCCGAGGTATGCCCGCTCCGGACCGTCGGGGAGGCTCGCCCAGCCGCGATCGTCGAGGGGAAAGAACGGGGGCAGGGTCCAGCCGGTGGCCGCCGAGCCGCTCCACTTCTCGGAGTGGTCGAAGACGTAGGTCCCGTCCGGCTGTCGCACCAGCGTCAGCTTGTCGGGGACGGTCTTTCCGCGTGGGGAGTCGTGGTACCACTGCGCGTAGTCCGCCGCGGTGGTGAGCGCGGAGCAGGCGGGCGAGGGGATGGCCATCACCGGGGCCCGGTCGCTGCCGAGGAGCGGCTGAACCATCCCCGGGCAGAGGCCGAAGTAGACCGACTCGAAGTTCGGGTGGCCGCCCGGGGCGCTGCTCCACATGAAGTCGCGAAAGACCACGTCCACCTTCAGAGAGGCGCCGTCGCCCGAGCCAACGTCGTGACAGTCCCACCTTGGCTCGAGCGTGCAGGTGGCCGAGCAGCCGTCGCCCGAGGTGGTGTTGCCGTCGTCGCACTCCTCGCCGGGCAACACGAGCCCGTCGCCGCACGGGGACGAGCAGCCGTTCGTTCCCATGCACACCGGCTCGGCGCGACAGTCCGACGAGCAGCCGTCGCCACCCACGACGTTGCCGTCGTCGCAGGACTCGTCCCCCTCCTTGACCCCGTCGCCGCAGACCGTGAGGTGGCAGGACGCCGCCGGAGCCGGGCATGCATACCCCGGCTCCACGCGGCAGGCGCCGCTGCAGCCGTCGCCGGAGGTGGCGTTGCCGTCGTCGCAGGTCTCGGACCCGAGCACCAGGCCGTCGCCACAGACCGGCAGGCACCGGACTCCCACCACCGGACAGAGCCAGCCCGCCTCGATGGTGCAGGTGGCCGAGCAGCCGTCGCCGGAGCTCGTGTTGCGATCGTCGCAGGTCTCGGTGCCTTCGATCTGACCGTCGCCGCAGATCACGGCCGAGGTGCAGGGCGTGCCCGGGGTGGTGCAGATCCAGTCGCTCTCGATCTGACAGGTCGCCGAGCAGCCATCGCCCCCGACCTGGTTTCCGTCGTCGCAGGTCTCCCCCGGGTTGAGCCCACCGTTGCCACAGAGGTTCACGACCAGGCAGCCGGCGGGCAGCGGGCCGCCCCCGGCGGCCCCGGCGCCGGGGCCGCAGCCCCCGTCGGTGGCGGGTGGTCGCAACAGGTCGAAGCCGCCGTCCCAGGACGGCCCCACCGCCGCATCGAGCTCGCTCCCGCTCTGGCCCCCGCTGGCCGCGCCGGCGCCCTGGCCGCGATGGATGCTCGAGCAGCCGGCGACGCCGGTGGCGGCCCAGCCGACGGCGATCGCCAGAAGAGCCAACCCGACCCCCCCACCCCGATCCGAGCACCTGCGGGCCCGACCCGCCCAACACCGAGACGAAGACGAGAGCGACCGCATTGCGAATTCATCGGCAAGTCACCGATTCGCTCAAGCCCCTGTCTCGACATCGGCGCCGGGGTTGGATACAGGATCCGCCCGGAACCGGGGGAATTTCCCGACAGACCGCCGTTCGCAGCAACCGTGCGGCGCGGGCGACCGGTTGATGCTAGATTCCACGCTTTAGGAGGCACCATGCCGTTCGGACTCGGATTCGGTGAGCTGGTCATCATCCTGGTGATCGTCACAGTGGTCTTTGGCGCGACGAAATTGCCGCAGCTCGGCGACGGGTTGGGTAAGGCCATCAAGAACTTCAAGCGCTCGATCGAGCCCGACGACGTCGAGGAGGCCAAGCCCAAGCTCGAGACCAAGCCCGAGGGCTCCGCCAAGCACGAGTGATCGCGCCTGCCCGGTCTGCGGAACAGGCAGGCCGGTCGGGGCGCCCCACGGCCGTCCGCGACGGCCGCTTTCATGACGGCC
>CAZIOH010000084.1:0-19703 GCA_964540815.1 uncultured Myxococcales bacterium | reverse complement strand
GTCCTTGGCGACGGCCGTTTTCATGACGGCCGTCCTTGGCGACGGCCGTTTTCATGACGGCCGTCCTTGGCGACGGCCGTTTTCATTGACGGCCTTCCTGGCGACGGCCGTTTTCATTGACGGCCTTCCGCACGGGAGCGATCCTCGGGGGGCGTGCCCCGACCTTCGCATCGCGGCCTCAGGCTCCGCCTGGCCCTGTCCGTGGGGGTCACGCTGGGCGCCGCGGGCACCGGAGGCGGGCCGGGCGGCGCGCACTGGACCGACCGAGTCTGGCCCACGGGACGCGCCGCCGCCGCCGCGCACACCCCGCCCGATTCGCTCGAGACGACGATCACGACCCTCGCCCAGGCCCACAACGAGAAGGTCCGGGTCCAGGCGGCGCTGGTGCTCGGGCGGATGCGGGATCCTCGCGGCATTCCCGCCCTGACCCGGGCGCTCTCCGATCGGAGCGCCGTGGTACGCGCGGTGGTGGCCCAGGTCCTCGGCGATCTCGCCGCCGAGTCGGCTCGTCCCGCGCTCGAGGTGGCGACCCGGGACGACAGCCCCCTCGTGCGCCGGCACGCGGCCCAGGCGCTCCGCCAGCTCGTGCGGGCGGCGCCGCGCCATGTCCTTGCGGTGAACCCGATGGGCGACCGCACGGGTCGGGCCTCTCCGGCCTTGCGCGAACGGATGCGGCGCGCGGTGGTGGCCGAGCTCACCGCCCCCGCGGGCCATCCCTGGCCGGGAAGCTTCACCATCGACGGTGCCATCCGGGCCCTCGAGGTCAAGCAGGGGAGGCTCGAGGTGGAGGTGCGCTGCGACGTTCAGCTGATCCTCAGCACCCACCCCGGTCAAGCCATCGTGCTCATGAGCTCGGGCGAGGCCACGGTGCAGCGACCACGGGGGCGAATTCGGTCGGGTATGCTGCTCGACATGCAGAACGATGCCCTGCAACACGCCGTGCGAGGAGCGGCCGAGGAGCTGCGCCAGCACCTGGCGTCGCGGGCGTCCGCCACCACCACCACCACGCCGTCCACCGCGGAGTCCCCGACGGATGGCCACTGAGGCGCGCCGGACCGTCCTCGTCGGGGACGTGCACGGTTGCCTCGACGAGCTCGAGGCGCTGCTGCGGGTGGTGGGCGCCGATCCCACGTCGGACGAGGTGATCCTGGTGGGGGACCTGACCGCCAAGGGACCGGACTCGCGCGGCGTCGTGCAGCTTTGCCGGGAGCGGGGGCTCCGGGCGGTCCTCGGGAACCACGACGCCAAGGTCCTCTCGCTCGCGGAACCCGCCGGGCTCGATCCGCACCCCCCGGCCTCGAGCACGCACCAGGCCGTCGCGGACGCGCTCATGCCCGCGGACTGGGCCTACCTGCGGGCCCTGCCGCTCGTGCTCGAGGTGCCGACCGAGAACGCGATCGTGGTGCATGGTGGACTGCTGCCGGGGGTCGCGCTCACGGCGCAACCGCGCAAGTACCTGCTCAACCTGCGCAGCCTCACCCCCGACGGCCAGCCCTCGACGCGGGTCAAGGACGGCGTCCCCTGGGCGTCACGCTGGACCGGCCCCGAGCACGTGATCTTCGGTCACGACGCCGTCCGCGGCCTCCAGCGCTACGTCCACGCCACCGGCCTCGACACCGGATGCGTGTACGGTCGCCGTCTCACCGCCCTCGTCCTGCCGGAGCGCAAGCTCGTCTCCGTTCCCGCGGCCCGCCCCTACGCCCCGGCGTGACACTCTCCGCGGTGAGGTCTCACGGAATCCCCTCGCGCAGGCAGGCGGACAGATCGAAGAGCATGAACTCGAGGGCCTTCTCCTGGGGAGACAGCGCGGTGGTCACGCAGCCGGTCGGGAACGGGTACTCGGGCTTCGAGAGATCGTCGACGCCCACCATCCCGCTCCCGGATGACACGTGCAGATCGCTGAACACCACCTTGCCACACTTGGGCGCGGCGGGATCGAGCGGCGTGTTGAACGAGAAGTACTGAACCGAGTCGGGGTTGGTGGCGTAGATCCAGCGCTGGCTGGTCCCGCGCACGGCGTCCACCGTGTGCTTCGCGCCGTTGATGATCAGCTGACCGAGGGTGGTCGACGCCCCCACGTTCAGCAGCCACTGCGCGAAGTCCGCCCCCTTCGGAAACCCGGTGTCGATGGTGGAGGTGAATGGGCTGGCCGGATCGCCGAGGTGGTGAAAGGCCGCGACGGCGCGCAGGGGGCCGTTGGGGGGATTCTCGAGCCAGTAGTTGTGCCAGTGGGAGGCGAAGATCCGGCCGCCCATGTTGGCGTAGTCCTGGAAAGCTTGCAGCGCGGCCGGGCTCTTGTTGATGGACATCGGGATGCCCTCGCACGAGTGCAGGACGATGTCGTACGGCTTGAGGTTGTTCACGTCGTCCCACCACCCCGGGGCTCGGGTGAACGTGGCGCCCCCGTTGAGGGTGGGCGCGTACTGGCTGGTGCCGATTCCCTGGGTGTTGGTGGTGTTGCCACCGGAGTAGAGATTCACCCGGCCGGTCCCCGTCTCCATCGTGAACTCGGAGTCGTCGATCCCGATCTTGCGCAGCAGGCACTCGAGCGCGTCGAGCGCGCCGGTGGTGATGGCGATGCGGGGCAGATTGCCCTCGCTCTGGTTGCGGGGCAGGCGGGTCAGGTTGGGATCGGTGAGGGCGTTGGCCATGCAGGGGCTGACGCTGGGAATCGTGACCTGGCGCCGCCACTTGCCCACCTGGATCACGAGCGGGATGTTGGCGCCCGAGGGCACGTCCTCGAGCACGAAGTGACCGGCGGAGTCGGTGTTGGCTTGCACGATGGGGGACCCGGACAGGGCGGTGTCGCAGAGCAGGCAGGCCGCGCCTTCGGGCAGCGGCGCGAGGGGCGCGTTCGGGACGTAGACCGTCACGTTGTAGAGCGGCACCTTGCCAGCGGGATCGTAGACGGTCCCGGTGACGGTGGTCTTGTCCGTGCCCGAACAGGCGGCGACCGTGCAACCCGCGCCCACGCAACCGGACTGCTGGCAGCGCAGGCCCATGCAAGGCCCGGAGCCTCCGGTGCCGGACAGCAGCCCCCTCCCTCCGAACCCACCGCCGTAGGTCGCACCCGTTCCGTTGCCGAGGTGAATGGCATTGGTCTGGGCGGCCTCTTTGAAGGTACAGGAGCCGAACGCCGCCACCGTCCCCAGCAGGGTCACGAACGAGAACATGCGCATTGGAAGACCTCCGGGAGCAAAGCCACTGGAGCGAGACCGCCCGCCGCAAGGACCGAAGCCCCGAGCGCGATCGGTGACCTCGGCTTCTATCACAATCGCCGCTGCCGCCAGCTTGCGGCCTCGGCGCGCGATTCACCCGGGGTCGGGGCTCCGGGCAGGATGTCAGCGGCTGAAGAAGGGCCGGTTCGCGGCGTGGCCCGGGGGCCTCGCGCTGCTCGTGACCGTCGTGCGCGCCCGGGATGCGGCGCCCCGGCTCTCCAGGATCTCCCCGGCGCGTTGCCGGACGATGCGGCTCTCGTCGTGCGCGGCGGCCTCCCGCAGCAAGGGCACGGGGCCCGGCCCGAACCCCTGGAGGACGGACTCGCTCTTCTCGTAGCCGCGATCGCTCACGAGCGAGCGGATGAGGTTCTTGACCAGGCGCTCGTCCGAACGGTACTTCGGCTCCTCGGCCGCCGCGGCGCGCGCGGCATCGGCGCCCTCGGACCAGCGCTTGTGCTCGAGCGCGGCGTTGGCGAGCCGGTACGCCGCCTCGGGCCGCCTGGGGTTCTCCTTGCGGGCCTTCTCGAGCACCACGAGGGCCTGCTCCCACTCGCCCTTCGAGATGAGGGCGTCGGCGTCTCGAAAGCGCTCCTCGGCCGCCAGGGCCCTCCCCTCCGGCACCGGGGCGGCGGGTGAGGTGGGCGCGGTGGAAGGTGGATCCGCGGCCTTCCCGCGGGGCGGGCCGCCCGCCCCGACGGTCACCACGTGGGTCGCGAGCTTGTTCGACCCCAGAACGGGGGCAACTGGCGACGGGCCAGAAGCGGACCCGGGTCCCGCCGGCCGCGCGGGCACGGGAGCCGCGGGCCCGGTCGGGGCGGCGGCGGGCGAGCTGCGCGGGGGCCCGGGCGCGGGCCCGGAGGCCGGTCGGAGGGCGCTCTGGGACGAGCCGGCGGGCGCCAGGGGCGCCGACCGACCGCGGACACCAACCGCGACCAGGATCAGGGCCAGCACCCCGAGGACGCCGAGGCCGACCCACAAGCTCGTCTCCCGGTGCGCGGGCGGCCTGCCCGCCGCCCGGCCCGATGGGCTGGCGGCCACGGCAGCGGGCGCCGCGGGTGCGGCCGCCGCCGGAGCGTCGGCCGGTTTCCCCTGGCCCGGAGGCGTACCCTTGGAATGGGCATCCCGGGCGGCGCCCACCCCGGCCGGGGGGCCGTCGAGCGCGGCCGCGGTGGTCACGGCGTGCTGCGGCTCCGCGAGGGTCTCGTGCACGGAATGCTCGAGCGACGGGCCAATCTGGACAGCCCCGGCGGCTTGAACCGCCCCGGCGGCGCCCGTGAACGGCGCGGCTGCCTGCGCCGCCGCCCCTTCCGGGACGCGCGCCAGCGCCTCGGCGAACTCGACCGCGGTCTGGAAGCGGGCCTCGGGGGACTTCGCGAGGGCCCGGCCCACCACCGCCTCGAGCGCCTCCGAGATCCCCGCCTCGGGGACCAGTTGACGGAGCTTGGGCGGAGGCACGTCCCGATGCATGACCAGGATCTCGGCCACCTTCTCGGCGACGAAGGGCTTGCGCCCAGCCAGCATCTCGAACATGAGAACACCGACCGCGTAGATGTCGGTGCGCCCGTCGATGTCACCGGGCGAGCCGGTCTGCTCGGGTGACATGTAGCTCGGCGTGCCGAGCGCGAGCCCGGATGTGAGGGCGGGCCCATCTCGAAGCTTGGCGAGGCCGAAGTCGAGGATGCGAACGTGATCGGCGAGCCCGGCGGTGTCACCGAGGATCAGGTTCTCGGGCTTGAGGTCCCGATGCACGATGTTCTGCGCGTGGGCGTGGGCCACCCCGGCCAGGAGCTGCCGGCCTATCGCCACCGCCCGGGCCGGAGCCAGGCGACCCTGGCCGAGGAGCTGCCGCAAGGTGACGCCCGAGACGAAGTCCATGACGACGTAGGGCGACGCCCCCTCGACCCCGAAGTCGATCACCGAGGCACAGTTGGGATGCGACAGGCGGCTCATGGCCCGCGCCTCGGTCTCGAAGCGGGTCCGAAATGCCTGTTGAGAAGCGATCCACGGATGCAGGAACTTGACCGCCACCGCCCGTCCGAGCGACACGCGCTCGCCTCGGTAGACCACCCCCATGGCCCCGGCGGCCACGCGCTCCAGAATCGCGTAGCGCGCTTGCAGAACCATGCCGATTCGTGGGTCCGGGGGCGCGATTTCCACGGCGCTGACGATAGCACAGCGGCTCGGAGCGACGCCCGCCGACGGGCTCGCCATGAGGCTCGTGGTGGCCCGTGATGGGCCGCCGCCGCGCGCGACCTACATGCCGCTCAGGAACTTCCAGCTGTCGCCCTGCCGCTCGAGCACGAACCGGTGGTAGTCGTTCACCCGGCGGTAACGATCTCCCGAGGACTGCGAGGCGAGCTCGAACGATCCGTTCAGGAAGACGTCCACGTCGGCCTGCTGGTCATGCACGCGGATGTCGCGGAACTCGATCTCGTACCAGAGCGACCGCAGCCCTCCCAGCCGATGGCGCAGGATGTCCTTCAACCCATCGTACCCGTAGTCGTCGTCGGAGCGCGGGGTGCCCGAGTCCTCTCGGTACTTGTCGGAGGCCAGCGCCAGTAGACCCTCGACGTTGCGCTCGGTCAGGCGCGTGCGATACAGCTCGATGGTGTCGACGATCTTCTGGGTGTCGTCGTTCTTGAGGATGGTGGTCCCCGGGAAGAAGGTCGGGTGGGCGCAGGCGCCGCCCACCAGCACGCTGATCGACCAGAGCGCGGCCGCGAGGGCCAGCCCGAGCCTGGGCGCTCCGCGCACGGGCGAGTCCGCGAAAACCACCGGTCCACGTCTGCGTTGAGAGCACACGCCCCCCGCATTAGCACGATTCGTTCCAAGCTTTCCGGTCGAAGCGGCGCGACTTTCGCTCGTGTCGATCGGCGCGACCACCTCGCTGCCCACCGTGTGGAATGACGGAACGTCCCGACCCGCGATCGGTGGAGTGCCACTTTGACAACTCGGCAAGGAGGGCCGGGCTCCCGCCGATGACCGGCTCAGGGTTTGCGGATGGTCGCCGAGCGGGCCGAGGGCGGCCCGGCGGACGTTTTGAAGTTGGGGGCCGGAGCGGGCATGATTCCTGGAGATGTCCGAAAACGGCGAACACACCCGGGCCTTCCCGCGGTTCGTGCTCAATGCGTACGTCGACTACACGGGCTCGGAGGTGCTGCTCTACCACCGGGTTCAGAACATCTCGCTCGGGGGCGTGTGCATTCACAGCGCCTCCGTCGAGGAGGTGGGGACGCTGGTCGACCTCGTGGTGAACTTCCCGGATCTGGATGCGAGCATCGCGCTCCGCGGAGAGGTCGTGTGGGCCAACCGGGAGCCTCCGATGGACATGGGAATCCGGTACATCGAGCTCGATGACGATCGCCGCGACACCCTCAAGCGCTACCTCAGCCTGGTCCGGAGCAAGAGCCTGGCGCCGCCGCTGGAGTGACGCCGGCCCGAAGTCGCACGCGAACTCGGACCCGGACTCATCGGAACTTCCCGACAGACTCTCCTCAACTCAAGCTCAGAGAAACGCGCGGGGATCTCGGGCCAGGTGGGCCTCGACGCGCGCCAGGCGCGCGAGGTAGCGACGGAAGTCCTTGCCAGCGGGTGCGCCCGCGGTCCGCTTCAGGTACACGTCGGTGATGCGGGTCACCGCGAAGCGGCAAGCTGCGAATCGCAATTCGGTGCCGAGCAGCTCCCCTTCGGCGTCGCCGAGGCGGCGCTCGGCCTGATAGCCGTCGAGGAGGGCCCGGACCAGCTCCATTCGAAAATCCGTGCGGCCGAAGGCGAAGGCCAACAGCGTGACGGCGACGTCGTAGATCCAGCGTCCCCAGGAGGCCTGTTCGAAGTCGAGCAATGCCACCAGGGTCGCCTCGCCCACCGGGGCGCCCGGGGCCTGCGCCGAGAAGAGCACGTTGTCCACGAACAGATCGCCGTGGATCAAGCCGAGCGGCACGGGGGTGCGGGCCCGCTCCTCGCCGAGGCGCGCGAGCGCGGGCTCGAGCGTCTCGAGCGCCTCGACCAGGGCGCGATCCGGGTGCGGCGCGCCCGTCACGTGGGCGCGAACCTGGACCAGCCGGCGCGCCAGCTCGTCGGGCTCGTAGCGTCCCGGGCGATGATCGGCAAAGGAAGCGCCCCGCAGGTGCAGGCGCGCCAGGGCCCCTCCCACCTGCGCGACGTGTCCGACCTCGAGCTCGCCGCGGTGGAGCACGCGCCCGGTCACCCAGGGAAAGAGCGAGACGAAGTGGTCCCTCCAGACGAGGTACGGGCGTCCGCTCGCCGTCGAGACGGGCCGCGGGGTCGGGACCCCTGCCCCGCCGGCCGCCAGGTGCGCGACGATGGCTGCCTCGCGGGCCACGTCGTCCTCGGACTTGCCTTCGTTGACCCGGAGGAAACGCGGTCCGGTGGGCGTCTCGACGCGAACGTTGGTGTTGATGGTGCCGGCGGCGATGGGGGTGTGACCGAGGTAGTCGCGCTCGGCGAACCCGAACGCCACCAGAATCTCCTGAAGATCCGCGGGGGTCAGAATCCGGAACTGGGCCATGGGCCGCGCATGATAGCCTGGCCGCTCGGGGACGGGGGAAGGACAAGGCTCATCAAAGCTTGACGGGCGTCACGGTCCCCTGGTCTAGTGGACGCGAGACGAGGCGACGAGAGGATCGGACGGACGAACGGGATGGCTGGGCGCGACAGAGAGCAACTGATTCGAGAGAACCTGCCGCTGGTGCAGCAGGTCGCGCGCAAGCTCCGGCGGCAGATCACCGCCCACATCGACTTCGACGACCTGTGCGCCTACGGCTCGAAGGGGCTCATCGAGGCCGCCGATCGTTACGATCCACGGCACGGGGCGGCGTTCACGACCTTCGCGTACTATCGGGTGCGAGGCGCCATGCTCGACGGCCTGCGAACCATGGGGTGGTATTCGCGCGCGGACTACGTCCGCTACCGGGCCGAGGAGCGGGCCAACGAGTATCTCCGGAACGAGGCCGATCGGGCCGGCGCGGCCAAGGTCGCGGCGGGGGCCGCGCCGCCGCCAGACAGCGCGCGGGTCGAGGCGGCGCTCGGCAACGTCGCGGAGATCCTGAGCGGCATCGCCACCGTCCACATCACCTCGCTCGAGGCGGCCAGCGCCGTTCCCGACGACCGGTTCGAGGCCCAGGACGCGGCGCTGGATCTCGGCCGAATGGGCGAGCGCGTGCGCGCGGCCATCCGGGCCCTGCCGCCGCGCGAGCGCCAGCTGATGGAGCTGTACTACTTCGAGGACAAGAACCTGGAGGAGGCCGGAGCCGTCATGAACCTGTCGAAGTCGTGGGCGTGCCGTCTGCATGCACGGGCCATCGATCTGTTGAGGTCGGCGCTCGAGGCCGAGGCGGCCTGAAGGTGGCGGGCACGCGGGGCGGCACGCCGACGGCCAAATCGATGGCGACGGCGACGGCGTGGTGGTGGGGGGTGATCCTGGCGCTCGGCCTCTCGGCCGCGTGCACGACCGACCTGCTGCACGACCTCGACGAGTCGTCGGCCAACGCGGCGGTGACGGCGCTCGAGGGCGCGGGCATCGCGGCCGAGAAGACCACCGCCGAGGCCGTCGCCAGCGCCGCCGCGCCCCGTTTCGGGCTGCAGGTCCCGAGCCGACAGACGGCGCGTGCGCTCGCGGTGCTCGCCGAGGCCGGCCTGCCGCGCGCCGTCCGCAGCGGGTTCGCCGAGATCTACGCGCGACCGGCGCTGATTCCCTCGGCGTTCGAGGAACGGGCGCGCTTCGTGCTGGCCGCCACCGCCGAGGTGGAGCGGACCCTCGAGAGCGTGGACGGGGTTGTGAGCGCCCGGGTGCACCTCGTGCCCGAGGAGCCTGACCCGAGCGCGCTCGACGGCCGGATCCGCAGCCCGGCCCGCGCAGCGGTGCTCCTGCGCGTGCGTCCGGGTGTCCCGGGGTTGCCGCTCACCGATGTCCAGAGGCTGGTCGCGGGCAGCGTCCCCGGCCTCGACCCGGGCGCGGTGGTGGTGGTCGAGACACCGAGCGCGCCGCAAGCCAGGTCGGATACGAGGTCGGATGGCAAGTCCGAAAGCGCGCCCAAGGCCCCGACCGACGTCCTGGCGCGGCTCGGTCCCTTCCAGGTGGCACGAGACAGCCGCGGTCCACTGGCCCTGACCGCCGTGCTCACCCTGCTGGCCCTCGGCACGCTGGCGGTGCTGCTGCTCGTCACCCTGCGGCGCCGCGAGGCGAGCTCCGGGGCCGACGTTCCTCCCGGTGCCGCGCCGGAATGAAGTGGGGCCCCTGTTCCCACTCTCCCCGACACGATCGCACGCGCGCTCCCCTCGATCTCGAGCTCGAACACAACCTCAAACTCGACCTCGCGCCGGCTCTTCAGGATTCGGCGAGCTTCTTCTTCAGGGCCGCGAGCGCGTCGTCGACGCTGCTCTTCTCGGTGAGGGCGTTCAGCTTCCGCTCCGCCTCGACGGAGGAGGTCGTCCGGCCCCCGAGCTCCTCGGTGAGGCTGGCTTCGGCCTCGACCGCTTCGATCTTGTTCGACATCCGCTCGAAGTCGGCGAAGGCCGAGGTCGCCGCCCCGCCCGGACCGCCGCGCTTGGAGGCGCGGGCCTTCTCGCGCAGCGTACCTTGCCGGAGCTTGACGTCCTTGACCCGCGCCTCGAGGGCCTTCAACCCGGACATCAGCTGGTCCACGTAGACCGACTGCTCCTGCAGGGCCTTGCTGGTCTCGGCCCGCTCTGCCTCGACCGCCGCCCGCCGCGCCAGGGCCTCACGCGCGAGGTTGTCGTCGCCCGAGCGCACCGCCAGCGCGGCCCGGTCGTCCCAGGACCTGGCGTCTACGCCCAGTTGCTCGATGCGCTTTTGCAGGCGCTTCTCCTCGGCCATGCACGTCGCGACCTCCCCGCGGGCTTCGCGCGCGGCGTCGTCCATGTCGCGGACCATCTGATCGATTTCCTTGCCCGGATCCTGCATCGAATCGACCACGTCGTTGACGTTGGATTTGATGAGCGTCGACAGCCGGCCGAGAATACCCATGGTGCACGTGCCCTCCGTCAGCGAGGTTAGCACCGACATGGACGGGACGCCGACGCCGGTGGGCTCCACCGCGCGACGCCGGTGGACGACGAGCGCGGGACGCGGTCGTGTGGACTGTGATAGCTTCGATCCGTGCTGCTCGAAGACCTGGTCGGACAGGAGGCCGCCACGGCGATCATCCGCCGGGCCTGCGCCGCGCGGCGGGTGGCGCACGCGTACCTGTTCGAGGGGCCCGACGGCGTCGGCAAGCGTGCGGCGGCCGTGGGGCTGGCGCTCCTGCTCGATTGCGACGAGACACGGCCGACTGGGTCCGCCGGGAGCGTCGAGCTCCGCGCGTGTGGGCGGTGCGAGCCCTGCCGCCGGATCCTGGCCGGGATCCACCCGGACGTGGTCACCATCGCGGCGTCTGGTCCGCAGATCCTCGTCGAGCAGGCACAGGAGATCGTGACCCTCGCCCAGCGCAGCCCGCACGAGGCGCGCGCGCGCGTCATCATCGTCGACGATGCCGATCGCATGAACGCCAACGCCGCCAACTGCCTGCTCAAGACGCTCGAGGAGCCCACCGACCGGACCCACATCGTCCTGCTGTCGAGCGCGCCGGAGCGGCTGCTCGCCACGATTCGTTCGCGCACCCAGCGCATCCGCTTCCGCGGGGTCGGGCAGCCGGCCCTCCTCGGTCTGGCGCGGCGCCTCGGCGCCGATCCGCAGGCGGCCGAGGTCGCGGCGGTGATGGCGGACGGGCGGGTGGGTCGGTTCCTCGAATGGCTTGGAAGGCCCGGGCGGCAGCCCAATGACGGTGGCGGTGAGGGTGACGATGACGCGGCCGGCGCCACCGCCGGCGCGCTGGACGCCGACGGTGACCCCGAGACGGGAGCAGGCCGGCCGGGCGGATCCTCGCAGGAGACCCGTCAGATGGTGGCGGCCCTGCGGGCAGCGGCCGCCTCCCCGAACGTGGTCGCGCTCTTCGACTCCGCGGCCGCGCTCGGCGACAAGGCGTCGAAGGGGGCGCTCCCGGACGTCCTCGCGGTTCTGGCCCGTGTGTACCGCGACGCGCTCGCCATCCGCTCGGGCGCGCCCGAGCTGGCGCTCTTCACGCCGCAATCGGCCAGTGACCTGCACCTGCCGCTCGGGCTGTCCCTGCCGGCACTCGGCCGCGCGCTCGACGCCATCGTCGAGGCGGAGGCGGCCCTGATGGGCAACGTGAACGCCGTGATGGCCCTCGAACGCCTCTTGATCCATCTCAACCGCGCCGAGCGAACAGCATGACGATCAACCGTGAGGCGAAACATGACCTCTGACCCCGGGGACGACGAGCCCTTCGGCCAGCCCTTCGGGGACATCGGCGCCCCCGCGGGGCCCACGCCCGCCAGCGCGCGCGCGTCCGCTGCCGCTGCCGCTGCCCAGACCTCTGCCTCCACGCCCGATCCCGCCGAGCTCGGCCCCGTCCTGACCATCGCCGGTGTACGCCTGCGACCAGGGGGACGCAGCCTGACCTGCGACGCGGGGATTCTCGCGCTCGAGGTCGGCATCCCCGTCATGATTCAGTCCGAGCGGGGACCCGAGCTCGGCATCGTCACGGTCGCGCCCGCGCGACGTCCATCCCGCGGGCGCGTGCCACGCATCCTGCGGGTGGCGAACGATCGCGATCGCGAGCGCGCCGCGTCCGATCACGGCAAGGGCACCGATGCGGTCGATGTCGCCCGCGAGGTGGTGCGCGGCCTCGGGCTCGACATCAAGATGTTCCACGCGGACGTGCTGGGTGGCGGGCGGATCGTGCTCTTCTTCGCCTCCGAGGCGCGGGTGGACTTCCGCGATCTCGTGCGCGAGCTGTCGAATCGCCTGCGCGCCCGGGTGGAGCTGCGGCAGGTCGGGGTGCGCGACGAGGCCAAGATGGTGGGCGGCATCGGCTCGTGCGGGCGAGAGCTCTGCTGCAGCACCTTCCTGCCGCGGTTCGCGCCGGTGTCGATCAAGGCCGCCAAGAACCAGAACCTGGCGCTGACCCCGTCCAAGGTGTCGGGCCAGTGCGGCCGGCTCAAGTGCTGTCTGGTCTACGAGGAGGCCACCTACGTCGAGGCGGCCAAGAAGCTGCCCCGCATCGGCAAGCGGGTGGAGACTCCGGACGGCGTGGGCAAGGTCATCGACCTCGACATCTTGCGCGGCCGGGTGCGCGTCATGTACCAGGATGCTCCGCCGAAGGTGTTCGAGGCCTCCGAGCTGCGCCCAGTGGCCGCGGGCGCCGCTGCGGGACAGGACCCGGGACAGGGGCCCGGGCCGAGCGCGGCAGACCAGCTCGACCGCGATCCCCACGTCGAGCCGACCCCGGCGACCACCAAGAAGCCCCCACTCTGAGCCAGAGGACAAGCCAACGTGTCTCGCTTCTTCATCACCACGCCCATCTACTACGTGAACGCCGCCCCCCACCTCGGCACCTTCTACAGCACGGTGGTGGCCGACGCGCTCGCCCGGTTTCACCGCGCCTGTGACCGGCGCGACGGCCGCGCCGAGGGCACCTTCTTCGTGACCGGGCTCGACGAGCACGGCCAGAAGATCGAACGTATGGCCCGCGAGAAGGGCCTCGAGCCGCAGACCTACTGCGACGGGATCGCCGACAAGTTCCTGGCCATGTGGTCACGGGCCGAGATCTCGTACGACGACTTCATCCGGACCACCAGCCCCCGCCACCACAAGGCGGTGAACGAGATGTGGAGGCGCCTGCTGGCCGCCGGTGATCTGTACCTCGGGGACTACGATGGCCTCTACTGCGTGGGCTGCGAGGAGTGGAAGACCGAGGACGATGTGATCACCGAGGGCGGCGAGAAGCTGTGCCCGATTCACCTCCGCCCGGTCGAGCGGGTCAAGGAGAAGAACTACTTCTTCCGCCTCGGCCGCTATGCGGATCGGCTGCTCGAGCTCTACGATCGCCCGGGCTTCGTGCAGCCCGACGCCCGCCGCAACGAGGTGGCCGAGTTCGTTCGCGGTGGGCTGCGCGACATCTCCGTGTCGCGACAGTCGGTCAAGTGGGGCATCCCGGTCCCGAACGATCCGGGGCACGTCATCTACGTGTGGGTGGATGCCCTCACCAACTACCTGACCGTGCTCGGCGGGCCGGAGGCGGTGGCGGCGGGCGGGCGGGCGGGCGCGCTGTGGGCGGGCAGCCACCACATCATCGCCAAGGACATCCTGCGTTTCCACGCGGTCTACTGGCCCGCCTTCCTGATGTCGGCCGGGCTGCCGGTGCCGGCCAAGGTCTTCTGCCACGGCTACCTCACGGTCAAGGGGCAGAAGATCTCGAAGTCCATCCCGGCCACGCGCGTCGATCCCAACCAGATCGCGGACGCGCTGGGGATGGATCCGCTGCGCTACTTCGTGCTGCGGGAGTACACCTTCGGTGGCGACGGCGACTTCACCTACGAAGCGCTCCTGCAACGGTACGAGTCCGACCTCGGCAACGATCTCGGCAACCTGCTCAACCGCACCGTGAGCATGGTGCACCGCTACGTGCCCGGCGGGACCCTCGCCCCCCACCCGCCGAGCCCGGCCGAGTCGACGGAGGAGGTGGTGGTGCTGGGGCGAAACGCGGGGCGGGTGGCCGGCGAGCACTGGCAGGCCTTCTCGCCGTCGCTGGCGATCGAGGCGGCCTGGAAGCTGGTGCGCGCCGCCAACCGCTACGTCGACGGGCGCAAGCCCTGGGAGCTGGCCAAGTCCCCCGCCAACCTCGAGCCCGGGGGGGCCCTCGCCGGGGTGCTCGCCAACTGTTGCGAGGCGCTGCGGATCGTGGCCCAGCTGGTGGCGCCCGCCATGCCCGAGGTCGCGCGCCGGATCCTCGAGCAGCTCGGTCGCCCCTTCGAGGAGGCGGAGCGGTGGCCGACCGACGACGTCTTCGGCTGGCCCGGGGGCACGCTCGGCCCCGCGACGCCGCTGTTTCCGCGCTTCGAGCCCGCCGCCAAGGCCGACCTGATCGAGCGCTGGATGCCCTCGACGCCAGCGGAGGCGCTGGCCACCGGCGCCTCGCCGGTCGTCGCGGGCGGCACGGCGGGCGCTGGCGCGAGCGCGAGCGCTGGCGCTGGCGCTGGCGCGAACTCGGGGACGACCGGGCCCACGCCTTTCGGGATCATCGACAAGGTGGACTTCGATCGCGCCGAGCTGCGCGCCGCCCGCGTCCTCGCCTGCGAGCGGGTGCCGAAGACCGACAAGCTCCTGAAGCTGACGCTCGACCTCGGGACCGAGCAGCGCACCGTCGTGTCCGGCATCGCCGGTGTTTACCCCCCCGAAACGTTGGTGGGCCGCACCGTCGTCTACCTCGCGAACCTCAAGCCCGCGAAGATTCGCGGCGTGCTCTCCCAGGGCATGATCCTGGCCGCGGGAGACGCCGAGGTCCTGGCCCTCCTGACCCTCGACCGCGACGTGCCCCCCGGAACCCCGATCCGCTAGCGCGGCGGTTCGGGACCCTTGGCGCTTCAATTCAAGACGCACCTCTGGTAAGCACTGCCCATGGCAAGCGCGAAACCAGTCATCCCGTCCAACGCAGAGCCCATTGCCTTGCGCGCGGACGGAGCTCTCGACGTCCCCGACCACCCGATCATCCCCTTCATCGAAGGGGACGGCACCGGTCCGGACATCTGGCGCGCCTCGGTGCGTGTTCTCGACGCCGCGGTCGACAAGGAGTTCGGCGGCAAGAAGAAGATCGCCTGGGCCGAGGTCTATGCCGGCGAGAAGGCCAAGAACCTGTTCGACAGCTGGCTGCCCGACGAGACCCTCGAGGCCTTCAAGACCTACCTGGTCGGCATCAAGGGGCCGCTCACCACGCCCATCGGGGGCGGCATCCGCTCGCTCAACGTCGCGATCCGCCAGATCCTCGATCTGTACGTGTGCCTGCGCCCGGTGCGCTACTTCACCGGTGTCCCCTCTCCGGTCAAGCGCCCCGAGAAGGTGGACATGGTCATCTTCCGGGAGAACACCGAGGACATCTACGCCGGGATCGAGTGGGCGGCCGAGTCGGCCGAGGCCAAGAAGGTCATCGCCTTCCTGCAAAACGAGATGGGGGTGAAGAAGATCCGCTTCCCCGACTCGAGCGGCATCGGCATCAAGCCGGTCTCGCGCGAGGGCTCCGAGCGGCTGATCCGCGCGGCGCTGGACTACGCCATCCGGCACCAGCGCAAGAGCGTCACCCTGGTGCACAAGGGCAACATCATGAAGTTCACCGAGGGGGCCTTCCGCGACTGGGGCTACGCGCTCGTGAAGCGCGAGTACGCCGGCAAGGCCATCGGCTGGGACGACTGCGGCGGCAAGCCGCCCGCCGGGCAGATCCTGGTGAAGGATTCGATCGCCGACATCACGCTGCAGCAGGTCCTGACCCGCCCCGAGGAGTTCGACGTGATCGCCACGTTGAACCTGAACGGCGACTACCTGTCCGACGCGCTCGCGGCCCAGGTGGGAGGCATCGGCATCGCCCCGGGCGGCAACATCAACTACAAGACCGGGCACGCGGTGTTCGAGGCCACCCACGGCACCGCCCCCAAGTACGCCAACCTCGACCGGGTCAACCCGGGCTCGGTGATCTTGTCGGGCGTCATGTTGCTCGAGCACCTCGGGTGGACCGCCGCGGCCGCCCGCGTGGTGGCCGGCATGGAGAAGGCCATCGCGCAGAAGACCGTCACCTACGACTTCGCCCGCCTGATGGAAGGCGCGACGGAGGTGGCCTGCTCGGCCTTCGGGGACGCCATCATCCGGAATCTCTGAGCGAGCCCGTCCACATCGGTCGCCCGGTCGCTCCGGTCGGCCCCGCCCGTCTGACCACAACCCCATCGTCTCGGAGCACACACCCATGTCCCGCAAAAAGATCGCCCTGATTGGCGCCGGAAACATCGGCGGAGAGCTGGCAGCCCTCATCGCACGCCGCGAGCTCGGCGACGTCGTGCTGTTCGACATCCCGGAAAAGGAAGGGGTGGCCAAGGGCAAGGCGCTCGACCTCGAGCAGAACGGCGCGGTCCTCGGCTACGACGCCAAGATCACCGGGACCTCGAGCTGGGACGACTGCGCCGGCGCGGACGTGGTGATCATCACCGCGGGGGTGCCGCGCAAGCCGGGCATGTCGCGCGACGACCTGCTCTCGATCAACCTCAAGATCATCCGCAACGTCGGGGAGAACCTGAAGCAGAAGGCCCCGAACGCCTTCGTGATCGTCATCTCGAACCCGCTCGACGCCATGGTCTACGAGCTCAAGCGCATCACCGGCTTTCCGCGCAACCGGGTGGTCGGGATGGCCGGCGTGCTCGACGCCGGTCGCTTCCAGCTGTTCCTCGCCCGCGAGGCCGGGGTGGCGGTCAAGGACGTGCGCGCCATGGTGCTCGGTGGCCACGGCGACACCATGGTCCCCGTCACCAGCTATTGCACGGTGGACGGCGTGCCGATCACCCAGCTCATCGCGGCCGACAAGCTGCAGGCCATCGTGGAGCGAACCCGCAACGGGGGCGGCGAGATCGTCAAGCTGATGGGGACCAGCGCCTTCTACGCGCCGGCCTCGGCGGCCGTGCTGATGGCGGAGTCCTTCCTCAAGGACCAGAAGCGCCTCCTGCCGGCCGCGGCCGCGCTGGAGGGAGAATACGGCTACCACGATCTGTACATGGGCGTGCCGGTGGTGATCGGGGCCGGCGGCATCGAGCGGGTGGTCACCATCAGCCTCACCGCCGAGGAGAAGGCCATGCTCGACAAGTCGGCGGCCGCCGTGCGCGAGCTGATCGAAGCCTCGAAGAAGCTGTGAGCCACCGGCCATGAAGATTCACGAGTACCAGGCCAAAGAGGTGTTGCGCCACTACGGCGTCCCGGTGCCGAAGGGCATCGCCTGCTTCAGCGTGGACGAGGCCGAGGCCGCCGCCAAGCAGATCATCGCCGAGACCGGAGGCGAGGTGGTGGTGGTCAAGGCCCAGATCCACGCCGGCGGACGCGGCAAGGGGGGCGGGGTCAAGGTCGTCAAGGGGGCGGCCGCCGCCCGCGAGGTGGCGCAGAAGATCCTGGGGATGACCCTCGTCACCCACCAGACCGGACCGGCCGGCAAGCTGGTCAAGCGCCTGTTCGTCGAGCAGGGGATGGACATCGCGCGGGAGCTGTACTTCGGGGTGGTGGTGGATCGCGGCACCGGGCGGGTGATCGTGATGGTCTCGTCGGAGGGTGGCATGGAGATCGAGGAGGTCGCCGCCGAGCACCCCGAGAAGATCCTGCGCGAGGTGGTCGACCCGGCCATCGGGCTCGCCGCCTTCCAGGCGCGCAACCTGGCCTTCGGCCTCGGCCTCGGTGGCGCCTCGGCCAAGGCCGGCGCCGAGGTCTTCCTGGCCCTCTACAAGGTCTTCATGGAGACCGACAGCTCGATGCTGGAGGTGAACCCGCTCGTGGTCCTCAAGGACGGGCGGGTGCTGCCGCTCGACTGCAAGATGACCTTCGACGACAACGCCATGTACCGGCACAAGGATCTGGAGAGCTACCGCGATCTCGACGAGGAGGAGCCCTCCGAGACCGAGGCCAAGCGCTACGATCTCAGCTTCATCAAGCTCGAGGGCAGCATCGGCTGCATGGTCAACGGGGCGGGCCTGGCCATGGCGACCATGGACACCATCAAGTACTTCGGGGGCGAGCCCGCCAACTTCCTCGACGTGGGCGGCAGCGCCACCACCGAGAAGGTCACCGCGGCGTTCAAGATCATCACCGCCGATCCCTCGGTGCGCGGGATCTTCGTCAACATCTTCGGCGGCATCATGAAGTGCGACACCATCGCGGCCGGCGTGATGGCCGCGGTCAAGCAGGTGGGGCTGAAGGTTCCGCTGGTGGTGCGACTGGAAGGGACAAACGTGGAGCTGGGCAAGAAGATGTTGCAGGAATCCGGGCTGGCCCTGACGGCGGCCGACGACATGGCGGACGGCGCCCGGAAGATCGTCGCGCTGGCCGCCGCAGCGGGAGGTAAGGCCTGATGGCCATCCTGGTCGGCAAGCAGACCAAGCTCGTCGTGCAGGGGCTGACCGGCTCGGCGGGCACGTTCCACGCCAAGCAGATGCGCGAGTACGGCACCAACGTGGTCGGGGGCGTCACGCCCGGGAAGGGTGGACAGATCCACGAGGGCTTCCCGGTCTTCGACACGGTCGCCGAGGCCGTGGCCAAGACCGGCGCCAACGCCAGCGTCATCTACGTCCCGCCGCCGGGTGCGGCGGACGCGATCCTCGAGGCCGGCGCCGCCGGGATCGATCTCGTGGTGTGCATCACCGAGGGGATCCCCACCCTCGACATGGTGCGGGCCAAGCGCGTCCTCCGCGACATGCTCGGCGCCTCGGGGCAGCGGGTGACCCTGGTCGGTCCGAACTGTCCGGGCGTCATCACCCCCGGGTCGTGCAAGATCGGCATCATGCCGGGCTACATTCACATGGCGGGCAAGGTGGGGGTGGTCTCGCGCTCGGGCACCCTCACCTACGAGGCGGCTCATCAGCTGACCGCGCTCGGCCTCGGGCAGTCGACGGCGGTGGGGATCGGCGGGGATCCCGTCAAGGGGCTGGACTTCGTGGAGGTCCTGGCCCTGTTCGAGGCCGATCCCCAGACCCACGCGATCCTGATGATCGGCGAGATCGGCGGCACCTCCGAGGAGGAGGCCGCGGCCTTCGTCAAGGCCCACATGAAGAAGCCCGTCGCGGGGTTCATCGCCGGTCAGACCGCCCCTCCGGGCAAGCGGATGGGCCACGCGGGCGCCATCATCAGCGGCGGCAAGGGGACCGCGGCGGAGAAGATCGCGGCCATGCAGGCGGCGCGCATCGCCATGGCCCCGACCCCGGCCGACCTCGGCAAGACCGTGGCCCGAATGCTCGGCTGAGGAAACGCCACAGGAGCGACATCAGGAAGCGATGGCCCTCGCCATCACGTCACGTTCGTCACGTTCGTCAGCAACGCCGCGAAGGAGATCCGAGAGAATCATGGCCATCGAACGCACCTTTGGAATCGTGAAACCAGACGCCGTGGCCAAGAACGTCATTGGCGGCGTCATCGACATGATCGAGCAGACCGGCCTGCGCCTGGTCGGGCTGCGACGCCTGCGGATGACCACCGCCCAGGCCGAGGGCTTCTACGCTGTCCACCAGGCCCGCCCTTTCTTCGCGGACCTGGTGCGCTTCATGACCTCGGGGCCCTGCGTGGTGATGGCGATCGAGGGCGACTATGCCGTGTCTCGCTACCGCGAGGTGATGGGCCCCACCGATTCGCGCAAGGCACCCGAGGGAACCATTCGCGCCAAGTACGGCACCGACATCGAGAGGAACGCGGTGCACGGCAGCGACGCGCCCGAGACCGCCCGCGCGGAGCTCGCCTTCTTCTTCACCGGCTCCGAGCTGGGCTAGGACGCGCCTTCGGCGCTCGCGGGAAGGGGAGGACGGACGCGCCTTCGGCGCTCGCGGGGAAGGGGAGGACCCCTCCCCGCGGGCCCCTCCCGACGGACGACGTGAAGCGCA
>CAZIOH010000083.1:0-29617 GCA_964540815.1 uncultured Myxococcales bacterium | reverse complement strand
GCGAGCCAGTGGCGGAGGCGGGCGCGGTAGCCGGGGCCCCAGCCGCGGTTGATGTGCCGGACGATGCCCTGGTCGTCCACGATGAAGATGGTGGGCAGACGATCCGCGCCCCAGCGGGCGGCAGCCCGACCGTCGGGGTCGAGGGCCACGGTGGTCACGGCCGCGATCCCCGCCGGGGAGGAACCCGCCGACGGCGCCATTCCGGTCGAGCGGGCGTGGGGCTCGACCGCTTCCTTGGCCTCGCGCATGGAGATCATGAGGACCCGCGGTCGGGGGGCCGAGATCGCTCCGGCCGGGCTGGCGAGCTCGGCGAGTACCACCTCGAGGTCCTCCCAGGCGCGGTGGCAAGGCGCGCACCAGGTCGCGAAGAACTGCACGACCAGGGCTTGCCCCCGGAAGTCCTGGAGAGCCACCGACTTGCCCGCGAGATCCTGGACCGCCAGCGCGGGCGCCGGATCGCCGAGCAGCAAGCTTCGCCCCGGTCCGGGCTCGGCCGCGCGCCCCGGGCTACCGGCTGCACCGGTGATGATGACGGCCGCGAGCGCCAGGGCCGCGGCACGGGCGATCCGCGCGTCACCCCGCATGGACCTCCAGGTCGAAGGCGTCGAAGTCGGCCACGCGCGACACCGCCGTGAGCATGGCGTCGATCCGCTCCGGCGGGAGCGTCCCGCCTCGCCGGACCAGCTCGATGGCCTGAACACAGAGCGCCGCGAACGGAAGCACCAGCGCTGGGCTGTGGGTGCTCACCGCCCCGAGGTGCTCGGCGAGCGTCTCCACGCCGCCCCGGGCGATGGCCCCACCGAGCGCCTGGCGTGGAGAGCGGGCCTTCACGAGCCCGAGCGTTCCTTGAAGAAGTGGTTCATAAACAGAGTAGAAACCATTGTCGCGACTGTGTTTTTCGCTCTTCGCTCCAATGACCGCCTTGCCATTGACCTTGGTGGCCGCTTCGGACGGGGTGGGGGCGGTGATCTGGGCGTACATCTCGGCCAGGATCGAGGTCAGCGCCGCCAGGTGGGTCGAGGCCACCACGCTCGCCGCGTGGTAGTAGACCCGCAGATGGGGCGGCACCAGCAGCGCCCGCCCGCCGAGGCGGCGCGCGAGGCGGCGGGCCATGCGCAGGGCCTCCGCGTCCCCAGCGTCGATCCCGTAGGTGATGCCGCGGGCGCTCGGGAGCAAGGTCGCGGGCCGGTAGATGCGCGGGAAGCTCTGCAGCGGATGAAACGAGAACACCCGTGCGCCGCGCTCGGCGAGCGGTGCCAGCGCCGCGGCGGTCAACATCCCGGAGGCGTGGCAGACGAACAGCCGCGTGAAATCGAGCTGCGGCAGGGCCGCCAGCGCCGCGGCCACCGGGGCGACCGCGGCGTGGGGCGTTGCGACGATGATGAGGCGCGTCCCGACCGACAGCCGTGCGAGATCACGGGTCGCCCGCGCCGCCCGGCTGAAGCGCGCCGCGCGCCGCGCGGAGGCGGTGGTGCGCGAGACCACCAGATCCGGTGGAGCACCCGACTCCGCGAGGAGTCTGCCGAAGAGGGACCCCACCATGCCGCCCCCCACGATGGTGGTGCTCCACGCTTCTTGTCGCGCGCGACTCGCGGTGTTGTGGCTCTTGGCCCGCATCGGAGGAGAGGGCGGGATTCGAACCCGCGGCGCGTTGCCGCGCGGTGGTTTTCAAGACCACTGCCTTAAACCGCTCGGCCACCTCTCCGGCGCCGACTTCTTAGCACAGGTTCCCGTATCGGGTCTGGGGCCGCCGGTCGCTCGCGCGCTCGTGATTGGCGTTCCCGCGCGCTCCGTGTTACGGAGATGGCGCACCGAAGTTCTGGAGAGGTGGCCGAGAGGCCGAAGGCGACGGTTTGCTAAACCGTTATACGGCCCAAAGCTGTATCGAGGGTTCGAATCCCTCCCTCTCCTCCAAGCGTTCTTGCGTTCTGGCAGGCTTTTTCAAACCGGACGTCGTGTTCAATCTGGACCTTGACGCCGGGAGGCCGGCACGGCATACGTGTCGTCCCAAATGCGGCCATAGCTCAGCTGGATAGAGCACAGGCCTACGAAGCCTGGGGTCAGAGGTTCGAATCCTCTTGGCCGCACCCCGACCAAGCCCGACGACCGAGCCAGAAACGAACTCCGGAAGACCCCAGCGTGGACAGCGTGGATGAATTCGCCGCGATTCCCGATTTCCACCAGGCCTCGGCGGAGCAGGCGCGGGCCCGGCAGCGCTCGCTGACCAAGCCTCCGGGAAGCCTCGGGCGAATCGAGGAGCTCGCGGTCTGGTACGCCGGGGTGCGGGGGCGCTTTCCGGTGGCCGTCCCCGAGCGGGGCGAGCTCGTGGTGTTCGCCGCCGATCACGGTGTGGCCGCCGAAGGGGTGAGTCAGTACCCCGCGGCCGTGACGGCCGCGATGGTGGAGAACTTTCGCGCTGGCGGGGCGGCCGTGTGTGTGCTCGCGCGCCAGGCGGGCCTCGGGCTGACGGTGGTCGACGTGGGGGTGGCCGGCGAGCGTTTCCCCCCTGGCCCCGACCCCGTGGACGCGGGCCCGGCGTCCAGCAACCCCGCCACCCGCTTCGTCGATGCCCGCATCCGCCCCGGGAGCGGGAACATGTACACGGGCGCGGCGATGTCGGCGGCCGAGGTCGAGCAGGCGATCGAGGTGGGGCGGTTGCAGGCCCGCTCCGCCCTCGCGCGCGGCAGTGAATTCCTGATCGGCGGCGAGATGGGCATCGGCAACTCGACGGCGGCCGCCGCCCTCGTCTCGGCGCTCGGTGGCGTGCCACCGGAGGAGGTGGTGGGTCACGGGACCGGCATCGACGCGCCCACCTGGCGTCACAAGGTGGCGGTGGTCGCGTCGTCGCTCGAGCGCCACCGCAGCCTGGTGGGAACGCCTGCATCACCCCTCGGCGCGCTGGCCGCGGTGGGCGGGCTGGAGATCGCCGCGCTGGCCGGGCTCATGCTCGAAGGCGCGAAGGCCCGCGTTCCGACCATCGTCGACGGCTTCATCGCGGGCGCGGCCGCGCTGGTGGCGCTGCGGTTGGCTCCGGCGGTGCGGCCGTTCCTGCTGCTGTCGCACCTGTCGGCCGAGCGCGGAGCCCGTCGCCTGGCCGCCCTGCTGGGGGCGCCGGCTCCCCTGCTCGAGCTCGAGCTCCGCCTCGGGGAGGGGACGGGGGCGGTCCTGGCCGTCCCGCTCCTGCGCGCGGCCGTGGCGCTGCAGGCGCAGATGGCGACCTTCGCGGAGGCCGCCGTCCCCGATCGCACCTGACCGACCGGTTCCTATCCGCCTGTCGAGCTCCCGAGCGAGCCCTCGGCGAGGATGGCGGCCAGCGCCTCGGCGATTCCGCCCCCGGCGCGCGAGGTGGAGCTCAGCACGTCGGTGGCGGCCTGCTTGACCACGGTCGGCGCCTGTCCCATGGCGAACGAGCGCCCGGCATAGCGGAACATTCCAAGGTCGTTGAGCCAGTCCCCGACCACCGCGATGCGCGTGGTGGGCAGCCCGGCGCGCTCGGCCAGCCTGCGCAACATGTTGGCCTTGTCGCACCCGCGGGGCAGTGACCGCACCGCCCATGTGAGGGCGTGCGGAGGCTCCGCGGCGCCCATTCCGAAGTGAACGGTATCGAGGTCCATCTGGTGGTGCTCCTGGAGGTGGCGAGACGCCCGTTCGACGTCGGCGCGTCTCCCGATCCCCACCGTGACGGAGACCCCGTCGGGATGCTGCCAGGCGTGGCTGTCGGACAGCGATTCGTGGATCACGAAGTCGGACGACCAGGTCTCGACCATGCGGCGGTGCGGCTCCCCATCTCGCCCACAGTGGATCGCGTCGGCCGAGAAGACGAAGGGCGCCAGGTGATGGGACACGAGGGCATCCACCCCGCGCCGGGCGCTCGCGAGCGAGATGCAGTGGCGCTCGAGCGTCTCGCCGGACATCGGATCGACGAGCAGCCCGCCGTCGGCGCAGACGATGGGCGTGGCGAGCCCCAGCCAGCGTGCCGTCGGCAGGGCTCCGGTCTTGAGCCGCCCGGTCGCGATGGTGACCGCCACCCCGTGCCCGGCAGCTTCCCGGATGGCCGCCTCGTCCTCGGGCGACACCGTCTTGTCGTCGCGCAACAGCGTTCCATCCAGGTCCACCGCCAGCAAGTAGCGTGGTCCCATCACGGGTGCGCGTCCCGAGGCCCCTGGCTCGTGCCCGACCGGCCTCCGTCGCCGGCGCGGGCTGGGCGCTCGGGCGCCGTGGGCTCGGGGGCCGGGGCCCCGAGCGGGATCACCGGATGGCTCGCGTCCGCCGGCGGCGCGGCCTCGTCGGTGTCGTCGCCGGAACGGTGACGGGGTGGGGCAGGACCGCGCAGGCTATGCGCCACCTGGGCCCGAAACAGGAGGGCTTGCTCGGTCGGCCGGAGGGGCTTCTTCGGCCAGTCGTAGACGATGTCACCGCCCATCCGGCAGGCCTCCGAGCGGAGCTGTCGCAGGCAGTCGGCAGTGTTGCTGTTGATGTTGCACACCGCCTCGACCGGTCCGAGATCGTCCCAGGCCGCGACCCCCGGCACAGACGTCGGGTAGATGGCCAGCTCGCAACCCGCCGCGCGTGGGGGATACCTGGGTGGTGGACCGGGCTGGCTGGCGCAGCCGGCGATTCCGGCCAGGGCCGCGAGGCTGCCGGCGATGCCCGCGGCCGCCGGCCAGCACACGAGAGAGGAAGAAAAGATGCGCATTCGCGTGAGCAGCTGACTCAATAGAGATCCCGCCACCGGCATAGCACGATCTCGCGCTGCACGACGGCGGTTCGAACCCGGGCCGTGCGCAGGGCCGACAGATCGGGGCTGGCGGCGGCTTGCCCGAGACCCGACGACGCCGCCGACGCCGACGCCGACGCCGACGGGTGGCGCGACGGGTTGCAGATGAGCTCGTGGGCGCCCGCGCCCATCCGTCCGATGGTCTCGAGGATGCGGATCTCGTCCAGTCTTCCAGCTTCCATGTAGCCCCAGCTCCGGGGGCCGTGCCTCAGCATCCCGAGACGGCGGCGCGTGAGCCACGCGAGCCCGGACAACACGCCGAGCTCGACGCCGCGGCGTGGGTCGACCACCCACGTCAAGGTTGGCGGCTCGACATCGGTGCGGATGCCCTCGATGCGGTGGCGGCGCGCCAGCCGCTCGACGATCGCGCCGATCCCCGGGAGGAAGCCCAGGTGCCCGACGGTGCACAGGTGGTCGAGCTCGAGCCCGGCGGCCCGGGCCCGCTCGAGCTGCGCCTCGAGCTCGCGCTCGACCTCGTCGGCCCGGACGCGGCCGCGTAGCCATTCAAGGGCGAACCGTCGCGGATCGGCCCGGAAGGCGCCGCGCGGCGGTCCGCCCTCGACCGTTGGCTCGAGCAGGCTCGCGACCGAGGCGGGTGGTGCCACCGGCGGGCCGTTCACCAGGGCCAGCGCCAGCCCCACGCCGAGCCGCGGTGCGCCCGACAGCTCAGCGGGGAGGGCCGCGAGGCGCGGCGAGTTGCCCACCACCGAGGTCGACGTGACGATCCCTTCGGCGTGCGTGCGCAGGATCTCCGCGTCGGTGGTGGGGGACCGACCGAACTCGGCTGCGTCGACGACCAGGCGGATCATTTGCGGCACCGCATTTCAGGCCCTCGGGCCCGCCCTGTCAATTCGGGGTCGGATCTCGGCGTCACGGGAGCGCGCGACCCAGGCGCCCGCGTTGACCGTGCCGGCCCCCGTCTGTTATTGCCATGCAGCCGTGCCCAAGAAGAAGATCGTCGAGGAGCTGAAGCACCCGGACCAGTTCGTCGATTTCTGGACCCATGCCTGGCAACGCATCGTCGCGATCGTGGGTCCAAGGAAGAAGCCCGCCATCGCGATCTTGGTCGCTGGGGTGGTGGCCGTGATAGGGATTGCCGTGCTCAGCCAGGTCGACAGCGACAAGCGTCTCACCGATTCTCAGGCGTTCGCCGTCATCCAGCAGATGGCGACGGCCGACCTGTTGCCCGCCGACGACGACAAGAGCGCGGCGGATGCCGTCGGCGCCGCCGCCGAAAGGGCCAAGGACAAAGGCAAGGACGACGTGCACCGATTCAAGACCGAGACCGAGCGCTCGACCGCGGTCCTCACCGACGTGGGGAGCTTCCTGTCGGTCCACTCGGGCTCTCGCCTCAAGGCCGAGGCCCTCCTGCTCGAGGGGGCCACCCTGGTCCAGCTGGCCCGCTTCGACGAGGCCACCACCGCCTTCAAGGGCGCTCTCGACGCCAAGCTCGACGATCGGCTGCGCTTCCTGGCCAACGAGGGGCTGCTCTACGCCTACGAGGGAAAGGGGGAGCTCGATCGGGCCTTGAAGTCGGCGGACACCCTGATCGAGGATTCGAAGCGGCTCCAGGGGTTCTACAAGGATCGAGGGACCTACCAGAAGGCTCGCCTGCTCGAGCGGAAGGGCGACAAGCCCGGGGCAGTCAAGCTCTACGGCGAGGTCCTGAGGGGCGTTGCGGATTCCCCGCTCCATGACACCATCGTGGCCCGCCTGGCGTCGCTCGAGGCCAATTGAGCCACCAGCCACCGAGCTCGCTTGGCCGAGGTCGAGGTCGAGGCGGCGGCTCGCGCCGCCCGGCCGCCCGCGGATGACGACGCTGCGCCTCGGGCGGCTCGGGCTCGGTCTCGCGCTCAGTCTCGGCCTCGGGTGTGCCTCGCTCACCACCCGGACCGCCGCGCCCCCCGACGATCGGGTGGCGCCAGCGGGGGTGGTGCACGTGCGCTGGCGGGTCGAGCTGCACGCCCACCAGCTGTTCGAGGCGCGCCCCGAGGAGTGCGCGGTCGGGGTGGTGGCAGGCGGCCGGCTGGTGATCGGGTCGCGCGCTGGCTCGATGGTCGGGGTCTCCACCGCGAATGGACACATCGACTGGGCCACCGCCGCCACCGGCGGAATCGACAGCGAGGCCCGGCTGGATCCGGATCACGGCCAGGTTTACATGGGGGCCGACGACGGCTCGTTCTATGCGATCGAGCCCACCACCGGCCGCATCCGCTGGACCTACCGGGCCAAGGGCGCCATCGACGAGCGCGCCGAGCTGGGAGGCGACACCGTGTACCTGGCGAGCTCCGCGGACCAGGTGATCGCGCTCGACGCCCGGACCGGGAAGTGGCGCTGGCAATACGATCGCGAGACCCCCGACGGGTTCACCATCCACGGGTACGGCGGGCCGCGCCTGCACGGCAGCCAGCTGCTGGCGGGCTTTGCGGACGGATTCCTGGTCGCGCTGCAGATCTCGAACGGCGAGGTCGCCTGGGCCCACGGGCTCGCCGGCACCTCCGAGCAATTCGTCGACGTCGACTCCACGCCGGTGCTCGACGGGGAGACGGTCCTCGCGGCCTCGTACTCCGGCGGTGTCTATGCGCTCGACCTCAAGGACGGCAGCACCCGCTGGCGCGCGCCGATCGAGGGGGTCGGTCCCCTCAGCCTGATCGACGGGCGGATCTACTTCGCCTCGCCCCGCTCGGGCCTGCACGCCCTCGCGAAGCAGGACGGACAGATCCTCTGGCGGCAGGGGCTCCCGGACGCGGGGGACATGACGGCACCTCAGGCGGTCGGGCGCTTCCTGGTGTTCAGCGGAAGTCGGGGCGGGCTGTTCGTGGTCGAGCCGGCTTCCGGACGGCTCCTCGAGGTGTTCAACCCGGGCAACGGCGTCTGCGCCGGCGGCACCTACGACCCCGCGACGCAGCGGTTCTACCTGCTGTCGAACGGAGGAACGCTGTACGCGCTCGACATCGACTGATGGCTGTCTCCTCAGACCCGAAACGAGGCCGGCCGGCGTCCGTTCGATCCGTTGGTGGCCTCCTTGGCCGACAGATCGCCGCCGGCCGCGGCGTCGTCGCCGATGACCGCGGTCGCGCCGGGGGTGAGACGCGGGAGACGATCGCCCGGCAGCTCATCGGTGACCTCGGCCTCGGTGAGGCGCTCCATCCGGCGAACCAGCTCCTTGATGCGCCGGGTGCCGCCGGCATCCCGGGCCTTCCATGCGATGCCGAACCCCGGCTCGATCGATTCGAGCGGCGCGAGCCAGGCGATGCGGGCGGAGACCGGCATCTCGACCTCCGCCCCGGGCGGTGCGACCTTCAACACCACGTCGGTCTCGACCGGCACCCGCTCCTCGGTCATCACGAAGGCTCCCCCGCGGCCGATGTCGCGCAGGACGCCGCGGTTGTCCTGCAGCGTCCCCGGGATCTGCCAGTGCACCGGCAAGTCGATGGGCAGGCGCTGGTGACGGCGCGCCGACATCTCGGCGGTGTTGCCGCGCGCCACCGCGAGCAGGTAGTCGCGCTTGTGAACCTCGGTCGAGAGAAACTCCACGCCGATCCCGGCACGGGTCTTGGTGAGGTGCTTGCCCGGTCGCCGCCACGCCACCAAGCTCCTCAACAACACCGGCCCACGCCGTGGACCCACGCGCACGGAGACGACGATCGATTCTCCCGGCGTGAGCGTTCGGCGGGTGGGAATGAAGAGCCCCCCATGAGGAAGATCGCCGAGATAATGTTCGAGCAGCTCGTCGCCCGTGCGGAAATGGATCTTGATGATGTTCATGTAGGCGTTTCTGCCGCATTGTAGTCGGTGAGCGAGCTTCCGACAAAGTGATTCGAGGCCCCGCGTGAAAACCTCGGAATTCGATTTTTACCTCCCGGAAACCTCCATCGCGGCGTTTCCGCCTGAACGTCGGGACGACGCGCGCCTGCTGGTGCTCGGCCGCAACGACGGGGCGATGAGCCACACGCGGTTCTCCGAGCTCGAGCCGTTGCTTCCACGGCGATCGCTCGTGGTCCTCAACGACTCCCGGGTGTTTCCGGCGCGCCTGTTCGGGCACCGGAAGACCGGAGGCCACGTGGAGCTCCTCTTGATCCGCAAGCTCGAGGCCTCGGATGAAGCGGAGCCCTCGACCTTTCCTTCAAGCGCGGGCGCGGGCGCGGGCACGTCCGCGGACGCGGCGTCCCGCGGCGAGGAGCTCTGGGATGCGATCGGTCGGCACCTCGCGCGGGTGCGCCCGGGGGCCGAGCTGGTGTTTCCCGGCGGCCTCGAGGTGGTCCTCGTGGCCAGGGAAGGCGAGGGCGGCCTCGTGCGTCTGCGTCTGCGACCGCCGGTCGGGCAGACCGTCGCGTCGGTGCTCGAGGCCGTGGGAGAGATTCCGATCCCGCC
Source organism: uncultured Myxococcales bacterium (assembly GCA_964540815.1). Lineage (GTDB taxonomy): Bacteria > Myxococcota_A > Polyangia > Fen-1088 > Fen-1088 > CAZIOH01. Next base: position 20,466 of record CAZIOH010000083.1, on the reverse strand, counting down.
GTACATCGTTGCCGCGCGGCGGGTTTCCGCGCGGCGGCTCGCCGCACGCTTGGTGGCCCAAGGCCGGACGACCGAGGACGACCAGGCGCCGCCCAACCCGTCCGCCGGGGAGCCCGAGCACGCTCGGGCGCGCGCGCTCGACCGGGTCCGCTATCAGACCGTGTATGCCGAGGCCCCGGGCTCCGTGGCCGCACCGACCGCGGGGTTGCATTTCACGCGGTCCTTGCTCGATGGTCTGAGGGCGGCCGGACACGACATCGTCACCGTGACGTTGCACGTGGGCCCGGGGACCTTCCGTCCCGTCAAGGTCGATGACGTCGAGGACCATCGCATGGATCCCGAGTGGTACAGCATCACCGAGCCGGCGGCCGCTGCCATCGAAGCCGCGCGCCGCGAGTCCCGACCGATCGTCGCGGTCGGAACCACCGTGGTGCGCACGCTGGAGTCGGCGGCCCGTGCTTCGGCCGATGGGCGCGTGCGGGCGGGAACCGCCTCGAGCCGCCTGTACCTGCGACCACCCGACGCGCGCTTCCAGGTCGTGACGGATCTGATCACCAACTTTCACCTGCCGCGCTCGACCCTGCTCATGCTGGTGGCCGCCTTCGCCGGCCCGGCGCGCGTCAACGCCGCGTACGAGGCGGCGGTGGCGGCCGGATATCGCTTCTACAGCTACGGAGACGCCATGTTCATCCGAGGGTCCGCGTGAGTGTCTTCGAGGGCGCAAGTGTCTTCGACATCGTGGGCCAGGATGGCCCGGCCCGGGCCGCCGTGCTCACCACCGCCCACGGCGCGATCGAGACGCCGGTGTTCATGCCGGTCGGGACCCAGGGCAGCGTGAAGGCTCTGTCCTCCGCGGACGTGCTGGCCCTCGGAGCGCAGATCCTGCTCGGCAACACCTATCACCTGGCGCTGCGCCCGGGCGCCGAGCGCGTCGCCGGGCAAGGGGGCCTGCACCGGTTCATGGGCTGGCCGCGCGCCATCCTGACCGACTCCGGCGGCTTTCAGGTCTTCAGCCTGCGCTCGCGGCGGACGCTCGACGAGGACGGCGTCACCTTTCGCTCGCACGTCGACGGCGCCACCCAGCGCCTGACGCCCGAGCGCGCGATGGCCATCCAGGCGGCGCTCGGCAGCGACATCGCCATGGCCTTCGACGAGTGTCCGCCCTCGGACGCCCCGCTTGCCGAGGTGGACGCGGCCATGGCCCGCACCTCGCGCTGGGCGCGGCGGTGCCTGGCGGCTCCGCGCGCCCCAGGGCAGTTGCGCTTCGGCATCGTGCAAGGCGCGGTGGATCTCGCGCGGCGCCGGTCCCACCTGGCCGAGATGGCGCCGCTCGGGTTCGAGGGCCTGGCGCTCGGGGGCCTCGGGGTCGGTGAGCCGCCCCCGCTCATGCACGCCGTGGTGGCCGAGATCGCGGGCGAGATGCCAGCCGACCGTCCCCGCTACCTGATGGGCGTGGGCACGCCGCTCGACATCCTGAACGGGATCGCGGCCGGGATCGACATGTTCGACTGCGTGATGCCCACCCGCAACGCCCGCAACGGGCAGCTCTTCGTGCGTGGTGGCCGCCTCAACATGGGCAACGCCCGCCACCGCGACGACGGCCGCCCCGTCGAGCCCGGCTGCCCCTGCGAGTGCTGCGCGACCTACAGCCGCGCGTACATCGCCCACCTGTTTCACGCCAAGGAGCTGCTGTATTACCGGCTCGCCACCATCCACAACCTGCGCCACTACCTCGATCTCGCCCGCGGCGCTCGCGCCGCCATCCTCGCCCGCACCTACGCCGCCTACCGCAATGAGTATCTCACCGCCGAGCCCCCGTGAGCCAGGAGGGGGCGTGGCGCATGCGACGGACGGCCGACGATCCGACCAAGGGTCGCTCAGCTAGCAAGTCCGGGTCCGGTTCCCGTTCCGTGTTCGAGCCCGTGCTCGAGTTAGAAGGCGGCCGACAAGCCGGCCCGATGGCGAAGCCGCACCGAGGACCGGAGCGGAGCATACTTGTGCGTATGTGAGCACCGGACCGCAGGTGCGGCGCAGCCAGCGGGTCGGATCGTCGGCCGTCCGTCGCACGAGCCGCAACCCCCCACTTCTAGCTTCCCAATCCCCTGTTGCGCTTGAGCTGGTCGAGGACCTTGCCGTACTCGACCTCCCAGGTGGCGGTGCCCTCCTCGAGGTTGCGGATCTTGCGGCGCACCTCCTCGTCGAGCTCCTGGTCGACCAGCATGTGCTTCTTGAGCACGTCCGCCATGCGCTTGCGGAGCACCGTGTCCTCGGCGAAGATCTCCTCGATGTGCGGGGATTGCATGAAGGACTCGATCATCTGGCTGGTCATCCAGTCGAGCGCGTCTTCGCCGAGCCCGAGCCCCTTCTCGTGGGCCAGCGTCCGCTTGACCTTGCCGAACTGCTCGTAGGGCAACCCGCGTTGCTGCAGGGTGTCCTTGGTCTTGTCGGTGATCTCCCGATCGAGGCGCAGGTATTCCTTGAGCACGGCTTGCGCGTCCATCTCCGCCTCGGTCCGGTCGAGGACCGCGATGTCCCCCGCGTCGGTCAGGCTCTTGACGATATCCGTCGCGATGGATGGGATTTTTCCGCTGTAAAGCCGCATAGTTCTTCAGGCGCGTTATAGGTGCGAGGCCGCACGCCGTCAAGGCCGAGGATCCGGCAAGTTGCCCAGGGTGCGCTCCGGAGGGTTTCGGGAAGGACTCCGCGAGGAAGCCCCGCGACGAACCCGAAAGATCCTGCGGTTCGACTTGACAGACCGGACGCCGGGCGCAAAATCGCGCACCTCGCGAGCCGGTCGGCGCGAGAGGTAGCCGGCGGATTAGCTCAGTTGGTTAGAGCAGGCGTTTCATACGCGCCGGGTCCGGGGTTCGAATCCCTGATCCGCCACCACCCCAAACGAACGCGGTCGCTTGACGTCGCGCGGGGCGCGGGATAAATCCCCGCTCCCATGCCGTACGATACCTCAGACATTCGCAAGGGCTTGAAGTTCATGCTCGACGGGGCGCCTTACACCGTGATCGAGTTCCAGTTCGTCAAGCCGGGCAAGGGGGCGGCGTTCACCCGCACGCGAATGAAGAACCTGCTCTCGGGAGCGGTCCTCGAGCGCAACTTTCGCTCGGGCGAGCGCCTCGAGGAGGCCAACGTGGAGGTCAAGAGCATGCAGTACCTCTACGGTGACGCCGATGCCTTCGTGTTCATGGACACCTCCACCTACGACCAGGTGAGCATCCCCCGCGAGACCGTCGGCGACGCCAAGGACTTCATGCCCGAGAACATCACCGTCGAGGTGCTGTTCTTCGACAACCGCGCGGTTGGCGTGACCTTGCCGAACTTCATCGAGCAGAAGATCGTGGAGACCGAGCCCGGCTTCCGCGGTGACACCTCCACCAACACCACCAAGCCCGCCAAGATCTCGACCGGCGCCACAATCCAGGTGCCGCTGTTCATCGTCGAGGGCGACGTGGTCAAGATCGACACCCGCACCGGCGACTATCTGGAACGGGTGGGCCGCGCCTGAGCGCGGAGGGCGGCGGCGCTGGCCCCGCGGACGTGCCCGCCGATGCCATCGATCAGGGCATCCCGCAGGGCACCCCGGACGAGGGGCCCCGATTGCGCCGGCGGCGCGCCGCCCTGGTGGCCCGGGCGCGCGTGCTCTCGGCCCTGCGGGCGTGGTTCGAGGACCAGGGCTTCCTGGCGGTCGAGACCCCGGCGCGCGTGCGGGCGCCCGGGCAGGAGATTCACCTCGACGCGTTCCCGGCTGGCGCCCCGGCGACAGGGCTGGCCGGCGCGCGCTGGCTCATCACCTCGCCCGAGTACGCCATGAAGCGCCTGTGCGGGGCCGGTTACGAGCGCATCGTCTCGATCGGAAAGTGCTGGCGGGCCGAGGAGGCCGGGCCCGCCCACGAGCCCGAGTTCACCATGGTCGAGTGGTACCGGGCGCGGGTGCCCCTCGCGGACCTGGCGGCCGACTGTGCACGCATCCTGGCCCTGGCGCGCGCCGCGGCCTTCGGGACGGGGAATCCGTACGAGGCGGGGCGGGCGGCGGCCGCCGAGGCCACGCGCGCCGGGTATCGCCGCACGACGGTGCGGGCCCTGTTCCGCTCGGAGCTCGGGGCCACGTTGCGAGGAGACGAATCGGTGGACGAGCTGCGCGCGCTGGCGCGCGGGGCGGGGGTCGATCCAGGGTCGGCCGACGCGTGGGATGACGTGTTCTTCCAGATTTGGCTCGACCGCATCGAGCCAGTGCTGGCAGCGGAGCCCGAGCCCATCTTCGTCTTCGACTGGCCGCTACCGCTGGCGGCGCTCGCCCGCCCGAGCCCGACCGATCCCCGGATCGCCGAGCGCTTCGAGCTCTACGCGGGCGGGCTGGAGCTCGCCAATGCCTTCGGCGAGCTCACCGACCCGGCGGCGCAACGCTGGCGCTTCGAGGCTGAATCCGCGCGCCGACGCGTGCTCGGCAAGACCGTCTATCCGGTCGACGCGGCCCTGCTGCGCGCGCTCGCGACCATGCCCGAGACGGCCGGCATCGCGCTGGGCTTCGATCGCCTGATGATGTACGTGCTGGGCGCCACGGATATCCGGGACGTGATGGCCTTCGCCGCCGACGAGATCTGACCCGGCGACACCAGACCAGCCGGCGTGAAACCGACCGGGAGACCGCGCGGACCGGCCGGGCCGGTGTTCTCCGTGTCCATTCACCGGTTTCGGTCAGGTTACGGCTCGGCCAACCTTGACCCCCGATCCGGGCTCTGCTATGCGTTCCTCCCTTCGGAGGCCCAGCCCGTGACACCTTCTCTCCTCAGTCTCGCTCAGGCCGCTGCCGCCCCCGGTGGTAGCTCGGCCCTGGTTCAATTCGCGCCCCTCATCCTGATCTTCGGCGTGTTCTACTTCCTCGTCATCCGACCGCAGCAGAAGAAGAGCAAGCAGCATCAAGAGATGCTGACCCAGCTGCGCGCTGGCGACGTGGTGGTCACGCAAGGCGGCATCATCGGCAAGATCAGCGGCATCAAGGACGCCGAGATCACCGTCGAGGTGCAGCAGGGCGTGCGCATCAAGTTCCTGCGCTCGCACATCACCAACAAGTACACGCCAGGCGAGGCCCCCAAGGCCGACGCCAAGGCCTCGTAGGACCAGGCCCGGATGGAACGCTCATGGTGGTGGAAGGCGTTGCTCTACGGCCTGGTGGTGGTGGCCGCGTGCTTCTACCTGGTGCCGACCGTGGTGCCCGACGCCCGGCAGCCTGACTTCATCAAGAAGTACTTCCAGAAGCGCATCCAGCTCGGGCTCGATCTGCAGGGGGGCTTGCACCTGGTCTACGAGGTGCATGTCGACAAGGCGGTCTCCGACAAGGTCGACCGGATCGCCTCCGAGATCGAGGACCGGCTCAAGAAGGACAAGTCCGACAAGGCCGCCGCCGAGGTCACCGTCAACCGGGAGGGGCGTGACGACATCATCGTGCTCTTCAAGACCCCCGGCGACCAGAGCCGCATCGACGAGGCGTTCCTGCGGGACTTCCGGCGCCAGCTCGATCTCGTCAGCCGCGATCCGGCCACCGGCACCGTGCGGCTGCGCCTCGATCCGGACCAGATCGAGGAGGTGCGTGACTCGGCGCTGCGCCAGGGCATCGAGACCATCCGCGGCCGGGTCGACAAGTTCGGGGTGGCCGAGCCGACCATCATCAAGAAGGGCACGGACATCATCGTCGAGCTGCCCGGGCTCAAGTCGGCCGACTTCGAGCGCATCAAGACCATCATCGGTCGCACCGCGCAGCTCGAGTTCAAGATCGTGGACGACGGCTCGGACTACATGCGCAAGGTGGCGGCGCTCATCCCCAAGGATTCGGGCATCGAGGCCTTCCCGGAGTCGTGGACCGAGAAGGATTCCGGCAAGCCCCACGAGGACGTCTACCTGCGCTCGAAGAGCCGCGACAAGCTCGAGGCCTTCTTCGCTGGACTGAAGGGCGACAGCGCAGTGCCCGCCGACCACGAGCTCGGGTACGAGGAGAACGCCGTCCGCAACGACGCCGGGGACCTGACCCAGGACAAGTTCTGGCGCACCCTCTACCTCAAGCGGCGGGCGGTGTTGACCGGCGAGTACCTGTCGAACGCCGATCAGACCTGGGATCAGCAGACCGGGCGGCCCGAGGTGGCCTTCGAGTTCGACCACCAGGGCGCGCTCATCTCCGAGCGGATGACCAAGGAGAACATGGGCCGGAAGATGGCCATCATGCTCGACGACAAGATCACCAGCGCGCCGGTCATCGAGGGCGTGATCAGCTCGCGGGGGCGGATCACGCTGGGCGGCTTCGGGGATCCCTTCCAGATGCAGCAGGAGGCCAAGGATCTGGTGGCGGTGCTGCGCTCGGGAGCGCTGCCGGCGCCGCTGCGCAAGACCTTCGAGACCCAGGTCGGGCCGACCATGGGACGGGACTCGGTCCAGCGGGCCAAGTTCTCGATGATCGCCGGTGCCCTGGCGGTGGTGCTCTTCATGATCATCTACTACCGGACCGCGGGGATCATCGCCGACCTGGCCATGATCCTGAACATGCTCTTCATGGTGTCGATCCTGGCCGCCCTCGAGGCCTCGCTGACCCTGCCCGGCATCGCTGGGCTGGTGCTTACCATCGGCATGGCGGTCGACGCCAACATCATCATCTACGAGCGCATCCGGGAGGAGCTGCGCAACGGCAAGTCGCCGCGCAGCGCGGTCGACGCCGGATTCTCGCGGGCGTTCTGGACGGTGTTCGACGCGCACGTGACCAACTTCGTGGCCGGCGTGGTCCTCTATTCCTACGGGTCCGGTCCCATCCGCGGGTTCGCGGTCACCCTGCTGGTCGGCATTATCACCAACCTCGTCACGTCGTACTGGGTCTCGCGCTGGATGTTCGACCTCTTGGTCGGGCGCCGGGGTGCGGCGCCCGCGACGCTTTCGATCTGACGCGCGGCAATGAGGTCCTGATGGCCACCCAGAATCAGCAGAAGTTCTTCGAAATCATCAAGCCCCACTCGACCTACGAGTTCATCGGGAACGAGAAGTACTGGATTGGCTCGTCGCTGATCCTGGTGGCCCTCACCATCATCATGCTCCCGCTCAACGCCTACGTGTTCAAGAGCCGCGGGCACTTCCTCAACTGGGGGGTGGACTTTCGCGGTGGGACCGAGCTCGTGATCGAGTTCTCGCGGCCGGTGGATGGGGGCGATCTGCGCAAGATCCTGGGGGAGATCGGGCACGAGAACGCCGACGTGGTCAAGTACGAGGACCCCTCTGGCAAGTCGAAATCCAACTACCTCGTGCGGCTCGGCGCCGTGTCGGTCCTGTCCAAGGAGCAGGCGCGTCAGGCCGAGCAGTCGCTGGCCAGGGAGGGGGACGCCAACCTCAAGAAGTTCGAGTGGTCCGAGGGGGGCGACAAGGTCTACCTGCGCTACGACAAGCTGGTCAGCCCCGAGGTCCTCGCGACCTCGCTGAAGTCGGTCGGCATCAGCACCACCCAGGTGCAGCCGTTCGGGCGTCCTGAGGAGAACACGGTCGAGGTGACCCTGATCAGCCTCGACAAGGAGATCTGGCAGCACCTCGACGAGAAGCTCGGCGCCGGAACGGTCACCGCCATCCCCCAGGTAGAGTCGGTGGGCGCCAAGGCCGGCAAGCAGTTGCAGCTCGACGGGGTGAAGTCGTTGCTGGCGGCCATCCTGCTCATCATGGTCTACATCCTCTTCCGCTTCGATTTCCGCTACGCCCCCGGCACGGTGGTGGCCTTGCTCCACGACGCGGTGATCACCATCGGGGCCTTCGCAGTCACCTACCGCGAGTTCTCGCTGACCACGGTGGCGGCCATCCTGACCATCATCGGGTTCTCGATGAACGACACCATCGTGGTCTTCGACCGGATCCGCGAGAACGCGGCGCGGCTGCGGGATCGCAAGTTCGACCGGGTGGTGAACCTGTCCATCAACGAGACGCTCTCGCGCACCATCCTGACCAGCGCCACGGTGTTCTTCGTGACGCTCGCCATGAACGTGTTCGGCTCCGGCGTCATCCAGGACTTCGCCTTCGCCATGAACGTCGGGGTGATCGTGGGGACCTACTCGTCGATCTTCATCGCGAGCCCGATCCTGATCTACCTGAACGAGCGCTACATGAACACCCAGAAGGTCGCCTCCGCCCGCCCGGGGCGAGAGGCGCGGCGCCCCCGCCGCCCCGGCGAAGCCGCCGACGCAGAGACGTAGATCCGGGGCTAGCCGGCTCTGACCGGCGAGAGCTCACCAGTTGGTGGATACTTCGAAGTCGGTGGCGGCTCGCCGGAGGGTCACGGTGAGGGTGCTCTGGGCCTTGTCGTAGAGGTAGGCTGGCCGGGGGCCGTTGGCGTCGATGACGGCGGTCGGAGCACGTGGGACGTCGTGGATGACGAGACGCACCTCCTTCCACCAGGGCGGGAAGTCCCCCGTCGAGGTTGAGCGCACCGTGAGCCCATCCGCGCGGCCCTCGGAGCTGAGCTGCAGCCGGCGCGAGGCGCCGCGCTGGTAGGCGAAGCCGTCGCCGCTATCCACGTACAGCGCGCCCGCGGAGTCGGGCCCCGGCCACACGGTGAGGGTGAGCGGACCTCGCAGACCCCGGGACGTGTCACGAACGAGCGCCGACTCCGGGATGACGGCGCCGGCCCGGGCGAAGACCCGCACCCGGTCGTCCGGCAGCGCCTCGATGTCGTGAACGCCCCCCGGCAGGCGCGCGAGCGTGGTGGTGTCGTACCAGGTGCCAGGGGGCAGGGTGACCTGGTAGCGCCTGGCTCCCGCGACCAGGCTGGGGGCGATCAGCAGCTCCCGCCCGACCAGGAACTCGTCGTCGACCCCGAGCGTCGCCGGGGCGTCCGGGTACTCGAGCCACAGCGGTCGCATCACCGGCACTCCCGTGCGCGACGCCTCCTCGAAGAGCGTGTACAGGTACGGCAAGAGTCGGTAGCGGCGCTGCACGGCCGCACGGACGCGGGCCTCGATCGTGGCGCCGAACAGCCACGGTTCGCGCCGGCACGCGTCCTTGGCGCTGTGGTTGCGAAAGAATGGCTGAAACGCACCGAGCTCCATCCACGCCGCAAACAGCTCGGGGTCGGGGCAGCCCGCGAAACCGCCGACGTCGGCCCCGACGAAGGCGTAGCCAGAGACTCCCAGGTTCGAGAGCTGCGGAATGGTCACGGCCAGGTGGGCGCGGTCGGCGGTGTTGTCGCCGGTCCAGGACGCCGCGTACCTCTGTGCCCCCGCGTACGCGGCGCGGGTCAGCACGAACGGGCGCGCCCCCGGTCTGAGCGCCTTCACGCCCTCGTACGTCGCCCGGGCGTTGAGCGTGCCGTACGCGTTGTGTACGAGGGGGTGGGGTGCCTGGCTGCCATCGTCGAGGCGATGCAGGACGCTGTCGGGGAAGGTCTTGTCCTTGACGAAGACGGCGGGCTCGTTCATGTCGTTCCAGAACCCGGCCACGCCCTGCTCGATGAACCCGCGGTAGAGGCGCCCCCACCAGGTCCGGGTCCGCGCCCGGGTGAACTCCGGGAACACGCTCGGTCCGGGCCAGACTGCGCCTTCGAAGTAGCCGGTGCCGCCGTGAATGAAATGGTCGCCTGCAACGCCGCTGTCGTAGGGCGGGTAGCCCTGCGCGGGGGGTGGCTGGTTCTGATAGGACTTGATGTGCAGATCGGTGATGACGATGGTCTTCACGCCGCTGGCCGCGAGCTCGGCGACCATCTTCGCAAAGCTCGGAAAGGCGTGGGTGTCCACGGTGAACGGCGCGTTGCCGATCTGGTAGTCGATGTCGAGCCACACGGCGTCGACCGGGATGTGATCGTGCTGCAGCCGGGCCACCACCCCGAACACCTCGGCCTCGGACGCGTAGCCCCATCGACTCTGGTGGTAACCGAGGGTCCACAGCGCCGGCAGGGGGGGGCGCCCGGTGAGGGAGGTGTACGCCCGGAGCACGTCCTTCGGCTCCGCGCTGGCGAAGAGATAGACGTCGAGGGCGTCGGCGTACCTGGTCTCGTAGCTCACGACCGCGGGTCGTCGCTGGCCCGCGTCGACGGTGGCGCGGGCCGGATGGTCCACGAACACCGCGTGCGCCCGCCCGGTGGTCCCGAGGTGCAGCCAGAACGGCACGGACTTGTAGAGGGGATCCGCATCGATCTTCCACCCGTAGGCGTCCGTGTTCCACAGCTCGAAGGTGTGACCGCGCCGATCGAAGCCCCGGACCTTGTCGCCGAGCCCGAACACGCGCTCGCCCGGCTCGAGCCCGAAGTCGAGCCGCACGCCCGGCTCCTGCCAGCGCACGCGCAGCGCTTCGTCGGCCACCATCTCTCCCCCCGCAGTCATGAGCCGCAGGCACATCGGGTCCTTGTCGACGCGCAGCCGCGCCCGAGCGGTGCGCAGGATGACGGCCGTGTCCGATTCGTCGATCTCCAGCCTGGGCGCGTCGGTGACCGGCTGGGCGGTGACGGCGAAGGACGGCAACCTCGGCGCGGCCCGATCGCGCCGGAGGCGGATGCGGAAGGTGTCGTCGCGTGGCGCGCTGAGCTCGTAGATCCCGGAGGTGGTCTCGAGCAGGACGCCCTGCTCGGTGTGCAGGACGCGAACGACGCGCGGCTCGACGTCCCCCCGCCCGACCGCGATCCGCGGTCCGAGGCTGGGGGGCGGCGCGTGGGGCTTGCCCCGACAGCCGCTCGACAGGACGGCGATGGCGACGAGGAGCGTCGGAACCAACCCGGGGCAGGCCCTGGCCATGGATCTCAGGGCAGCGGGCCTGGGCGTGGCGGGACGAGAGGGGTCAGCAGGAGCCGAATGCGTTCCAGCATGCTCCCGACAACGTAAGCTGGGAGTCGACGTTGGCAACCGTTACCCGCTGATGTGGGACGAGACGAGCCGGCACGGCAGCCAATTCCCGGTCGCGGTCGCGATCACGGTCACTGGACCGCGGCAGGCGGCATCGCCTGCGCGCGGGCGGCGCCGGGAACGAAATAGGTACGGGCGCTCGCGCGCTGGGCGTTCACCAGCGCGGCGCAATTGTGGATGGTCTCGAGGGTCTGGGCGAGTGAACGCGCGGCGCCCGGCATGGTCGCGAGCCGGGGCCGGAACAGGGCCTCGACCTTCCGAGCATCCTCGTCGGTGCAAAAGGAGCTTCCGAGCTTTGGCAGATTTGCCCGGTCCAACGCCTCGGCCGTGGGCAGGGCGTCGAGGTGGGCTTGGAGCCACGCCCAGGCCGCCGGTCGGGTCCGAGCGTCCTGCACCTGCAGGAGGAGCGGCAACGTCCGCTCGCTGAGGCGCAGGTGCGATCGTCCGGACACCGGCTCGAGCGCCAGATCGCGCATGCGCGCGGCATGCGCCGGGTCGGGATCGCTGCACAGGGCACCGACCAGCTGGTCGCGGACCACCGGGTTCGATTCGTCGAACAGACGATCGACCCATGGCTCGAAGCGCGCGGGATGGATCGCCAGCGCAGCGCGGAGCGCGCTGCGGCCGATGCCGGGATCGAGGCGCTAGGGGTGTGCCCTCCCGTCGCCGCCGGGACCGGCCCCGAGGTAGGCATCGCCGAGGACGGCGAGCTTGCGAAGCACCGCGGGCGCCTCGGCGACCACAACGAGCGCGTACGCCGCCCAGCTTCGACGCTCGCTGATCCCGACGTCTTCATCCGCTCTCGCCTGCGTGAGGCCCACCTCGTCGAGCACGGGCCGGTAGATCTCGGCGGTCCTTCGCATGACTGCCGGGCGGTCGCCCGGATTCAGCAGATGTTCCCGGGCCTCGCGCGGGAGCTCGATGAACGAGGCCGACACCTCGGGCTCGGGATCGCGAGCGAGGCCCTCCAGCGCGGGAAAGGCCTCGGAGGCTGGGAGCGCGGCCGCCCGGTAGGCGGCGACAAGGGACTGTGCGAGCGAGAGGCGCTCCGCGACGCTCAGGCCCGGAGCTCCGACCAGGGCGCGCAGCGCGGGGCCGGACAACGACCACAGGAAATAGCCCTTCCCGTCGGCGTTGGGGAAGACCACGCTCGGACACCCGGCTCGGGCACGGCCCGAGGGGCCGGACGGATCGGCCTTTGTGGGTGGAAGTTCGAGGTGGGCGCTCTGGCCCTTCAACAACGTGCAGGTGGTGTCGAGGCGGTCCTGGTTTCCGTGGCGGATACAGAGCGGGATCTCCCAGAGCGCCCGCGGGTTGCCGGTCGAGCCGACCGGCAAGAAGCGGGACTGCGTGAGCGACAGGGTGGCGACCCCGTCGTCGGCGCAGTCGACCCTGGCCGCGACGAAGGGAACCCCCGGCTGGTCGATGAAGGTCCGGAACGCGGCGGAGGCATCCTGGCCCGTCACCCGGTCGATGGCCGAGAGGAAGTCCGCGGCGGTGGCGTTGCCGCCGGCATGGGCCAGCAGGTAGCGTGGATGGCGCGCTGAAAGGCCGGGGCGCCGAGGTAGGCCTCGAACATGCCAATCAGGGTCGCGCCCTTCTCGTAGGTCACGGCATCGAACATATCCTCGACGTCTCCGCTCGTCTGGATGGTCTGGCGGATCATCCGGGCCGTGACCAGGGAGTCCTCCTGCATGGCGTAGCCGACCAGGTCGGCGCGCAGCAGCGAAAAGCGATCGCGCGGCCGGACCTGCGCCGCGATCGTGTAGGTCAGCCAATGGGTGAAGGGGTGCGGGCGCTCAGCACTTCGAACTGGGTGAGGGCAGCGTGGGTGGTGGGCCCTCGCCGGCCGACGGCCCTGCCCCGGTTGTGCCGGGGTCGGGGCTGGCGCGGGATACGCCGCGCGAGCTCGTGCGACAACCGCCTCCGGCGAGGAGGACCGCTCCGCAGAACCCGATCAGCCACCTTGGGGACGAGGTTGAAGCCCGCCTTGAAACCCGCCTTGGCATCGCCCCCGGCCCGGGCCGCCCCCCCCCGATTTCCACCATTTCCCCCCGACCGTATCAGCGCGCGGCCAAGGCGGGGTTTCCGGCAGGTCAAAGGTCGGGGTCGAGCCCCGGGGGATCAGTCCAGGAGCGCGTGCAGTCGGGGGAGGAGATCGGCCTCCGCGACCTCGTGCTGCTGGCCGGCGGCGAGATCCTTGACCTGCAGGCGCCGGGTCGCGACCTCGGTCTCTCCCACGATGAGCGCCAGGCGCGCGCGCAGCTTGTCGGCGCGCTTGAGCTGCGACTTGAGGCTGCCGCCGCGGTGCTCGATCTCGGTGCGGATCCCGGCCAGCCGCAGCCGGTGCCCGATGGGCAGGGCATATTCGAGGGCGGCGGCATCGAGGGTGGCGATGAACACCTGGAGCCCCGGCTCGAACCCGGCGCCGCCGGCGTCCACGTCGGGCATGGCCAGGAGCGCGCGCTCGAGGCCGAGCCCGAACCCCATGGCCGGGGTCTTCGGGCCCCCGAGGGATTCCACCAGGCGGTCGTAGCGGCCCCCGCCGCACACGGTGTTCTGCGCCCCGAGCTCCCCGGCGGTCACCTTGATCTCGAAGATGGTCGAGGTGTAGTAGTCGAGCCCGCGCACGAGCCGCGGGTCGACCTCGAAGGCCACCCCGAGCGCGGTGAGGGTGTCCTGGACCCGCCCGAACCGCGCCCGCGACCCCTCCCCCAGGTGATCGAGGATCACCGGGGCGCTCGCCACCAGCGCCTGCACCTCGGGGCTCTTCGAGTCGAGCACCCTCAGCGGATTGAGCTCGAGCCGCCGCCGCGAGTCCTCGTCGAGCTGGGCCTCGTGCGCGCGCAGGTACGTCACCAGCGCCTCCCGGTAGGCTGGTCGCTCCTCGGGCTCGCCGAGCGAGTTGATGGTGGTGGTGAACGCCCCCCGGGGGATGCCGATCTCGCCGAGGATGTTCACCAGCATGGCGATCATCTCGGCGTCGCCGGTGGGCTCGGCCACCCCGAACACCTCGGCGCCGAGCTGGTGGAACTGGCGGAGCCGCCCCCGCTGGGCGCGCTCGTGCCGGAACATCGGCCCGAGGTAGTACCACTTGGTGACCGGCTCGCGGGTCCACTGCGAGTTGCCGATGAAAGCCCGCACCGCCGGGGCGGTGCCCTCGGGCCGCAGGCTGACCGACCGCCCGTCCCGGTCGTCGAAGGTGTACATCTGCTTCTCCACCACGTCAGTCACCTCCCCGACCGAGCGGACGAAGAGCGACGTGTACTCGAGGATGGGGGTGCGCACCTCGCGGTAGGCGAAGGCGTCGAGCACGCTCCGGGCCTTCTCCTCGAGGAAGTGCCACTTCGACACCTCCGGCGGCAGGAGGTCGTTCATTCCTTTGACGGACGCGGGAACCTCGGCCATGACGGCCGCACTCCTACCGCAATAAGGGCCCGCCGCAAAATGGGGAGCACATCTTGGGGCGGCCCCTTTACTCCGTTCTGACCACTGCGGCACCGAGGCGGGCGGCGAGCTCGGCGGTGGCGGAATCGACGGCGCGCTGGTCACGGCCATCGAGGGTGATCTTGACCTTGTAGTCGGGGGCGTCGATGTGCGGGTAGGAGCCCACCTCGACCGCGGGAAAGGCCGCCACGACCGCGTCGAGCAGGTCGGCGATCGGGCCCTCGGGCTCGCGCGAGAAGACCGCGCGGCTGTAGATCGGGGGCGCCCGGAACAGCTCCCGCACGGCCTCGAACTTGCGACGGAAGATCGACGGCACCCCCGGGAGGATCCACACGTTCTCCATGACCACCACCGGCCAGAACGAGGGCGCGCCCTCCGCGGTCCCGTATTCCAGGCGGGCGCCCTCCGGGATATCGGCCATGCGCAGATCGCGGACATGCAGCCGCGCCCCCATCCCGGAGCGGATCAGCCCCTCGAGCGCCGGGTCGCGCACCATCCCGCGCCCGAAGGCCGCCGCCACCGCGGGCAAGGTGACGTCGTCATGGGTGGGGCCGACGCCCCCCGAGGTGAACACCACGCCGAACCGCCTGGACAGCGCCCGCACCGAGCTCGCGATGTCCTCGAGATCGTCGGGGACCACCTCGATGCGGCCGAGCGAGACCCCGAGCCCGCGCAGCTCGCGCACCAGGTAGCGGGCGTTCTCTTCCTCCACCTTGCCCGACAGGATCTCGTTCCCCACGAGGAGGATCGCAGCGGAGGAGGGTGCAGGCGGCGGCATGACGGAGGTGGCGGGGGGAGGACGCAGCGACGAACGGCCAGACGACGGCCGACGGACCGACGAGACGAGACGAAGACCAGCGAAATTCGAGCGGGACGCCCGAACGTGCGATCATGCTAATCGATGAAGCGCACAGGTTCTTTCCTTTTTGGGCTGGCGGGGTGTCTCGCGGTGGCGGCCTTCGGGTGCGGTGGGAGCGGAGCCGCCAAGCCCGCCGGCGGCGATGGTGGGCGCGATCTCGGGAGCGACGGGGGCGACGCCGCCCGCCCCCCGGGGGTGGCGTGCCCGGCCGCCGCGCCCGGGGAACAGCGAGGACTCGGCGCCTGCTGTGGGGCAGACGGCGACTGCGGCGGCGGCGGAACCTGCTGGAACGGATTTTGTACCAGGACCTGCGATGCCACCACCGCCTGCGGGGTGGTCACGGCGCCCTCGCCCTTTCCGGTCGGGACCGCGCTCGCCTGCGCCTCGAACCGGGTGGGCGATCCGTTCAGCTATTGCCTGCCCGGGTCGCTGGCTGCCTGCACCGGGGCGGCGGCCGGTCCCGGTGCTTGCCCGGCGGGAGAGGCCTGCGGCCTGGCCCTGGATCCTCTCGCCTCGAGCGGGCCCTCGGCCGGGACGGCCCCGTATGCCGGACTCTGTCTCGCCACCATGGTGGCCGGCACCTACCTGCCCGCCGGCAGCCCGTGCGATCCGGCCGAACCGTACGCGTGCGAGAACCAGGGCGGATTTCTCGGAAGCGGATGCTTCAACCGGCGCTGCACCCGGGCGTGCGCGCGCTCCCAGGATTGTCCGCTCGGGATGATCTGCGGGCCGCCGCCCTTCTCGGCCAAGTGGGGGGGCGCCACCGCCTTCGGGAACGGGGCGGCGGTCGACCTCGGGATCTGTCAGGGGCGCTTTTGCGGGCAGGTCCACGGTGAGGCCGGGCTGGCCGCCGGCGCGGTCGTCCAGCAGGGCGCCGATTCCGACTGTGTGACGGGCGAGGTCTGCGCCCCCACCACCGCGGTGGGGCCGAGCGGAGACACGGCATACCTGTCGTGCGTCCCGCCGCTGCCGGCCGCGCAGGTCACCGGTGCCTCATGCGGCGCCAGCGCCGGTACCGGAACCGACGCTGGCGCCGCGCTGGCCAAGCACTGCGCCGACGACCACCTGTGCATCAGCTGGCAGGGGGTGTCGTTCTGCAGCCAGCTCTGTCGCCGGGACGCCGACTGCGCGACGGGCAGCGTCTGCGCCGACGGCGGGCTGGCGGCGCCCCTGCCCAACGGCTCGACCGCGCCGATTGCGATGTGCATTCCGCAATCGCGCGTCGCGGGCACGGTCTGCCAGGCCGAGAAGGACTGTCCGCGCGGCTCGGCCTGCCTGCCGTTCGGCACCCACTCGAGCCTGCTGGTCTGCCGGCCGGCCATCGGCAGCAAGAACGTGGGGGACCGCTGCGCCGCCCCCACCGACTGCCGGAGCGGTCAATGCGCCGATCGCGATGGCAACCCCCCGAGCGCCAACAACCGGGCCTTCTGTGCGGCCTTCTGCGGGAAGAACAGCGACTGCGCCCCGAGCCAGCTCTGCCTGCGCCGGGTCCTCAGCAACAATGGCACCATCGACGATCCACGCGACGACGTGGTCCTCGGCCTCTGCACCACCCTGCAGGCACCGGCCCTGACGGGCGCTTGCACCACCGACGACAACTGCACGGGACAGACCGCCGCCGACGAGACCGGTGGCGACGCCTGCGATCTCGCGAACCAGACCTGCTTCACCAAGGGCGCCCACATCGGCGATCCCTGCGCCCATCGCGCGGACTGTCCGCTCGGGGCCTACTGCCACCTCGGCGATCCGAACTTCGAGGGTGGGGTGTGCCTTTCACTCGGGTGCGATCCGGCCGCGACGAGCGGGGTCGATGCCTGCCCGACCGGGGCGGTCTGCCTCGAGCGGTCGATCGATGCCCCCCTCTTCGGCTGCTACCAGGCCTGCCAGCCCGGCACCGCCTGTGCGCGACTCGCCGAGGGTTACTCCTGCCAGCCCGCCATTGCATCGGCCCCCGCGGCGGCTGCCTCCGCCACCATCTGCCTCACGCCAGGTGGTCCGTGAGGCCACCCATCTCGGGGGCGCGCGCCGCGCCCGCATCCTGGGTGGGGGGAATCGTCCCGCTGATCGCCGTGTTCGGGGTGGGTGGAGCGTCGGCAGCGGCAGCGACGCCGCTTCCGCCTCCGTCGACCGTACCCGTCGCGCCGCCAGCGTCGAGCCAGCCGGAGCTCCAGACCGGACCCCACCCGGGCAGCGGTGAGGGGAGCGGTTCGACCTCGCCGGGGGCCCCCGGCTCATCGGGCATGGGGCAGATGGGCGGGGGCGGCGACGCGGCGTGGCCGGGCTGGCCGGGCCAGGCCGGGGAGGGCGCGAACGGTGCTCCGAGCTTGCCCCCCATGCCCCCCATGCTCCCGCTCGGCCCCGGCGGCTCCAGCCTGCCCGGCGGGAGGCCGCGCGAGCTCGCCGACGGTACCGTGCGCGGGTCGGATCACGACGCCGTGGTCGGGGGCTGGGGAATCGTCATCTCGCCGAGCGTGAGCCAGCTCGGCGCCTTCTCCCGCCGCCCCTCCACGGGTTGCCCGAGCATCGCCGCCGCCAGCGCCAGCACCCTGTCGACCACCGACTGTCCGCCGGTGGACATCCGCGCCGTCGGCACCCGCCACTGGCTCACGCCGACGCTGGGGATCGACGCGGCCCTCGCCCTCGGCCTCGGCGGCGGCAGCGACCACGGCCGCCTCCTCGACACCTATCTGGGCGTCGGGCCGCTGCTCGGCGCCTCGGTGGTGCTCGCCGGCTGGAAGCACATGACCGTCATGGCCAGCCCCGCCGCCTCGCTGGTGGTGTTCCGCGCGGCCAGCTCGTCGGGCACGGCCTTCGTGCTCGATCTGCGCGCCGATCTCGAGGCCGAGCTGCACTTCGGGTTCTGGGGGCTGCCGGCCCTGTCCCTCGGCCTGCGCAGCGGGCTCGATCTGCACCTCGAGCACGGGGTGGACGTGACGGTCTGGTCCCTGGGGGCCGCCGGGGTCACCAGCCTGGCGCGGCTCGTGAGCGACCTGTCGCTCAGGTACTATCTCTGAGAACATGTCGCCGCGCCTTCCGCCTCCCGACCGCGATCTGGTCGAACGCCGTGAGATCCTCAACGAGTCGGGCATCACGCGAGCCTTGCAGCGCATGGCCTTCGAGCTCATCGAGCGCTCTGCCGCCCCGGAGGAGGGGATCTACCTGGTCGGCATCCGGACCGGCGGCGCGCACCTCGCCAACCGCCTGGCCACGCTGGTCCGGCTGCAGGCGCCGGGGACCAACGTCACCGTCGGGGCGATCGACATCTCGCTCTACCGCGACGACGTGTTCCTCGGATTGCCCAAGCCCGAGATCGGTCCGACCGAGCTGCCGGTGGGGGTGGACGGCGTGACCGTGGTCCTGGTGGACGACGTCCTGTACACCGGCCGCACGATCCGCGCGGCGATGGACGTCCTCGCCGACTACGGCCGCCCGCGGGCCGTGCGCCTGGCGGTCCTGGTGGACCGCGGACGGCGCGAGCTCCCCATTCAACCCGACATCGTCGGCGTCTCGGTGCAGACCACCGCCGCCGAATCCGTGCGCGTCATGCTGAAAGAGCGTGGCGAGCGCGACCGGATCGTGTTACGCGAACGGCGAGAATGAGCGTCTATCCGCACAAGCATCTGCTCGGGATCGAGGGGCTTTCGGCGGCGGATCTCGGGACGGTGCTCGATCTCGGGGAGCGCTTCACCGAGATCGCCGCCCGCCCCATCAAGAAGGTGCCCACCCTGCGCGGCAAGACGGTGATCAACCTCTTCCTCGAGCCGTCCACCCGCACGCGCACCTCGTTCGAGATCGCCGCCAAGCGGCTGTCGGCCGACGCGGTCAACATCTCGGGCGCGGCGTCCTCGACGGTGAAGGGCGAGACGCTGCTCGACACCGCCCAGAACATCGACGCCATGTCGCCCGACGTGGTGGTGTTGCGCCACGCGCAGGCCGGCGCCGCGGAGTTCGTGGCCAGGCGCATCCGGGCCGCCGTGGTCAACGCCGGCGACGGGGCGCACGAGCACCCGACCCAGGCCCTCCTCGACTGCTCGACCATCCGCGCCCGCAAGGGCAAGATCGCCGGCCTGGTGGTGGCCATCTGCGGTGACATCGCCCACAGCCGGGTGGCGCGGTCCAACCTGTTCGCCTTGACCCGCCTCGGGGCCGAGGTGCGCCTGGCCGGCCCGCGCACCTTGCTGCCACCCGGGCTCCCCGAGCTCGGGGCGCGGGTCTTCGATCGCCTCGAGCCGGCGCTCGAGGGGGCGGACGTGGTCATGATGTTGCGCATCCAGAAGGAGCGCATCGGGTCGCCCCTGTTCCCGAACACCCGCGAGTACTCCAGGTACTTCGGGCTCAACCAGAGCCGGCTCGACCTGGCCAAGCCGGACGCCATCGTGATGCATCCCGGTCCCATCAACCGCGGGGTCGAGCTCGAGCCGTCGGTGGCGGACGGTTCGCGCTCGGTCATCCTCGAGCAGGTGGCGCGCGGGGTGGCGATCCGCATGGCGGTCCTCTACCTCCTGGCGGGCGGCGAGTCCGGGGTGGCGGGCGTGGCGGGCGTGGCGGGCGTGGCGGGCGTGGAATGACCCGACGCCCCTGACCGGCTGTCCGGTTTTGGGTCCGGTTTTGGGTTGACGGGCGGGGCGCGAGCTTCTATTCAAGGGGCGCCTTGGATCTCTGTCTGCGCGGTGGCCGGGTCATCGACCCACGTCGGAACTTCGATTCCGAGGCGGACGTGCTCCTTTCCGGCGGACGGGTCGCGCGCATCGAGCGCGGCATCGCGGCGGGGCTGCCGGGGTCGACCCGGGTGGTGGACGTGCGCGGGCTATGGGTGCTTCCCGGTCTCATCGACCTGCACACCCACCTGCGCGAGCCCGGCCAGGAGTACAAGGAGGACATCGGCACCGGCACGGCGGCGGCGGTGGCGGGGGGCTTCACGGCGGTCTGCGCCATGCCGAACACCGTGCCGCCCAACGACTGCCGCGCAGTGACCCAGCTCATCGTCGAGCGCGCCCGGGCGGCCGGCCTCGCCCGCGTCTATCCCATCGGCGCCGTCAGCAAGGGCCAGAAGGGCGAGGAGCTGGCGGAGATCGGCGAGATGAAGGACGCCGGCATCGTGGCCATCTCCGACGACGGACGTCCGGTGATGAGCTCCGAGCTCTTGCGGCGGGCCATGGAGTACGCGCGCACCTTCGGGCTGCCGCTGATCCAGCACTGCGAGGACCTGACCCTGTCCGCCGGCGGCGCGATGAACGAGGGGCTGGTCTCGACCCGCGCCGGGATCCGGGCCCAGCCCCCCGCGGCCGAGTCGTCGATGGT
>CAZIOH010000082.1:0-30503 GCA_964540815.1 uncultured Myxococcales bacterium | reverse complement strand
GAGGGCGGCAAGACCGTCGGCGCCGGCGTGGTCACCAAGATCCTCGAATAGCGGCGGTGACCTCGGCCGTCCGGGGGGCTCCCGCCTCCCGGTCGCCGACCCCGCCGGCAGATCCCACCGAGTTCGGTTCGCCTAGCCAGTCAATTTTTTACCGGAACCAGGAGTCAAGCCCGTGGCAGCAGCTCGCGTCATCATCACGTTGGAATGCACGGTGTGCCGAGAGCGCAACTACTCGACCACCAAGAACAAGCGAGCCAATGCGGAGAAGCTCGAACTTTCCAAGTTCTGCCCCCGCTGCCGCAAGCACACGAATCACAAGGAAACCAAGTAGTCCTAGGGCAGTAGCTCTAATGGTAGAGCAGCGGACTCCAAATCCGCGGGTTGGGGGTTCGAGTCCCTCCTGCCCTGCAGAGAATGTCGAGCGATGGGCGCAAACAAATTCATACATCTGACCTTCGCGCTGGCCGGCTTGCTGGCGGCGTTCGTATTGGCCCGCACGGGGGACTGGGTCTGGAGCTACTTCTCCAAGCCCAACGACCTGGTGGTCAACGGCGCCGCCATGCTGGTCGCCGGAGTGGCGGCCTGGACCGCGTATCGAAACGAACAGGTCTTCGCGACCGTCCACGACATCACCCGTGAGCTCGAGAAGGTCTCCTGGCCCACCCGGAAGGAGACCTCGGCGGCGACGGTCGTGGTGCTGGTGACGGTCTCGCTGGCCGCGGTGATCCTGAGTGGCTTCGATGCCATCTGGGCCTTTTTCACAAACTGGTTCTTGCGCTGAGATGGACGGGGCGAACCGATGCCGATGAAGTGGTACGTCGTTCACACCTACTCAGGTCACGAGAACAAGGCGAAGCTCTCGCTTCAGGATCGCGTGCGCCAGCACAACCTGCAGACGCGGTTCGGCGATGTCCTGATCCCGACCGACACCGTCGTCGAGCTGGTGAAGGGACAGAAGCGCTCGACCACCCGGAAGTTCTTTCCGGGGTACATCTTCGTCCAGATGGATCTCGACCAGGAGACGTTCCACCTGGTCAAGAACACCCCGAAGATCACCGGATTTCTCGGGGGGACCAACCCGCAGCCGGTGAAGGAAACCGAGATCCAGAACCTGCACGTGGCCATGACCGAGGGGGCCTCCCGTCCAAAGCCCCGGGTCTCGTTCGAGGAGGCGGAGACGGTTCGGGTGATCGACGGTCCGTTCGCCAACTTCACCGGGACCATCGTCGAGGTCAAGGCGGAGAAGCAAAAGGTGCGGGTGAACGTGTCCATCTTCGGCCGGGCCACCCCCGTCGAGCTGGACTTCGCACAGGTCGAGAAGTCGTAGCCAGCCATCCGCTTTTCGGTTCTTCCATCAACCAGGCGCCGCAGCAGAAGAAGACAAGGGCTCACAGAACATGAAGAAGGTCAGCGGATTCATCAAGCTCCAGGTCCCCGCCGGAAAGGCCAATCCGTCGCCGCCCATCGGGCCGGCGCTCGGTCAGCACGGCGTGAACATCATGGAGTTCTGCAAGCAGTTCAATGCGCGGACGCAGGCCCAGATCAAGGACGACATGGTCATCCCGGTGGAGATCACGGTCTACTCCGATCGGTCCTTCACCTTCATCACCAAGACGCCCCCCGCTGCCATCCTGATCAAGAAGGCCATCGGCCTCGCCACGTCCAAGAAGCCGGGCAGCGGGTCGAAGGAGCCGAACAAGATCAAGGTCGGCAAGATCACCAAGAAGCAGCTCAAGGACATCGCGACCATCAAGATGCCCGATTTGAATACCACCGACCTGGAGTCCGCCATCCGGACGATCGCCGGGACCGCGAAGTCCCTCGGCATCGAGGTGACGGACTGATCAGGGAGAAAGGCCCGACTTTCGGGCCATGGTGGGAGGCCGCAAGGCCGAACGCGAGGGAAACGACACATGGCAGAAGGAAAGAAATACCGGAGTGCGGCGGCGAAGGTCGACCGCGCGAAGCGCTATTCCCTGGACGAGGCCTGCAAGCTCCTGCCGGGGACCAAGGTGGCGAAGTTCGACGAGAGCGTCGACATCGCCGTGCGCCTGGGCGTCGACCCCAAGCACGCCGACCAGATGGTCCGGGGGGCGGTCGTGCTGCCCCACGGGACCGGCAAGACCCAGCGGGTGGCGGTGGTCGCCAAGGGTGACAAGGCCAACGAGGCCCGGGCGGCGGGCGCCGACTTCGTGGGGGCCGAGGACCTGGTGGAGCGCATCCAGAAGGAGAACTGGACCGACTTCGACTCGATGGTGGCGACGCCCGACATGATGGGCCTCGTCGGTCGGCTCGGGCGGGTGCTCGGGCCGAAGGGCCTGATGCCGAACCCGAAGGTCGGAACCGTGACCACGGACGTGGCCAAGGCGGTGCGGGAGCTCAAGGCGGGCCGGGTGGAGTTTCGGGTCGAGAAGGCCGGCATCGTGCACGCGCGCATCGGCAAGGCGTCCTTCGGCTCCGACAAGCTGCAGGAGAACGCCCGCACCATGGTCGAGACGCTGCTGCGCCTGAAGCCTTCGTCGGCCAAGGGCACCTACATGAAGTCCGTCACCCTTTCGACGACGATGGGCCCGGGGATCCGGGTCGACACGTTGCCGCTCATCTCGGACTACGAGAGCAAGTAGAGACGTCATGGAACGCACAGACAAAGAGACAGCGATTGGCGCGTTGAAGCTGGATCTCGCCAAGGCGGCCAGCCTGGTCCTGGCGGACTTTCGTGGCCTGACCGTCAAGGCGGACACCACCTTGCGACGGGAGTTCCGGCTGAGCGGCTGCCGGTACCAGGTCGTCAAGAACACCCTCCTCGGGCTCGCCGTCAAGGGCACGCCCATGGAGGGGATCGAGGGGATGCTGGCGGGACCGACCGCCATCGCCTACTCGTTCGAGGACCCGGCGGTGCCGGCCAAGGTGGCGACCAAGTTGGCGAAATCCGAAACCAAGTTCATCATCAAGGGTGGCTTCGTCGAGGGTCGGGCCCTCGACGTCAAGGGGGTGGAGGCCCTCTCCACCTTGCCCGGCAAGGATGAGCTGCGTGCAACTTTGCTTGCAACTTTCATGGCGGGGCCCCAGAACTTCGTGCGGCTGCTCAACGCCGCGCCTCAGAATTTCGCGTACTTGCTGGCCGCGCGGGAAGCGGCTTTGAAAGAGTCAGCGGGTCAGCCGTAGCCGCATCCGCAAAATGTGGGGGGGGGCTGGGGCTGGATCCGGGTTCGATTTGGACAAATTTCTCGACCGTGAACGAATTCAAAAGGGAGCACTGATATGGCCGACGTGACGAAGGAACAGGTTGTCGATTTTCTCTCCAAGCTGACCGTGCTTGATCTCTCCGCCCTGACCAAGGAGCTCGAGGACAAGTGGGGCGTCAAGGCGGCTCCCGTGGCGGTGGCTGGCGCAGCGGCGCCGGCCGCGGCCGGCGCGGCCCCCGCGGCCGAGCAGACCGAGTTCACGGTCCTCTTGACCGACGCCGGCGCCAACAAGATCGGCGTCATCAAGGCCGTGCGTGAGGTCACCAACCTCGGCTTGAAGGAGGCCAAGGATCTGGTCGACGGCGCCCCCAAGGCGGTCAAGGAGGGCGTGTCCAAGGCCGACGCCGAGGCCATCAAGAAGAAGCTGGTCGACGCGGGAGCCAAGGTCGACGTCAAGTAAAGAACGGCCATCACGCGCGTAAGCACATCTTTGACGAGCCCGATGCCGGGCGCTCTCCAGGAGAAGCTGGGGAGCGTCGCGGCATTGGAGCGTTCAGCCGCCGAAACGAAGTTGCCAGGGAAGTTGCCTGATCCAAAGACCTCGTGGGTGGCTCGGAAGTCTTGGTCGCCGCAGTGAAGGAGAATCGATGGTGCCTGTGATTCAGAATAATTTTCGTGCTCGGAAAAGCTTCGCCAAGATCGGGAAGATTATCGATATTCCGAACCTGATCGACATTCAGAAGCAGAGTTACGAGAAGTTTCTGCAGAAGGACATCCCCCTCGACAAGCGCGAGGACTTCGGCCTCCAGGGCGTCTTCAAGAGCGTCTTTCCCATCAAAGACTTCTCGGAGACCTCGTCGCTGGAGTTCGTCTCGTACACGCTCGACAAGCCCAAGTACGACGTGGACGAGTGCCGCCAGCGCGGGATGACCTTCGCGGCCCCCATCAAGGTGGTGGTGCGCCTGGTGGTCTGGGACAAGAACGAGGAGACCGGGTCGCAGTCGATCCGCGACGTCAAGGAGCAGGAGGTCTTCTTCGGTGAGATCCCGCTCATGACCGAGAACGGGACCTTCATCATCAACGGCACCGAGCGGGTGGTGGTGAGCCAGTTGCACCGCAGCCCCGGCGTCTTCTACGATCACGACAAGGGCAAGACCCACTCGTCGGGCAAGCTGCTCTACAGCGCCCGGATCATCCCCTACCGCGGGTCGTGGCTGGACTTCGAGTTCGATCCCAAGGATCTCCTCTATGTCCGCATCGATCGGCGGCGCAAGCTGCACGCGACGGTGCTCCTGCGCGCCCTCGGCTACTCCACCGAGGAGCTGCTGAACTACTACTACGACACCGAGAGCGTGTTCCTCGAGGCCGGGAAGAAGTACTCCAAGTCCATCGAGTACGATCTCTTGCCCGGGCAGCGGGCCAGCCGTGACATCCGGCACCCGGACTCCAAGGAGATCCTGGTCAAGAAGAACCGCAAGTTCACCAAGCTGGCGATCAAGAAGCTGCAGGACTCGAAGATCGACCGGCTGGTGGTCGAGGTGTCGGATCTGGTGGGCAAGGTGGCAGCCACCGACGTGATCGACGAGCAGACCGGCGAGGTGATCCTGCAGTGCAACGAGGAGCTGAGCGAGTCCAAGCTCGACGAGCTCCGGGAGCACGGCATCGAGCAGTTCAAGATCCTGTTCATCGACAACCTGAACGTGGGGTCGTACCTGCGCGACACGCTGATCGCCGACAAGCTCCAGTCCTCGGACGAGGCGATCCTGGAGATCTACCGGCGGCTGCGCCCGGGGGATCCGCCCACCCTCGAGACCGCCCAGAACCTGTTCAACAACCTGTTCTTCAATCCAGAGCGCTACGACCTGTCCAAGGTCGGTCGGCTCAAGCTGAACTACAAGTTCAAGCTGGACGAGGCGCTGGACACGGTGGTGCTGTCCAAGCGCGACATCCTCGAGACGGTGCGCTACCTCATCGATCTCAAGAACGGCAAGGGATCGATCGACGACATCGATCACCTCGGGAACCGTCGGGTGCGCGCGGTCGGTGAGCTGATGGAGAATCAGTACCGCATCGGGCTGGTGCGCATGGAGCGCGCCATCAAGGAGCGCATGAGCATGTCTCAGGAGATCGAGACGCTGATGCCGCACGACCTGATCAACGCCAAGCCGGTCTCGGCGGTGGTCAAGGAGTACTTCGGATCGTCGCAGCTGTCGCAGTTCATGGACCAGACCAACCCCCTGTCCGAGGTGACCCACAAGCGGCGCCTCTCGGCCCTCGGGCCGGGCGGGCTCACCCGCGAGCGGGCCGGGTTCGAGGTGCGCGACGTCCACACCACCCACTACGGCCGCATCTGCCCGATCGAGACCCCGGAGGGCCCGAACATCGGCCTCATCGCCTCGCTGTCGACCTACGCCCGGGTGAACGAGTTCGGGTTCATCGAGACCCCGTACCGCAAGGTCACCGAGGGGCGGGCCAGCGACGACGTCGAGTTCTACTCGGCGCTGCAGGAGGAGGGGCACTACATCGCCCAGTCCAACACCCCGGTCGACAAGAAGAACCGCTTCTCGGACGAGCTGATCTCGTGCCGCCACAACGGCGAGTTCGTGATGGCCAAGCCCGAGGAGGTGACCTTGATGGACGTGTCGCCGAACCAGCTGGTCTCGGTGGCGGCCTCGCTCATCCCCTTCCTCGAGAACGACGACGCCAACCGGGCCTTGATGGGGTCGAACATGCAGCGGCAGGCGGTGCCGCTCATCCGCACCCACTCGCCGCTGGTCGGCACCGGCATCGAGGGGATCGTGGCGCGGGACTCCGGCGTCACGGTGGTGGCCAAGCGCGAGGGCATCGTGGACTCGGTGGACGCCTCACGCATCGTGGTGCGCCCGACCTCGGAGGATGAGTCGGACGCCATGTCGGCCAAGCCGGACATCTACAACCTGACCAAGTTCCAGCGGTCGAACCAGAACACCTGCTTCAACCAGAAGCCCATCGTCGAGCGCGGCGACCGGGTTCGGGTGGGCGACGTGATCGCCGACGGCCCCGCCACCCAGCGGGGCGAGCTGGCCCTCGGCGAGAACGTGCTGGTGGCCTTCATGCCGTGGGGCGGCTACAACTTCGAGGACTCGATCCTGGTGTCCGAGCGCATGGTGCGGAACGACTACTTCACCTCGGTGCACATCGAGGAGTTCGAGTGCGTCGCGCGCGACACCAAGCTCGGCAAGGAGGAGATCACCTGCGACATCCCCAACGTCGGCGAGGAGGCCCTGAAGGACCTCGACGAGGCCGGGATCGTGCGGATCGGGGCCGAGGTCAAGCCGGGGGACATCCTGGTCGGCAAGATCACCCCGAAGGGCGAGACCCAGCTCTCGCCCGAGGAGAAGCTCCTGCGGGCCATCTTCGGCGAGAAGGCCGGGGACGTGCGGGACAGCTCGTTGCGGGTCCCGCCGGGGGTGCAGGGCATCGTGATCAGCGCCCGGGTGTTCTCGCGCAAGGGCACCGAGAAGGACGATCGCTCGAAGGATCTGGAGGACGCCGAGAAGGAGAAGCTGCTCGCCGACCAGCGCGACGAGGTCAAGATCATCTCCGAGTCGTACCAGGCCCGGATCCGCAAGATCCTGCTGGGCAAGACCACCGCGGTGCGCCTGGTCGACGACAAGGGCAAGGTCCTGGTGGCCAAGGGCCAGAAGATCGAGCTCGCCACCCTCGACGAGATCCCGGCCCGCTACTGGGGCGAGATCCAGCTCGAGGGGGGCCACGGCAAGATCGAGGAGGCCATCGAGCAGATCAACGCCAAGCTGCAGGAGGACATCCAGGCCATCGAGGCCACCTACCGCGACAAGATCGGCAAGCTGACCAAGGGGGACGAGCTGCCCCCTGGGGTCATCAAGATGGTGAAGGTCTATGTGGCCATCAAGCGCAAGCTGTCGGTGGGGGACAAGATGGCCGGTCGTCACGGCAACAAGGGCGTCGTGTCCCGGGTCCTGCCGGAGGAGGATATGCCGTACCTGGCCGACGGGACGCCGGTGGACATCGTGCTGAACCCGCTCGGGGTCCCCTCGCGCATGAACGTGGGGCAGATCCTGGAGACCCACCTCGGGGGCGCGGCCCTGGGGATCGGGCGGCAGATCGAGGCCATGATGCAGACCCGCTGGTCGCCGGACGCCCTGCGGACCAAGCTCAAGAAGGTCTTCACCGAGGACCACCACCAGCAGCTCCTCGGCGAGCTGGACGACGACGGGATCGCCCGGTTCGCCCGCACCTGCTACGAGGGGGTGCACCTCGCGACCCCGGTGTTCGACGGGGCCAAGGAGACCGACATCAAGGCCCTCCTGGCCCTGGCCGAGCAATCGAGCAACGGGCAGGCGACGCTCTTCGATGGTAAGACCGGAGATGCCTTCGACAACGACGTCACGGTGGGGGTCATGTACATGCTGAAGCTCCACCACCTGGTCGACGACAAGATCCACGCCCGCTCGATCGGCCCGTACTCGCTGGTCACCCAGCAGCCGCTCGGCGGCAAGGCCCAGTTCGGTGGGCAGCGCCTCGGGGAGATGGAGGTGTGGGCCATGGAGGCGTACGGCGCCGCCTACGGCCTGCAGGAGTTCCTGACCGTCAAGTCGGACGACGTGATCGGCCGGACCCGGATGTACGAGGCCATCGTGAAGGGCGAGCACGTGCTCGAGTCTGGG
Organism: uncultured Myxococcales bacterium; assembly: GCA_964540815.1. GTDB lineage: Bacteria > Myxococcota_A > Polyangia > Fen-1088 > Fen-1088 > CAZIOH01. The sequence continues at coordinate 22,630 of CAZIOH010000082.1, read as the reverse complement.
CTGCCCGAGTCGTTCAACGTCCTCCTCAAGGAGCTGCAGTCCCTGTGTCTGAACGTCGAGCTCATCGAGGATCCCAACGCGCCGCGCAAGCAAGAGTCGACCCTGGAGCTGATGGCCCGTGAGGTGGCCGCCAAGGCCAGCGCGTCGGCGGCGGCCGGGGCGACCGCCTCCGGGGCGGCCGCCGCGGTCTCCGCGGCGGGTGCGCCGGCGGCGGCATCGGCGGCGCGCGCGCCGGCGGCGGAATGAGCAGCACCGGCGGCGGGCAGAACGGCGACGGCGCCGGGTTGTCGAAGGTTCACATCAACGTTTTCGCATGCGGGGAATTCCCCGGGACTAAAGAAGGACGGCAATGAGGGACATCTTCAATTTCTTCGAAAAACCGAAGGATCCGCTTTCGTTCACGGCCATCCGGATCTCGCTGGCCTCGCCAGAGAAGATCCGCGAGTGGTCGCACGGCGAGGTGAAGAAGCCGGAGACCATCAACTACCGGACCTTCAAGCCCGAGCGCGACGGGCTGTTCTGCGCGAAGATCTTCGGGCCGGTCAAGGACTACGAGTGCAACTGCGGCAAGTACAAGCGCATGAAGCACCGGGGCGTGGTGTGCGAGAAGTGCGGGGTCGAGGTCATTCAGTCCAAGGTCCGCCGCGAGCGCCTCGGGCACATCAACCTCGCCACCCCGGTGGCCCATATCTGGTTCCTGAAGTCGCTCCCCTCGCGCATCGGCAACCTGCTCGACATCACCCTCAAGGACATGGAGAAGGTCCTCTACTGCGAGGCCTACGTGGTGGTCGATCCCAAGCAGACCGGGCTGCAGCGGGGCGAGCTCCTGACCGAGGAGCGCTACGCCAAGACCGTCGAGGAGCTGGGCGAGGAGGCTTTCGTGGCCGGAATGGGGGCGGAGGCCATCCGCGAGCTCCTGCGCCAGATCGAGGTGCACTCGCTGTCCGAGCAGCTGCGGACCGAGATGAAAGAGGCCACCAGCGAGGCCAAGCGCAAGAAGCTGTCCAAGCGCCTGAAGGTGGTGGACGCCTTCCGGGAGTCCGGCAACAAGCCGGAGTGGATGATGCTGGAGGTGGTCCCGGTGATCCCGCCCGACCTGCGGCCGCTGGTGCCGCTCGACGGCGGTCGCTTCGCGACCTCGGATCTGAATGACCTCTATCGGCGGGTGATCAACCGCAACAACCGCCTAAAGCGCCTGCAGGAGCTGAACGCGCCGGAGATCATCATCCGGAACGAGAAGCGCATGTTGCAGGAGGCGGTGGACGCGCTCTTCGACAACGGCCGGCGCGGCAAGACCATCACCGGGCCCAACAAGCGTCCGCTCAAGTCGCTGTCCGACATGCTGAAGGGCAAGCAGGGACGCTTCCGGCAGAACCTGCTCGGCAAGCGGGTCGACTACTCTGGCCGCTCGGTCATCGTGGTCGGCCCCGAGCTGAAGCTGCACCAGTGCGGCCTGCCCAAGAAGATGGCGCTCGAGCTCTTCAAGCCGTTCATCTACAACAAGCTCGAGCAGCGCGGGCTCGTCACCACCATCAAGAGCGCCAAGAAGCTGGTGGAGAAGGAGCGCCCGGAGGTGTGGGACATCCTCGAGGAGGTGATCAAGGAGCACCCGATTCTCTTGAATCGTGCGCCGACCTTGCACCGCCTCGGCATCCAGGCGTTCGAGCCGCTCTTGATCGAGGGCAAGGCCATCCAGCTGCACCCGCTGGTGTGCGCGGCCTTCAACGCCGACTTCGACGGTGATCAGATGGCGGTGCACGTGCCACTGTCGCTCGAGGCCCAGATGGAGGCCCGGGTGCTGATGATGTCGACCAACAACATCCTCAGCCCGGCCAACGGGCGCCCGATCATCCTGCCCTCGCAGGACATCGTGCTCGGCCTCTACTACATGACGCGCGAGCGCATGTTCGCCAAGGGCGAGTTCCGCGCCGACGGCCACGCCGGCCAGAGCGGCAAGGACGCCGTCAAGGACAAGGACGGCAAGGAGAAGCTGCGCTTCGATCAGATGCAGGGGGTCTTCTCGTCGCCCGACGAGGTGCGCATGGCGTACGACCACCTCGAGCTCGATCTGCAGGCGGCCATCCGCGTGCGGATCAACGGCGAGCTGGTGGCCACCACGGTCGGCCGGGTGTTGATGTACGAGATCGTGCCGCGCCAGCTGCCCTTCAAGATCGTCAACCGGGTCATGGGCAAGAAGCAGCTCGGGGATCTGATCGACTCCTGCTACCGCGCCTGCGGCCAGAAGGAGACGGTGCTCCTCGCCGACAAGCTGCGGCACCTCGGGTACAGCAACGCCACCAAGGCCGGGATCTCGATCTGCATCGACGATCTGCGGATCCCCGCCCGCAAGGTCGAGCTGCTCGAGACCGCGCTCAAGGACGTGCAGGAGATCGAGGAGCAGTACACCGAGGGTCTCATCACCGACGGCGAGCGCTACAACAAGGTGGTCGACATCTGGGCACAGGTCTCGGAGCAGATCGCCGAAGAGATGATGAGCGAGATCGGGTCGGAGGACCTGGTCAACGACGTGACCGGCGAGAAGCGGCGGAGCCCGTCCTTCAACCCGATCTACATCATGGCCGACTCGGGCGCGCGCGGCTCGGCCCAGCAGATCCGTCAGCTGGCCGGGATGCGCGGCCTCATGGCCAAGCCCTCGGGCGAGATCATCGAGACCCCCATCACCACCAACTTCCGCGAGGGGTTGTCGGTGCTGCAGTACTTCATCTCGACCCACGGGGCCCGCAAGGGTCTGGCCGACACCGCCCTCAAGACCGCCAACTCCGGGTACCTGACCCGACGGCTGGTGGACGTGGCGCAGGACTGCATCGTGGCCGAGTACGACTGCGGGACCATGGACGGCATCGACATGTCGTCCCTGGTCGAGGGCGGGGAGATCATCGAGAAGCTGGGGGACCGGATCCTCGGTCGCGTGGCCCTCGAGGACATCTTCGATCCTTACACCGGCGAGGTCCTGATCCCGCTCGGCGAGGAGATCACCGAGGATCGGGTGCGGGCCATCGAGGACGCCGGGATCGACCACCTCAAGATCCGGTCCATGCTCACCTGCGAGACCCGGCGCGGGGTGTGCGTCCTGTGCTACGGGCGCGATCTGGCCCGCGGGCACATGGTCAACATCGGCGAGGCCATCGGGGTCATCGCGGCCCAGTCAATCGGCGAGCCCGGGACCCAGCTGACCATGCGGACCTTCCACATCGGCGGCGTCGGTCAGGTGCGGACCGAGCAGTCGCAGCTCGAGTCGCGCTACGACGGCATCGTGCGCTTCGAGAACACCGATCTCGTCAAGCGCGAGAAGTACTGGATCGTCATGAACCGCCACGGCGAGCTGGTGATCCAGGACGAGACGGGGCGCGAGCGCGAGCGGTACGGCTTGACCTACGGCGCCCGGGTGCACTTCGGCCAGGGGCAGGCGGTCAAGGCCGCGTCGCTCCTGTCCGAGTGGGATCCCTTCTCGGTGCCGATCTTGACCGAGGTGACCGGCATCGTGAAGTTCGGCGACGTCATCGAGGGCGTGACCATGACCGAGCAGCTCGACGAGGTCACGGGCCTGTCCCGCAAGAGCATCACCGAGAGCAAGGACGCCGATCTACGCCCGCGCATCTCGCTCAAGGACGAGCACAACAAGACCCTCAAGATCCCGAACTCGGAGAACGACGCGCGCTACTTCCTGCCGGTCGGCTCGACGATGGCGGTGGCCGAGGGGGACCGGGTGGAGGCGGGCGACATCGTGGCCCGGATCCCGCGCGAGACCACCAAGACCAAGGACATCACGGGCGGGCTGCCGCGGGTGGCCGAGCTCTTCGAGTCGCGCAAGCCCAAGGAGCACGCCGTCATCGCCGACATCGACGGGACGGTCAGCTTCGGCAAGGACACCAAGGGCAAGCGCAAGGTGGTGATCACCCCCGAGCGCGGCGACTCCAAGGAGTACCTGATCTCGAAGGGCAAGCACCTCAGCGTGCGCGAAGGCGATCGGGTCAAGGCCGGCGAGCCGTTGATGGACGGGTCCTCGAACCCACACGACATCCTGCGGGTGCTGGGGGAGAAGGCCCTCGCCAAGTACCTGGTGGACGAGGTGCAGGAGGTCTACCGGCTCCAGGGCGTCAAGATCAACGACAAGCACATCGAGACCATCGTGCGGCAGATGTTGCGCCGCGTGCGGGTGATCGACGTGGGCGACACCGGCTTCCTGGTCGACGAGCACGTGGAGAAGTACGTGTTCGAGGAGGAGAACGAGCGGGTGATCGCCAAGGGGCTCAAGCCCGCCCAGGGCGAGCCGCTCTTGCTCGGGATCACCAAGGCGTCGCTCTCGACCGAGAGCTTCATCTCGGCGTCGTCCTTCCAGGAGACCACCAAGGTGCTGACCGAGGCCGCCGTGTGCGGCAAGGTCGACTACCTGCGCGGCCTCAAGGAGAACGTCATCATGGGGCGGCTGATCCCGGCGGGGACGGGGCTCGGGGCCTACAAGCGCCTGTCGATCAAGGTCGACGACGCGGGGGCGGGCGGCGAGCTTCCCATGCCCGGGGCGCCGTTGCTGGCCGCGGGTGGCGCGGCTGGGCCGACGGCCGTGGCCGCCGGCGCGGACGAGTAGGGCGGCGGACCAAGCTCCGACGGGCGGGCCACCAGATGGCCCGGCCCGCCGGGGGGTTCCTTCACCATGAACGTGCATTTCGTATCGCTCGGATGTCCGAAGAACCGGGTCGACACCGAGGTCATGCTCGGCAAGACCCTGGGGGCGGGGCATGCGCTGGTCACCGAGGCCGCGGAGGCCGAGGTGATCGTGGTGAACACCTGCGGGTTCATCGGCGAGGCCAAGCAGGAGTCGATCGACGCGATCCTGGAGATGGCGCGGCTGAAGGAGCAGGGGTCGTGCAAGCGCCTGGTGGTCACCGGGTGCCTGTCCCAGCGCTATCCCACCGAGCTCGCCGCCGAGATGCCCGAGGTGGATCACTTCCTCGGCACCGACGAGGTGGGCCTCATCACCGAGGCCATCGCCGGCAAGACCGATCGCGTCCGGGTGCTCGAGACGCCGCGGTTCTTGTACGACGATCTGGCGCCACGGCAGGCGTCGATGGCGCGGCACACCGCCTACGTGAAGATCGCCGAGGGTTGTGACCGCCCGTGCGCGTTCTGCATCATCCCCAAGCTCCGCGGGCCGCAGCGCAGCCGAGAGCCCGCCTCGGTGCGCCGCGAGGTGGAGGCCATGGCGGAGGCTGGCACCAAGGAGATCTGCCTGGTCGCGCAGGATCTGACCACCTACGGCACCGATCTGCCCGAGGCAGGACCCGTGGGACATGATCGGCCCGGGCAGCCGGGTCGGCCGGGTCGACCGACCTTGGCGTCGTTGCTCGCGGATCTGGCGCAGGTCCCGGCGCTCCGCTGGATCCGGCTACACTACGCCTACCCGAGCGCCTGCACGGACGAGCTCCTGGGGGTGATCGCGGACCATCCCCGGGTGGCCAAGTACCTCGACGTCCCGGTGCAGCACGTGGACAGCGACGTGCTGAAGCGGATGCGGCGGGGCTACGGCGAGCGGGTGGTACGGGAGCTCCTCGAGCGGGCGCGGGCCCGCATCCCCGGGATCACGCTGCGCACCACCTTCATCGTCGGCCACCCGGGCGAGAGCGACGCGGCCTTCCAGCGGCTGTGCGACTTCGTGCGGGAGAGCGGGCTCGATCACGTGGGCGTCTTCAACTACTCCCAGGAGGAGGGCACCACCGCGGCGTTGCTCCCGGGGCGCATTCCACCCAAGGAGGTCGAGGCTCGCCGGCGCGAGCTCCTGCGCATCCAGCGAGCCATCTCCAAGCGCAAGCTGCGCGCGCTGCGCGACACCGAGCTCGAGGTCCTGGTCGAGGGCCCCTCCGACGAGTCGGAGTACCTGCTGATGGGTCGGCACGAGGGGCAGGCCCCCGAGATCGACGGGCAGGTCTACCTCAGCATCGCCGAGTCCGGCGCCAACGCGGCGCCGCCCGCCGCCGGCTCCATCGTGCGGGCCCGGGTCACGCACTCCGCCGAGTACGATCTCGCGGCGACCGTCGTGGGTTGACTGGCCTGTAGGTCGACCTCAGTCTTCGGCGTCTGATCTTGGCCTGGTCGTCTGCGCCTCTTGCGGCGGAATCAGGCGAGCGCGATCATGCGCTCCATCGCGCGGGCGGCGCCACCGCGCACGGCGTCGGGCACGGTGATGAGGCGCTCGGGCGGGGTGTCCCGGAGGGTCTCGTGGACGTCCTCGAGGTCGGTGGCCTTCATGTACTGGCACAGGCGGCAGGGCTTGTAGAACTGCTTCTCGGGGTGCTCGAGCTCCATCCGCACGACCAGCCCGCACTCGGTCAGGATGGCGTAGCGCGACTTTTCCGGGTGGCTCTCGATGTAGCGGATCATCTGCGAGGTGGACAGCACCTCGTCGGCCGCCGCCTGCAGGGCCGGGCGGACCTCGCCGTGGACGATGACCACCGCTTCGGGGTCCGATTCGCGGATGCGCGCGATGTCCTCGAGCCCCATCTGATGGTGGACGTGACAGGCGCCCTCCCAGGCGAAGACGTTCCCCACGAGGCCCTGCCGCTCGCCCTCGCGAATCAGCGGCTCGACCCGCTCCCAGTACTCCTTGGGATGAAACTGGTTTGGCTCGGGCGGGGGCAGGTACATCCGCCCGGTCTTGATGGCCACCTGATACGCCAGGTTCTGGTCGGGGACGAACAGGATGTCGGGGCTACCGAGCCGGGTGGCGATGCGCGCGGCGTTGGAGCTGGTGCAGCAGCTGTCCGAGAGGGCCTTCACCTCGGCATAGGTATTCACGTAGGTCATGGTCGAGAACCTGCGCCCGAGGCGCCGCAGGAACTCCTGCCGCTCCGCCAGCTCGTCCACGTCGACCTCGGCCAGCGAGCAGAGCGCCCGGAGGTTCGGCAGGTAGACCGGCCGCTCGGGCGCGAGCGTGTGACACCCCTCGGCCATGAACTTGACCCCACAGAACACCACCAGATCCGACCGGATGTCGCGCGAGCGGACCGCCAGCTCGAACGAGTCCCCCACGACGTCCGCGATCTCCTGGACCTCGGGCACCTGGTAGTTGTGCGCAGGAATGAAGGCGTTGCGCTCCCGCTTGAGCCGCCGGATCTCGTCCCACAGCCACTGCACCCGGGCCGCCCGCGCCTCGGGCACCTGACCCGACCGCACGAGCCGGTCGATGGATACGAAGGACATGGGCGTGATCTAACCCAAAACCGCCCCTGCGGCCCCTAGAACCCGCCCTCGTCGCCGTCGCCGTGCGGGGAACGAGGACGAGGACGGAGACGAGGACGAGGACGGGCTTGGCTGGAGTTCGGTGGCCCAGGGGAGAGTGGAACTGGCCTCGGTGGCCGGGCGACGCGGCTTGGCCGCGTTGACCAGCGGGGGAATCGGGGGACGCAGTGGCGCGGAAGGCGCGCGCCGAGCAGACGGGGGTGGAAGGCGCCGGGCGGTCCCCGACTCGGTAGAAGTCGCGACCGGGGGCAGGGAGATCTGATACGGTTCCTGGGCGTGTCGCGACAATTCGATCCTGACATCTGGCGCGAAGTGACCGGGGGGGCCGTCGCCGAGCGGGTGCGGCGCCTCGCCCGCGTGACGCCCCTCGTGCCTGCGCCGGCCCTCGGGCGGCGCACCGGCGCCGATGTCTGGCTGAAGCTCGAATGCCTGCAGCGCACGGGCTCGTTCAAGGTGCGGGGCGCGGCGGCCCGGCTGGCGGCGCTCGCCCTCGCGAGCGATGCGACCGCGGGGACCACCGGCGGCGGCAGCGACCCGCCTCCCGGTCGGCAGCGCCCGCGGGTGATTGCCGCGTCGGCCGGGAATCACGGCCTCGGGATCGCCTTCGCGGCTCAGGCCTTCGACGTGGACGCCACCATTCTCGTGTCGGCCCAGACCCCGGCCATGAAGCGAGACGGGATTGTCGCGCTCGGCGCCAAGGTCGAGGTGGCGGGCGCCACCTACGACGAGGCCGAGGCCGAGGCACGGCGGCGCGCCGCGGCCGACCCCGCCCTGGTGTTCGTGTCGGCCTTCGACGACGACCACGTGATCGCCGGGAACGGTGGCCTGCTCGCCCGCGAGATCCTGGCGCAGCTCCCCGACGTCGAGCACATCGTGGTGCCGGTCGGGGGTGGGGGGCTCGCCGCAGGCATCGGGGTCGAGGTGGTTCCACGCGGAGTGAAGGTGTGGGGAGCCTCCCCCGAGGCCAACTGTGCCATGCGGCGCTCGCTCGACGACGGGCACGCGTACACCACCTACGTCGGTGGCCCCACGCTGGCCGAGGGACTCGAAGGGGCGGTCAGCGAACGCACCTACGAGATGGCCAAGGACTACTTTCCGGACATCGCGCTCGTGAGCGAGGTCGGCATCCGCCGCTCCATCGTCTATGCCTACCGGAGCCTCGGGATCCTGTGCGAGGCGTCGGCGGCTCCGCCGCTCGCGGCCCTGCTCGAGGATCCCGCCCACGTCCGCGGCTGTCGGGTCGTGGTGCTGGTCTCCGGGGGCAACATCGAGCCCGACCTCCTCGACCAGCTCCTCACGGGCGGCGTCTCGTCGTCGTAGGACAGGCGGTCAAATTCCGTGCCCGTGCCCGTGCCCCGTGGTCAGTGGTCAGCGGGGCCGGCGGCTGCCAGCTTGGCGCGGGCGAGGGCGGCCGTGCGTAGCTCGTGGCCGGTGACGCCCGGTCCGAGCGCCGTCCGCCTGGCCCCGCCGTGGCCCGCGCCCACGATGTCCCGCAGGTAAGGGACGTACTGGAAGGTGTCGGAGTGCTGCTCGGTGTGGCACCCGAGGCACACGGTCTCGGGGGTGTCGCGGCGGATGGCGAGGGGATCCTCGTTGCCCTCGCCGGTCACGTGCAGCGAACCAGGACCATGGCAGGTCTCGCACTGCACGGATTCGAGCTTCCGCGTGAAGCCGAGGCTCGAGCCTCCCACCTGCCCGAAGCCGGTCACGTGGCACCCGACGCACTTGTAGTCGGCCTGCTTGCCGCCATCCACCAGGGTCTTCCAGGCCTGGGCGTGCACGGTCTTCTTCCAGAAGGTCTCCGCCGAGGCGTGGCAGGACGCACACGCCGCGTTTCCCACGAAGTGCGCGCGGCCCTCCTCGGCCACCGGCGGCGGGGCGGCGTTTCGCAGGTTGAGCGCGGCGATGCGCCGGTCGAGCGCTTTCATGCTGGTGACCATGGTTGGATCGCGGCGCAACGACCGTCGCATCGGGACCAGCGCGTTCACCACGTAGCTGCCGGCCGCCGGGGGCCGCCACGGCACCTCCATGCGCTTCTGCTCCGCGGTGAGCTCGACCAGCTCCTGCTTCTTCTGTGCGACGAAGCGCGGGTCGGCCCCCGGCGGACCTGGGCCGCCGCCCGGTGGGGCGCTCTTGCCGCCGGCCGCCGGCGCCGGGGGGAACGCCCATTCCGCCAGGCCCGCCTCCAGCCGGGCCCGCGTCCGCGCGATCTCCTCGAGCCGCAGGCGATCGGCTTCGGGGCCACCGGCGTCGCGGAGCTCGAAGCTCGGTCCCGGGCCGGCGGCAGGGTCCAAGCCCCCCCGCGGCCGCCCCCGCAGCACGACCTCGAGGCGCCCGACCTGCTGCAGCTCGTCTTGCGGCGCCACCAGAAAGGTCGCGCCCGATTGCTCGAGGCGCGACATGCCGCGTCCCACCCGCTTGCCGAGCACGATGAGGTCAGGCGCGGCCTCGCGGGCCAGCTTGCGCGCCAGGACCTTGTCCACCGGCGCCAGCAGCACCACGACCTCGGCTCCAGCGGCACGCAGGCGCGCCACGTCGCGCTTGACCGCGGCGACCGGGTCAGTGGCCTGCCCGTGAACCGCGGCCGCCAGGGTCTCGGCCACCTGGGGATCGGCCACCCCCAGCACCCCCACGTCGATGTCGCCCACGCGCTCGACCCGCGGCGCCCGCACGAGGAGCGGGCCCGCGCCCTCCAGGTTGGACGCGAGGCGTGGCGGGCGGATGTGCGGTGTTCCACGCACGAGATCCGTCTCGCCGATGCCCGCCCCGATCAACCCGAGCCGCACGAACTGGCTGGCCATGAAATCGGCCCGCACGTCGGCGGAGGGCTGCTCGCGCACGGAGATCCCCCCCTCCGGGTACAGCAGACCGCCCGCATCCACCAGGGCCACCCCGGCGCCGCCCAGCTCTCGCCGTGTGTCGGCCATCAGGGCCGCCAGGCGCGACACGTCGCCGAGCGGATCGCTCGTGCAGCCGCAGGGCTCGACGGTCCCGTGGACCTCGGCGGTGTAGAACAGCACGATCCGGCGCACGTCACGCTCCGGGCGCTCGACCCCCGCCGTGCGGGCCCTGACGCTCCCGGCGGCGCGCTCCGCGGCCCCTGCCAGCAGGCTCCCGCCCCGACCGGCCAGAAAGGCCATCGCGCCCGCCAGGGCCGCGAGCAAGCCGATCGCGCCCAGCGATCGGGCGTATCGGCCGTTTCGTCCCGGGGGCCATCCACCTGGCCGACCTGGCCGACCTGTTCCACCTGGCCCACCTGCGGACGCCGTGGTAGGGGCGCCGGACGGCGGGTGGGGGTCGGGCGTCATGGCGGCACTATGACAATCCCCCGGGAGGCCCGCCAATTCCCGCCGGCCAAAAAAGAGCCTGGTCCACGCCGGCCCCCCCGCCCATCGGCCTCGAGCCCGGGCGCCTTGACACGACACCGTCACGTGTATAGGGTGCTCGCTCCCCTGAACCAGGGCCCCCGCATTCCCCAAGGATTGACATGGCAGTCACCATTCGACTCACACGCGTTGGCGGCAAGAAGGTCCCTTTTTACCGCGTCGTCACGGCCGACAAGCGAAGCCCCCGCGACGGGCGCTTCATCGAGCAGATCGGGGTCTACGATCCCCTGCGAACGCCACCCGAGGTCCGCATCGATGCGGATCGACTCAAGCACTGGCTGTCCGTCGGGGCCGTGCCGAGTCAAACCGTCGGCGAGCTGATTCGCGGCCTGCGCCAGGCCGTCGCACCGGCCGCGCCGCCGTCCAAGTAGCCGTGGCCGTTTTCCTCGGGACGGGTCAGTCCCTCGGATAGGAGTTCGACGTGGGGCAACAACAGCCGTCTTTGCGCGAGTTGGTTGAGTATCTCGCCCGTGGTCTCGTGGATCATCCCGAGGAGGTCGTGGTGGAGGAGGTGGACGAGCCCGACGCCTTGGTGTTCGAGCTCAAGGTGGCGGAGCAGGATCTCGGCAAGGTGATCGGCAAGCAGGGCCGTACCGCCAAGGCGCTGCGCACGGTGCTCTCCGCGGCGTCGTCCAAGACCCGCCGCCGGGTGATCCTGGAAATTCTCGAATAGCGACCGCGCCACGGCGCCGAGGCGCCGAGGTGGTCGATCCTCCGATGCCGACTCCCGCATTCGACGCCGAGACGCTGGCGATCGGAACGGTGGGGCGTCCCCATGGTCTGCGTGGAGACTTGACGCTGCGGCCACACAACACCTCGGCGGGGACGCCGACGCTGGGCGCGGGCGCGGGCCGCATCGCGCGGGTCTGGCTCGAGAAGGGTGGACGCCGGGAAGAGTGGCGGCTCGAGACGTTGCGGCCGGCCGGGCCCGTCTGGATCTTCCGGCTCGTGGGAGTCGCCTCGCGCGAGGCCGCCGACAAGCTCACCAACGCGGTGGTGCGGGTGGCCCGCAGCGCGCTTCCGCCGCTGGCCGAGGGCGAGTTCTTCGTGGAGGATCTGGTGGGCTGCCGGGTGGTGAACCACGACGGTCACGTCTGGGGTCGGGTGGACCGCTCGTTCTGGAACGGCGCCCAGGACGTCATGGTCGTGCGCAGGGAGGCAGCGGAGGCCGAGGCGGCCGAGGCGGTCGAGGCGAGCGAGGCGACCGAGGTGACCGAGGCGGAGGAGCTTCTCATCCCCGTCGTCCCCGCGTTCGTGCGTTCGGTGGACGCGCGCGCGCGGAAGGTGGTGGTCGAGTGGAGCCTCGAGAGCGAGGAGATCCCCCCGGAGGTGCGAACGCGTGGACGGGAATCGGCCGATGAGTGACGACGCCGAGCGGCCCGAGCCGCACATCACCTTCGAGATCGTGTCGCTCTTCCCCGAGATGTTCGAGGGATTCTTGCAGGCGAGTCTCCTCGGCCGGGCCCTCGCGACCGGGTTGTTGCGGGTGGAGCGCACCAACCCGCGGGACTTCGCGCCGGGAAAGCACCGGAGCGTCGACGACACGCCCTGTGGCGGCGGGCCAGGCATGATCCTGCGGCCCGAGCCGATCGCGGGCGCGCTCGACGCGCTCACGGCCGCGCGCGGGCGGGCGCACGTCATCTTGCTGTCCCCGCAGGGACGACTGCTGGATCAGGCGAAGGTGCGCGAGCTCTCGACCCGGGCGCGCATCGCGCTCGTGTGCGGGCGCTACGAGGGCTTCGACGAGCGCGTGGGCACGGTGCTGTGCGACGAGGAGCTCGGCATCGGCGACTACGTGCTCGCCGGGGGCGAGCTGGCGGCGGCGGTGATCATCGAGGCGGTGGCGCGCCTCGTGCCCGGGGTGCTCGGGTGCGGCATGTCGGCCATCGACGAGTCGTTCTCGCACGGGCGCCTCGAGTATCCGCAGTGGACCCGGCCGATCGACTTTCGTGGGCACACGGTTCCTCCGGTCCTGCTGTCCGGTGACCACGCGGCGATCGCGCGCTGGCGCCGGCGCGAGAGCTTCCACCGCACGCGCGCCCGGCGGCCCGATCTGCTCGAGAAGCACCCGCCCACCGACGAGGAGCGCCAGTGGGCGGCCGAGGCGCCCGCCTCGACGGAGAAGTGAACTGGGGATCGGCGGGGCCCCGAGCGGGGCCTCAGGGCTTCGAGGAGCCGAGCTCCTGCTCGACCAGGCGCTTGACGGTGGCGGGCTCGAAGCGGCCCTTGTTGGCCTTCATGATCTCACCCACGATCCGGCCGGCCTGCTTCGGGTCGGTGGCGCCGGATCTGGCGATGGTCTCGCGCACTGCCGTCAACACCTCGGCGTCGCTCGCGGCCTTGGGCAGGAACCTCCCGCACAGCTCGATCTCGAAGTCGATCTGGGGGAGCGCCGCCGCGCCCCGCTCCCCGACCGCCACGTACTCCTCGCGGGTCTTGCGCAGCTGCTTCTGGTAGGAGGCGATCACGTCCAGCCACAAGGCGTCGTCGAGCGGCCCCTTGAACCCCGCTGCCGTCCGGCGCTCCATGTGCTTGGTCTTGATCATGCGCAGGCAGTCCGCGGTGCGGGCATCGCGCGTGCGCATGGAGTCCTTCAGCAGGTCCGCAATCTGGGTTTCGATCGACATGGGCTGAAGGATACCGTAGCAGATCTCGGGCTGGGAATGAGAACGAGGACGGAGACGAGGACGAGGCTAGGATGAAGGCGGCGACTCGAGGGAATGGATGTAGGCTTGGAGATCGGCGGGGAGGGGGCTGACCAGGGTCAGGGGCTCACCTGTCGTGGGGTGTGGAAAGGTCAGACGCTCGGCGTGCAGCGCGTGACGTGGCAACCCGTCGAAGCGCGCCAGCAGCGCCTCCGTCAGCCCTTCGTCACACGACTGCATGAAGTACCGCTCGCCGGCTCCGTAGAGCTTGTCCCCCACGAGCGGATGACCGAGACCGGCGAGGTGAACCCGGATTTGATGTTGCCGCCCGGTCTCCGGAATGGCCGCCACCAGCGCGTGCTCCGCGAAGCGGCTCAGCACCTCGAAGCGGGTCACCGCCGGCAGCCCGTCCGCTGCCGGGCCCATCATCAGGTGGGTGGGCGAGTCGAGCAGCTTGATGGGCTGATCGATCACGCCCCGGTCGGGCGGCTGACCCTTCACGAGCGCGAGGTACCGCTTGCGGACCCTCCTCTCGGCGAAGGCCTTCTTCAGGCGCGCCCCGGCAACCGGCGTTCGTGCGATGAGCATCACCCCGGAGGTCTCGCGATCGATGCGGTGGCAGATCTCCGTGTGCTGGGCCGGATACCGCTCGCGCAGCACCGCGACCAGGGTGTTGCGCCAGAACTTGGCGGTGGTGTGCATGGGCAGCCCCGCGGGCTTGTCGATGACCAGGATGTCGGCGTCCTCGAACAGCACCTCGAAGGTGCGCGGCACCTCCGGCTCGATCGGGGCCGGCCGCTCGAGGTGAATGGTCTCGCCCGCGTGCACCGCCGCCGCTGGCCGTGCCCTTCGCCCATCGAGACGGATCTGCGTCCCGATGATCCCCTGGATCCGGGTCCGCGACAGTCGCCCGATCCGGAACTTCAAGAAATGATCGAGCCGCCACCCGTGGCACTCCGGCGGCACCCGGATCGAGATCCGGATCGTCTGCTGTTCCGCCGTGGCCCGGTCGTCGGTCATCGCTCGACCGACGGACGCTCCGGGCCTAATCCTCGTCGACCTTGCCGTTCCATCGCCAGTTGCCGCGTTCCTGCTCTTCTGGCTTCGGGCGGGTGGACTTCTTCTTCTCCGGCCGGTCGCGCCTCGGTGGCGCATCGCCGCTCGGTCGCGGGGCACCGCCGCCCACCGGGGGCGGTCCGAAGGAACGTGGGGGTCCTCCGCCGAACCCGCCCGGTCTTGGCGCGCCGCCTCCCGGGGGGCCGCCGAAGCCACCACCGGGACGGGGAGCTCCGGCCGGAGCCCCAAAACCCGCCGGGCGCGGACCCGAGCTGAATCCCCCCGGTCGCGGCGCCCCCGCCGCCCCACCGGACGCGGCGCCGCTCGAGGCGCCCGGAGCACCAAACCTGGCGCCGGACCCGCCCGATGGGCTCGCCGGGCGCGGGGCCATTCCGCCCGCGCCGACGGTGCCCACGCTCGGACCCGCACCTCCCGGGCCGCCGGTCCGGGCCTGTGCCTCCTCGACGACGATCGAACGCCCCTGAAGGATGCGGCCGGACAGCTTTTCAATCGACGTCTTGGCACCCTCGTCCGTCGCCGTCTCCACGAACGCGAAACCGCGCGGTCGCCCGGTCTCCCGGTCGAGGGAGACCCGAACGCTCCGCACCTCGATGCCCTCGGAGGCGAAGGCGTCGCGGAGCTCCTGTTCGTTGACGTTGTACGAAAGGTTGCCGATAAAAAGGCGCGTACCCATCGAGCTTATGTCCTGCTTCGTCCGTGGTTAGTTGGTGGCCGGACGGTTGACGCGATCGCGGAGTTCCTTGCCGGCCTTGAAGGTCGGAACTCGACGGGCCGCGATTTGGATGGTCTCACCGGTCTGGGGGTTGCGGCCCGAACGTGCGGCCGATTCCCGAACCGCGAAGGCACCGAAGCCACGAAGGTCGATCCGCTCGCCCTTCGCGAGTCCCTCAGCGACAGCGTCTATCAAAGAGTCAATCGTCGTCTCGACCTGCGGTCGGGGCAGTCCACGCTGCTGCGCGATGAGGTCCACCAGATCTGCCTTCTTCATGAGTATCGTATTCTCCTTGGCTTTCGATTTTGATCAACTCCGGACAGCCCGGGCGATCAGGTGGTTTCAATGTGTGCATGAAACCGACGGGCGCAAACGAGGGGGTAACATAGTGCCGGGCCGTGAGGTGGGTCAAGGACAGTCCCGATTGCCCCGCCCGACCTCGGAGGCGGCGGCGCGCGGCGCCCGGGCGCGCCGGACCGGAGCAGGGCCGAGGCGCCATTCCGGCGCAAGGGCAGAAGGTTCCCGGTAGGCTACCGACATGAAAGGATTTTTCCTTGGACTCGTGGTCGCCGCCCTCGGCTTCGGAGGCTACGTCGTCTGGAAGCACCGCGAGCGCCCGGTCGTTCCAGCCGCGACCCCTTCCGCGGATGCGGGGATCGGGCAAAAGCCGGGTCGCGAGAGGAAGCGGCGTCGGCGGGCGGCCCAGCTGGTCCGTCCCGGCTCGGGGTCGGCCCCGGTCGCGTCCGGCGACCGCGCGCACGGCAACCCGGGCCCCGAGCCCGAGCCCGAGCCGATCAAGCTCGGCCCCTCCGATCTCCGCTTGGTGGCGCAGGGTGACGACCTGTCGCGTCCCGACGTGCTCAAGCTCGACATGGCCACCGAGGGAAACGGCCGCGAGCTGACCCAGGGCGAGATCGATGACACGTTTCGCGCGAAACAAGACGACGTGCTGACCTGCATCTCGCGCGCACGGCCCGACGAGGAGACCTACGTGCCCGGGCGGGTGACCGTGAAGTTTCGGATTCAGCGCGCGGGCACCATTCGCGGTGTTCGCGTCGAGGCGCCGGCCATCCTCATGAAGGGCGGCCTTTACCCCTGCGTCCGCGGGGTGCTCGGCAGCCTGCGGTTCTCGGCTTCGAGCTCGAGCCAGATCCTCTCGTATCCGTTCAGCCTGTCTTGACCGGCGGCGGGTCGGCGGCGCCGTTCGTGGCGGTCGTCAGAGCCTGGGCGCGCGCGCGCGCCTCCGCCAGAATGATGCCCGCGGCGGCGTGCACCGAGAGATCGGGCTTGCCGAGCTGGATCAGGGCGGGCGGGCCGGTCGGAGCGGAACGAAGATGCTGCGCGGCCGTCCGCACCGCCTCGGGGAGGGCTGGGTCGTCCGCGAGGGCGTGGATGTGCTCCATGTAGCTGCGGCCGTACCGGGGGTCCTCGTGCAGCGAGAGCACGGCGTTCCAGGCCATCCCAGCCGCACGTCGCGCGTGGGTCACGCCGGCCCGCACCGAGCGCCGCTCGAGCTGTTCGAGGCACAGGGCGCGCTCGCGTTCGGCGGCGCGGTCCCACTCCTCGCCG
This sequence comes from uncultured Myxococcales bacterium, assembly GCA_964540815.1. Lineage (GTDB taxonomy): Bacteria > Myxococcota_A > Polyangia > Fen-1088 > Fen-1088 > CAZIOH01. Next base: position 5,987 of record CAZIOH010000082.1, on the reverse strand, counting down.
GTCAGTCGGAACAACCAGTGCTCCGGATCGCGCGCGCGCGGTGGCTGCTGCGGAGGCTGATCGGTCACCCGCCCAGGCCTCCCGTGGCGAGTGGGTCGGTGGGGCCCGCGTCCCATCCGTCGACCACCCCGTGGGCACGCGCGAGATCTTCCTCGGTGTCGATCTCGCGCCAGCGCCCATCCACGAACACCGGCGTCAGGGGCTCGCCCTGCGCGGCCAGGGCGTTGAAGGCGTCGGACAGGTACGCCTGCCGCAAGTGGGCGGCGCGTCCATAGGGGCCCTCGAGGCCGCCGGGGGCCGAACGCGCGCGCTGCCATTCGCGCCGCAGGGCGGCCGCTCCCTCCCTCGAGAAGCGGGCCAGGCCGATGAACTCCCCCACCGCATCATCGGCCGCCACCACCGTCTTGCCGACCCGGTCGACGACGGTCGCGGGCGACGACCGGCCCCCGGCCTCGCGCGCAGGCCCGTCGGCCTTGGTCATCGCCCGGGTCACGGACACGAGCTCGGCCTCGGAGATCGGGTGGTGCACGCGTCCCACGTAGGTCTCGCGCCACAGGCGATCGACGACCAGCGCGATTCCGCCTCCGGCGAGATCGGCGCTGGCGACCCGATGGGCGTGGTCGGCGGCGAACACGATGTCCGAGTACGAGAACAAGAACTCGTCCGCCATGAACGGCTCGGCGAACATCAGCGAGGTCAAGATGTTGTTGCTGGCCCACTCGGGATTCTCCACGAAGCGGACGTCATGGCCGGGCGCGGGGACGATCCGCTCCCCGAGGTAGCCGCGCACGATCACGAAGTGGCGGGCGCCGGCCGCGGCCAGGGCTGCCATCTGCCGGTGCAGGATCGGGCGTCCGGCGATCCGCACCATGCACTTCGGAAGCTCGGCTGTCTCGGGGCCGAGGCGCCGACCCCGCCCAGCCGCCACGATGATGGCGGTGGTGGCGCTGGTCGAGGCCGTTGTCGTCGTGGTCGTGGTCGTGGTCGTCACGGAGGCGGGATCGGTCATGGGCGGCGATCTCCATTCGGCGGTCCACCTCGGCGGCCGAGCTTCCAGGACACCGCCAGCAGCGAGCGCCCGACGTACGCGGCGTTGATGGCCGCATAGACGTGGAGGAAGAGGTCAACCCGATTGGCCAGAGCCACGAAGAGAATATAGCTGGGGTAGTGAATGACGAAGCGACCGACGGCCTCCACCAGCGACTTCGGGGATCTTCGTGCCCGGGGGGAGGGGCCTCCAGTCCCCGGACGGGGGGCCGTGTCGGAGTCGGCGGAAAAGCCCTGTCCGTAGTCGCCGAGCCCGTGCCCGACGTCGACGCCCGTGGCGGCCGCGTACTCCGGCCTCCGGATGAAGGTCGTGAGGCTGATGGCCGAGGCCACCGCCACCAGGCCCATCAGGCCCTCGAACAGCCACCAGGCAGAGCCGTCGGCGCGCCACAGCCGGATCCCGACGGCCGCGACCAGGAGAAAGGCCTTGAGCTCGTCCATCAAGAAATCGAGGTGGGCCCCGATGGGGGTCGAACTCCCGCGGAGCCGCGCCAGCTGCCCATCCACGCAGTCGAGCACGTAGGCGAGCTCGATCACGGCCACTGCCGCCACCAGCCCGGCCCAGGTGGGCCAGGCGGCCAGCATGGCGGCGGCGATCACGAACACCGCCAGCGTCGCCAGCGTCACCTGGTTGGGGGTGACCGGCGCTCGTTCGAGGGGAACGAGCAGCACGGCCGCGAGGGGACGCGCGACGTAGCGATTCCAGATCAGGTCCTTCGGCTTTTGCGTACGCCGGTACGCCTCGACGATTCGGGCCAGCACGGGTCTCGGGGGGCGACTAGTTCGCGAACACCATCACCAGCCGATACAACCCGAGCAGGGCCAGCCCGATCACGAAGCCGACGCCCACGTAGGTGGAGACCGCGGTCTCGGCCCGGGCGCCCGTCGGTTTCTCCTTGGCCGGGCGGGTGGGGGCGGTCCGATCCTCGTCGCGCGACGATGCCGCCGTGGCGGACGCGGGTGGTCCGCCCGAAGCGGTCGTGACACCGGCGCGTCCGGCTTTCCCGGCCCCCTTGCTCGCGCCGGCGCCCTTGCCGCTGGCGGGCTTCGCGGTCGCGGCGGCCTTGCCGGGAGCCGGGGCCTCGGCTGCTCCGGCGGAGCCGACGAGGCTCGTCTCAGCACGGGGGTTCTCGGGTGGTGCCGCGGCCACCGCCGGGGAGTCGGCCTGTGCAGCCGGAACATTCGGCGCCGCCACACCGAAGATGGTCCGGTTGGCGTTCGGGCGTCCGGGCGGCGTCGCCCCGGGGGTCGCGGGAGCGGATGTTGCTGCCGTCGCAGCCGCCTCGGGCGCGGGCGCGGCTGGAACCGACACCGCCGCTCCGCCCACCTGAGACGCGCTCGCGGCCGGGAGGGGGGATGCGGCGGTGGACGTGCTCTTTGCGGAAGCCGCGGCGGTCTCTCTTGCTCTCTCCGTTGCGGTCTCGGTGGCTCGGGTGGCCGTGACGCCAGCCGAGGCTCTCGGTTCGGCGGGGCCTTGTCCGGGGCCGTTCGGTGGAGTGGGCGTCTTGGCTCGCGTCGCGGCCAGCGTGGCCGGGTCGACCGCGGGCATCCCGAAGATCGTCTTGTTGGCGGCCGACCCGGTGGCGCGTGGTGCCGCGGGCGTGCCGGCCGTCTTGACCGGCGCCGCGGGGGCGGGCGCGATGGCCGGCAGGTCGAGCACCGGCACCGTCAGGCGGTAGTTCCCCGAAGCCCACTTCATGACCTCGGCCAGGCGCTCGGGCGCGTCGATCCCGCCCACGGTGACGCCGACGATCTCGCCGCGCCGGTAGTCCACCTTCGCGTTCTCGCTGCCGCGCCAGACCTCGATCCCGCACGTGAGCACGAAGTCCTCGCAGTAGCGCATCAAGGTGGCGAGCGGCCGCTCGTCCAGCTTGCCCTGGGCAGGGCCCGACGTCGCCAGGCTGCCGTCCGCCGGGTTCGGCAGGCGTGGCTCGATGCGAAACCGGCCGCCCTTGGCGGTGGCGGCGCGAAGATCCTCGAGCGCGTGGTGGGTCGAGGACCCGAGATACAGGGCGTCGGAGACACCTCCGGCGATCACGTGAACCTCGCCCACGGGCTCGTCCGAGCCGGTCGCGAACACCTCGACGCGGGCCGACCAGGCCGGCCCCGACAGGAGGGTGATCAGGTCATCGACGCTGCCGCCCGACCAGTCCACGATCTGTCGCGCCGGTGCGGTGGCTCCGTTCGTCCCCGCCGACTCCGGCGGCTTGAGGGGGCTGCGACAAATCGGACACATGAGTCCCACGGCCCCCTCGGGAGCCTGAAAACTGAGCTGGCAGTTCGCACATACGACCTGCATTCCGGTGCCTCCGACCATGTCTGTTTGCCTGGCTGTTTGCCTGGCTGGTTGAGAAGATTGCCGACGACGAGCGAACCGCGTGCGACGACCGCACCGGCGACGCCGCCCTGCAGAGTATCATCGGCGAACCCACTTCCGCCCGCCGATTGTCCTCGACATCGACAGATGACGCTAACAACGGAGCACACCCCGCGCAACCCGAGGATGCGAATAGGCCCCGGCGTCGGGGCAGGGCAACGGCCCTCCGAGGTCCGACCAAGGCGGGATAATCTTCGTCGGATTTTGTGCGTCGGATATCCTCGCTGCATGCTCGGAAAAATTCACCACCGGCGCGGAGGCGCGCTGGCCCTCCCGGCCTCCTCCTCGGTGTCCTGCCCCGCCTCCGGCACCGTTGCTACCGCCACCGCCGCTTCGCCGGCTCGCGTATCCGGCGCGGTGGTCCTCGTGGCCCTCGCGGCGGTGACCGTGGCCGCGGCGTGTGCCCGAACCTCTTCTCCTGCCCCGGGGAGCCCGGCGTCCGCGGCGGCGCAAGGGGGGGCGGCGCCGGCCGTTTCCACCGTCACGGCTCCGTCGCCTCCACTCATCCTGATTCCGGCGGCCGTCGCGCGGCAAGCGCTCGTGGCTTCGTTCGTCATGCCCTCCCTGGATCGCTCGGTGGAGAGTGCGGTGGTGCTGGTCCGCCAGGCGTCGCCGCTTCCGCTCGATGCAGCGGGCATACGGGATCTGCTGCTCACGCAGCTCGGGCTGCCGGCCGATCTCTCGAAGCACCTCGACCTGCGCGCGCCGGTGGCGGGGGCCGCGGTGGCCAGCAAGGCGGGTAGCGCGCCGCTGGTGGCGTTCTCCGTCGCCGCGAGGAGCCCGGCCGACATCACCGCGCTGATGGCCGCGGCCGGTCAAATCATCGAGCGGCGGGGCGATGCCGTTCAGATCCAGGCGCCAACGGGTGAGCGCGGCTGGTTCCTCACCGTGGGGAACGTGGTGGTGATCGCCGACAGCCAGGAGGCGATGGTGCTGGCTGGCCAGCTGGCCCTCGACGAGCGGAGCGGCCCCGCCAAGGACGACGTGTCGGTGGTGGTCTTTCCGGATGCGATGGCGCGAGCCACCGGCACCACCGTGCGGGCGGAGCTGGATCGCGCCCTCGCGCGCATCGATGCGGCGGGCGAGTCCGGGGGAGAAGGCAGGCACCGGGCGGCGTCGAGCCCGGCCAGCGCGCAGCATTCGCGTCAGCTCCGCGAATTCGCCGACTACCTCGCCGACGCCACCAGCGTCGAGGTGGGCCTCGACGTGGACCCGACGCGCGGGCTCGGGCTTGCGCTGCGCCTGTCGCCGCGGCCAGGGAGCAAGCTCGAAACCCTGGCCGCGGAGGCGCACACCATCGCGCTCGACCCGCTGCTCGGCGACGGCTCCGAGAACGCGGCGCTGGTCCTGACCTCGGGGTATGGGGCGCGGAACCTCGAAGCCTTGCGGCGGGCGCGCGCGGAGGTGCTCGGCGCGTCGCCCGAGGCATCCGCGGGTGCGGCGCGCTTCCTCGACAGCCTGATAGCCGGGCTCGCGGGGGACGCGTCGGCCATCGTGCGGGTGACCCCCCTGCTGTCCGTCGACGCGGTCTATCCGATCGGCGGCGCGGAGAACGCGGCCAAGATCCAGGCGGCCATGGGCGCGGTCGATCGGCCGGCCGTGGCGGGGGTGCTGCGCACGGTCCTCGATCGCGACAGCGGGGAGCTCAAGGTCTCCTCGGTGCGCGCCGAGACCTTCGGCAAGGTGCGTGGCCTGCACGCGACCATGACCTGGTTGGCCCCGCCCCCGGGGGGGTCGCGCCGGGCGTTCGAGCGGCTCTTCGGGCACAAATCCTTCGATGTCTTCCTGGCCGTGGTGCCCGGCAACCGGCTGGCCATGACGGTCGGGCCGGGGGCCAAGGTTCGTCTCGCGGCCATGGCTGCGGGGACGCCCACGGCGCGCAGCACGGCGCTGACGTCGGCGCTGGCCGGCGCGGGGGCGCGCTCGATCTTCGCGTCGGCGGATCTGCGGGAGGCCATCCGCTTCGGGCTCGGCTTCGGCGAGGAGGCCCGGGCCCGGGCCATCGGCGACTCGCTCTCGGCGCCCATGCCGGTCATGGGCGGAGTCACGGGTGACCCGGCCCACAAGAAGCTGACGGTGGACCTGTTGCTCCCGCCGGCGTGCTTCGCGGGCATGGGTGGCCTCCTCCAGGCCGCCTTCACCATGCGAAACTGACGCGCGGACGCGCCTACGGCGCTCGCGGGAAGGGGAGGACCCCTCCCCGCGGGCCCCTCGCGGGGACGACGAGAAGCGGGCCCGGATCTGCTGAGCTGGCGTGGTCTCCGGTTGGCAAAGCCAACCTCCGATCCACCGCATGGAGGGCACGATCTCCGGGCAGAAGCTCAGCCGAGAGTCTAGCTTCGCTCTCTCGGACGGAAATGACGAGACGAGATCTGCTCCGTCCGGTCCCCTCGCCCCGCGGAGCGGGCAGAGGGGCCCACTTCATTCCGGGGTCACCGGAGATCCACAGGGCGCCCGGGGCGGCCACCACGAGAGATCAGGAATACCTCCGAGATCGCGCGATGCGTGCAGTGGATCGGAGGTTGGCTTTGCCAACCGGAGACCACGCGGGCCAAGCAGATCC
>CAZIOH010000081.1:0-30621 GCA_964540815.1 uncultured Myxococcales bacterium | reverse complement strand
TTGAACCCCGATGGCTGTTAACCGCTAGCACCTCAAGCTAGTGCGTCTACCAGTTTCGCCATCCTCGCGTTCGGAAGCGACGGATATCTATGCTGAATCGGTCACCGGCGTCAAGCGACTCGTTGGGAGATCGCCCGGTGGAGATCGAGAGCGCGGGCGGGACGGGTCTGTGCGGGTGCGATGACGTGCCCGCCAGCCTCGCGCCGCCTCAAGTCGAACGCAACCCGTCCGATGTCTAGCCGATAGCTTCGACCTCGACAGGGGGCACGTTGAATGAGGACGTATGACTCAGACTTTCTTCGCACCGCGCAGGTCCGGGGAGCGCTCGTGGTCCCGGGGGACATTCGCGGCGAGGTCGAGTTTCAGAACGACATCAATTATCTGCTCGCCCGCCTCGGTGAGAAGGTGCCCCCCCTCCAGGCACTGGGATGGTTCCCGTCCATTCCGGCCGAGGAGCGCCGCCTGCGGTTGATCCCTGGCGGCTACCCTCTGCCGCCGGGCGGTCCGGTCGAGCGGGAGCCGTTCGAGGAGCCGGCGCGGCGCTCGGTCGCGATCATGTCCGTGCCCGCGGTGCTGGCCGCGCTCGGGAGCCCGTAGCCGAGCCCGCCGGCGCCGTTTGGCAGCCACTTGTCCGCGCCGATCACGCGACGCCCGGCGCCCATCGTCACCCAACGCCACGCGCCACCGAGCGGATCAGGCCGCGCAGCCAGGCGTGCGCCGGGGAGCCGTGGGTACGCTCGTGCCAGACCTGTCCCACGCTGCCGCTCGGCAGGGGCAGCGGGGGTGGCAGCAGCCGCAAGGGCAGGTGGGCCGCCGCCGGCTTCGCGACCCGCCAGCTCAGGGCCGCCACGAAGTCGGTCGCCGCCACCACCGGTGCCACCATCAAGAAGTGCGCGGTTCGCAGGCCGATGGTGCGGGTGAGGCCATGCTTCGCCAGCTCCACGTCCACCACGCCCGGGCCCGCCGCCTCGGCGCTCACCAGCACGTGTGACAGGGACGCGTAGGTCCGGAGATCGAGCTTGCGTCCCACCCGCGGGTGCCCCTTGCGCACCACGCAGACCAGCCCATCGGCAAACAGGGTCTCCTCCCGGTGACCGGCCGGTACCCCTCGATAAAACCCGAGCATCAGGTCGACCTCGCCCGACTCGACGGTGGGGGGGATCCGCTGCTCGGACCAGCTCCGCATCTGCAAGCGGATCCCAGGGGCCTCCCGCCCGAGCCGGGCGAGGAGCTTTGGCAGGAGCACGAAGTCCGCGAAGTCCGAGGTGGCGATGGTGAAGGTCCGCGTCGCCCGCGCCGGCTCGAAGCTCGGCGTCTCGAGCGCGCCCTCGAGCTCGGCCAGGGCCGCATGGATCCGCCCGCCGATGGCCAGGGCGCGCTCGGTGGGCAACATGCGGCCCCCGCTGCGCACCAGCAGCGGATCGCCGAGGTGCGCGCGCAGCTGGGCGAGCGCGTTGCTGACCGCCGGCTGCGACAGCCCGAGTCGGGTCGCGGCCCGGCTCACGTGCCGCTCCGCCAGCAGCGCGTCCAGGACCACGAGGAGGTTCAGATTGAGGCCCGCAATATTCACCACGATGATGATGACTATACCGTCAATCTATTTCACAAATGATTAGCCCCCGGCCAGCTTCTTGGGTGTCTGTCCGCCTGTTCCGTTCACCCGAGACCAAGGAGCCCGTGATGACCCGCCAGATTGCCACCGCCACCGCCACCGCCGCCGCAACCGCCGCCATGGCCCTGTCCACCCTCGAGCCCGCCCACGGCGGTGCCAGCGCCGCCGTGCCCGTTCGCTGGGAGGTGGACAGCGCCCACTCGACGGCGGCCTTCAAGGTCCGACACCTCATGGTCTCGAACGTGCGCGGCACGCTCGGTCCGGTCTCGGGCACCGTCGAGATCGACGATGGCAGCCCGACCCGGTCCCGCGTCTCGGTCAGCATCGACGCCCGGGGGCTCGACTCGAAGGATCCGAAGCGCGACGAGCACCTCCGCAGCGCCGACTTCCTCGACGTCGCCCATTTTCCCGCCGTCACCTTTCGCTCGACCGAGGTCCACCCCATCGCCCCCGCTGGGAGCCTGGCGGTCACCGGCGATCTCACCATCCGCGGCGTCTGCCGCCCCGTGACCCTCACCGTGGACCCCCTGCCGAGCGCCATCCACGATCCCTGGGGAAACACCAAGCGCGGCGCCGTGGCCCGGACGTCCCTCAGCCGGAAGGACTGGGGTCTGGTCTGGAACCTGGCCCTCGACAGCGGCGGCGTGGTGGTCGGCGACCGGGTCGACATCGAGCTCGAGGTCGAGCTCGTCCGGCGCGACCCGCCCGCGTCCAAGCCGGGAGCCTGAGTTATGCTGAGAGCGCCCGATGGCGCCCCGGGACGCGGACCTGAACCTGCTGATCGTGCTCGACGCGATCGCGCAGACCCAAAGCGTGACCCGGGCCGCCGAGCGCCTCGGCCTGTCGAAGGCGGCGATGAGCCGGGCGCTCGGGCGGCTGCGCACCGCCCTCGATGATCCGATCCTCTTGCGGACCGGAAAGGACTGGATCCTCTCGGAACGGGCCCGCGCGCTGGCCGCGCGCGCCCGTACCGTCACCGAAGAGGCGCGGTTGCTGCTGGCCCCGGCCGACTCCTTCGACCCGGCCACCGCGACCCGCGAGTTCCGGGTGCACACCACCGATCACGTGGTGTCGCTGCTCGGCCCGGCGATCTGTCAGGCGCTCGCGCAGACCGCGCCCCCGGCCGCCGTGCGCTTCCTGCCGATCCTCCCCGACGACGTCCCCGCCCTGCGCGATGGGGTGGACACCGCCATCGGGGTCTTCCCGAGGCTCCCCCCCGAGTTTCGGACCCAGGGGCTGTTCTCCGATCGATTCGCTTGCGTCGTCCGCCTCGGGCATCCGCGGGTGCGGGGCCGGATCACCTTGACCCAGTACCTCGCCGAGAAGCACCTGCTGATCGCGCCGCGCGGTCAACCTGGCGGCGTGGTCGACGAGGCGCTGGCCGTGCGCGGACTCGGCCGTCACGTGACCCGCTACCTGCCCTACTCCCTGGTCTCCCTCGAGCTGGTGGCGCACTCGGACTGCGTCCTCACCATGTCCGAGCGGCTGGCGACCGCGCACGCCGATCGCTTCGCCTTGCAGATCCTCCGCCCTCCCTTGCCACTGCCGAGCTACAAGATCGCCCAGGTCTGGCACCCGCGCTCGGACCACGACCGCGCCCACCGCTGGTTTCGCCAGCTGGTCTCGAGAGCCGCGTCCTCTCTGCGCGACAGCGTCTGATCGGCGGGAGGGCGCGGACCCGAGGTTGCACGCGACGCAACCTCGGGTTGCGCCAGGCGTCCTTGGCCCTTCGGCGGGCACCTGTCATACCGGTGGCGACATTCAACCGGAGGAACCCAATGAGCCTCAAAGATCCCAACGTCGTCAGCCCCAGCCGCAAGAAGCGCGTCGCCATCGTCATCGCCAACCCCGCCGTCTCCACCACCACGGGATGGCCGGTGGGCTTCTGGTGGAGCGAGCTCGCTCACCCTTACTACGTGCTCGGCGAGGCCGGCTACGAGGTCGAAATCTTCAGCCCCGACGGCGGCCGGTGTGAGGCCGACGCCATGAGCGACCCGCGCGACCCGAGCGGCTACTCGGCGAGTGATCTCATCTCGATGGGCTTCCTCAGCACGCCCCGCCTGGCGAAGTTGATCGAATCGACCCGCGCCGTCTCCGAGGTGGACGTGGCGCGCTTCGACGCCATCGTGGTGGCGGGGGGACAGGCCCCGATGTTCACCTTCGAGCGCGCGCGCACCTTGCACCAGACCTTCGTCGCATTCTATGAAGCGGGCAAGATCGCCTGCGCGCTCTGTCACGGCGTGGCCATCCTCCGTTATGCCAGGCTGTCCACCGGGGACTACCTGGCCAAGGGGAAGACCGTGACCGGCTTCGCGAACGTCGAGGAGGACTTCGCCGACGACGCCGTGTGGAAGATGAAGCTCCTGTCCCGGGACCAGCACGTCATGCCCTGGCGCATCGAGGACCAGCTCGAGCAACTGGGCGCGAACTACGTGCAAGCAGGCCTCTGGCGCGGCTTCGCCATCCGCGACGGCAACCTGATCACCGGCCGGCAGAACTTTTCGGGCGAGGAGACGGCGCGTTTGCTGGTCGAGACTCTGGGACGATGATCCCGGCGCCTGCGGGCGTTGGGAGCGACCAGGGATCGAAGCGTGGCAGGGGCAGTGGCCCCGGTCGGTATCGTCCGACGCCGACGAGGTGGTTGTCGCGACAGATACGCACCTGAAATGCGCTGGCTACACGGTCCTGGCCGTTGCGGTCGATCTCCGTTCAAATGTTGCTTCTCGACGTACGCGCGTGTTCAAAAGAGCGCGCCGTCCGCATATATTCCGGAGGAGTGGGAACGGAGGGGGAGACAGCGGAGACGTTCATGGCGATGCTCGACGCCAGGGCGAGGGAGGTCCCGGACCGGATCGCGTATACCTGCCTGCGCGACGGGGAGGTGGAGAGCGGCACGTTGACGTTCGGCGCGCTTCGCGAGCGGGCGCGAGCGGTCGCGGCGCGGCTCTCATCGCTCGGGATGCGCGGCGATCATGCGATCCTGCTCTATCCGCAAGGGACCGACTTCCTCGTCACCTTCTTCGGCTGTCTCTATGCGGGGGTGGTGACGATCCCCGCGAGCATCCCCGGCCGCAAGAAGGGCATCGAGGCCCTGAAGCGCATCGCCGCGGACTCCGGTGCCAAGTGGATCCTGTCCACCCGGGCAGCGATCGAGGAGGTCGCGGAGGCGATCTCCTCGGACCGGGTCCTCGGAGGTTTGTCGTTCCTCGATCCCGCACAGGGAGGCTCAGCCGCCGCGGGCTGGGTTCCTTCGGGCCTCGATCCCAGGGGACTGGCCCTCGTCCAGTACACCTCCGGCTCGACGGGGCTGCCCCGCGGTGTCGCGGTGACCCACGCCAACCTGGTCGAGAATCATCGCCAGATGCAGGCAAGCTTCGACCACGACCAGACTACGGTGATCGTGTCGTGGCTGCCCATGTTTCACGATATGGGGCTCGGCGCGTTGTTGATGACGGTCTGGTCGGGCGCGCACTGCGTGCTGATGTCACCGGGCGCCTTCATTCAGAGTCCGCGGCGCTGGCTGGCGGCGATCAGTCGTTATCGAGGCACGACCAGCCTGGCCCCGGACTTCGCCTACGATCTGTGCGCGCGGCGGATCGGGCGCGCCGAGCGCGCGGGCCTGGATCTCTCGCCCTGGCGCGCCGCGGTCAACGGCAGCGAACCCGTCCGCGCGTCGACCATCGAGCGGTTCGTCCAGGCGTTCGCACCATGCGGGTTCCAGCGCATGGCGTTTCAGCCCGGATATGGCCTGGCGGAGGCCACGCTCTTCGTGGCCTCCGGGCACCCGAGTGAACCTCCGGTCGTCCGCCATTTCTCCATTGACGCTCTGGCGCGGGGGCAGGCCGAACCGATGACGGCCGCGCTCCCAGGGGGACGCGCGCTGGTGAGCTGCGGCCGCGCGTGGAACGGGACGAGCGTCATCATCGTGGGCCCGGGCACGCGCGCCGAGTGTCGCCCCGGGGCGCTCGGCGAGATCTGGGTTCGGGGCGAGAGCGTCACCGCCGGGTACTGGGCCGATGAAGGGTGCGAGGAGACCTTCCAGGCGAAGACCGCCGATGGGAGGGGGCCGTTCCTGAGAACGGGAGATCTCGGGTTCATCGAGGACGGGCACCTTTATGTGACCGGGCGGATCAAGGATCTGGTCCTGATCCACGGTCGAGCGCACGCTCCCCAGGACGTCGAGGAATGCGCGTCCGCCTCTCACCGGGCGGTCGCCGCCCACGCGAGCGCCGCGTTTTCGGTCGAGACTGACCAGGGCGATCGTCTGGTGATCGTGCAAGAGCTGGTGCGGAGCGCCATTCGCGCGCTCGATACGGCCGAAGTGATCCTGGCGATCCGAAAGGCGGTGTTCGAGGAGCTCGGGCTCCGTCCAGGCGCGGTCGCTCTCCTCATGCCCTTGACGCTGCTCCGGACCTCGAGCGGAAAGATTCGCCGCAGGGCGTGTCGTCAGGCGTTTCTCGAGGGGTCACTCCCGACCCTATGCGTGTGGTTCGAGTCGAATGCGGCCAGCTCCGCTGCCGAGGCAGAGCCCGACGCGATCGCTGAAGCGCGCCGGGCGAATTCGTCGTTGACCGTTCGGGGCGCCGAGGGGTAAGAGGATCAACTCAAGGTGTGGCGAGTCGGTGTGAAGCGAGTCGGGGTGGTGAGAAAGGGGCCTGCCTGTCCACGGTGGCTGGCCCTGGCCGCTCTGACGTCTCTGGTTGGTGGGGCGTGCACCTCCCTCGCGCCGCAGACCGACACCTGGATGGCCTCGGTTGGCTCGACGGCCGATCCGCTGTGGTCCTGCTTGAACCAACCCGTCAACCTGGTCCTTCCCGACGCGGCCCCGCAGACGGCGACCTACGTGGCGGCCATCGTCGATTTCTATTCTCAGCCGACCTTGCTGACCGCGATCCCAGGCCTGACCGTCGATGTCTGCGCCGATCCGACCTGCGCGAATCCGATCACCGACAAGCTGAACATCACCCATCCGATGGCGCCGTTCGTATGGTCCTTCGAGATGCCATACATGGTGGACCACGTCTTCCTCCGGACGAGGGCAGAAGGTTATGTGGACTTCGACTACATCCTCGGGGGGCCCCTGCTCGGAACTCCCTACGGCAACCCGACGATCCACGGCCTCGTCATCCCGCCGATCACGGAGTCGGCGCTCGACGACCTCTACACTCAGGTCAGCGCCGGGGCGAGGGACACCTCGAAGGGAATCCTGGCGGTCCGGACGCTGAATTGTTTCTTGAACCCGGATGGCTCGCCGGACCAGATCAAGTCACGGGGCGAGGACGTCCAGGTCCAGGTCACGGAGCTGTCGACGAATTCTCCCCCGCCTCCCCCCGCCGTCGGATGGGCGCTCAGCTTCAACAACAAGGCGAAGCCCGCGGTCGACAACGTGCTGCCGTTGACGGACAGCCGAGGGGTGGTGGGTTACTTCCAGCTCGAGCCAGGCAACTACGAGGTGAAGGCCATCGCGCCGAGTGGCGCCACCTTGGCGCACACCATCTGGACGGTCCACGCGAACGTGGTCACTTTGGCCGAGGTGCGTCGTGGCCTCGAACAGTGGGGAGAGTAGCCGTGGCCATGGGGACCGAGGAGATGGAGTTGCCGAGAGTCGACGACGGAGAAGAGTCGGAGTCCGCCCGACTCTGGGTCCCGGCGGAGGGAGCGACCGCCGCACCGCCCGCGGGAGCGCGCGAGGGCAGCCCCGCGAGACCGAGTGAGGTTGGGCCGAGCGCGGAGGCCACCGCCCTGGTCGACAGGATCCACGGTGTCTTCGCGCCGGGCTCCGAGTTCGGCGTCTACGTGATCGGCGGCTGCATCGGCGAGGGCGGGATGGCTCGGATCTATCGCGCCGAGCACGCGGGCTTGCGTCGCCAGGTTGCCCTCAAGGTGATGCTCCACGGGTTCTCCAGAGAGCCGGAGGGGCGTGAGCGCTTCGTCCGGGAAGCTCGGATCGCGGCGGCCATCAAGCACCCCAACGTCGTCAACATCTTCGATGTCGGCGTGCACGAGAACATCCCCTATCTGGTCATGGAGCTGCTGGAAGGCACCGATCTGGAGGCGATGATCGCCGACAAGGGCGCCCTCGACGAGAGCCTGATCCTCGACATCATGGTCCCCGTGGTCGCGGGCCTCAGCGCCGTGCACGACGCCGGTATCGTGCACCGCGATCTCAAGTCCGGCAACATCTTCCTCTCGCGGGGCAGGTACGAGGACCTCGAGCCCAAGCTGCTGGACTTTGGCATCTCCAAGGCGCCCGATCCCCATCAACCGCGGATCACCAACCATGGACACCTGATGGGTACGCCTTCCTATATGTCGCCGGAAGGGGTGCGGGGAGGAGAGCTGACCTTCCTCTCCGATCAATATTCTCTTGGCGTGGTGATGTACGAGTGTGCCACCGGGCACGCGCCCTATCTCGGGGCCAACCTCCACGATCTCGTTCACATGATTTCAGCCGGCGCCTACCGTCCGCCGGACGAGAGCAACCCGAAGGTATCGAAGCGCCTGGCTGCCATCATCACCCGCGCCATGAGCCTCGATCCGGCGCGGCGCTTCCCCGATCTGCGTGCCATGGGCCGGGAGCTCTTGTCGCTCGCTGGCCAGCGCACGCGGATCACCTGGGGGTTGAGCTTCGGGCCCCTGAGACCGGAGGCGGATGGCCCGGTCCCCGTGCTCAGCACGGCCGTGGACCCACCGCCGGCGAAGCGCGCTCGGTCTCTCGGAGCGAGGCTGTTGCCGGTCGGCCTGGCGGCGATCGGAGCCCTGATCGCCTTTGCGATGTTCGGGATCTGGGCGGTCGGCTCGTCCCTGCGGCATCGGTCGACCGCCTCGAGCTCTCGTGAGGCGGGGGCGCCAATCCTCATGACCCAGGCCATCGGTCTTGGCCGTTCGCCCCCAGGGGATCCAGTCGGGGCTCCGCCGGCGACGAGCCCGCAGGTCGTGGCGGCGGAGCCAGCGCCCCCGACGCTGTCACCCGCGTCGCGGGGGCCTCGATCGTCCCCGGCTTCCACCGGTACGCGCAAGCCGAGGCGCGGGCTCCACCCGCCCGCGTCGGCCGAGGTTCGCCGGCGGCAGCCATCTCAGGACCTGCCCGACTGGGAGATCCCCGTGCCAACATCCGCGACGCCTCAGGCGAGAGCCCGCGAGACGACGCTCCCACTTCAAAATTCCAATGGCGCACCCATCTTCGACTGACAGGGACCGCCCGAGGGAGTCACGAATGCGGATTCACGGCTGCTTCCAGGCAACCCTGCCTCGTCCTGGTCCTGGTCCTGGTCCCGGTCCCGGTCTCGGTCTCGTCCTGGTGATGGTCTTCGCCACGATGGCTGGGCTCCCTGGCCGCTCGATGGCGGGTCAGGACGAGGGGCAAGTCGATTCCGCCACGGAGGATCTGATCCAGCAAGGGATCGCGCTCCGTCGGGCTGCCAAGGACGAAGCCGCCTTGGCGGTCTTTCTCAAGGCCGAGAAGCGCGCGCCGAACTCGGTGCGCATCCTGCTGCATGCCACCACCGCGGCCCAGGGCTGCGGCAAGTGGGTGATGGCCCACAGCTACCTGCGCAGGGCCTCGCTGTATCGAACCGACCCCTATTACCAGCGGTACCGGAGCGCCATCCGCACGGTCGAAGACACGGTCGAGCAACACGTCGGACAGTTCCGGACCCTCGGAGCTCCCGTGGGGGCCGAGGTGCTGCTGAATGGACAGCGGGTCGGCGTGCTGCCCATGGACGAGGCCGTGGTGGTGGAGGTCGGGGCGTACGAGCTCGAGGTGTCGAAGCCCGGCTACTTTCCGTTGCGCCGTCCAGTCACCGTCGCGGGCGGAGGTGGGCTGTCGCAGGAGTCCGTCGAGCTCAGCTCCATGGACGCCGTCGCCGGCCCCATGACCAGCCGTGGCCCGCTCACGATCGAGCGCGAACGCAACGCCGAGGTGCAGATCTCCGATGGAGCGGGCGCATCGCCGCTGCGGGCACGCTGGGTGACCTGGGCCCTGGCGGGCGGCAGCTTGGCCCTGCTCGGAACCAGCGCGGCTCTGTTCGCGGTCCGCGAGCAGCGGGCCACGACCTGGAACGACGACAGCGCTTGCTTGAATCGCGACATGCCGCTGCAGACCCGCGAGTCGGTTTGCGGTGGCGTTCGACAAGACGCGGTGACCGCGGAGCGGCTGGGCATCGTCGCCGGCGCGCTCGGAATCGGGCTGGGCGGGGCCGCGGTGGCCCACTGGTTCTTCACGTCGCCGCGACCGATGATCGGGACGGAGCACGCGAGCTACACCCCGTCCTGTGTCGTCGGTCCGACCCGGGTCGCTTGCCAGGCCGCGTTTTGAGCGAGTACCTCGGACCGGAAGATCGTTCCGGGTTACGCGAAGGCTCCTAGGCCGCGGCGGCCTGGACCGCGGCGGTGCCGAGCTTCTCGCGCAGGCGAAAGTATTCGTCCGACAGCGCGAAGCGCAGCCAGTCGCGCAGCGCCTCGCTGGTGGCCGCCAGGGCGACCACCTCGGGGCCGGAGGGCGCGGTGCCGGGATCGGCGTCAGGTGACCACGAGCCCGGCCCTCCCACGCTCGCCACCGCTCCCGCTCCCGGGGGCGCGGGCGGGGGAGGCGGAGGGGGCATGGGCAGCGCCAGCTGGTTCGCGCGCAGGAAGGCTGGCAACGCGGCCCGCAGATCGCCCGCCGCCAGCAGGCCGGTGCGGTTCGCGGTCTCGGCCACCACCTTGCGCCACTTGACCGAGCTCCAGGAGGTCGAGCCCACCTCCTGGAAGATCTCGGCCAGCCGCTTGGAGATCTTGTAGGGGACGTTCTTGCGCAGGGTGCTGGCCGCCTCGGCCGCCGCGTCGAGGGTGTTGCTCCGCCGCTTGGCGTGGCGCGGGTGAAACGCCCGCAGCACCGTGCCGAAGAGCTCCGTGAACTGCTTGGGCCGGATGGCCGCCGCCAGGATGTACTCCGGCCGCGACAGCTCGAGCCCGCGCGCGATCTCGAAGCGCGCCTCCGGGAGCGGGACCTGCTCGAGCAGCCCCCCGAAGACCAGCGCCGGCGGCGTCTGGACCAGCAGCTCGGCTGTCCGCGGCTGGACATCTTGCCGCTTGAGGTACAGCGCCGTCCGCTTGTTCCCGAGCATCTTGGCCACCTGTCCGTAGACCTTGGCGACGTCGAGATCCGACATGGGGGACAGCTTGTCCTCCGCCGCCACTCCCAGGTCGTCGAGGCGCGGACCGCTCGGGTGCGGCGCCCCCTCCCACAGCAAGCTGAACACCTCGGACAGGATGGCCGCCTCACGCCCCGCCAGGACCCGGCGGTCACCGTCGTCGAGCACCCCGGCGTACGGATCGTCGGGCTTCATCTCCGGGGTGGGGTGGGTCTTGAGGAAGCGCCGCGGCCCCTCCTCCATGCCCCCCAGCACCTCGAGCAGCTCGAAGGCGCAACGCGCCGGATCGATCATACCGCGCTTGGCGAAGGCCTCCCCGAGCGCGCGCACGCTCGCCACCCGCGCCGGATCCGCCTCCGCCAGCCGCCGCAGGTTGACCAGGGCCGCGTCGGCGTACTCGATCCGCGGCCCGTACAGGGTCGCGAGAGCAATTCGCGCGCTCATCCGTTCCGGGTCGAGCTCGACCGCCCGCTCGAAGGCCGCCACCGCCTCCGCCACGCTGCGCTTGCGGCGCGCCTCCCCGAGCCGCTCCCACAGGTTGGCGCGCAGCCCGCGCGCCTCGCGGGTGTCCTCGGGCGCCGGCAAGCCAGGCAGCACGGTGGCCAGCCGCTTGGCCACCTGCTTCTGCTTGCCCTGACGGGTCAGGAGATCACACAGGCTCGACAGCACCGTGTCGTCCTCCGGGTTGTCCGCGCACGCCGCCTCCAGCAGCCGCAGCGCCTCCTCGCCCTCGCCGCGCGCCGCGATCAACATGGCGGCCTCGCGCCGCCGCAGCGCCCGCTCCTTGGGGTCCTGCACCAGATCGATGAGCAAGCTCGCGCTGTGGGTGGCCGCCTCGAAGTCGTCGGCCTCGCGCTGCAGCTGCAGCGCCTTCTCGAGCACGCTGACCAGCAGGTCCTTCGGCTCCTCGAACAGGGCGATCGCCGCCTCGTAGGCGGCGCGGGCCCGGAGGCTCTCCCCGGCCTCGAGGTACAGATCCCCGAGCTGCTCGAGCACGCCCACCTTCATCTCCCGGTCGGCGGATGGGCTCGCCGCCAGGCGCTCCAGGAACAGGCGCGCGGCGCTCTTCTCGCCGCGCTCGAGGGCGAGGTCGGCCATCGCCCGCAGCGACGGGGGGTGCTCCGCCTCGAGCGCCAGCGCCGCCTGGTAGAGCGCCAGGCTCTTCTCGGGCCGGCGCAGCTTGAGCTCCGCCTCGGCCGCGTGGCCGAGGCCATCCGCGACGGCGGCGGCGTGGCGCACGGCGTCCGCGTGCTCCGCCAGCGGACCGAGGAGGGCGGACGCCTCTCGCCACTTTCCAGCGCGAAAACGGTTCTCGCCCATCGCCAGCCGTGTGCTCAGCTGCCCGGGCGTCAGGCGATCCGACTCGGACAGCTGCCGGAAGGACTCGTCGGCGCGCCCGAGCCGCTCGGTGACCTCCGCGAGCCGCAGATGCAGGCGCGAGGCATGGTCGGGCTGGTGGCGCAGCCGACGGATGGCCTCGGTGAGCCGTCGCTCGGCCGCCGACCACTGGCCCTCCTTGTAGTAGATGTCGGCCGCCGCCAGCACCGCCGGCAGGTGATCGGGCATGAGCTCGAGGGCCTCGTCGACGTACCGCTGGGCTTCGGCGACCTCGCCCGAGCCCTCCCACACCGATCGCGCCAGATCGGTGAGGACCGCCGCCCGGAACTCCGCGCCCTCGACCAGCTCCAGCTGCCGCAGCAGCCGGTCGCGCGCTGCCGTCCACTCGCCCGCCGCGGCATGCAACGCCGCCAGGGCCCGCAGCGCATCCACGCTGGTCGGCTCGCGCGCCAGCGCCTCCTCGAAACAGGCCCGGGCCTCGGCCGGCAGGTTGGCTTGCTCTCGATAGGCCCGCCCGGCGTCGAGCAGCGCCGCCACCGCCTCGCTGGCGGTGAGGCGGGCCCGGGCCTCCCGGCGCCGGGTCGCGGCGTAGGTGACGAAGTCATTCTCCTTGAGGGCCAGCTCGGCCAGGGCGGCGAGGGCGTTCGGCTCCTCCGGAGAGATCTCGAGCGCGACGGCGATGGCCTGCCGGGCCCCGGCCGGGTCCGCCAGATCGTCGGCGCGGACGGCGCTGAGCTCGAGGAGCAGGGGGACGATCGCCGAGCTGGCGACGCCGGATGTCCGTGCGCCCTCCACCTGGTTCCCGAGGGTGCGCGCGGCTTCGTGGGACAGCCCGGCCCGTCGCAGGTTGCGCACCAGCGCCGCGCCGAGCTCGCGGTCGGCGAGCGCCACCGGCCCGAGCGCGCGCAACGCCCCGGCGGCCGCCTCCGGGTTGCCGAGACGTTCCTCGAGGATCCGCGCGCGCCGGCGGACCAGGTCCAGGTGCTCGGTCTCGTCGGCCGCCAGCTCTGCCCGTCTGGCGAGGATCTCCTGCAGATCGTCCCAGCGCGCGTGCGACTCGTACAGCCGGTCGAGCGCCGCCAGGGCTTCGGCATCCCTGGAATCGAGCGCCCGGATGGCCTCGAACGCCTCGATGGCCCGATCGGCCTGCCCGAGCTCGCGCTCGTAGACATCGGCGATACGGATGCGCACCGCGCGGGCCGCGACGGGATCGCTCGTGAGCTCCGCTTCCCGCTGGAGGGTGTCGACGACCTTCACCCACAGACCGACCCGCCCGTAGAGTCGCCCGAGCGCCTCGCAGGCCGCGATGGTCTCGGCCCGCGCCGCGACGTCGGAGGCCGCGCGGGCCGGCGGACCGCCCCCCTGGGAATCGAGCGGGGCGCGCGGGTCCGAGCTCCCCGCCGGCGCCCCGGTCGCGCCGGCCGCCTCGGGGGCCTCGGTCGGCCTCGATTCCCCGGAGTCGGCGCCGTCGCTCTCCGCCGCCTCGCCCACCAGCCGTTCGAGCGTGTCGATGGCCTCGTAGGGCTTCTCGAGGGCCCGCTCGTAGAGCCCGGCGAGCTCGGTCATCTTGGCGCGCCGGTCGGGACCGGGAGCAATCGGCGCGGGGCCGCTCACGCGCCGCTCGAGGACCGCCGCCAGCTCGGCCCAGCGCTCCTGCGAGCGGGTGATCTCCTCCATGCGCAGGATGGCGTGGGGCTGGTCGGGCTGCAGGTTCAGGATGGCCTGATAGCGCTCCTCGGCCTGGTCGATCTGTCCGAGCGCCTCGCGGAAGCGGGCCACGTCGAGGTGGATGGAGACCGCGTGCTCGGCCGGAGCGAACCCATCGATCCCCCCGAGGTAGATGCGGCAGACCTGATCCCAGCGATCGTGCTCGCCCGCGATGCGTTCGAGCGTGGCCCGTACCACCGGGTCACCGGCGTTCAGACGGAAGGCTCGGTCGAGGACCACCAGGGCCCGGTCGGTGTTCTTCTCTCCCCTCTCCCAGACCTCCGACTCCTTCAGCAGGTAGCGCAGGCGGGTGGTGGGGTCAGCGGCCGGGAGCACCTCGTAGGCCTGGGCCAGTTCCTGCCACGGCGTCTCGAAGCGCGGGGCTGGCTGGGCGGCCGGCTTGAGCTTCCCGTCCGCCGGGTCGACCCGAGGCCCCGCGGCGATCGTCGGGTGGACGGTGGCTCCGGTCCCCCAGCCGGCGCCGGGCCCCCCGCCCATCGGAACGGGCGGCGGCGTCCCGGTCCTCGCGGAGAGCGTTGGCCGGGGGGGCGGAGGCGGGGCGGGTGCCCGCTCCCCGCCG
This sequence comes from uncultured Myxococcales bacterium, assembly GCA_964540815.1. Lineage (GTDB taxonomy): Bacteria > Myxococcota_A > Polyangia > Fen-1088 > Fen-1088 > CAZIOH01. The sequence goes on along the minus strand of CAZIOH010000081.1, from coordinate 16,250 downwards.
TGCGCACCGTTCACGGGGTGAACGCCGTTGGTGCCCGTCTTGCTCTTCGCGGATGCGGGCCACTCGGTCGCGTCCGCGGTCGCGTTCGGCATGGCCCGTGCGTCGGCGACGCCCGGTTGGCCATCGCCCTGTTGGCCCTCGTCCTGCTGGTTCCCCTCGGCGTCGGCGTCGGCGTCCTCCGCGGCGACGGCCCACTCGGCCGGATCGATCTCTTCCAAGATCCCGGACGATTCGGTGTCGACGGCCACCGACAGCACCGCCGCGTCATCGACGTCCACCTCACCGTCACCTTGGTCACCGCCGCCCGCATCGCCAGCGCCATGGGGCTCCTGATGCTCGGCGAGCCCCTGCGCGACGGGCACGGTGTCCTCGACGAGGGTCGCGGTCGGGACGGCCGAGTCGTCCGCCTCCTCCGCGGTCGCCGGTCGGCCGGTCACCACCGGGTCCGCCGCCCCTGCGGTGGCCACCGTCGCAGTCGCAGTCGCAGTCGCAGTCGCGGCCACAGCGGCGGTCGGCACCGTGTACCGACCGATCAGGCCGGCCAGCCGCCAGATCTGTCGGCCGACATCCTCGTCCTCGGGTGCCAGACGGAAGGCGTTCAGGTAGGCACGAAAGGCCCGCACCAGATCCTTGACCTCCGTCTCGACCAGCACCGCGGCGTGCCGGGCGATGGCCAGCTTGCTGACCAGATCGCCCGCCAGAGCGAACAGCTGGGCCTGCACCTTGAGGGCGTCCTCCCATCGGCCGGTGCGCTCGGCGAGGCGCAGGATCTCGTGCTGGGTCTCGGAGTCCTTGGGATCGATGACGAAGCAGCGCATGTGCTCGTCGAGCGCACCCGAGGCATCCCCGAGTCGACGCTCCTTGATGGCCGCTCGCAGGTGCAAGAGGCGAACCCGCTCGTGGCGCTCGGTGCGGTTGCCCGCCAGGCGCGCGTAGACGTCGAGCAGCCCGAGCCAGTTCTGGGTGACCTCCGCCAGCCGCTCGAGGTGGGGCGCGAGCTCCCGCCCCGACGGTTCGATGGACAGGGCCTCGTGCAGCACGGTGAAGGCGCGCGCCGGATCCGACAGCTTGCCCTCGCAGATCCGGGCGATCTCGAGCACCGTGGCCAGCTGCTCGGGGCGCTCGGTCACCTGCAGCAGCTTGGCGGTGTAGACCTCGATCAGCTCCTCGAAGAGACCATGCTTCTCGGCCAGGGCGTCGAGCCGCGCGAACGATGCCCGCAGCGCCTCCGGGTCCGATTCTCCGCGCTCGGCCACGTCCACGTGCGCGCGCCGGTACCAGGCAAAGGCGGCCTGGGGGTCGCCGAGCCGCTCCTCGTAGACGTTGCCGATGTTGAGGAGCAGCTCCTGCCGGGCCGCCGCGTTCGAGGTCAACGCCAGGATGCGCTGATCGATCTCGATGCGCTTGTTCCAGGCGCGGGCCCCCTCGTACAGCGGCTGCAAGGCCCGCATGGCGTCGAGGGCGCTCCCGTTGATCTCGAGCGCGCGCTCGTAGGCGTCGATGGCCTTCCCTGGATCCCCCAGCCGATCGCGCCACAGGGCGCCAATCTCCAGCGCGCGTCGCAGGCGCTCGTCCTCGGCCTCGGTGAGGAAGAGCTGGCGTTCGGCGACCTTGACCACCCGCTCCCAGTTCCCGGCCCGCTCGTACAGACCGCGCAGGCGCTCGTGGGCCTCCCAGAGGTTCGGGTCGAGCTCGGCGACCAGCCGCTCGAAGGCCTCGATGGCGGCGGCGTGCTCTCCGAGATCGGTCTCGAGGATCTCCGCCCGCCGCAGGGAGATGGCGACGGCGGTCGACGAATCACCCACGAGCGGGATCTGCCGCTCCAGCATGGAGACCAGCGCCCTCCATTCGTGGGTCTCCCCGTAGATGCGGGCCAGGGCCTCGAGGGTGCCGAGATCCGAGGGCAGGATCTCGAGGCGGGCCCGCCAGGCCCGCTCGGCGCGCGGCTGATCGCCGAGCCGGGTCTCGGCGATGTCGGCCAGGCGCCGCAGCGCCTCGGCCTGACGCTGGGGATCGCCCGCCAGTCGGTGCACCTCGGCCTCGACCACCCGCGCCAGATCCCTCCAGCGCTCGAGCGAGGTGTAGAGCGTGGCCAGGGCCTCGAGGGCCCGCTCGCTCTCCGGCGTCACCGCCAGCACCGCCTCCCAGCGCAGGGCGGCCCCTGGCAGATCCGACAGGTGGTTGGCGAGCGCCTCGGCGGCCCGGGTGAGGATCTGCACGCGCTCCTCGACGGTCGAGGTGTGCTCGGCGTGGTCATCGAGGGTCCGCACCAGGCCGGCGTGGTCCCCGGCGCGCTCGAGCACCTCTTCGAGGCGGGTGAGGGTGTCGCGATCTCCCGGCACCAGCGTGAGGATCTCGCTCGCGGCCCAGGACGCGGCGTCCACGTCGTTCAGATCATCGTCGTAGATGAGCAGCAGCCGACGCAGCAGGCTCACCCGCTCGGGCTTGGTGGCCGCGGCCCCGACCTGCATGCGCAAGGTGGTGGCCAGGCCCTGCGCGTCGCCCCCGCGCTCGTAGATCTCGACCATCGCCCGCAGGGCCACCTGATCGTCGGGCGCGAGCTGCAAGAGCTCGCGGTAGATCTCCAGGGCCCGCTCGGGCGAGCCGAGCTTCTCGCGATGAATCTGGGCCACCCGCCGCAGGATCTCCACCCGCTGTCCGAGCTCATCCGCCAGCTCCGCCTCGCGCTCGAGGACCGGCACGATGCGCGCGAAGTCCTTGGACTTGAGGAGCAGCCGCTTCTGCATGTCGCGCGCGCGCTGCTGGCGCGGGTTCAGCTCCTCGATGCGCTGCCAGGCGAAGAGGGCGCGCTCGGCGTTGCCGAGGTTCTTCTCGACCACCGCGGCGATCTCCTCGAGCCGGGTCACGAGCGCATCGGCGGGCTCGTTGGCGGCGCGGGCCTGCTCGTAGGCGAACTCCAGCAGATCGGCCAGCGCCAGCCAGTCGCTCTTGTCCCGGAAGTGATCGGCGTAGGCGGCCAGCGCCTGGGGATTGGTCGGCTCGATCTGCAGGATGGCGTGCAGGTACACCGCGGCCTGATCGCGGTCGCCGAGGCGGTCCGCGTACAGGGCGGCGAGCTCACCCATCAGGCGCACCCGGGTGGGCGGGTCCTCGATGGCCCCGAGCTGCTTTTCGCGCAGCTCGGCCAGCTTGGCGAACTCGTGGCCCCCGAGGAACAGCTCGGCCAGGCGTTCGGAGGCCGGACCGCCCGGGTCCTCCATCCCGGCGATCTCGCCGTAGATGCGCTGAGCTTCGGCCGTGTCCCCGAGATCGCCCTCGGCGAGCTGGGCCCGCTTGTAGAGAAAGTTCAGCTGCTCCTCGGCGGTGGTGGCCGACTGCACGCGCTCGCGGTAGTAGCGGTCGAGATCGGAGAGCCGCCCGGCCTCGTAGTACGTGCGCTCGACCAGCTCCGCGGCCTCGGCGTGGCCGGGCGAGGCGGCCAGCGCCTTGCGCAACGATCCGATGGCCCCCTCGATGTCACCGGCCTCCTGCTGCCGCCGGGCCAGCTGGTGGTAGATCCCGGCGGCGCGCTCGCCCCCATCCGCGCCGATCCAGTTGGGATTGGCATAGATCGAGGCCAGGAGCTCGAGGGCCTTCTCGTCGCGCGGGCGCAGGCGGATCACCTCCGCCAGGCGGTGCGCGGCCGCGTCCAGCTCCTCGAGCTTCTCGGCCAGCACCCGCCCGAGGCCGAGCAAGAGATCGCCGCGGCGCTTGGGCTCGGTGGTCCCCTCGAGCTCGAGGTCGTAGAGGCGCACGACGCTGCGGTAGTCGCCGAGCGCGCGGTAGATCTTGCGCGCCGATTCGATGGCCTTCACGTCCTCCTTGGTCAGCTTGCCCTTGCGCTGCCCCGCGCGCAGGGTCTTCTCCAGCACCGTGAAGTGGTTGACGAAGAGCTGCTTCATCTCCGACTGCAGCTCGGCCAGGCGGCTCGGATCGCGGGTGCGCGAGACCGCGGCCGCCTCCACCTCGAGCATGACCATGTAGTCGGTGGTGCGATCCTGCTCGCGGTAGAGATCCTTGAGGCGGGCGGCCGCGCGGATGTGGTTGGGGTCGCGGTGGACGGCGTTGGCGAGGTCGGCCTCGGCCCCGGCGACGTCCCCGAGCTGGTCGAGGCGCAGCTCGGAGGCGAGGTAGAAGAGCTCGGCGGCCTTGGCGCCGTCGTCGATGGCCTGCGCGCGCTTCTCGTAGAGGACGATCAGCCGATCGTGCTGCTTGGCTTGGCGGTAGGCCTTTCGCAAGGCCACGAAGGCCTCCGTGTCGGAGGGATCCCGCTCGAGGGCTGACTCGTATTCGAGGACGCTGGGCATGCGCTCGGTCTCGCCTCCTTGGGTCTCGGCTCCGGGTCGAAGCGGGAACAGACGACCGCCCAAGATAGCACCTCTTCGGCACGGAAGGAACGAAGAGGGAACGCTGGTACGGCTCCTGACAAACCGTGGGGGGCCGCGGACGTCCCCCCACGTTCCCCCCCCTCGGATCCTGCCGAGGTTGGCCGGCGCGGCGAAGCCGCGCCTCCCGGTGAAGGACTCGCTCGCTCCGCTCGCTCTGGCCCTTCGACGAAAACATCACCAGCGGAGCGTTGAGAGAGTCCTGGTGGCCCGTGAGGCCCAATCCGATTCATTCCGTCGCCCCGCGGAGCGGGGGGAGGGTCCCACTTCATTCCGGTGCGGCCCGCAACGTAAGCCCGTCAGCCGCCCATTCCTCCCGTATCGCCCCCGGCGCCCCCGGCCCCGGTATCACCGCCCGTGCCGGTCATCCCGCCCGTTCCCGCGCCGCCCGTTCCCGCGCCGCCAGTTCCCGGCGCGCCTCCCGAGCCCATCATTCCTCCGGTTCCCATGATGCAATTGGGAGAGTTGCACACCAAGGGAGCGACGCAGTCGGTGGCCGTCGTGCACGTAGTCTTGCAGGCGTTGCCCACGCACGTATAGCCCAGACAGCTCTGTGGCGCTGGAGTCGGACCCACGGCGCCCATCCCGCTACAAAATACCGCGCCCACGAGCTCGTTCATGCCATTACAGGTGGGGCCCGAAACCAGAACCGTGGACGCCGCCTTCTCGCAGGCCCCCACCCGACAATTTCCCGTGTTGCCGCAGGGGGGAGCCGCCGCGCACATTGGCTCGGCCGTACCATCCGCGACGGGCCCGCAGTGCCCGGCCGAATTGCAGACCTGGCAAGCTCCATTGCACGCGGCGTCGCAACAGTGGCCGTCGGTGCAGAAGGTCGAGCTGCAATCCGTGCCGACCATGCACATCGCCCCGAGCGCCGACTTGTCCCCGCACTTGTTCGTCACCGTGTTGCAGGTGATCCCCCCCATGCAGTCCGCGTTGCTGATGCAGGTGGTCTTGCACTGCGTGGCATCCTGGCAGACGTATCCTCCGCACGACGTCACCGTTGCAGCCGGGCAGGCGCCACTCCCGGTGCACTGGGCCGCCTGGGTGAGCATGCCCGCCGCGCAGGACTGGGCCCGGCAACCGGTGCTGCTCGGGTAGTCGCGGCACCGCTGCGTGCCGGTGAGACCCGTGTTGTTTCCCTTGCAGGTGCCATCGAGCCCGCAGGTGCCCACGGCCGCCACACACATCGCCGACGGATCGTTGACGCCGACCTGGACCGCCGTGCAGGTACCGGCCGCTCCGCCCGGGGGCTTGCAGGTCTCGCAGACGCCGTTGCAGGCGGTGTCGCAGCAGACGGAGTCGCGCGCGCTGCAGGTCAGGCCCGCCATGCACTGGGTGCTGCTGCTGCAGGCGCCGCCCTTCGGGAGCAGGCCGCAGGACCCGCCCACGCACGTCGCGGGAGGGGTGCACTGGGTGTCGGCCGTGCAGATGTTGGTGCAGGACAGCGCGCCGGTGTCACACCGCCCAGGCGCGCAGGAGGTGGTGGCCGGGGTGACGCAGGTCCCGGCGCCGTCGCACTTGGCCACGGGCTTCTGTGTGCCGGCGGTGGGGCAGCTGGCGGCCGCGCACTGGCTGTTGGCCGGCCACTTCGCGCACTGCCCGGCGGTGCACGCGCCGGTGGTCCCGCAGCTCGACACGGGCTGGACCGGGCAGCGACCCTGCGGTTCGACCCCCGAGGCGATGTTGCTGCAGGTGCCGACCGAGCCGGCGAGGTTGCAGGCCTGGCAGGCCCCGGTGCAGACGGAGTTGCAGCAGATCCCGAGCACGCAGTGGCTGTGCAGGCACTGGGTGTCCGCCGAGCAGGAGGCTCCGTCCGGCGACAGCCCGCAGAGGTTGTTCACGCACGAGTTGGGTGGCGAGATGCACTGGACGTTCGTCACGCACTGGGTGCCGCACTTGGTCCCGTTGCACCGGTACGGGCTGCAGGGTTGCGAGGCCGGCTTGATGCACTGGTGAGAGGCGTTGCAGGTCGACTGGCCGACGTAGACCTCGCTCGCGCAGGTCTCGGTGGCGCACACGGTGGTCCCGGCGGCCCAGTACCGGCAGTTCCCCGAGCCATCACACTTCCCGTCGGTGCCGCAGGTCGCGGCCGACATGCTGGCGCACATCGTGCGGGGATCCGCGCCGCCCGCCGGGGTGAGGGTGCAGCGCCCGATCGAACCGGGCGAGGAGCAGCTGCGGCAGGCGCCGGTGCAGGCGGTGTTGCAGCACACCCCGTCCACGCAGTTGCCGTTCTGGCAATCGGTGTTGGCCACGCAGACCTGTCCGTCCACCAGCTTGGAGCCGCAGCTCTTGTTCACGCAGGGATGGCCATCCTTGCAGTCCGAATCGAGGGTGCAGATCGACGGGCAGATTCCGTTCACGCAGCGAAAGTAGCCACAGTCCCGCGACTCGGGGGCGGTGCAGCTGCTGATGCCGTCGCAGGTCCGGGCGGTGTTCAAGGTGGTGGCGGAGGTGCACACGGCCGAGCCGCAGATGGTGGTGGCCGGGAAGGTCGCACAGCTGCTGAACTCGTCGCACAGCCCGGTCGTCCCGCAGGACGTCGACGCCAGCTGGGCGCAGGCCGGATCGGCCTTCCCAGCCTGGAGCGGCGTGCAGGTGCCCTCGAGGCCCACGGTGTTGCAGGCCCGACAGGCCCCGGTACAGGAGCTGTTGCAGCAGTACCCGTCCACGCAGTGGGTGGAGGCGCATTCCGCGTCGGCCATGCACAGGGAGCCGTTCATCTTCGGGCCGCAGCTGCCGCCGATGCACTTGCGCCCGGAGATACAATCGGCGTCGCTGGTGCAGACCGCGAAGCAGGATCCCGTCGCCGGGTTGCAACCGTAGGGCGCGCAGATGCTGGCGAAGCTGGCGGTGCACTGGTTCGAGCCGTCGCACCGGTAGATTCCGCTGACGGTGTCGCCATCGCAGCTCCCGGCCTTGCACACGGTCCCGACCGGGTACTTCTCGCAGGCGCCCTTGCCATCGCACGCGCCGTCGAGGCCGCAGCTCGACGTCGAGTCCGCCTTGCACTCGACGTCCCCCGAGCGCGGCCGCACGCCCGCCGGCACGGGCGAGCACATGCCGAGCGCGCTCGGCAGCCCGCAGGACACGCAGGTGCCGGTACAGGCGGTGTTGCAGCAATAGCCGTCCACGCAGCTGCCGCTCTGGCACTGCACGCCGCACCCACAGGCCTCGCCGATGTTCTTGCCGCGGGTCCCGTCGTCGCTGGTACAGGCCGCCGGGCGGTCCGCGTCCGCCCCGTCCGACCGCAGATCGGTCGCCACGTCGTTCGGTCGATCGACGCCACCGTCACGGGCCGGCGTGCTCGTCTTCGAGCAGGCCAACCCGAGTCCAATCACCAGCCCCGACCACACCAGAAAGACTCTCGCAGCCGACAGGCGATGCTGAGGCATTTTCAACGGTGACCCTCGTCGAAGTTAAGTCCTCAAGCCTAGCGCGCCGTCGCCCCCACACGAAAGAATCATTTCCAGACGCACAGGTACTCCGATCACACACCTCCCACCTCCACCTCAACCTCCCACATCCCCTGCCACGACAATTCGGAATGAAGTGGCGCCCCTCTCCCTCGCCCTCCCCCCGTTCGCGGGGGGAGGGGACAAGATTCGGCTTTCCCTGTCCCCGTAGGGATGAGCCGACGCAGCTCACCGGACTTCCCGGAGGATCGGAGGTTGGCTTTGCCAACCGGAGACAGCACCAGCAAAGCAGATCTGGGCCCGATTCTCGTCGTCCCCGGGAGGGGCCCGCGGGGAGGGGTCCTCCCCTTCCCGCGAGCGCCGAAGGCGCATCCGTCCGCCCCTTCCCGCGAGCGCCGAAGGCGCGCCCTTTAGTGGTACAGAAAGATGATCTCGACGCGGTTGTTCTTCTTGCGTCCGGCCGCGACCTTGTTGTCGGCGATCGGTGCGTTCGGCCCCTGGCCACTGACCAGGATCCGCTTGGCCTCGACCCCCTTGGCGACCAGCGCCGAGAAGACCGACTGGGCCCGCGCCTGCGACAGGGCGATGAGCTCGCCGGCCCTGCCACGGTTGTCGGTGTGCCCGATCACCTGGATCGGATAGCTTGGGTACTTGGAGATGAGGGCGGCCACCGGCGCCAGGGACTCGTCCTTGCCGGGCTCGAGGGTGGTCTGCTGGCGCGTGAACAGCTCTCCGAGCGAGATGATCAGCCGCTGGAGCTCGCCGTTCGGCTCGATCCGCACCGCCACCCCTGGCAGCGCCGCGGCATCCCGCGCCAGCGACTCGTCCCGTGCCTTGCTGGCGGTCGCGCGCTCCGCCTGCTCGTAGATCGGCTTGGCGATCTCGGTCGCCTTCTCGGCCGACTTGCGCGCGACCTCCAGGCTGGCCTGCGCGCCTTGCCAGTTGCCCTGGCTGATCTCGACGTCCGCCTTGGCCAGCATGTTGGTGGCGGCCCCGTACTCGGGCGCGGCGTACTTGGCGGCGTCCACCGTCTCGGCGGTCCGCACCGCCACCTGGGCCTCGGTGCGCTTCTGCTCGGTGGTCAGCTGGTTCGACAGCTGCTCTGTCTTCTGTTGCTGCGACGACATCTGCGCCGCCAGCCGCTGCTTCTCCTCGTTGGCCGCCTGACGGGCCTCGGAGAGCTGCTGCATGAGCTTGACCTGCTCGGTGGTGGCGCCGAGATCCTTCTCCACCTCGGTCAGGGTCAGGTCCGCCTCGGCCTGCTCGGTCTTGATGGCCTGCAGCCGCGCCCGCGACTGCGCCTGATCGTAGCGGGCCAGGGCGGTCTTGAGCTTGATCTCCGCCACCAGGGCCGCCCGGGTGGAGTCGTCGAGGTTGTTCGACTGCCACTCCTTCTCGGCGCGCTGGCCGAGCTGCTCGGCGCTGGCCACCAGATCGGGGAACTGCTTGCGCGTCACCTCGGTGCGGGGATCGCGGTGCAGATCCTCGTACGAGACCAGGGCCGCTGGCTTGGGGACGGGCGCGCAGGCTTCCAGTCCCACCAGGGCTCCCAGCGCCGAGGCTCCGATGGCCGAGGCGACCAGCATCCGGCTCATCGTGTGCACGCGCAGGGTCATTGGCCGACCCTCGGTTCGAGGACCTTCTTCTGCATCTGGGCGTCGAGCAGGGCCTTGCGCTGGCGGGCGATCTTGTCCTTGGTCTTCTGCAGCGTCGCCTCCCGGTCGGAGACCTCCGAGCGGATCTGGGCCGCGGCGATGATCTGCCGGATCAGATCCCCCTGGGCCAGGCATCGGTCGAGGACCTCGCGCGCCGCGTCCGGCTCGTGCTTGTTGCGCAGATCCCACGCCTGCGCCAGCCAGTCGCGGAGGCGCTGGAGCTCGGAGGTGGCGGAATGTCGGGTGTCGAGGTGCTCGAGGTCGCTGGCACCGGTTTTCTGGGTGTCGATCTGTCGTTGAAGATCGTCGTCCTCGTCGGCCCTCGCCCGGTTCTCGAAGCCGAGGAGCCCGAGAAACGTCACGCAGAGAGAGATGACCAAGAACGTCGGTGAAGGCCGGCGTTTCATAAGATGAGTTCTCCTGATTCGGGAAGAGTAAGCACGCTGAACTTAAACGCGCGTCTCCACAAGTTCAAGATCCTGGACCTTTCTGCGCTCCTTCTTGCTGGGTTCCTTCTTGGGATAGACTGCTCCGGTGGAGAAGATGATCGAAATCCGTTATGCGGGTGTGGTCGTTGGGCGCGCCTCCGCCCTCCGCGAGCTGGACGGCGAGGGGCTCGGCGACGTGCTCTTCCTGGCGATCCCGGAGCCCCTGCCAGTCGGCACGCCGGTCGTTCTCGGGATCGAGGAGCGCGCGGTGGCGGCGCAGGTGCAGTCGGTCCTCGAATCGCCGGATCCAGCGCGCTCGGGGATGCGGGTGCGCTTCCTCGAGCCCGGGGTGGCCGCTCACCTGGGAGTGACGGGCACCTCGCCGGGAGGGGAGGCGGCTCCCGCCGCGCCCGCGTCGCCGTCACCCTCACCCTCACCGTCGCCCTCTCGCCCTTGGGGCGCGATCCCCGGGGTTGCCGCTCCCACTCCCGGCCCCTCGGCCGCCTCCGCCGCGGGCCTGGTCACCGAGCCCGAGGACTCCGAGGTGGGGACCGAGCCGGTGGGCGCTGATTCCGGCCCGGTGTTTTCACCCGAGCCCGCGGGTGGGCCCTCCGAGCCTTCGGTGGGGGGCTCCGAGCCCGGGGCCCCGGCCGCTGGTGGTCCGCCGCGCAAGAATCGCCGGAACCGACGCCGGTGATCCGGCCGCCTCGGCTGCGGCCTGGAGATACCGTGCGGGTCGTGGCTCCCTCTGGCCCCGTGCCGCGCGAGGCGTTCCTGCGTGGGGCCGAGATCCTCGGGCGACGATACAAGCTGGTGTACGACGAGGGGCTGTTCGCCCGCGAGGGCTTCCTGGCCGGCCCGGACGAACGCCGCGCGGCGGAGCTGCGGGCCGCGCTCCTCGACCCGGATGCCCGAGCGATCGTGATGGCGCGCGGCGGGTACGGGCTCACCCGCATCCTGCCGTTCATGGATCCATCGCTCTTGCGCGACCTTCGGCAACCCGCCTCCCCGGTTCCGCTGGTCGGGTTCTCGGACGGGACCGCGCTCCTCGGCTGGGCGGCGCGCGCCGGAGTCGTCGCGATCCATGGTCCAGTCGTGACCCAGTTGCCCTCCCTGTCCGACCTCGATCACGAGAGCCTCTTTCGGGCCCTCGAGGATCCGGCGCCGAGGCTGCTCCTGGATCAGCTCGACCCGCTGGTTCCCGGGCGGGTCCAGGGCCCTCTTCTTGGCGGGAACCTCGAGGTCTTTTCGCGTCTCATCGGCACGCCCTACCTGCCGGACCTCGGCGGCGCCATCCTCTTCCTCGAGGATCTCGGCGAACGTCCGTACCGCGTGGATCGCCTGATCACCCACCTCGATGGGGCCGGGGTGTTCTCCGCGGTCTCGGGGGTGGTGCTGGGTGCGTTCTCGGGGTGTCTCGAGCCCGAGGCCACCCGGGCCGGCTCGCCCACCGTCGAGGAGGTGCTGGAGGAGCGCCTCGGCCGCCTGGCCATCCCGGTCATGCTGGGGGGGGCGTTCGGCCACGGCAGCCGCAACGTGGCGCTGCCCTACGGCGCTCGGGTCGAGCTCGACACCCGCTTCGGGACCCTCACCGCCCTCGAGGGCGCCGTCGCGTGAGCCCCCCGGGGCGCAGGTCCTCAGCTCGGGGGAGGGCCGGGCGGTCCGGCTTCGGGCTCGGGGATGCTGCCGTAGCGGGCCTCGTAGCGCCGGATGTTGAGCTCGAGCGCGCGCAGCAGCTGCTTGGCATGGCGAGGTGTGGCGAGGATGCGGGCCCGCACCCGTGCCCGGTTGGAGGTCGGCTGCACGTACGCGAAGTCCAGGACGAACTCGCTGTCGTTGTGATTGAGGAGGACCAGGTTCGTGAACGCGCCCTGCGCCGTGACATCGTCGATGTCGAGCTGGATCTGGGGCGGGGCCCCGGGCGCCTTGATCGGTTCCGACATGCGCAGGTTCTTACTCCGCCCCTGGCCGGGCGGCGAGCGGTTCCGGTTGCGATATAACCCCAGTCCCAATGTCGAGACGTGTCGTGGCCGTGGATCTCGGAACCCGCCGAATCGGCGTGGCGGTCACCGACGGCCTCGGCCTCACCGCCCAGCCTCTCGCCACGCTGGCCCGTCACGGCGGCGAGCGGGATCTGCGGGCCATCGGTGCGGTGGTGCGCACCTACGACGCCGATCGGGTGGTCCTCGGATTGCCGCTCGGCCCCGACGGCGAGGTCGGTCGCCCGGCGCGCGCGGCGCAGGCCTTCGCCGAGCGGCTGCGGGCGTTCCTCGGCTTGCCAGTCGAGCTCGTCGACGAGAGCTTCACGACCGTCGAGGCCGAGCAGGTGTTGCTGGCGGCCGACCTGTCGCGGGCCCGCCGCAAGCAGGTCGTCGACCGGGTGGCGGCGGCGCTGATCCTCGAACGCTGGATGGCCGCGCGGGCGACGGGCGACCCCGCCGTCCACGCCGTGCCTGGAGCCGGGCCGGCGGGATTCCGGGGACCCGATTGAAGGGTCGAGCCGCAACGACAACGAGATGAAGCCCGACATGAAAAAGGCCTTCCTGGTCTTCTCCGTCACCACCGTGCTCGGGCTCCTGGTCGTGGCCTGGGCGGCCTACTCCGCCTGGCGGTACGGGGACAAGCCGACCGGCTCGGCGCGGGGTCGGGTCGAGATCGACATCGCCAAGGGCGCCACCGCGGGGGACGTGGCCGAGACGCTGTCCAGGGCTGGGCTGATCAACCGCGCGACGATCTTCCGCCTCTACGCGGGACAGCGGGGCGTGGCCGGACGTTTCAAGGCCGGCCACTACGTCATCTGGGCGCCGGCCTCTCCGAAGCAGATGCTCGAGGTCCTGGTCAAGGGGGCCGCCGACGAGCTGGTGGCGGTCACCATCCCGCCCGGCAAGAACATCGTCGAGGTGGCCGAGCTGTTCGACGCCGCCGGCATCACCTCGCGCAACGACTTCCTGGTGCAGGCCACCGACGCCTCGTTCGTGGCGCAGCTCGGCCTGCCCGGGGCGACCCTCGAGGGCTATCTTTACCCCGACACCTACAAGATGCGCCCGCACACCCCGGCGGCCCGAGCCCTCGCGCCCATGGTGCGTCGCCACCGCCAGGTCTACGAGGAGCTGCGCGCCGCGCATGCTCGGGGCCTGGCCGAGCTGCGCCGGACGCTGGACTGGGACGATCACAAGGTGGTGATCCTGGCCTCCATCGTCGAGAAGGAGACCGGCCAGCCGCAGGAGCGGCCCCGCATCGCCCAGGTGTTCCTCAACCGCCTGCGCTTCCCGACCTTCAAACCGAAGCTGCTGCAGACCGATCCGACCATCATCTATGGATGCACGGTGGCGGTGCCCCGCTCGGCGGCGTGCGAGCGCTGGGACGGCCGCATCCGCCGCATCCAGCTCGACGACCGCGAGAACCCCTACAGCACCTACGCGCACGAGGGGCTGCCCCCCGGCCCCATCTCGAACCCGGGGCGGGCGGCGATGGAGGCGGTGATGGCGCCCGACAAGACCTCTTACCTCTACTTCGTGTCGCGCAACGACGGCACCCACGTGTTCTCGAAGACCGTCGCGGAGCACGAGGCCAATGTCGCGCGGTTTCAGCGGGGCGGCAAGCCGATGGGCGTACCGTGACCGACGCCACCACCCGGCCACAGAGCTCGGGGCGGGCCGCGCAGGGGGCGCTCGACATCGAGGTGCGCGCGGTGGGCAAGACCTTCCGGCCGGCGGCGGGGATCCGGGAGCTCGTGCGCGGGCAGCTCCGACGGCCCCCGGTGGCGGCGCTGGCCGACGTCTCGTTCGAGCTCGCGGCGGGCGAGATCGTGTGTCTCATGGGGCCGAACGGCGCGGGGAAGTCCACGCTCTTGCGCATCCTCGCCGGACTGCTCGAGGCCTCCAGCGGCAGCGTGCGGGTGGCCGGGCTCGATGTGCGGGTCCACAGCACCGAGTTCCGGCGGAAGGTGTCGTTCGTGATCGGGGACGAGCGCAGCTTCCACTGGCCGCTCTCCGGGCTCCACAACCTGGAGTTCTTCGGCGCGTTGCACGGCCTGTCGGCCTCCGAGTCGAGGCGCCGGGCCCACGCGCTCCTGGCTCGGGTGGGGCTCGCCGAGGCCACGAACCGGCCATTTCGCACCTACTCGCGCGGGATGCGACAGCGGCTGGCGCTGGCGCGGGGCCTGATGGGCGACGCGCGGGTGCTGCTGCTCGACGAGCCGACCCTCGGGCTCGACCCCGAGGGCGCGCGCGACCTGCGTCAGTTCCTGCGGGACGACGTGCTGCACGCGGGGGGGCGGACGGCCCTCGTCGGCACCAACGATCCCACCGAGGCACGGGCGCTCGCGGACCGGGTGCTGCGCATCCGCCAGGGACGGCTGGTGGGAGAGATGGATCCGGCGCGCATCGAGGCGGAGCTCGGTCTGTGAGGCCCGCGCCCCCCCCCGAGGTCGTGGCAGGGCCCGCGGCAGGGCCTGCGCCCGCGGTCAAGCCCGCGACCGCGGCCAAGCCCGCGCCCACGCCCACGGCACAACCTGGTCCGGCGCTCTGGTTCTGGCGCGTGCTGCTGGCCTTCGCACGCCGAGAAGCGCGGACGGCGGCTGGCTACCGGGTGTCGACGCTGGTGCGGGGGGTGGGCTTTTGTTTCTCGCTGTTGACGCTGGCCTTCCTGGCCCGGCTGGTCGGTGCCTCCAGCAACCCACATCTGCTCGCCTACGGGGGGGACTATCTGGCCTTCGCCGTGGTCGGCCTCATCGTGATGGATCTGCAGCAGGTCGGGGTCACCAACCTGTCGAACCGCGTGCGCATGGCCCAGGTGATGGGGGTGATGGAGGCGGAGCTCGCGAGCCCGGTGCCCGCGTGGATGGCCCTCGGGGTGGGACCGGTGTACGAGTTCGTGCTCGCCATCCTGAGGGTGAGCGTGTATGTCGCGCTGGCCTCGGTGGTGTTCGGGGTGCACTTCCCACACGTGTCGTGGCCTTCCTTGGCCCTGACGTTTCCCTTGCTGGTGGCGGCCTTCGGGGGACTCGGCTTGCTCTCGGGGGCGGTGACCATGCTGGTGCGGCGGACCAATCCGGTGGCCGCGCTCCTCGGCGGGGCGTCCTTGCTGCTGTCGGGCGTGGCCTATCCGGTGTCGGTGCTCCCGCCGGCGCTGAGGTGGGCCGGAAACCTGTTGCCGCTGACCCACGCGCTCGCGGCCAGCCGCGGTGCTCTCTTGCTCGGCGCCTCGCCGGGCGCGCTGGCCCGGCCGCTGCTCGCGCTCGGCGCCTTCGCGGCCGTGCTGGTCCCGAGCGGCGCGTGGTTGTTCTGGCTGGCGCTCCGGTACGCCCGCCGAGATGGGTCGCTCACGCATTTCTGATCTACAATCACGGGATCGACCGTTTCACGAAGCACGGCGCGCGCGCGATCTCGCAGCGTGCTAAAATCGCGGAGGGCCGTCCGGCTGTCTGGCCGGCGTGGCCCGCCCCTTTCCGCATGACATCCGCTTGACCGAAGGAGAACGCGATGGCCCCCGATTCCGTCGTTGGCAAGGCTGGTGACACACCGCCGCTGATTGGAAAGATTGCCGGTCTGCAGAACCTGAAGGAGTACGCCGAGCTGAACTGGACCGGCTCGTTCGAGGATTACCTGGCCGTCGTCAAGAAGAATCCCGCCGTCACCCGCACCGCCTTCCAGCGGGTCTACGACATGATTCTCTCCTACGGTCAGGAGGAGTACATCGACAACAAGAAGCGGCTGATCCGCTACAACTTCTTCAAGGACGATCACCACGGGGGACGCGACGCCATCTACGGCCTCGACATCCCGCTCATGCGGCTGGTGAGCGTGCTGCAGAGCGCGGCCCAGCGCTATGGCACCGAGCGGCGGGTGATCCTGCTGCACGGCCCGGTCGGCAGCTCGAAGTCCACCATCGCGCGGCTCATCAAGCGCGGGCTCGAGGAGTACTCGCGGATCCCCGAGGGGGTCATGTACACCTACGACTGGATCCTGCCGGAGGCGCTGGCCAGCGTGGCCGGGGGCCAGCGCGAGTTCAAGTGCCCGATGCACGAGGAACCGCTGCGCCTGATCCCCGTCGAGTGGCGCGAGAAGGCCCTGGTCGAGCTGGGGATCAACGGGGCCGGCAAGCAGCCGGTGCACATCGAGGGCGATCTCGACCCGGCCTGCCGGCTCATCTTCCGCGAGCTCATGGCCTTCCACAAGGGCAACTGGGCCGAGGTGGTCAAGCACATCCGGGTGCGCCGCCTGATCCTCTCGGAGCAGGATCGGGTGGGCATCGGCACCTTCCAGCCCAAGGACGAGAAGAACCAGGACTCCACCGAGCTCACCGGTGACATCAACTACCGCAAGATCGCCGAGTTCGGGTCGGACAGCGATCCCCGGGCCT